>JABSRQ010000060.1:0-7700 GCA_013215055.1 Pseudomonadales bacterium | reverse complement strand
AACCCCTGTAATTTTCAATGCTTATAAATTAATACTATTGATACCCTGCTTAGTAAGTGTACTTACTTAGCAGGTTTTTTGATTTTCAGTTGCCTACTAGGGGCTGTCAGAAAATCTAATTATGCCTCGATAATTTAATCCCCAATGGATGCCATCACTGGATGACCAGACATCATTCATATTACCGGTACCTTGCTCTAACCCTGCCATCAACCACAAACGATCTTGAAAGCACACCACTTGATGCATTGCTCGTGCAGGAAATGCAGCTTGGTTGTTTTCCTCTATCCATGTGATGCCATTGCTAGAAGACCAGATATCATTTAATCGTTGGCTAGATTCAAGGCCGGCGAACAGCCACATCTTGCCATCAAAGACTTCTACCTGATGTAGATTACGCGCACTAAAAGCGGCTCACTGAACAAATAAACCCGTTAGTGAATGATATTCAAAATGTATCTGATGCAAGTCACGAGCAAAGTATCGCCATTCAACAAATGCAATTTAACCTTGAACATAGCGATCAGGCCGTCGAGCTTAATCAGCAGCAAGCAGCAAGCAGCAAGCAGCAAGCAGCAAGCAGAAAAAACCGCATTATTGGCCGAAGAGTTAAGCGAGAATTCAACAAATATGGCTAACATGTTTGAGAACATTAATGGGTGAGGGACTTGGGTGATCAACTTACACATTCCCAAGAGGGTGATAAATCATTAGTTTTACTCCGCTTAGAAGGGTCTTTTGTATGATATTGGGCTATTTAAAATCAGCTGTTTTTGTTCGCTGTCTTCGGATAGAATCCGCCGTATATAATTATAGCCAGCAAATAGCCCAAAACATCAAAGCTTAGCCATCAACACCTTCTAACCCCTTATTACACGATACAAAACAAATGAACGAACTAGTTATAGCAACGCACAACGGTAATTTTCATGCAGATGATGTTTTCAGCATCGCTGCACTGAAGCAGGTCTTGCCTTCATTTAAGCTTATACGTACACGTGATTTAGCGCTTATCGGCAAGGCAGACATGGTGATTGACGTAGGTGGCGAATACGACCCGGAAGCAGGCCGTTTTGATCATCATCAACGTGGTGGTGCAGGTGAGCGCGAAAATGGTATTCCCTATTCCTCATTTGGTTTAATTTGGCAAAAATATGGCGTAGAAATATGCCAGGGTAATGAAGAAGTAGCAAAATCTGTCGATAGGGGCCTGGTATCAACGATTGATGCCATCGATTGTGGTCATGTCAAAGGGGTTTCTGAAGGTATTAGCCTTAGCCAAACGATTTCAATGTTTAACCCTACTTGGCAAGAAGAGAGTGATTTTGATGCCTCATTTGATGAAGCGGTTGAATTTGCATCTAGAGTACTAACACGATTCATAGCCTCTGCTAATGGTGGCATCAGTGCAAAAGAGATTGTCGCTAAAGCGATTGAAAATGCAGAAGATCCACGTCTCATTGTCTTAGAAAAATATACCCCGTGGAAAAGAACGGTTCACGCCTTATCTAAAGAGGCGTTATATGTCGTTTACCCATCGGGATCTGGACCATGGAGAATTCAAACCGTACCTGTTGAACTCGGCTCATTTGAAGATAGAAAGTCGCTGCCTAAACCCTGGGCTGGCTTATCCGATAAAGCGTTTCAAGACGTGATCGAAATTGATGATGCCATGTTCTGCCATAATGGTTTATTTATTGCGGGTGCAGAATCATTTGAAAGTATTATGAAAATGGCAGCCATCGCACTTCAAGAAGACTAGATGTGCCAAAGGTTAGGGGGCAATCTGTCCCCTATAGATCTGGGCACTTTGATACGTTGTAAAAAAGTAACTGCCGCTTTATTTTCTTATGCTTATATTTTGATCAGGGGCATATCTTTTAATCTTGTTGTCAGTCTTCAGACATATGCCATTTACGCTGAACGTCCTGTGCGTTAATAAAACCCTGCTACTGCCATATTTACGGTTAATGTTATTGAAACGTTTGCACAAATGCATAAATACGTCTTTCCATTCATTTCATTATTCAATAATTCAAACACCATCCTGTCGATGTAATACCTTCGAGTAAATTCATGATCCGCCTGCGGGTATCAGCATAAAGCTCAATATTGAATGTAAAAAACTCGCTGCAATAGAAAAATTCAGATGTAAATTAACCGTTTTTAAGGGTTTCTAAGAAGCAAAAATCATAATAATTGATTTAATAAAATAGGATATGTATCATTGATATATAACAGTGATCCATATGCTGCTTTTTGTATTCTAGAAGGCTCTTCTACAGCTGCTTTAGAACTATTCTCTAAAGCTGTACAGAGTTAATAAATGGTTAATGACATGCAAAATATGCAATCAAACAATACGTTTTCAGCGGATCTTTCACGCTGTTTCTTGCCCGCTAAACTGAACGGTTTAAGCTTGAAAAATCGCTTTATTAAAGCCGGTACTTTTGAGGGCATGACTGCCGGAGGCATTCCTACGCAGGCCTTACAGGACTTTCATGGCAAGATGGCCGATGGCGGAATCGCCATGACAACGCTGGGCTATTGTGCGGTAGAAAATGACGGCCGCATCAACGAAGATATGATGTATATGCATGAAGGCATCAGTCCACAACTGACAGCCTTGATAAAAGATCTGCATCAGCGTGGCACCAAGGTCTCTGGGCAGATGGGCCATTGTGGCGGTTTCTCTAAAAATAAACAGCTCAGCAAGCGCAGGCCACTGGGCCCAAGCTTTGGTCTCAACGCCCTAGGTCTTGCCGATGGCATGTTTTTCTGCGATAAAATGACGCTCAAAGATATTGATAACTTGGTGCAGGCCTATCACGATGCAGCCTTGTTTATGAAATCTGTGGGGTTTGACTGTGTAGAGATCCATTTTGGCCATGGTTATGGCCTGTGCCAGTTTATGAGCCCCAAGACCAATAAACGCAAAGATGAATATGGCGGCAGCCTTGAAAACCGTATGCGTTTACCCCTAAGGGTACTGAAGGCAGTAAGAGCAGCCGTTGGCGATGACTTTCCTGTTATCGGCAAGATCAGTTTAACCGAAGGGGTAAGAGGGGGTCTTGATTATGATGATGCGGTTAAGATCAGCCAGATGCTAGATGCCGGTGGTATCGATGGCATCGTCACCTCTGGCGGCACCAGTACCATGAACCCGATGATCATGTTTCATGGCGATAATATTCTACCTGCCATGCTGAAGACTGAAAAAAGCCCGATGATGCGCTTAATTATGCGCCTCGCAGGCCCCTTTATGTTCCGCAGTTATCCTTATAAAGAGCTCTATTTCCTGCAGCAGGCCAAACGCATTCGTGAAGCCGTGAATTGCAATATGATCTATGTGGGCGGGGCCAGTAGCAATGAAAGCTTTGAGCTGCTAATGCAGGCAGGTTTTGATTTTATCCAGCTGGGCCGCAGCTTATTAAGTGACTGGGATTTACCTACGCAGGCAGGTAACAATGCAACGTATAAAAGCCGCTGCCTGCACTGCAATGAGTGTGTCGCCACCATAGAACTTGACGACGGCGTTCACTGTACACGTTTCTAATTCAAAGAAAAAAAAGAGTTTTATGAAAATATTAATTACCGGCGCCTACGGCAACTTAGGTTTGATGTGTGTAGAGCAGGCTCTGGCATTGGGTTATAAGATTAAGTGTTTTGATTTAAAAACAGCCGCCAATCAGAAACTGGCCGATGAATATGCAGGACAAGTCGAGACTGTACTGGGTGATTTACGCGATGCCGATCTGCTTAAAACATTAGTCGATGATGTTGATGCCATCATCCACAATGCTTCCCTATTACCACCTTTGACTGAAACACAGTCGGAGCTTGCACAAGCTGTGAATGTTGATGCCTGTAAGGTGTTGATCGATTTAGCCGAAGCGTCGCCATTAAAACCGGTATTTATTTTCCCTTCATCGGTGACCGTGTTTGGTTTGCCTCAGGGTAAATACAAGGTCAAGACGGCCTATGATTCTGTTGAGGCTACGGATAATTATACGCGCCATAAACTGGAAATTGAGTCTTATCTACTGGCATCTGAATTGCCCTGGGTTGTGCTCAGGGTGGGTGTATCGGTAGATGCAAGAACCTTGGCAACGGATAGGGCGACCTTTAAAAAACTGTTATCGATAAAAGCCGATAATCCACTTGAATATGTGCACCCTAAAGATGTGGCCTTGGCGATGTGTAAGGCGGCATCAACACCTGCGGCAGTAGGAAAAGTACTGTTATTGGGTGGTGGCGCTTCTTGCCAGGTCACGCAGCGTGAGTTTTTAAGCACCGCTTTCAATCAATTAGGGCTAAATTTCCCGCCATCGCTGCATGGCAAAGAGGCCTTTTATACCCATTGGATGGATACAGCAGAAAGCCAGAAAATTTTACAATATCAGCAACATGATTTTTCTGCTTACCAGCAAGAGTTGGGCGATAAATTACGCTATATTCGACTGTTTTTATGGCCTTTACGCTGGCTGTCCAATCCGCTGTTGCTGCTTATTTTACGGCAAATAAAAAAATAATGGCCATGAAAAATCTCCTCAATAGCGTTGCCGCCATTACCGGTGCCGGCATAGGCCGCGCCTTGGCGGTAGAATTAGCCAGTCAGGGTTGTCATGTCGCTTTGGCAGATATTAATCTTCTGGGGTTGGAGCAGAGCCGTGAACTATTAAAAGCCTACGATGTTGCGGTATCGATTCATAGGGTTGATGTCAGTCAACAGCTAGAGCTTGAACGGTTTGCCAGTGAGGTGGTGGAACAACATGGCTGCGTCAATATATTGATTAACAATGCGGGCATTACCCTGCAGAAGAATTTTGAGTCGCATAGCAGCGATGATTGGCAGCGTGTTATCGGCATTAACCTCTTTGGTGTCATTTATGGCTGTCAGGCTTTTTTACCTTACCTGCGCGCTGCAGATACAGGTCATATTGTTAATCTTTCAAGCATGGCAGGATTTGCCGGCTTGCCCACTCAGTCTTCTTATTCCGCCAGCAAGGCGGCAGTGAAAGCCTTGAGTGAGAGTTTATGGAGCGAACTTAAACAAGACAATATTGGCGTGACCTGCGTACATCCCGGTGCGATAAAAACCAATATGATTCAGGCGACTCTGAGCGAGTCGGATGATATGGCGCTGGCGCAGAAGAACTTAGTCTTAGTACAGCGTTTTGCTCTGCCTGTAGAACAGGCCGCGAAGATCATTGTGACTGCGATAAAGAAGAACAAACAACGGGTCTTGGTGGGCAAGGATTCGGTATTGCTAGAAATCATAAAAAGGCTATTTCCAGTTTCCATCCATAGGCTGATGGCATTTGCTTTTAAAAAATTAAAGGCTGGATAAACGAGCAAGGCATTAGATGGAAGGTCTTTCACTTGCTGTGCCCTAGTGATGGGTAGATAGAATAAAAATAACAGCCTACGACAGCAGCGTCCGTTTGTCAGACGCCCTGGAAAAGTTGATGATCATCAAAGAGAAGCGATAATGACTCACCCTATGGAAAATTTTGATCAACAGGCTTTTGGTTTTTGGCCTTCGCAGATCCCCGCCGCTATGGTCGCTAAGGCGAGCAAACGTATTCGCGAAGTGGCTTGCCTTGAAAATGCCCACAATCAACAAGCCGTGGTCTGGGTTGAGGCACGCCCGGAGCTGGAGGGCCGCTGTGTAATAATGATAACGGGCTACGATGGACAGCCGCGAGAACTATTAAACCTGCCAGGCTTTAGTGTACGTTCTCTTATCAATAGTTATGGTGGGGGGGCATTATTGTTCAGAGAAGATGCCATTTATTTTGTTAATCATAATCCGCTGGTGGCATTTAACGATCAACGCATCTACCGCCTCCAGCTTGATAAAAACCTAGCTATTATCTCAGCGCCTCAGCCTATTACGACTGAAACAGACTGCTGTTATGGTGATCTGCATTATGATGCAAGACGTAAACGTATCATCTGTGTACGTGAGAAGGCCTTAGCGGATGGCAGTAGTCGACAAGACATTGTCTGCATTGAACTCCCCAATAGCGATGAGCCTGGCGATCAGACCATTTTGGTAACAGGTTTTGATTTCTTTTCATCACCAACATTAAGCCCCTGTCGTAATTATTTGTCCTATATTGGCCGGAATCAGCCGAATATGCCCTGGGATAATAGCGAATTACGTTTGCTGAAGCTGGATGATAATGGTGAGGATTGGAAAGATATCAGGATAAGCTCTGCAAGTGATGATGCCCTCTGTGAGGGGGAGTCGGTGCAGCAGGCCAGATGGCATAGAGATGGCTATCTATACTTTATCTCAGACCGGAGCAATTTCTGGCATCTTTACCGTTATGACCTTATCGCAGACAGCAGTGCTGTGATCATTGCTGACATCCTTGAGTCACAGCACCCTTTACATGAGGCCGAGTTTGCATCGCCGGCTTGGGAATTGGGTCAATCCAGTTATGACTTTGTTGATGATAATACGCTTGTCGCCTTATGTAACAAGGCAGGGCGCTGGCAAATACAATCTTTTGATCTTAGCAAAGAAAATGTCAGCGCAAGTGAGTTGCAGCTATACCTGCCTGAAGCCATAAAAAAACAGCCGCAGCAGATGCCGGAACAGGAACATCAATGGCAGACCAGCCCTGCCGATTTTTTTGCCCATCTGCATGCAAGTTCCACATCCCTTATATGCATCGCTGCCTCTGCGACATCTGCCGCCAAGTTAGTACGTTTCGAGTTGGCTACAGAGTTTGTGCAAGTGATTAGTCAGACAGATGAAGCACTACCGTTATCTGCTAATACTATTTCTCAGCCGGAAATGATTCGCTTCCCGGTGTCCGGTGCAGAGACATCGAACGTCATGGATTATGCCCATGCTTTTTTTTATGCCCCTGTGAATGATTGTCTGCGCGGTAGTGCTAATGGTGCTCCCCCTTTGATCATCAAGACCCATGGTGGGCCTACCTCGGCCACCAGTACACAACTGGATTGGAGCATACAGTTTTTTACCAGTCGGGGGTTTGCGGTGGTGGATATCAATTACCGTGGTAGCACAGGCTATGGCAGGGATTATAGGCATGCTCTTTATGGTCAATGGGGTGTTGCTGATCTGCAGGATTGCGGTGCTTGTATCGATTACCTGGCCGCGGAAAACAAGATCGATGCACAACGCGTTTTTGCGCGGGGACAAAGTGCAGGCGGATATTTAACCCTGATGTTAGCCAGCTTTACCGATCGGCTTTGTGCCGGAGCCAGTACCGCAGGCATCAGTGATCTGAGCTTGTTATACCAGCAGACACATAAGTTTGAGAAAGAATATTTATTTAATCTATTGGCATGCCGGCCAGATAACGATGAACGCGGTATTTATAGACGACGTTCACCGTTGCACGCCCCCGAATTGAAAACGCCCCTGCTCTTTATTCAGGGCAGTGAGGATAAGGTCGTGCCAGCACAGCAAACAAATAAAATGTTGGCAAGACTAAAAGACGAAGGTGTTAGGGCCCAGTGCTTGTTATTCGAGGACGAACAGCATGGGCTTAGACAGAGCAATAATATTGAAAAAGCGCTTAATGCTGAGCTGGCGTTTTTCCGTTCATTTTTATAAGTTGGTAGAGCATCATTTCAGGCGGATTTACAGGCCTGGAATAGGCAACAAAAAGTTAGTTTTTATTTTTATGAATAGACTTATCATCACTGTAGAAAAGGAT
>JABSRQ010000059.1 GCA_013215055.1 Pseudomonadales bacterium | reverse complement strand
GCTGATCGTAGCCAGTTTTTTAGAGGCTTAGTTGATAAATATACTTGGCAGACAGTGGGGTCATCTTTCTTACCTGGAGAGATCATAGCGGCCTTTCTCTGGGCGCAACTGGAGGATGCTGAGGATATTACCGCCAGACGACTCATTTCTTGGCAGCGCTATCATGATCTTTTGGAGGTGGCAGAGGTCAGTGGATTGCTCAGGCGGCCAGTTATTCCTTCGGGCTGTCAGCACAATGCACATATGTATTATGTTTTGCTGCCAGAAACTGTAGATCGGCAAAAAGTTATAACTCGGTTGGCGAAAAATGGTGTGAGTGCAGTATTTCACTATGTGCCATTACACACACCACCTGCCGGCCTAAAATACGGGCGTGTTTCCGGTAGCTTGAATTTCACCGAAACTTTATCTCGGCGGATCTTACGCCTGCCTCTTTGGGTGGGTATTAGTGAGCAACAACAACAGCTTGTTGTGCAATCGTTGATAGAAATAATAAGCTCGTTAGAATGAGATCTCCCTGATAGGTAGTTTTATCGCATGTTGAATCGTTTGTGTAACAGGAGCAGCGCAAGCCATTTAATGAACCTGCGCTGTCCTCTTTAGGGTGTATACGATTCTAGTTGCTGGTGTCGCAATAAATATGATGGGATATCAGAAGTAAGTGAGGGGCAATTATTCTGAGGGATGATGGTTGATGGGATTTTAATCCTGGGATTTTTCTGGAGTAAATCTTGCTTGAATGCCTTGTACCGCTGGTCATTTTCATTGCTTAAGCTGTGTTCGCTCTTAAGCCGATCAAATAGGGCTAGGGCAATCGCTTTTTCATCTGTGCTGAGATCTTCCTTTTTATATAGCGACCAGGACTCGGATGTTGACAAAATTAATAATTTTTCAGCCTTCTCAAAATCTTTATTGTTTAAGTAGGCGTAACTCATCATTAAGAGATCCAGGCTGTTTTTGAGTTGTATGGCTGTGAATATTTCTAGGGCTTTATCATTGAGACCCGATTTTAGAGCAATATAGGCCAGCAGGCGCTGTTGATAGAATGAGTCGATGCCTTCTATGTCCAGTGCCTCAAAGAAATCTTCAGGATTATTGCTGTTCTTTAGCTTATCAAGATGTTTTAAAATGGGTAATAGGGCTGAATCATCGCTAAGTATTTCCTTGGCTTTAGTGACTTCTCCTGATGCTGTCGAGCTCTGAGTATTTGTCCAGCACATTGGGTAAAACATATGTCTGGTGGATATTGGGAAATTGTTATCTTTTGTAGAGTAAAGAATGAAGTTTTCACCCACAAATTCTACAAATAATCTCTTGGAGTCATTTGCAAAGCTGAACATATCGGCTTTTATAGGGAGGATGACAAACTGAATGTCATAGCGATCAATTTCTTGTGCCAGTAACTCAGAGGATTTCAGGTTGTTAATGCGAACATAGTTTTTTGTAAAGTCCAGCGGGTATAGGATGTTTATTCTGCCGTCGATGTAGACTTTGAAATTGGGGCTAAGGTGGTATAGAAGAAAGCCTCCGTATCTTAAGCTGTTAAATACCCTTCCCCCTTCGGGGTGTTTGTCTTTTAAGTAGGGAACGATAGCGTTGGGGAATTGCTCTTTGTTGGATAAGTTGTGAACTGTTCTTGCATCTATAGCTGTTAAGAACGTGCCGGTGAGTGTCACAATTAAACCTAATCCCAGTATCAAAAATTTAATGCTTTTTTTTGTCTCTAGTAAGAATTCCTTGAAGTTGATCTTGTTTAGTGAAATGGCCATCAGTGATGAAATAACTATGCCTGCAGTGGGGACCAGCCTGATCATCTCCCATGATTTAAATGCAAACAGGGCGCAAATAAATGCAAATCCCCATTGCTTTTGAGCCAGTAATGATATCACCAGGTAGGCGGAAACTAACCAGAAGAAGTTAAAGAAAGAGCTGTTGGGGAGGAACTCTGATGTGGGGCGCAACTCTGCGGTTAGGCTCCATTCATTAGAGAGACTTAACACGGTATAAAGCGGGTGCTCTAAATTAGAGTTAAGAAAACCTACCAGGAAAATTATGATGCCCCAGCCTAGCCAGCGCCCCCAGTTTAAGGCTTTATCTTTTATTTCATGTTGATTAAATAGCTCTATTGCCTTATCGATAAATAGACCAAAGAGAATGATGTAACCTAATATGGCGGCATGGTAATTTACCCAAAATAATTGTAATAGTGCTATGTATATTAGATGTTTATTGCTGAATGAGTCCTTGGCCCTTACGTAGAGTATCATTGTCGCCATCACTAGCAGATTGTCGAATAACTCGGGCCTGACATGATAAAAGCGAAAGATAAAAAACAGACAAATATAAGGCAGAGTCATTGCTATAATGGGCCAGGGCGCTTTTATTTCTTTATAAAAACGGAATACCAAAAATAAAAATAGTGTGCATGCAAGTGCTCTTACTAGTGTGTAACCTCCTGACAGGCCAAAAAGTGAGACAAAAAATGACAATATGACTTGGAATGTTTCCGAGTGGTAGTTAATGGCTTCTCCAGGGAAAGTAAAGCTGTAATGATCAATAAAGGGGGACAAGCCCTTGTGTAATAAATCATCTCCGGTTTTTAAGTGCCAATAGGAGTCGTAGGAGGTGAAAGCAGATTGGGAGGCGAAGAGTAATATGGCCACATAAAAGGTGAAGAGTAGACTGGCAGCTATTACGTATTGATGTTTTTTGACCCAGGTCACGAGAATTTTCCCTGCATTTCTTCGTTAGAATGATGATGGTGTTTACTGGGGTGAGAGTATAAAGAATATTAAGCCCCAATTGTATAAATCATTGAAGTGCCAAATGGGAGATATAGTCGTCTCTGGTGTTTGAGGTAATTTGAAAGGCAGCGTACCGTGTTAGTTTTTTCTTGGCCGGAAAAATTAACTAAAAAGGAATACGCTATGGCGAATAATATTGTAATGACGCTAGAACAACCAGAACCAATCAATGATCAGTTAACTGAGCTACTCAGAAACGGCGCAAAACAACTGACCAGCAATGCCGTTGAAGCTGAAGTTAGCGAATGATTAGCACAGTTTAGTGATGTTAAAATTGACGGGAAACAATCCGTTGTTAGAGATGCTTATTTACCGAAAAGACAGCTGCAAACTGGGCTTGGATACGTAGATGTTAAAATCTCCAAGGTTCGTTATCGCAGCGGCCAAGGCATAAAGTTTAACTCCAAGCTGATACCGCCCTACTTAAAACGGGCGACGCGAGTTGAAGAGTTTTTACCTTTTTTTACCTCAAAGGTGTATCAACTGGTGATTTTTGTGACGCTTTAAAAGTGCTGTTGGGTGATGATGCCAAAGGGCTTTCGGCCAATACCCTTAGCCGTTTATAGGATGGCTGGATAGACGAATGGAACGCGTGGAATAAACGTGGTTTATCGTTAAAAAACTATGTTTATATTTGGGTGACGGCATTCATTTTAATGTGCGTGGTGATAATCATCGCTCGTGTATCTTGGTACTCATAGGCGCTACCGACAAGGATAAAAAGGAGCTGATAGCCATTGAAGACGGCTTTCGCGAAAGCGAACAAAGTTGGTCGGTAGTATTGCAAGGTTTACGCAATCGCCATTTAGACAAAGCCCCTAAGCTTGCGATAGGTGATGGTGTATTAGGTTTTTGGGAAGCGTTAGCCAACGTTTATCCAGAAGCCAAAGGTCAGCGTTGTTGGGTGCATAAAATAACTAACGTGCTGAATAAATTACCGAAATCAGTTCAGCCAAAAGTGAAAGACGCAATTAACCGGTTTGAAGCGATGTATGCAAGAGCAATGTCTTGCCTGGTAAAATGTAAGACTGCAATATTGGCGTTTTATGATTTCCCAGTAGAGCACTGGTGTCATATTCGCACGTCATACCCGTTATAATCGACATTTTCCACGGTTCGGTTACGTACAACTAAAACACGTAACTGCGTATCTAACGATAGTATTTTCACGATGGTTTTTAAGCTTGTACAGGGTGCATAAAAATTTTGGCAGCGCTTGCACGGTTTTACGTTGAAGGAAGATGTTATTGAAGGTGTAGAATTTACAAACGGTATTAAACAAGTTGAAAATGGTGAAAGGAGCGCTGCTTAATTAATGACCCCGTACACCAGCTTTGACTATATCTCAAAGAGAGAACTGAGCGCATTCGACTTTAAATTCTGGGCTGAATCGTGGTCTTGTTATATTTTCCATGTTGTCGCCGTGATGCTTCGTGTGTATTTTAGCATCTCTTATTACGTGACAAAATTAACTATGCCACGTCAAATTATTAGACTGTGGATGAATCATAATGGGCTAGTGTTAATGAATGAGCTGTCGGTCTTTATTCTAGTTATAGACCATAACTGATCTTCTGTATATTTTGATATTTTATCTTCGCAGTGTATCCGCTTTTTTTATACGTTGTAGGGGAGGGGAGCAAACCTTGGGCGATGCTCCCATGTTTCAAGTTTTTTGTTGGCCCTAGAGCAGGTTTGTTAGCTAGGGTGAGGGGCATTCAAAAATAAACTGGCTATCAGTTACTTGTGCGTACACAGATGGCTTCTGCATTGGATAATATAGGTGGTGTTAGTTGTTGTAGGTTTTTCAATTTAAGTTCAAATGACAGGCAAAAAAAAACCTGCTAATTAGCAGGTTTTTTCATTAAGCGTTAGGCGCTTAATTACTCTTGACAAGAACCTGGTAGGTATTTACGTTCCATAGGGTTGGATCCAGTAGCAGGGCCACATGTCCATGAACTGATTTGCTTAGTACCGTCGGTTGCGCCTACAATTGGTGTGCCAACAGCGCTTTCAGGAATTAACCGAATAGCGTTTGCTGTAGCAGTCATATCGTCGCCACCTAGGTTAAGGTGGTTGCCGACAACAGTGATGACACCATTTGCATCAGAGCCGCCAGATACAACCATTTTTGTTGGTTTAATGATACAAATTAGTGGCAAAACGGCTGATACATCAGTTTTATTTGCATTTTGAATCGTATCGGTAATCGATGTACGACAAGAAGATGCGGCTAGAATCACTTCAGATACTTTTGCTTTTACGGTGTAATCTTGGTAAGCAGGCAGTGCTACCGAAGCCAGAATACCGATGATGGCGACAACGATCATCAGTTCGATTAAGGTAAAACCCTGTTGCATTAGCTTTTTCATATAATTCCCCTTAAGGATTATTTTAGTGGTGTGGTATCTAAACTTTTTACAAGTTATTTGTAAAGTGTTTGTCTTAGTATATACAAACACTGTGCCAACTTTCAAATAAAAGGATTTAGTCGCTTTTGGGGCGGTTTCTTTTTTTAGAAAGTTTTTATTTTGATGGAATTTGACCTACAGTGACAAAAAAAGTCACATTTTGTACAAGCCTGACTATAGCGAGTAAGGTCTTTGTTTCTAAAGGCTTGTGATAATATGCCGTTGGCATATACTTCTATGCATTCAAATTGTTAGAAAAATAGTAATAATAAAAAAGGACAGTTCATGGCTGCGGCCCTATCAATTAATTCAGGTATTGGCCGGCGCCTATTGGCAGATGGTTTATTAACTCAGGAGCAGGCTAAGGAAGCATTAGCTGGAGCCAAACTTGAGCGTCAGAGCCTGCCTTTTTATCTCGCTCAGACCGGAATGGTGGATGGCATGGCCATGGCTGCTGCGGTTGCCGATGAATTTGGCAGTCCGTTATTCGATATATCCAGTTTTGATATTTCTTTAATCGATAAAGACCTGGTTTCAGCCGATTTAATCAACAAACATAATGCCCTGCCTTTAATAAAACGTGGCACCCGTTTATATATAGCGATGGCCGACCCCAGTGATTTACGTGCGTTGGATGAAATTAAATTTAGCACCGGCTTGAATACCGATGGTGTAGTGGTTGAGGCGGTAGCGCTTAATGAGGCCATTAAACAATTATTGGAAGGCGGCGATGATGTAGGCACAGGCCTTGATAATCTGGATGATGATGATCTAGAAAATCTGGATATTGAGGCGGTTGATGAAGGTGGTGCTAATGATAAGGCGGATGAATCTGCCGCCGATGAAACGCCAGTGGTTAAATTCATCAACAAAGTATTATTGGATGCGATTAGATCCGGGGCATCTGATATTCACTTTGAACCTTATGAAAAAACCTATAGGGTGCGTTTTCGTACCGATGGCATCTTACAGGAAGTCGCCAAACCGCCGATTCAGATGGGGGGGCGTTTATCGGCTCGTTTAAAAGTTATGTCACAAATGGATATCTCTGAGCGGCGAGTACCCCAGGATGGCCGTATCAAGATGAAGATCTCTAAAAAGAAATCCATTGATTTTCGTGTGAATACCTTGCCTACCTTATGGGGTGAGAAGATTGTATTGCGTATTCTTGATCCTACCTCGGCGCAAATGGGTATAGATGCGCTGGGTTATGAGGAGGATCAAAAAGCCTTGTATATGGACGCCCTGCATCAGCCTCAAGGTATGATTTTAGTTACAGGCCCTACCGGCTCAGGTAAAACCGTTTCTTTATATACCGGTTTAAATATTCTTAATACACCAGAGCGTAATATATCTACCGCAGAAGATCCGGTAGAAATTAACCTTGAGGGTATCAATCAGGTTAATGTAAATTATAAGGTGGGTTTGGATTTCTCCGTGGCGCTGAAGTCATTTTTACGGCAAGACCCTGATATCATCATGGTAGGGGAAATTCGTGATATGGAAACGGGTGGTATAGCGATAAAGGCGGCACAAACAGGCCATATGGTTATGTCTACGTTGCATACAAACAGTGCCGCGGAAACAATAACCCGTATGTTGAATATGGGCATACCTGCGTTTAACTTAGCCACTTCTGTAAGCTTGATTATAGCCCAGCGTTTAGGGCGTAGGTTATGCTCGGCTTGTAAAGAACCGGTAGAATACCCTAAAGAAATGTTGAAAGAAGAAGGCTTTACCGATGCGGATATTGAAGAGGCCACTTTAATGAAGGCGGTGGGCTGTGCAAAATGCAGCAAAGGTTATAAAGGCCGTGTGGGTATTTATGAGGTGGTTAAAATGACACCGGCTTTACAAAAAATTGTTATGGAAAATGGGAACTCTATCGAAATCGACGCAAAAGCCAGAGAAGAAGGCTTTAATGATTTACGTCGCTCGGGTTTAATGAAAGCCATGCAGGGTATAACAAGCCTCGAAGAAATTAATCGAGTAACAAGTTCTTAATGCTTTAATTGATTCGCTAGGCAAATAATGCATTGGGTGAAGGAAGAGAGATGGCTCAAGTAAAAAAAGATAAAAAAGCCAAGGTTAAAATATTTACTTGGAAAGGGGTTGACCGTAAAGGTGCTAAAGTCTCGGGTGAGATGGAAGGTGCCTCTGTTGCGTTGGTTAAAGTGCATCTGCGCAAGCAGGGCATAAACGCTAAAAAAGTTTCGCCTAAGGGAAAGCCTTTGTTTGGTGGTGCTAAAAAAATCAAGCCAATGGATGTTTGTATATTTACTAGGCAATTGGCGACGATGATGAAGGCGGGTGTGCCATTAGTGCAGGCTTTTGATTTGGTAGGCGAGAGCCTAGATAATGAATCTATGCGCAATCTGGTAAAAGCAATACGTGATGAGGTAGCTGGTGGTGGCAGTCTGGCAGGGGCTTTACAGAAGCATCCTAGGTATTTTGATGATTTATTTATCAGTTTGATCGATGCGGGTGAGCAATCGGGAGCCCTGGAAACCATGCTGGATAGGGTGGCAACCTATCAGGAAAAATCTGAAGCTCTAAAATCCAAGATCAAGAAAGCTTTAACTTACCCTATTGGTGTTATTTGTGTTGGGGTTATAGTCACGGGATTGTTGCTGGTAAAAGTTGTACCTGTTTTTGCGGATGTGTTTAGTAGTTTTGGTGCTGAATTACCCGCATTTACTCAAATGGTTATGAACTTTTCAGAATGGATGCAACAGTGGTGGTTTATTATAATGGTAACGATGGCAGGTCTTCTTACCTGTCATAAGGAAGCAATGATTAGATCTGCAAAATACTCGGATAATTTTGATGCTTTTATGCTGAAGGCTCCTGTTATTAGCGGCATTATTCATGCCTCCATCTATGCACGTTTTTCCAGAACCTTGGCAACAACGTTTGCTGCTGGTGTGCCATTGGTGGATGCTCTGGAGTCTGTTAGAGGGGCTGCGGGTAATGCGGTATATGCCAAGAAAATTGCTAAGATAAAAGAGGATGTGACAACGGGTATTGCGTTAAATACGGCTATAAAAGCCAGTAATGCATTTCCACAGATGCTGATTGCGATGATTGCAATCGGTGAAGAATCGGGTGCTTTGGATGCAATGTTAGAGAAGATGGCTATACATTATGAGCAAGAAGTGGATGACGCTGTTGATAACCTTACTGCTATGATGGAACCTATGATTATGTCTGTGTTGGGTGTTTTGGTAGGTGGTTTAATGATAGCGATGTATATGCCCATCTTCCAGATTGGTAATGTGGTTTAAGGGTGTAAATAGATGCAAGATTTGATCAATATTTATCAACAGCAGCCTTGGCTGCTGTTTTTGTTTGTAGGCTTGATAAGCCTGTGTATTGGCAGCTTTTTAAACGTGGTGATTTATCGCCTGCCGATTATGCTGCAGATGCAATGGCAACAAGAAGCCTATTTTGTTCTGGAAAAAGAGCAGGAAAAAGAGCCTGAAAAGTTTAACTTGTCTGTGCCTAACTCTAGCTGCCCTAAATGTAAGGCGGCTATTAAACCTTGGCATAATATTCCGGTGTTAAGTTATTTGATGTTGTTGGGTAAATGTCATTCTTGCAAAGCGCCCATTTCTATTCGTTACCCCTTGGTTGAAGCGGTTACCGCGCTGGTGTGTTTGCTGTTATTAGCTCAATTTGGCATGGGCTGGCAGTTTGTATCGTTATGGGTTTTAACCTTGGTGTTTATTGCTTTAATTGGTATCGATTTTGATCATCAGTTATTACCCGATAATTTGACCTTGCCACTGATGTGGCTGGGGTTACTGCTAAATACGCAAACATTATTTGTACCATTACTTGATGCAGTATGGGGCGCAGCAGCCGGGTATTTGACGCTGTGGAGTATCTTTTGGTTATTTAAATTAGTCACTGGCAAGGATGGTATGGGCTACGGTGATTTTAAATTACTGGCTGTGTGTGGGGCCTGGTTTGGATGGGCGGTTTTACCGAATATTATTCTGCTGTCATCGGCAGTGGGCGCGGTATTAGGTATCGTGTTGATTGTGGTTCGTGGACGTGATTCTCAACAACCTATGCCATTTGGGCCTTTTATTGCGATAGCGGCCTGGTTAACGGTGGTATATCCACAGTGGTTTACCGTGACCGATTGGATACCAGGCTAAGAATAGCCTGCTATAATCGATGGTTTAATCGATGATTCTCATCGATAAGTCTATCGCTTTAACATCTTTGGTTAATGAGCCAATAGATATGTAGTCCACACCGGTTTCAGCCACCGAACGTAGGGTAGCATCGGTGATGCCGCCCGAGGCTTCTAATTTTGCCTGGCCATTCGTGAGTGCTACGGCTTTAACCTTATCTTCATTGCTGAAATTATCCAGCATAATAATATCAGCCTTGGCTTGTAACGCTTCTTGTAATTCTGCTAAGTTTTCAACTTCAATTTCTACCGGTTTATCCGGGTGATTTTTCTTGGCGGTGCTGATGGCGTTGTTGATTGAACCACAGGCTGCGATATGGTTTTCTTTGATCAGGAACGCATCATATAAACCAATACGGTGGTTAGCACAGCCGCCGCGGGTGACTGCATATTTTTGTGCGGCTCTTAAGCCTGGAATTGTTTTACGGGTATCCAGTAGTGTCACGTTGGTGCCTTCTACCATCTTGGCGTATTTTGCACATTTAGTAGCCACTGCCGATAAAAGTTGCAGGAAGTTTAATGCGGCTCTTTCGCCGGTTAGCAGGCTGCGCGCTGAGCCTTCTAGTTCGAATAAAGTGTCGTTGGCCTTAACGTGATCGCCATCTTGGCAAAACCAGGTGATTTTAACCTGGCTATCGAATTGTCTGAAAACTTCATTAACCCAATCCATTCCTGCGATAACGGCATCTTCGCGGGTAATAACGCGGGCTTTCATCATATTGCTGGCAGGAATCAGTTCGGCGGTGATGTCGCCGTCTTTAATATCTTCTGCGAGGGCGATTTCAACATTTTGGATAAGATCGGCTTGCCACTTTTCTGGTACTAACATGTGCGCTTCTATACATTCTGTTAAATAAACGAGGTCTGAATTCTACCAGAAGCGGCTTTATGAGTGTATTCTTAAACCGGAAATTAAGCTTGTAGCAAAAAGGACGGTGCTGTTTATGGGCCAAAACGTCGCTCAAACAGAAGAAATTAAAAACCTTTTTCAGCGGTCTTTTGCGGCTGAATTAGAGGCTTCATTGGATAAGTTATTTCAGTCGGCAGATTCGGCTGTGCTGAAACTTGCCTGCGAGGCCAGTGAAAATAAAGAGCAGAATCGCTTTTTTGAGGCGGCCCAGGCTTTACGCATTGTGCGCAGTGATATCAAGGCGCAGTTTATAGACCAGTTAAATGATGATGAGTTGACTTTAGATGTTGATCTTCAGCATATGCAGAGTCTACGCGCGCTGGTCAGTGTTCAGGTGGATGACGTAAATACCGCCGATGCAGAGAGAAATTTGTCTCAGCGTTTGCGTGATGGTGCGGCATTGAATGTTAATCCACTGGCGGCGGATTATTTTATTGAATGCTTTTTACATAGTCTGGCCAATACCGAGTTTGATATTCATATAAAAATGCTGGTATTACGATTATTTGAAGCTCAAACGTTTAACAAACTGGCTTTATTTACCGAATTAGCGAATCAGTCTTTGGTAGAAAAAGGCATTCTTCCTGATTTAAAAGAAAAATCGACGTTGGATGTTTCGGTAGACGACATTCTAACCGCGACTCTGGGCTTAAATAAAGCAGCCGAGGCGCAGGATTCATTTCTGGAGGAGGCTCTGTCTGATTTGCAGGCGGATCAATTTGATGCTCTTGAACAGCAGTTACAATCTGCATTTGTATTATCGGCAGCGGTGCCCGAGGCCCGTGACTTTATTAAAGAGTTGATGGTTGATGTGTCGGTGTTTGAAATACAAGATATTGAGCGTGTGGAGGTGATTAAACAGCTGTTTGCAACCTTGTTGCTGGATGATTCTCTGCCTGCGCCTGCGCGGGTTTTATTGGCGTATTTACAGCTGCCTTTTGCCAGAATTGCGTTACTTGAGAGGGCATTTTTACATTCTCAAAATCATCCGGCCAAAACATTATTGTCATTATTAGCAGATCTCGTTCTAGTCTGGCAGCCAAGCGACGTGGCTGATGAATTTATCAATGATAGATTATTTATTCAGCTGCAGGGCATTATTCAGGCTTTATACGAGGCTGAGCGTATATTGCAGGCACCTTTTGCCGAGTTGTTATTTAGCCTGATTGCGCTTGCTGAAGAGCAGCGCCAACGTAGTGCCTATTTTACCCAGCAGGTTCTGGAATCGGCCAATGCTGCAAGCTCTTCCGGTCAGGTTAGAGAACGGGTCGATAAGCTTATTGCTGAGAAAACCCAGGGCTTAAATTTACCCGCTGCGGTACAGCGTATTTTATATGATGGCTGGGCACATGTTTTATATGTGCAGGGTGTTGCAGATGGCATTGAAAGCGATGCATGGCATGCGGCCGTCGACGTGATTGGTGATTTGCTGGCAAGTGTCAGGCCGGTTGAACAGTTTGCTCATCGTGAGGATTTCCTGAACCGATTGCCTGCTTTGTTGCAGGCTTTGCGTTTGGGCATGTATGTGATCGAATTAAGCTCTACGCTTATCCATCAATTGCTGGCTGATCTTGAGTGCGTGCATAAGGCGATGATTGTACAAATTAAAGATACCGGGCATTTATTTGAATATGCCGGTTCGGCTTTGCTGCAGGCAGGGAGCCCTTCGGCTATTCCGTTAATCGAGGCGCGCAAAAAACAAGCGGCAGAAGAGGCCGAGAATAAACGTAAACTGGCTTTGCAAGCCTTGCAGGAGCAAGAAGCCGTTATAGCAGAGGCTGCTAAGGCTAAAAAGGCGGAAGAGACTAGAGTGCTAGCAGAAAAAGAAAGAGAAAGAGAAGTCGTTGCCGCACAAGAGCAAAAGAAGCAGGAAGCTAAAAGTGACAATATGCAGTTGCTTGCATCCATTGGCCAGGGTGTTTGGCTTATATGGCATAAGCAGGATAAAAAAGAGCGTTGTCAGATTGCCGCGCATATCAAACACATGCATAAATATATTTTAACCAATAGCAGTGGTAGAAAAATTGCTGAAGTAGAGGAGTCTGATATGGCAGATTATCTGGCTTCCGGTCAGATTGAACTGGCGGAGTCTGGCTATGTGTTTGAAAAAGCACTGGAATCGGTTATCGGTGGTATACGAGATAAACGCTAATGCCGGATAATCGTCTAAATCAATATCAACAAAAAAAATCACCTTTTTATAATGATCGCCCAGAGATACTGGTGGATTTATTGGTAATCCACAATATCAGCTTGCCTGCAGGGCAGTTTTCAACCCCCTATGTGCATGATTTGTTTATGGGTTGTTTGGATAGTAAGGCCGATAAAAGCTTTGCCGATCTTGATGGCGTTGAGGTCTCCAGCCATTTTTTTATCGCCAGAGATGGCGTTGTGACTCAGTTTGTAGCGATGGATAAACGTGCCTGGCATGCCGGCGTTTCATCATTTGATCATCGAGAGGGTTGTAATGATTTCAGTATTGGAATCGAGCTGGAAGGCACTGATATATTAGCTTTTGAAAGTGCTCAGTATGTGGCCTTATTGCAGTTAACTCTGGATGTTATGCATGAATATCCTGGCATTACACCTGCGCGTATCGTAGGTCATAGTGAAATCGCCCCAGGTCGTAAAACCGACCCGGGCCCGGCTTTCGAATGGCCTATTTATAGGGCTGGATTAATGGACGCGCTCAACGATGTCTGAGTTTCGTGCCGGTATTGATTTAGGTGGCACAAAAATAGAAATCATCGTGTTAAAGGTGGGTGTTGAGGTTTTTAGGCAGAGAGTCGCCACACCTTCTGATTCTTATGAAAAAATCCTACAGGCCATTGTGCAATTACATGCCGATGCAAAAGCGGGTTTAGGCCTGGCTGAATTACGCTTAGGTATAGGTTTGCCCGGCGCTTTTACCGAGCAAGGCCGGGTTAAAAATTCCAATACTGTTTGTTTAAATGGCCGGGATTTTAAATCTGATCTTCAAGCCTTATTAAAACAACCGCTGTTATTGATGAATGATGCCAATCTATTTGCTTTGTCCGAGGCTGTGGATGGTGCAGCTGCAAAAGGCGATATTGTTTTTGGTGTGATCTTGGGCACAGGCGTAGGTGGTGGTTTAATTATCAATAAGTCCATTATATCAGGCGCAAATCGTATCGCCGGTGAATGGGGGCATAATGTGATGAGTGCACTGGCTCCTGTGGCCTCTAAAAATCCGCGTCTTTGTTACTGTGGTTTAAATAACTGTGTAGAAACGTATTTATCCGGCGCAGGTTTAAGCCAAAGTTTTGTTGAGTTAGGCGGCGGAAATATCACCGCTAAGCATATTGCTGAATTATATCTTACCGGGCATACGGTTGCAGTGTGTGCTATGGCACTTTATATTCGCCAAGCTGCCGCGGCGTTGGCGGGGGTGATTAATGTGTTAGATCCAGAGGTGATTGTCTTGGGCGGTGGTTTATCCAATATCCCCGGGTTAGCAAAAAGAATAGAGGCGGCTCTGCTGCCTTTTGTGTTTTCAGATACGCTAAACACAAAAGTGTTAAAAAATATTCACGGTGATTCAAGTGGTGTGCGTGGCGCAGCCTGGCTTTGTGTATAATTGCCGATTTACGGGGGTAAAAAGTGATTGAATTGGTTTTAGGTGGTGCGCGTTCCGGTAAAAGCTCCTACGCAGAACAGCAAGTGATTAATAGCGGCCTTGATTTACTTTATATTGCCACCGCTACCGCCGGTGATACTGAAATGACATCACGTATTGCCATGCATCAGCAGCAACGCGGCGAAGACAATTGGTTGACGATTGAAGAGCCGAAATTATTGGCCGAGGTATTATTGGCTGAATCTAGCCCAGATAGAGCGATACTGGTAGATTGTCTGACCTTATGGTTAAGCAATTGCTTATTTGATGATGACGATCAGTGTTGGGCTAAGCAAAAAACGGCGCTATTATCCGCCCTGCCTCAGTTAAAAGGCCATGTTGTTTTTGTCAGTAATGAAGTAGGCCAAGGTATTATTCCCATGGGGGAAATAACTCGCCGCTTTGTAGATGAATCGGGCTGGTTGCATCAGGCTGTGGCGCAATTGGCAGATAAAGTCACGTTTGTTACCGCAGGTTTACCTCAAGTGTTAAAGGATTAAAGGCTTTAAATATAATGAATAAAAAAAGTGAAGAGATGGCTGCTTGGTATAAAGCAGATGCAAAACCCTATGATAACGCCATGCAGGCAGAGGCTGAAAAATATCAGCTGACATTAACCAAACCGCCAGGAGCCTTGGGGCAGCTGGAATCTATCGCCACCCGTTTTTCTGCATTTCAGAATACCTTAAAACCTGCCTTAAATAAGATTGATGTGGTAGTAATGGCGGGGGATCACGGCGTTGCCGATGAAGGGGTTTCAGCGTTTCCACAGGCGGTAACCGGGGAGATGGTAAAAAATTTCGCCACAGGTGGTGCTGCTATTTCGGTGTTATGCCGGGCGATGGGAGCAGATTTAACTGTATTAAATTTGGGTACGGTGTTTGAGTTGCCTGAAATTAACGGCGTTGAAGATCTGCGTATTGCCGCAGGTACGGCTAATTTTTGCCAGCAGGCCGCGATGACCCAAGAACAGATGCACGCTGCGTTGGCGGCAGGGCAGAGCGTTGCAGACAAGGCCTCAACAAAAGGCACACAGATCTTCATCGGTGGTGAAATGGGTATCGCCAATACCACGTCGGCTGCGTGTGTGGCAGCACGTTTATTAAATAAAACCCCTGCCGAGCTGGCAGGCCCTGGCACCGGGCTGGATAAAACGCAGATTGAACATAAGGCGGAGGTGATTGAGCGTGCGTTGGCCAAACATCAAACCGAATCGGCGGAGGATGTCTTATGTGCCTTTGGCGGTTTTGAGTTGGTGGGTTTGGTGGGTGCTTATATTCGCTGTGCGCAGCTGGGTATTCCGGTATTGATTGATGGTTATATCACTACCGCGGCGGCCTTGGCGGCGGTGGCGATGAATGCTTCGATAAAACCGTGGTTGATAGCATCCCATCAATCGGCAGAACCTGCACATATCATGATGTTGCAGGCCTTGGAATTACAGCCTTTATTGGATATTCAAATGCGCCTGGGTGAAGGTTCGGGTGCTGCCGTGGTGATTCCGATTATTCAATCGGCTTGTACACTGCAATCGCAGATGGCGAGCTTTGCCGCGGCAGGTGTCAGCGAGAAAATCGATTAATGCCTGATGATGCGGGCGACTTCACGGTAACCACGATAGATCTGTTACGCCACGGTAAACCCGAAGGGGGTGATATCTTTAGAGGTTTTACCGATGTGGCGATGAGCGAGCTAGGCTTAAAGCAGATGCAAGCTGCAGTCGCGCAGCAGGGGGATGATTATCAGCAGATTGTTTCATCCCCCATGCAGCGTTGCCTGGTTTTTTCTGACTTGATCGCTCAGCAGCAGGATATTGCCTGTGAGGTGGTTGCTGATTTACAGGAAATCTCCTTTGGTGATTGGGATGGTCAAACTTTTAAGGCGATAGCTGCGCAGAATCAGGCCTTGTTTGACGGATTCTGGAAAGATCCTATTGCCAATACGCCGCCTAATGGTGAACCTATGCTGGCATTTTGTCATCGTATTCAAGCCGCTTTCTGGCAGGTGGTTAAAACCTTTGAGGGGCAGCATATCTTGATGGTGGTGCACGGTGGCGTTATTCGGGCCATATTGCAGGATATTTTGAAGTCCGATGTGGTGGCATTAATGCGTTATGAGGTGCCTTATGCCTCTATCAGCCGAATTAAAATCTATCATGATGATGCAGGATTTTTCCCACAATTGGTATTTCATAATCGTTGATGGAAAGTTAGCCGTAGCCGTCATTCTGGTGTAAAATTTCGCTCTTTTAGTTTATGGCCTTGCTGGCCGTGAATAGAATTGATTTGAAGGTCACAATGTTAGAAGTTAATCCTATTGTACTGTGTATTAAAGACCTCACTGAGCGCACCGATGTGCTTAGGGGGTATCTTTGACTACGTTGAAAAGAAAGACCGTCTGCAAGAAGTAGAATTAGAACTAGGCGAACCCTCGGTTTGGGATGATCCAGACAAAGCTCAAACACTAGGTAAAGAACGTGCCGCTTTAGAGGCCGTTGTGGCGACTATCGATGAGCTGGATACTGGGTTGGTTGATGCCACAGATTTATTGGAAATGGCGGTAGAAGAACAAGACGAAGACACGGTTGCTGCGATTGAAACTGATTTGGCGCAGATGACTGCAGCCCTAGAAAAACTCGAATTTCGCCGTATGTTCTCCGGTGAAATGGATGCTAATAACGCCTTTATGGATATTCAATCCGGTTCCGGTGGCACCGAGGCGCAAGATTGGGCCGAGATGTTATTGCGTATGTATCTGCGCTGGGGTGAATCCAAAGGTTTTAAAGTCGAGTTAATGGAATGTTCAGCCGGAGAGGTGGCGGGCATAAAATCAGCCACCATCCGCTTTGAGGGTGAATATGCCTATGGCTGGTTACGCACCGAAACCGGCGTGCATCGCTTGGTAAGAAAATCACCGTTTGATTCCAATAACGGCCGCCATACCTCGTTTGCCTCAGCCTATGTATCGCCTGAAATCGATGATAATATTGAAATAGAAATCAAGAAATCCGATCTGCGTGTGGATACTTACCGCGCCTCCGGTGCCGGTGGTCAGCATGTCAATAAAACCGATTCCGCCGTACGTTTAACCCATGAGCCTACCGGCATTGTGGTGCAGTGTCAGAACCAGCGTTCACAACATGCCAACCGTGACTATGCCATGAAACTGTTAAAAGCCAAGCTCTATGAGTTTGAAATGGACAAACGTAACGCAGTGGCTAGAGAGCAAGAAGATAATAAATCTGATATTGGCTGGGGCAGTCAGATTCGTTCCTATGTATTGGATGATTCACGTATCAAAGATTTACGCACCCATGTGCAATCAAGTAATTGTGGCAAAGTATTAGATGGCGATATCGATATGTTTATTATCGCCAGCTTAAAATCTGGCCTGTAAAACGCAATAAGTAAGATGAAGGGTAAAGAGATGACAGATCATAAAGAAGAAAACAAACTGATTGCCGAGCGCAGAGCCAAACTGGCCGTATATCGTGAAAGAGGCAATGCCTTTCCGAATAGTTTTCGCCGCCAGGATTTAAACGCCGAATTGCAAAAAGAGTTAGGTGGACACGAAAAAGCTGATTTAGAAACTCTGGATAGAAAAACGGCTATCGCTGGCCGAATCATGGCCAAGCGTGGTCCGTTTTTGGTATTGCAAGATGTCAGTGGCCGTATTCAGGCCTATGTCGATAAAAAATCCCTGCCCGAAGACGTATCTGCAGATATTAAAACCTGGGATCTGGGTGATATTGTTGCGGTTTCTGGCCCTGTGCATAAATCAGGTAAAGGTGATTTATACGTTTATATCGAAACCTGCGAGATGCTTACTAAATCTTTACGTCCTCTGCCGGATAAATTCCACGGCCTGGCCGATCAGGAAATGCGCTACCGTCAGCGCTATGTTGATTTGATTGTGAATGAATCTTCGCGTGATTTATTTAAAAAACGTTCACAAATTATCGATTGCATCCGTAACTTCTTGCAAGAAAAATCTTTCCTGGAGGTTGAAACGCCGATGATGCAAGTCATTCCCGGTGGTGCTACGGCTAGACCGTTTGTAACACATCATAATGCGTTAAATCGTGAAATGTATTTACGTATCGCACCTGAGCTTTACCTAAAACGTTTGGTGGTAGGTGGTTTTGAGCGGGTCTTTGAAATTAATCGTAACTTCCGTAATGAAGGTTTATCGACACGTCATAACCCAGAATTCACGATGTTGGAATTCTACCAGGCCTATGCCGATTATAACGATTTGATGGATACCACCGAGGCGATGATTCGTAATATCTGTGAAAACGTTTTTGGCAGCACCGATATTATCAATACCACGAAAAATGCCGATGGCGAAGTTACCGATACCATCACTTATGATTTTGCCAAGCCGTTTGCACGTTTATCGGTGGTGGATTCTATCTTGCAATATAACCCTGAAATCAAGTTATCAGATCTGGATACCTTTGATGCGGCTAAGGCCCTGTGTGAGAAGTTACATATTCAAGTGAAAGATTTCTGGGGCCTAGGTAAAATGCAGATTGAAATCTTCGAAGAATTGGTTGAAGAGCGTTTAATGCAGCCAACCTTTATCACTAAATATCCAACAGAGGTTTCTCCTCTTGCCCGTCGTAGCGATGAAGATCCTACGGTTACCGATAGATTTGAATTTTTTGTTGGCGGTCGCGAGCTTGCTAACGGTTTCTCAGAGTTAAACGATGCCGAAGATCAAGCCGAACGCTTTAAGGCGCAGGTTGCTGAAAAAGATGCCGGTGATGATGAAGCTATGCATTATGATGCCGATTACATCGCCGCGTTAGAATACGGTCTGCCACCGACAGCCGGTGAAGGTATCGGTATAGACCGTTTGGTGATGTTATTAACCGATTCCCCTTCGATTCGTGATGTATTGTTATTCCCACATATGAGACCTGTTGGTGGTGATAAGGTTAGCGAAAAATGATCGTTCAATCTGCGATTGAAGAAAAACTGCAGGCATTATCGCCTGCAGTTTTAGACGTGCTGAATGAAAGTCATATGCATTCAGTACCGCCTAATTCTGAAACTCATTTTAAAGTGACGATGGTCAGCGAGGCTTTTGAGGGCATACGTATGGTGCAGCGCCATCAAAAACTTTATGCCTTATTAAGTGATGAATTAGCAGGTCCTGTACATGCGTTAGCTATGCATCTCTATACGTCAGAAGAATGGCAGGCACGTCAGCAACAATCGCCAGTATCACCTGATTGTTTGGGTGGCTCTAAGTAGAGAAGTAAACAGGCGAGTTGTAAGCTTTTAAACGCAGTGATCTCAAGGATAAAATAATGACAAAAAGAGTATGTGTGGTCACCGGTGCTAGTCGCGGCGCAGGTAAGGGTATTGCGTTAGCGTTAGCACAGCCGGGTTCTATTGTGTATGTCACGGGCCGCAGTCAGAATGAAGGTGATTCGCCACTGCCGGGTACGATTCATGAAACTGCAAAATTAATTACTGAACGTGGTGCTGTAGGCATCGCGGTTGCGGTAGATCATAGCGATGATGCGCAGGTCAAAGCGCTTTTTGAGCAAGTTGAAGCAGAACAGGGGCAACTTGATATTCTGGTGAATAACGCCTGTACCGTGCCTGATGGATTGGTTGAAGCTGCGCCGTTCTGGCAGAAAGGTTTAAATCAGTTAGATATCATGAATGTAGGTATGCGTTCACATTATGTGTCCTCTTATTATGCCGCACCGTTGATGATTAAAAACAAGTCAGGCTTGGTGGTACATACCTCATCGGCAGGTGGGCGCTGTTATATGCATGGGCCAGCTTACGGTGGTGGCAAAGCGGCAGTCGATAAGTTTGCCAACGATATGGCGGTAGATTTCCGTGGCTTTAATGTCTCCTGCGTTTCGATTTGGATGGGTTTATTAGCCACCGAACGTACCTTGGCATTGATGGACGCCGAGCCGGAAAAATATGGCAGCATGAAGGCCATGTGTGAAAGCCCTGAGTTTACCGGGCGGGTGATTAATGCCTTATATGCGGATAAAAACTTAATGCAAAAATCTGGCCGCATTTTAGTCGCGGCGGAAGAAGCTGTGGCTTATGGCGTGACCGACATTGACGGTTCTCAACCGCCATCACCTACGGGTATGTTGGGTTCGCCGGCTCAGGCCAACCCAGCCGTTGTAGAATAAGCGCGATGTTTACGGTTTCTCAAATAAGTGTTAGTCATAGGTCTGCGGTCTTATTTACTCAAGCTGCGGTAGCTTATGCAAGCAAAAATCAGCTGGCCATTGCCGCCTGTGTTGTTGATGTTCACGGCAGAATTAAATCGCTGCAGGTGATGGATGGCGCTGCCATTATTGCCGATGAATTGGTTGTGAAAAAAGCCAGAACCGCTTTGTTAGGTTTAAGTTCTGCTGCTTTTGCAGAAGCAGTCTCTGCTGCGCCTGCGGTGGAAAAAAGTATGTTAACCCTGCCACAGATGACCTTATTAGGTGGCGGCTACCCTTTGATACAGGGTGAAGAAGTTATTGGTGCCTTTGCGGTAGGTGGAGCCAGTGTGGAGTTGGATATCGCTTGTGCAGAAGCTGCACTGGATGCGGTAAAATAAATTTAGGAATAGCGGTTATGACAAATAAAGCAAAAATTTTCCCGGTTATTTTATCCGGCGGCAGTGGCACCCGTTTATGGCCTATGTCACGTAAGGCTTACCCCAAGCAATTATTAAAACTTGTGGGTGACAATACCATGTTACAGGAAACCGCATTACGAGTGAGCCACTTGGATGCCCCGATTATTGTTTGTAATAACGATCATCGTTTTATGGTTGCGGAGCAAATGCAATCCATTAATGTCACCGCGGAAAGCATTATTTTAGAACCGGTTGCACGTAATACCGCCCCAGCGATAGCGTTAGCTGCGATTAAAGCGATGCAAGTGGATGGTGAAGCGATTATTGCGGTATTCCCGGCCGATCATTTGATTAAAGATGTTGATGCTTTTCGCAATGCCTTAGATTTAGCGATTGAACAAGCTGGCGAAGATAAATTAGTCACCTTCGGTATAGTACCTTCTGCACCAGAAACCGGTTTTGGTTATATTAAGGCGGCGAAAAAGGATGGCGATGCTGCGGTTGAAGGTTTTGTTGAAAAACCGGATTTAGCCACAGCAAAAGAATATGTGGCCTCGGGTGATTATTTTTGGAATAGCGGCATGTTTGTTTTTAAAGCCAAGGTGTTCTTGAATGAGTTGGAAAAAACCCAATCCGCTATGGTCACCGCTTGTATGGCTGCGGTAGACCGAGCGCAGGAAGATTTGGATTTTTTACGTGTGGATGAAAAAGCCTTTGCCGAATCTCCCGATGATTCCATCGATTATGCGGTGATGGAAAAAACCGCCAAAGCCTGGATGGTGCCCTTGGATGCGCAGTGGAGTGACTTAGGTTCCTGGTCATCGCTATGGGAAGTTTCGGAAAAAGATGAAAATCAAAACGTTGCCTTGGGTGATGTGATTATGGAAGATTGCTCGGGTTGTTTGTTCCAAAGTGAAACCCAGTTAATCGCGGCCATTGGTTTAGAAGATATTGTGGTTATTGATACCAAAGATGCGGTTTTGGTTGCGCATAAAGATCGTGTTCAAGATGTGAAAAAGATTGTTGAACAGTTGAAGAAAAGCGGCCGCACTGAACATCTATTACACCGTGAAGTATTCCGCCCTTGGGGCAGTTACGATTCTATTGAAAATGGTGAGCGTTATCAGGTTAAACGCATTGTAGTTAAGCCGGGTTCCAGCTTGTCTTTACAGATGCATCATCACCGCGCTGAACATTGGATTGTGGTTTCAGGTACGGCCGAAGTGGAAGTGGATAAAATTAAACGTTTATTAACTGAAAATGAATCGGTTTATATTCCCTTAGGTGCGGTACATCGATTAAGCAATCCCGGTAAACTGAATCTGGAATTGATAGAAGTGCAGAGCGGCAGTTATCTGGGTGAAGATGATATCGTACGTTTCGAAGATGTTTATGGGCGGGTTAAATAACCCCCCTTTTTTTAAGAATAATACCGAGCTTTTATGTTTTATTTTGATGCTGTTGTTAATGCCTTTACCACGAATGAAATCACTAAGGCTAAACGTAATTATCAGGCGGGTCACGCGACGCTGGTGGATATTAAAACATTACCCGGTTCACGTGGTTTTATTATTTATTCTGAATGTGAAGGTTCTGGGGCAAGAAATTACACACAGAATATTAGCCTGTATCAGGATTATAATAGCGGCTGGGAAGTTGATGGCGGTTGTAGCTGCCCTGTGGGTTACAATTGCAAACATACCGCCTGTGTTTTATTGGCATTCGCCGAATCTCAAGTTAAAAAATCGCCTAAAATAGTGGGCGCATCAGATGCGTTGCAAAGCTGGTTTGCAACCATGCCGGAAGATCATGCTGTAGAGGATGACTCAGCAAAAGCGTCAGATCAGCTGGTCTATAACGTGCGCCTTGATAATCAAAAACGTTGGGTTCTTACCGTCTATAAAGCCCGCCAGCTTAAATCGGGGGCCTATAGCCATCACCACCCGAAATCCATGCCTTTTAATAATTTATCTAACGCGGTTGGTGCAGCTTATATGAGTGACGACGACGTTGTTATTCTGGGGCTTTTGCGCGCTAGTATGTTTGGCAGTGAGTTTTATTATCGTAATTATACCTTTGCCGATGGCGATAAAAGTAAAGATGGCATCGAGCTTAAAGGGGATTCTGCCGCTATTGCGCTTAAAAAAGCCGCGGCCTCTGGGCGTTTGTTTATTGGCCCGATTGAAGATTATCAACCTTTTACATTGATGTCTGCTCAGGTGATAGAACCGCGGTGGGTGTTAAATAATGTTGGGCATCAGCAAATGTCTCTACATGAACTTTATCGGGTTAGCGGATTTATTAATAGCGACCCGATAATCGCATTATCCGAACAAGATGCGGTGTTTTTCCCTATAGAAAATGACGTGAGTTTGGCTAAATTACAGCATTTGTTAACCGCACCCGAGATCGATGTTGTGCAGGGGCAAAAGTTCAAAGAAAGTCACTTGGAACAGCTGCAGGAAACCGGTTTACCCATTCCTAAAAAAGTGACGGTTAAAAAATTAAAGCGTAAATATAAACCGCAGTTATCATTACGCTTAAAAGCGGGTGATGACGAAATACCTAATCATGTGCAGTTACAGTTTGTCTACCCGGATATGGCGGCGATCTCTGAAGATTATGCAGAGGATTTTGTCAGTCAGTGGAAGGACGGCGTGTTAAAGCAATTACCCCGGCATCGTGATGCAGAAAAATCTGCAGTCACATTGTTAGAGTCTATGGGTTTTGAAGATTTTAAAACCCATTCGGGTCTTGATCGCAGTCAGTTTCAGGCGTGTCGTTTTTTAGCAAATATTGTCCAATGGCATCAGTTTTTAACCGAAGGTGTTGAGTCGTTAGAAGAATTAGGTTGGCAGGTAGAAGAGGATGAAGATTTTGACCTGGCCTTTATCCAGGCCGATGATTGGTATACCGATATCGGTGAAGATGATGCGCCTAACCAATGGTTTTCCTTAGAAGTTGGGGTGGAAGTTGCAGGGAAAAAAGTTAATTTATTGCCGGTGTTATTGCAGGCGATGCAGGGCGAAGATTTAAATCAGCGTTTACAGTGGATGAAAGACAACCCAGACGCCGATTTTCCGGTACAACTGGAAACCGGCCAATATATTGTATTACCCGTAGCACGTGTGTTTCCTTTATTGGAAACCTTTGTTGAATTGTTTGATGGTCTGAGTGACGATGGGCGCTTATTACTGCCTGATGTGCAGGCTGGCAGATTAGCAATTATTTCGGGTGATGATTGGCGTTGGACTGGTGGGGCTAAATTAAAACGTCTGGCCCAACGCCTGGCTGATTTTGACGGTGTACAAGAAGTGGTGGTGCCTGAAACCTTTCACGGCACGTTACGTGATTATCAGCAGCAGGGCGTTAACTGGCTGCAGTTTCTGCGCGAATACGAATTCTCAGGCATTTTAGCGGATGATATGGGGCTGGGGAAAACCGTGCAAACCTTGGCGCATTTATGTGTTGAGAAAACGGCTGGACGATTAACAAAGCCCTGTTTAATTGTGGCTCCCACCAGCCTGGTTGGGAATTGGAAAAAAGAAAGTGCGGTGTTTGCGCCGGATTTACGGGTATTAGCCTTGCAAGGCCCGGAACGGAAACAGCATTTTGATGACTTAAATGAATACGATATTATTATCAGCACCTATCCCCTATTAAAATTTGATGCCGATGTGCTGGGTGCCTTGTCATACAGCTATTTGATTTTAGATGAGGCGCAAAACATTAAAAACCCGCGCAGTAAAGCGGCGCAGTGGGTGCGAAGTTGTCATGCTGAGCAGCGCCTGTGTTTAACCGGCACACCGATGGAAAATCATTTAGGCGAGTTGTGGGCCATTTATGATTTTTTGATGCCGGGTTTATTAGGCAGTGAAAAAGAATTTGCGCGTTTATATCGAAAACCGATAGAGCAGGAAGGCAATGCCGAGCGTCATCGGGCATTAAATAAACGTTTAGCGCCATTTTTGTTGCGCCGCACTAAGCAGGCGGTTGCCAGTGAATTACCTGAAAAAACGGTGATTACCCGCAGTGTGGCCCTCAGTGGAAAGCAGGCCGATTTATACGAAACCATTCGCCTGAGTATGCATGCAAAAATCACCTCTGAAGTGCAAAGCAAAGGTTTGGCGCGCAGCCATATCATGATTCTTGATGCGTTATTAAAATTACGTCAAGCTTGTTGTCACCCGCCATTGGTGAAATTATCTGCAGCCAAAAAAGTCACCGAGTCGGCCAAGCTCGAGATGTTGATGGAAATGCTGCCCGAGATGGTTGAAGAGGGGCGCAAAATTTTAGTGTTTTCTCAATTCACCAGCATGTTAGCGGTGATTGAAGATGAATTGACAAAACATAAGATCAGTTTCAGTAAACTTACCGGCAAAACCCTCAAGCGTGAAGCGGCTATAGAGGCTTTTCAAGAAGGTGATGCGGACGTTTTTCTTATCAGCTTAAAAGCCGGTGGCGTAGGGCTTAATTTAACCGCCGCCGATACGGTGATTCATTACGACCCGTGGTGGAATCCTGCGGTTGAGGATCAGGCCACCGATAGAGCCTATCGCATAGGGCAGGATAAACCGGTATTTGTTTATAAGTTAGCTACCGACAATACGGTTGAAGAAAAAATCCTGCAAATGCAGCAGCGCAAACGCCTTTTGGCTGAAGGTACGTATACCGGGAAAAGCCAAGAGAGTGTGCAGATTAGCGAACAGGACTTGGAAGACTTGTTTAAGCCTTTGTAAAAAGGTGCATCGTGACTATTTTTGCCATTATCAGGCCAATAGATTAAAATAGCTGCCCAAATTTGTATGTTGTCTGAGGAACATTGCCAATGCCAATTCCTGAAGGAAATTACGTTACATTAGCCAATGGCTATAAAATGCACTATATCGAGCAAGGTGAAGGCCATCCAGTGGTTTTTTTGCATGGCTCGGGGCAGGGTGCATCAGGGCACAGTAACTTTAAAGGCAATTACCCGCATTTAGCCGAAAATGGCTATCGCGTGATTGTGATTGACCATATCGGCTACGGTTATTCCGACAAACCCGATGATGTTGAATACCCGCTGGAATTTTTTGTTGAGTGTATCAAGCAGACTTTAGATGCGCTGGGTGTGGATAAATGCTCGTTAATTGGTAATTCGCTAGGTGGCGCTATTGCGCTGAAGTTTGCATTGGATTATCCAGAGCAGGTGGTGAGCCTCAATTTAATGGCACCGGGCGGCTTAGAAGAGCAAATGCATTATTTCACCATGCCGGGTATGAAAATCTTACAAGAGATTATGGCCTCGGGCGCACCGAATAAAGATTCTTTAGAGCGTTTTATTCGTGAAGGTTTGGTCTTTAATCAAGACGTAGTGGATGATGAGTTGATTGAAGAGCGTTGGGATATTTACACTAAGCAAAACGCCCAGTGTTTAAAAACCATGAAAGTTCAAAACCTGACGTCTGAACTGCCTAATATCCAAGCACCTAGTATTTGTTTCTGGGGGCTGAATGAAAAAATGATGCCTGAAACCGGCATTCAAACCCTGGCCAAAGGCTTAAAAAATACCCGTATCATTCTGGTCAGTGAATGTGGTCACTGGGTGATGGCCGAGCATAAAGCCATGTTTAATGAATATACGTTGAACTTCCTGAATGAGAAGACTAAATAAGATGGATAAAGAACAAATCAATCAGTTGGGTGATGAACTTTATCAAGCCATGCGTGATGAAAAAGCGATTACCCCATTTACCGACAGAGATATCGGCATCACCATCGATGATTCTTATTACATCTCTTTACGTATGTTAGAGAACCGTGTTGAAAAAGACGGCGAAAAAATTGTGGGTAAAAAAATCGGCGTAACCTCTAAAGTTGTGCAAGAAATGTTAGGTGTTCACCGTCCTGATTTTGGTTTTTTAACTGATGTGATGCAATACCCTAATAACGGCGATACACCGATTAAAGGCAATATGATCTCCCCACGTGCTGAAGCTGAGATTGGCTTTGTGCTGAAGAAAGATTTGGTGGGTCCGGGTGTTACCGAGCAAGACGTTTTAGATGCCACCGATTACATCGTGCCGTGTTTTGAAATTGTTGATAGCCGTATTAAAGACTGGAAAATTAAAATCGAAGATACCATCGCCGATAATGCATCCTGTGGTACGTTCACGATAGGCGAGGGCAGGGCGGATCCGCGTGAAGTGGATTTACCTAACTTAAAAGTTGTGGTTAAGAAAAACGGTGAGTTTTTATCTGAAGGTATGGGTTCTGCTGTACAAGGGAATCCACTAACGGCAGTGGCTTGGTTGGCGAATACCCTGGGCGAATACGATATTCCTTTTAAGGCCGGTGAAGTTATTTTGTCTGGCTCATTAGTTCCGTTAGAGCCTGTAGTTGCTGGTGATAAAATGGAAATGCACATCGAAGGTTTAGGAAGTTGTACTGTTAACTTCGTATAAATATAGACGCAGAAATTGAGTAGAGAGCAAAGCATATGAGCAAGAAAATTAAGGCAGCCATTATTGGCCCGGGTAACATCGGTACTGACTTGTTATACAAGGCAATCCGTTCTGAATTTATCGAAGTGACTTGGATGGTGGGTGTAGATCCTGAATCTCCAGGTTTGGCACGTGCACGTGACGAGTTTGGTATCAAGACAACTTCTGACGGCCTAGATGGCATGTTAGCCGCGATGGAAGAAGGTGAAGTTCAAATCGCTTTTGATGCAACGTCTGCTTATGTACATGCAGAAAACTCACGAAAATGTAACGAGCGTGGCATCTTTATGGTTGATTTAACCCCAGCGGCCATTGGTCCTTTCTGTATTCCGCCAGTAAATCTAGAAGAGATGGTTGGCAAAGATATCATGAATGTAAACATGGTCACCTGTGGTGGCCAGGCGACTATTCCTATGGTTGCTGCGGTTAGCCAGGTACAAGAAGTTGAATACGGCGAGATCGTGGCAACGGTATCGTCTAAATCAGCAGGCCCTGGTACACGTAAAAATATCGATGAATTCACCCGTACTACGGCCGGTGCCATCGAGAAAGTGGGCGGCGCTAAAGAAGGTAAGGCGATTATTATCATCAATCCGGCTGAGCCACCATTGATGATGCGTGACACGATTCATTGCTTAACCAAAGACAAGCCCGATGAAGAAGCGATCACCAAGTCGGTTCATGCAATGGTCAAAGAAGTGCAAAAATACGTGCCGGGTTATAAGCTGAAAAATGGCCCTGTTTTTGATGGCAACCGCGTATCTATCTACATGTTAGTAGAGGGTTTAGGTGATTTCTTACCGACCTATGCCGGTAACCTGGATATTATGACCGCTGCAGGTTTACGTACTGCCGAGATGTTTGCCGAAGCTATTTTAAAAGGCGATATGGTACTTAAACCGACTACTGCTGCGTAACTGCACCTATAAAGAGAGACATTGACGATGAATTTACAAGGTAAAAAAGTCACCATCCACGACATGTGTTTACGTGACGGCATGCACGCTGTACAGCATCAAATCAGCGTAGAGCAAATGGTGATCGCTGCGGTTGCCATGGATGAAGCTGGCATTCCAATGATTGAGGTAACTCACGGTGATGGTCTGGGTGGACGTTCGGTAAACTATGGTTTCCCGGCCGCATCCGATCAAGAATATTTAACGGCTGTTTGTGGCGCAGTTAAAAATGCAAAAATTTCTGCATTATTGATTCCAGGTATCGGCACCATCGATCACCTGAAAATGGCAGCTGAATGTGGCATCGATACCATCCGTATTGCGGCTCACTGTAGCGAAGCCGATGTGACCGAGCAGCATATCGGCATGGCTAAATCTATGGGCCTGGATACCGTGGGTTTCTTGATGATGACCCATATGATCGAGCCAGAAGAGTTAACCGAGCAATTGTTATTGCTTGAATCTTACGGTGCCAACTGTGTATACATCACCGATTCTGCCGGTTATTTACTGCCTGACGGTGTAACGGCTAGAGTTGCTCATGCACGTGCGGCATTAAAACCTGAGACCGAGTTAGGTTTCCACGGTCACCACAACCTGGGTATGAGTATTGCTAACTCTCTGGCTGCGGTTGAAGCTGGCGCTAACCGTATTGATGGTTCGGTTGCAGGTTTGGGTGCTGGTGCGGGTAATACCCCGTTAGAAGTTTTCTGTGCCGTTGCCGATAGAATGGGTTTAGAGACCGGTATCGATTTATACAAAATCATGGATATCGCCGAAGATATCATCACGCCGATGATGGATCACATGATTCGTATCGACAGAGACGCATTAACCCTGGGTTATGCCGGTGTTTATTCATCATTCCTGTTATTTGCCAAGCGTTCTGCGGCGAAATACGGTTTGTCTTCACGTGATATTTTGATGGAATTAGGTCGCCGCCGTACCGTTGGTGGTCAAGAAGATATGATCGAAGATTTGGCCCTGGATATGGCCAAAGAGCAAGGCAAGATCTAACACTTGTTTTGATGATGAAAAACCGGCTTTAGCCGGTTTTTTTATGCCTGTTGATTTGTGTGAGAGAAAAATGGCGTAATTCTTTATTATAAATAAAACTGTAAACAAGCCCGCCCATAGCACCAAATAAATGTGATTCTGTTGCAACTCTGGAGCCTGCCAATAAATGTGCAGAAGGTGGCTCAACAAAATTTTCGTATAATAACTTGCCAATAAACACGGTTAACATGATGCCGGCCAATTTGGGTTCCTTGCTTAACATCGCAAGCATACCTATAACAAGCCAGCCGTGTAGCGTATCAGAAAAACCTACATAGCTTTGTTGAGGTTGATAGCTTAGATATAAAAACAAGCTGCTGAACAGGCTGATGAATATGGCGCTGATCAGCCAGTGTTTAGGTGCCACATCAAAACGAAAAACGGCGATGCAAAGCGCGGTGCCTGCCATATTCATGGCAAAGTGATTCCAGTTGATATGAATAAAGTGTGCGCTTAATACTCGCCAGATTTCACCGTCATTAATCGCCTGTGGGATAAGTGCAGCCCAGTGTTGTGCGTTGCTTAATTGCAGGGCAAACGCCACACCCGCAATGATAAAAAAGCTCATTATTAGCTTTGAATAAACCCGCTTGATTTCTGTTTCTACGTGCTTCATAGTCCCAACCACTTTTTATTTTTGACAGGCCCGGTCATTATAAAGGCACTGCAGAGATAACATAAGAGATTATAAAACGGAGAGATGAAATGTCGATTAAGAATTTAGGTTACTTGGTTGTTCAATCAACTGATTTATCAAAGTGGGATGATTACGGTACTAACGTCATCGGTATGATGAAATCATCGTCAATGGCAGATAATGGTTCCGTTTATTTGAAGATGGATCAGCGTCCATTTCGTTACCAGGTTATCGAAGGCCCTTTTGATGGTTTATTGTACTGCGGTTGGGATGCGGGTAACGAAGCAGACTTTAATGCTCTTTTAGAAAAATTGTCTGCTAAAGGCACAGCCTTTGAAAAAATCGAAGATGCGGCGGTATTAGCCGAGCGTTCGGTTTCTGGTCTTGTGCGTTTAGCCGACCCTTCTGGCAATCAAATGGAGCTGTACTGGTCTACCGATGCGCAATCTAACGATGGTGTTGCATTTGAATCGTCTTTAGATGTTAAAGAGTTTGTTACTGTTGGTGATGATGGCAGCGATATGGGCCTGGGCCATGTTGTTTTAAACGCGCCTACCGATTTTGAGGGTGTACACGCCTTCTATCAAGATTTGGGTTTCACTGACTCTGATGTGACTAATATGGATGATAAGGGTCTAGGTCATATTTACTTTATGCATTGTGGTGCACGTCATCATTCTGTGGCGATCTGGAACTGGGGCGGACCTTGTCCTGAAACTAACTTCCAACCTAGCCCTGAATCCAAAGCACCGGGTTGTGGCCATGTTATGTCTGAAGTACGTTCTTTGTCTGAAGTGGGCCAATGTTTGGACCGTGTAAACGAACGTGAAATCATGGTGGTTTCATCGTTGGGTGAGCATATTAACGATGAAATGTACTCTTTCTATCATTTAACGCCGGGTAACTTCGCGATGGAGTTTGGTTATAACGGTATCCAGTTAGATGAAAAATGGGAAACCACGCATAACACCGAAGCGTCTCATTGGGGCCATAAATGGCAGGGTTAATTATCTATTGTAATTAACTTTTATAAAGGCGACTTCGGTCGCCTTTATTGTTTTAGCCCTTTTAACACCTTGTTCAATGGCTGCACTTGGTTTTTAATACGTGTATGAATGAATCTAAGCAACAGAACAAGACGGTGGAGCGGCGAGTGCAAAAGCAGGAGCTGGTTCGCTGTGATGGCTGTGATGCGCCGGTGATAAAATCTGTGGGTAGCTGTAATACGTGTAAGGCTGTGTTAAATGGTAGTGAGGTGGGTTATATCGCCTTTAACGCTGAGGTTGTGACGGTAAAGCCACTGCTTATTCAGTTGCTGGCCATTTGGCTTGCAGTTTTTGTGTTGACCGGTTTTGATCCTAATGCCTGGCTGATGACGGCATTGATTGTGGTGTCGGGGTTTTATGTGTTAAAGATGTTTAAACGCTGGGAATAAAAAAAGGCCGCAATGCGGCCTTTTGAATATGA
>JABSRQ010000006.1 GCA_013215055.1 Pseudomonadales bacterium | reverse complement strand
GCACTCACTGCAGACCTCTATCCGAGGGCGGCCCCATCATTTTAAATACGCGCTTTAAGCGCTCAGCCCAGCTTATACCGGTACTATGGCTAGATGATTTATCGGGGTTTCTCTGCGGCTTTGTGACCAATGGTCTAAGTTTGCTATTTGAAGCGAATTAAGTTCAACCTTGGTGGTGGTATCAAGGCCGCTAGTCTGGCAATAAAATCCATGGGGCTGAACACCACATGGGTGGTGCCGTTGTTGTAAGGTGTTTTTAACCGATAAATCACCTGCCCCTGTTTGCCAATGGATAGGCGCTTTTCGGATAACGCACCTCTGGAAATATAGCGGCATAAACGCTGCAGTTTTTGTCGTTCTTTGGCCTGGCATACCACGCCAGCATGCAGGGAAAATCCACTTGCTTTTATGGCTGATGAATAGCTCTCCTCGATGATAGCGGGGATTGTTTGCTTCGGTTAGGGATTTTTTACCTTGCATTGACCCAACAGCAATACGGTAAGTAATGGCACAGCCTTGAATCTGTTGCATGCCGCTATCCTCGGTCTCTTCTAGATTTAGAAAAGGTTGTTCGACATCTTTTTCCAAATAGCCTGTTTTTTCAAGAAAGCGCACAAGGCGTCGGCTGATTCGATTTAAGACTGCAGTTAATTCAGTTGCGGTGAAAGCTTTAACGGGAATGAATTTGGGCCTAGCCCCTGTCTTTGGCTTTATATAGATGCCATCCAGAAATAGCATGTGGGGCCGCTCTTACGCATCCTGCGTTCGCGGCATTAGTGCATCCATGCACGTCAATGGATATTCAGGTTTAAGGCGCTGCCAAAGCGTTGAATAAGTGTCACTGCACCCGTTTCAGCATCGTTGTGGGTAAGTCCAGCCTTTTTGATGAGTGCCGAAGAAATGGCTCTTACTATGATTTTTAAGATAGGAGTAATGAGTTCTGGCTTTGCAGCGAGCAGAAACCGTAAGGGGAAAGGTAAACTGAGTACCCATTGCCTGACAGGCTGATGAGGGAAGATATGATCACTCAATAGGTCTGCGCCATGCGGCTGGCCCCACAGCTGACGGGATGCCGCCCAGACCAGAAGCCCCGTTTCTTACAGCTGAAAGCGACTAATCGCTCATGATGACAGTATTCACATCGTACACGCAGGAAGCCATTTTCGAGCTTCCCGCACTTCAAATAGGCATCAAACTCCCGTTTTACATAAGCTGGCAGGTATTTTCCCAGTTCTGAAAAATAGCAATCTAAAGCTAAGTAATTATCGTGTATCAGTTGATATAGGGTGGTTCTATCAGGTTGGTGGCGTTGATAGCTTTTTGTGGCAGACACCGGTTTAGGAAGAAATGAGGGCATCACTAAAGACTGTATGGATATCTATATAGATATCCATACAGTCTAGTGTTTAATTCCAATTTCACATTGAATATTTTGGTCCAAAACCAAATGCCATCATTTTTATTTTCATCAACAGTTAAATTCCGAAGTAGCTCTTGAATGAATACTTTTTGAGGGGATGCTCCTGCGTTTTTAGCAATTGAGACTGAAGGGCTGCAATAGCCTCACTGCAGGCATTGCCTGTATTCATGTTCAATATGATTCAACCACCGCAGATGACTGTTAATTCAACTGATCAAAGAAGCCATACAGACGCTCTAAATCCATGCGTGATAAATCCCCTCCCCTGCTGCACCCTTTTAACGGCGGTGTCTATCCTAGTGCCAATGCGCAAAGCAGGCATCAGCTTATTCATCATCTATGTGGCAAAAAAAGCTGAAATCTATACAATACCCTCACTGAATCTCCCCTGCCCATTCAAGGACAGCGGATAACGTGGAGACTATCGATGTCAGATAAACCAACTACAGCCGCCATCGAAGGCTGGTACACCATGGATAACGATCAACCGCATTTGATCGGTACCAGTTGTAACAGCTGTGGCACCTACTACTTCCCCAAACTATCCAGCTTCTGCAAGAACCCGGACTGTGAAGGTGAAGAGTTCACTGAAGTCCAATTAAGCCGTACCGGTAAAATTTGGTCTTACACTGATTCTCAATACAAGCCACCAGAGCCATATATTGCCGCCGATCCTTACGTGCCTTATACCGTTGCTGCCGTGCAATTAGAAAAAGAGCAGATGATCGTGCTTGGCCAAGTCGTTGCAGGCGTTACCGTCGACCAGTTAAAAGTTGGCGACGATGTTGAACTGGTTTTAGAAACCTTATACGAAGATGACGAAGCAAATAAAGTTATCTGGAAATGGAAACCGGTTGCCTAAAGCCCATAGCGAATAAAAGCTATCCCTTATTAAGGATTAGAGAATGTCTAATGAAATTGCCGTAATCGGCGTTGGTATGCACCCCTGGGGTAAATGGGGAAATAATTTTGTTGAGTACGGTGTGAAAGCCGCACGCGACGCACTAAAAGATGCTGGCATCAGCTGGAAAGATGTTGATTTCATCTCCGGTGCTGCAACTATGCGCTGTGGTTACCCAGGCTATGTTGCCGGTGCAACCTTTGCACAAGCCTTAGGTTGGCAGGGTGCTGAAGTCAATACTTCTTACGCCGCCTGTGCGTCTGGTTCACAAGCATTGGCAGCCGCTAAAGCCAAGATCTTGTCCGGTGAAGCTGAGTGTGCGTTAGTTGTTGGTGCCGATACAACCCCTAAAGGTTTCCTGGCTCCGGCTAAAGGTTACCGTCCAGATGATCCGGATTGGGTTCGTTTCCATATAGGTATCACTAACCCAACCTACTTTGCTTTATGGGCGCGTAGGCGTATGGATGTTTACGGTGATACTCTAGCTGACTTTGCTGCGGTAAAAGTTAAAAATGCTAAACATGGCTCAACCAATCCTTATGCACGTTACAAAAAATGTTTCACTGCTGAAGATGTAGCAGCATCAAACATGGTTGCCAATCCATTACGTTTAAT
>JABSRQ010000058.1 GCA_013215055.1 Pseudomonadales bacterium | reverse complement strand
CCGTTTTAAATATGAGGAGCTAACTGCTCCTCAAACTCAATCATAAAACGATTTAACGCAGGTTTCCAATTCCTTATTGGCATCGTCCATTTTTTCGACGCCGCTTCAACCGCCAAAAAGACAACCTTCGACGCCGCATCATCGCTAGGAAATACCTTGCGCGTCTTCACCGATTTACGGATCACGCTATTCAACGACTCAATCGCATTGGTGGTATAAATTACCTTTCTAATATCTGCAGGGTAATCAAAAATAGTGATCAGGTTCTCCCAGTTCGCACGCCAGGATTTACTGATTTTCGGGTATTTACCATCCCACTTCTCTGCAAAATTATCCAGCTCAATCCGGGCCTCCTACTCAGTGATCGACGGGTAAATACGTTTGAGATCAGCGGTTACTGCCTTGTAATCTTTCCACGGTACAAACTCCAGTGAATGTCGCACCATGTGGACGATGCACAGCTGAATATTAGCTTCAGGGAAGGTAGCGTTAATCGCATCAGGAAAGCCTTTTAGGCCGTCTGCGCAGGAAATTAGCATGTGTTGCAAGCCTCGATTCTGTAAGTCGGTTAGCACTGATAGCCAGAACTTAGCCCCTTCGTTTTCCGAGATTCACATGCCTAACAACTCTTTGTGGACCTCGATATCACCCCCTAAAACCAGGTAAATAGCTTTGTTGATGACGCGTTTATCCTGGTGTATTTTCAGCACAATACAGTCCAAATAAACGATAGGGTAAACGGCATATAACGGCCTGCTTTGCCATTCAACCACTTTTCCCATAACGGAATTAGTCACCTGAGAAAGCAGTCCGGCAGAGATATCTGCGCCGTACATCTCTTGAAAAGCAGCAACAATATATCGCGTACTCATGCCGTTGGCGTAGAGGTTTAAAATCTGATCATCCATACCGGTGATGCGAGATAGCCCCTTTTTTATTAACTGGAATTCAAAGGTAGCGTTGCGGTCTCTGGGCGTTTGTATATCGATATCACCATGTTCGCCGATGAGTCTTTTGGATGAATATCCATTGCGACTATTGCCGCTGTGGTGGCCTGTAGGGTCGCTTTTGCCGTAACCGAGGTGATGATTCATCTCGCCTTTTAAAGCGGCTTCAACGGTTAATTTAGTGAGGAAAGCGCTCAGCTGGCTGAGTTCTTCTGGGGTTTTAACATCTTTGGCTAGTTCTTCAGCCATCGCTTGTAGTTTTTTGTTATCCATCATCATGCTCATTATTTTTACCTTTTTGTAGGTTATAGATAATGAACAGTTACACAATTATTTTTACACCCTCTAAGTTAATGCCTTCAGCACGAGAATTGCCCATTAATCGCCACATCGATAAAACATCAAAACCTGGCTTCATAGGCCAATTAACAACATCTATGCCTTGCGCATCTGCAAGCTGTGCTATTTCGGCTATTTTTGATGGCTGGCTGGTTAAAGAAAGCAATACTACGGACATAGAGCGGGACTTTTGTAGCTGTAATAAATCCAACAACATATTTTCTGCACCATAGAAACCACTGCTGTCGTTGATATGCGCTATATTCATAGTATCGCTTTGTAAAATGAATACATAGCTAGTATAGAACTCTTAGAAAAAAGTGATGCCATGTCAACGATACAAACACTCACAGAAAAAATTCAGCAACTGAACCTACAACTCTATTCAGCAGCATTTATAGCGTTAATCTCTGCGACATTGTTACTGCCACAGGCCAGCTTAGACCTTATCAAAGACTGGTCACGCCTCTCTGAAGGTTATGGCCATGGGGTAATCATCTTTATATTGTTTTTGTATTTATTGCACACCGCGCTAAACGCTATCTCTAATAATACTGCGCATACGCAACAAACTTACAGCACTGACATAAACACTAAAAAATATCACATTATATTAATCGCGGTGTTACTACTAAACGTTATCATCGCTTCCCTATTAAGCTTATCACCCATACTACTGCTACAGCAGTTATTGATCCCAATCCTCTTTATATTATTATTTAGCACTATGGTGGGTATAAAAACAGGGATGGTAGCAATACCTTCGGCCTGCATATTATATTTTGCTATTCCCATCTGGAATTATCTAACCTACTCCTTGGTCTCTTTAAGCAGCTATGCAGTCACACTGATGTTATCCCCTTTTAACTTTCCTTTTTACATAGACGGTAACAGCATTAAGTTACCACAAGGAGAAATCATCATCGCCGCTAGCTGTTCGGGATTGCGTTATTTTGTCATAGGCATGGCCTTAAGCTTTATGATGATTTTCACCAGCCGTATTTCTTATAAAAAGGCAGTATTATTTTTTGGCTGCAGCATAGCTTTAGCCCTACTTGCCAATTGGGTTAGGATCTTTTTATTAATTTTGATTGGCTATTTTAGTCAAATGCAAAGCACGTTAATTTCTGAACATGACAACTTTGGCTGGATTGTATTTATGGTTTTTATGCTGCCCTTGTATTTTATCTATAACAAAATGCCAATTAAAAAGGCCGTGAGTGAACATAAAAACTCTACAGAAAAATCTATTCCCGTTATTAACTATAAAAATACGGCCGCGATTATTACGCTTATATTTTCCATACATTTCAGCATTGTACACAACTTAAGCCTATCAAATACTCAGCCTATACAGCTAGCGCCAATCACAGCTCCAGCCTCATGGCATAGTAATACATTTAGCCCCAATATCACCCTACCTTTACCTGTCATGAAAAATGCGCAACAAACTCAACAAATCACATTAATCAGCTCAAATTACCAATCCATCTACTTGCAACGACAGTTATTTATCCCTAAAAGTAAAAATGAAGATATATTTCCCTACTTTCCCAAACTTATCTCCCTTCAGTGGATTGTTGAGTCAGAAACTCACGTAATAGGCGCTGATAATACCCATTACAAAAAATCATTAATACGCAAAAAAGGCGGCCAAGAAAAATGGTTAATCTATAGCTCATTTAATGTAGGAGGTATTTCCAGCTCCAAAAAAATCAACGCTAAACTGCTGCAATTACGCGCCATCATCAGCGGCAATGCGTATTCCGTCATTAGCCTTATGGCAATACCCTGTATGACGAATTGTACTGATAAAAAATCTCAGCAGCACAAACTGAACAATGTAGCCGAATCTTTATTATCAAATACCAACATTATCCTCCCTATCATTCCCGCTATCATCCCGCCTAATCAAAACACTAATGAAGATTTTTATACAGATCAGAAACCGGACCAAACTCAAAATAAACCAACATCTTCTGCAAGCGTTTCTGACAACAGTTAATATTTCGGTAATGGCGAAATTGAGATAAGCGACTTAATCCCTTAACCTCCGGCTGTTGTTGATCCACCTCCCTGGGGTGGATATAAAACATCTGCGGCAATTGGTGCTCTGCCTCAGTTTTCTTAAACAAGCGACTAAACAACCAATACGGAAACTGGCGAAAATATCCCCCGCCAGCAGCGGGCACACAGGCTCCAAAAACATTGGCTATGGTCAGAGGGAATTCGATAATTTTCGCCCCATATTCGGTACAAATTTCATAGGGGATATCCGGTGTACCCGGCATACCATACCGGTCATGGTAAATCGGGAAAATACTGGGATCCCAGACAAACCCCAGCTTAGCCAAAATATCGATAGCCCATAAAGATTCCATGGTAATAGAATAGCTAGCAGCTCTATAGCCCAGCACATCTCTTGCACAAAGTGCTTCAATCACAGACTTGGCTCTATAGGTTTCTTCCCTGAATTCCTCCGGCGACTTCTGATAAATCAATTGATGGCTATAACCATGACAGGCAATCTCATGGCCCTCTTCAGAAATACGACGAATCAAATGCGGCGACTTTTCAGCAACCCAGCCCAAAATAAAAAAGGTTGCCCTTATCACTCTTTCATCAAATAACTGCAATAAACAATCGGTATTTTTATCAACATGGCTGGGCCAATCTTTCCAATGTTGAGGTTTAATCACTTCAGAGAGTGCTGAGGCATGATAATAATCCTCAACATCCACACTCATCATATGATGAAAGCCTAAGGTTTCAGATTCAAACGAAAGGCAACGGGTAGAAAAACCTAAAGGTGAATTCATAATACAACTCAAGCTGGAACATGTTTAAAAATAGCCTACTATTAGAGAGAACATAAACGCTGAGCCTAGACTAAAAAGCTTAGCCAAATAACTTGATAAAACTTTATACACTATCCAAAAAATGCCCATTCAGGCTGCCTTATGTTAGTAACGATATTTTCCCTCTCCGCATTTTTATTGTTTTATGTCTATTTGGGTTATCCCTTATTACAGCAATGTTTACCGCATAAGAAACGGCATAAAAAACACTTAACACAATTGCCCAGCATAACTATTTTAATCGCGGCATATAATGAAGAGATACACATCGGAAAAACTTTAGAAAATAAACTGGCTCTGGATTATCCTGCAGAAAAATTGAATATCCTGGTGGTCTCCGATGCCAGCACAGACAATACTGACAGCATATTCAAAGCCATCGCTGACAAAGCAGCTTTGCCTATTGCTCTAGTCAGACAAGACACAGGTCAAGGAAAAACAGCAGGCTTAAACCGCTTGGTTGAAATTGCAGAGGGGGAAATATTAGTCTTTTCTGATGCCAACTCTTTATATAATCCACAAGCGCTTAAACAATTGGTCCAACAGTTTGCAGAGCCACAAGTGGGTTATATTACCGGAAAGCTGATTTACACCCAGGAAGATGGAAGTATTGTTGGTGAAGGTTGCAGCCGCTATATGCAATATGAAAACTGGCTAAGGCAACAGGAAACTGATATTTCTTCCATTGTCGGTGTTGATGGTGGCATAGATGCCATGAGAAAAGCCTTATACACCCCTTTGAAGACCGATCAATTACCGGACTTTGTACAACCTCTGTCAGTTATAGAACAAGGCTATGAAGTACGCTATGAACCCAAAGCCAGACTCTATGAACAGGCATTGCAGCAACCAAGAACAAGAGTTTCGTATGCGCGTAAGAGTCTGTTTAAGAGCGCTATGGGCCATCTTTGACATGCGCCAATTATTAAACCCTAAACAGTATGGATTATTTTCTATGCAGCTGTTCTCCCATAAATTGCTACGTTATCTGGCATTTCCCCCCCAAATAACAGCGTTTATGAGCAATCTGTTTTTATTGAATCAGGGAGTCTTTTTCCAGGTGACACTGCTACTTCAAATCATCATCTACAGCTGTGCTTATACGGGCTATAAACATCGCAATGATAAAGAACTATCAAGTTTGTACGCTTTGCCTTATTACCTGATGCTATTAAATAGCAATGCAGCAGTAGCTTGTTATAAATTTTTACAAAGGGAAAAAATTGTAACGTGGGTGCCTAGGCAAGGAAAAACACAATTATAATCATTAGAACCACTAATTTATCAGAAAAAATTGACATCTATGATTTAGGATTATGCTACTGCTTTAGATATTTGCCACTCAATGTCTAATCCTAGCAACAATTATTAGCTGATAACAGTATGGTCTGTTCAATGAGCCGTAAAGGGAATTGCTGGAATAATGCCCCGATGGGACACTTCATTAGAAAACTGAAAACTGAAAACTGAAAACTGAAAACTGAAAACTGAATGGATGCCAACAGTTCCTTGGAGTTCATTTTCAGAAGCTAAGAGTAAAATAGCACGTTATATAACCGGTTATTATAACATTGTTAGACCGTTCACATTTAATGATGGGCTTACGCCTGCTGAAGCAGAGGCAATATTTGAAAGTTGCCTCTTAACTTGTGAACAAAATAAGTTGACCACTTCACCTGTTACTTTGGGGGTCTTAATGAAAAATAAAATTCACCAAAGCAGACCTGTGGATATGTTGCTTCGGGCCTATGGTGGAGTGCGTGCAAATTCCTATGATGCTAATAACACGTTATTGGCCTTTTCCTCCCCGAGGGGCGGGTCGACATGGCTTGGAGAGATTCTGGCAACTATTCAAGGTTATAATGTTTTATGGGAGCCGTTGCATTTAGGCAGCCACCCTAAGGCAAAGGCGTATGGATTCGGCTGGCAGAGTTATTTTGGGCAGGATGCTGTAGTTGATGACAGGAAAAGAGAGTTTTTTGAGCTGCTCTTTTCTGGAAGGCTTCTCTCAAGCAGTCTGACTAAATATACATTAAGCGTTAAGGATTTGGCCTTGTTTCGAGGCTATATCGTAAAGTTTGTTAATGCCAATATGCTTCTGCCATGGTTGTCAGAGGAGTTTGGGTTACGGTCGATTTTTATGATTCGTCATCCTTGTGCCGTCGTTGCCTCCCAAATGGAATTTGGGGCGTGGTCTCACCTGAGCAAAGAAAAAATATCGGTTCCTGATAAGATTGCAGAGGATTTCCCCCATATACTCAGTGCGTTCGATAAGGTTACTTCTTATGAAGAGTGTCTGGCATTTCAATGGGCTGTTCAGAACTACGTGCCATTAGAAAATAGATCTGATAAGTGGCTGTTCACTACTTACGAGGAATTCGTCCAAGATGGGGCATGCCAACTTGGTAGGTTATTTGAGTATTTACAAATCCAAGTGCCGGAAAGCGCCTTGGGTCAATTGAATGTTCCGAGTGCAATGACGGCCAAAGGTTCAAATGTCAGTAAAGGGAAGGATCGTCTAAGTGGTTGGAGGAGTAGTTTGTCGACTAAGCAGATCGATAGTGTGTTATCTGTTGCCCATTCGGTAGGTGTCGATTTATATACCGATGAGCTTATGCCATCCTTGGCGTCAAGTTAGGCCAAATCCTTTTCATCTTCTTTACTGGGTAAAAATTTTAAACCTTGTATTGAAAGTGTGATCAGGAGTTCACGCAGTAAATGTTTCATCGGTGTTGCAATTCTCTTTTCTATTCCTATGTGAATTAGCCATGATAGTGTAAGCATTAAGAGGAGGGTCAGTTTTATTATCAGGCCCTCAGGTAAGGATTGCTTGTGAGCATCTATTATTGTCTTCCCTGCGGTGTTGTGAATTAAGTAGAGAGGGTAGGCGCTTACGAAATATTTGGGGTTGATGTTATTTTGTCGACAAAACTCAGCAGCGGATAAGCCGCTACTTTGCTGATTTTAATAATGACCTTCCAATCGTCAAATGTTCTGCGATGCATGGAGGCTCCTATTAAAAAGCTACCATATTATTTTTTGAATTACTGGGTAAGGGTGTAGTTGCTTAGGCGCTTACGAAAAAATGGTCTTGATGGCGCTATTTAAAGGAGAACCGCATCAATGCATGCTGCCAGCCAAAAGTCAGATAGCGCTGCTTTGAAAATTTAACGGGACAGCAGTGAACTAATGTAAAAATTTTTTCTCATCTGTTAGGTTACTGCAAGAAGTAGTGGACCTTAAATTACTGTTTATTTTTTGATTAATTTTTTTATAACGCTTATTTTTTGGCGAAGGTATTGCGGCAATAAAATATTCTTAAGAATTATCTTAACCGATGCAAAACTCGCGGCATGTGGGTAACAAAAAAATACATTTAAGTACATCCATATCACACCTAGCCTATGCCCCTCATAAGAAACTAATTGTGAATAATAGAGCACTTTTCTCTTTGCTACTTGATTAACGCGTTTAGCATCAATTTTCTGTTTGCTCAAAATTGATAGATGCGCATCCATAGTCATATAAGTGTCGTACAATTTAGTCGAATTATTATCATGCTTCCGATAATAATTCGTCGTTACATTTATTTCTTTTGCTTTAAAACCCACTGTCGAAAATTCGAGCCATAATTCCCAGTCTTCACCGGTTTTTCGTTCCATGTTCCATTTCAACGATTCGAACACCTCCTTTTTAAATAACCCCGTAGAGAAATTCGCGTACGAAAAAAGATCCATTTCTAAGACTGTAATTGGATAGCCATCGATTGAATACTCAGGAGGCTGAGTAAGGTTAAAAAACACTCGGCCATCCGGAGTATCTTCAAATCGTTCAAGGGTCGAAAATACCGCATCTACCCCACTTTTGACGATGGCTTCGACCTGCTTTTCAAGCTTGTCTGTAGAAAAAAGATCATCAGAATCAAGAAAGGTAATAAATTTTCCCTTTGACTCCCTAACCCCATTATTTCTAGCACAAGACACTCCTGAATTGTCTTGCTGTATAACCCTAATTTGATGAGAGCAAGAGGATTTCAGCTCGTTAAGTATATTTATAGTCTCATCTTTTGAGCCATCATCAATTAGAATAATTTCATATGAAGTATAAGTTTGAGCAATTACAGACCCGACTGTTTCACGAATTGTTTTTTCAGCGTTATAACATGGAACGATAACCGATATTGTTGGACTATGAATCAAAACCATACCCCTAACTTTTTACCTAAAAGCTCCATAACTCGCTCCAATATTTGGGAGCCTTTTGGCTCAACTCTTGGCCTTAGAATTGGCCAATATTTACTTTCTCGTTTTGAATAAGCTTTTTCAAATATCGCTTTATATTGGGATAGCACTTTAACTTCAGAAAAATCATTCTGTATGGTGTCTATCGCAGCTTCACTCATAGACTGATAACGCTGTGTATCACATGAAATAGCAACCATGTTATTAGCTAACCCGTCTTCGTCTCCCCACTCAACTTCAATACCATTGTTCATATTTATAACATAATCGCTCATTGCATTATTTTTATAACAAGCTACTGGTACACCCAGTGCCATAGATTCTGCAGCACTGTAACAGAACCCTTCATACCTTGAACAAATTATAGAAAAGTCAGAATCGACTATAAAGGGGATTAAGTCTTCACGCCCCATTGCGTCATATATAGTTACAGAACTTTCTAAACCTAATTTTTTAACCTCATTAATAAAATTTGGTTTTTCTTTTCCGTCACCAATAACCTTTAACATTACATTTTGATGTTTAGATTGAAGTGATTTAACTATATTTAACAGCTCAAATATTTCCTTTTGCTCTTTCTCTATCCGCCCAAAGTATATAAGGCTGAGTGGTCTATCTGTATTTTCTATTTGAGTGACTTCTGATTGTCGAGTAAGCCCACTACCACCCTCTATTAATGGTTCTATATAATGTGGAATGTAGTTAATAGGAACATCAAAGCGTTTGAGGTCATTATTAAGAATAGTAGCAGCTTCTGAATTTGGGCAGATAACACCACCCAGCAACGTAATATAACGTCGTATTACGTTAAAATAGCTATGATGATTATTATGACAAACACCTATAGAAGCGACACTCTTATTTATCCAATGCAAAGCTACATATGTATAATTTCTATAATTTGGAATATAAATATCGATATCAAGACTATTAATAGTGCTTGCAAACTCCTTTGCTAGAGCAATGTCTGGAAGAAAGTCAGAAACAGGCCTCCTAATATAAACAATTTTGTTGAATATTGAAGATGCGGTTAATATTCGTTTTTTTTCTTCATCATTTCTTGCTGGATGGGTAATCAGTACACTGCAAAAATTTTCGTCGGCTACAAACATTTTTGCAGTTCTAAGTGAATAAACCCAAACACCACCAGGTGAATTACAATCAGAAAATATAGCTATTCGACTAATTAAGCCTTTCATTTCTCAATAGCCCTTAATTATCGCCAGATTTGTTAAGTTTCAATTGCATTATTGCACCTTTAATTTTTGATTTTTTTGAATTTTGCTTAATGCTATACATAGACTTTTTTGAGAAGATAGTGTCTAGTAACAATAGTAAGGAATGCCTTAGTAAGTTTTTATATAAATAAAGAGGAACCCCTCCAATCACACTCCGACCAAATACTACCTGTTTATTGGCTACCATTGTTTTTCCCATATTTATTGATCGAAGCCTTATCCAGTCCATTGATAATTGCTCTGCCCTAATTTGGTGATAAACAATGGATTCAGGAACCATAACAGCCTTATGTCCCAAATCAGAAAGCCGCTTCAAAATATCGGTTTCTGACCCCATAATATAATTTTTTTTGTTTGGCCCAACGGACTCATTAAATGAAAGATTATGTTGTTCAAATGCCATCCGTCTAACCGCCATGTTTGCCCCCCATATAAGCTGTGGGTCAATAAGTCCTCGTTTAAAGTCAGTATCAGTGATTACATAGGCGGCTTTAATGAAATTATCTTCGAGATCAAGAATTTTTTCGAAATCCTTATCACCTGCTTCGGGCCAATCAGGCAGTATTGCACCTCCAAAAACGTTTGCCTCAGGAAATTCAACTGAGGCACGCGTAAGCTCTAAAAGCCATCGCTCATCAGCAAGTATATCATCATCAGTAAATACAATTAATTGACCTTTCGAATAAGACAATCCTTTATTTATGGCCGCGTTTTTCCCTGACTTATTTTGTTCAAGATAAACGATGGGTAGTCTGCTATCAAAGCCAGCAACAAGTTGTTTGGTTTCAGTTCGACAAGCATTATCAACTAAAATAATCTCGATTGATAACTTACCTAAATCTAAAAATGTAAATGACTGAAGTGTTCGCTCAAGAATGCAGTCCCTATTATAGGTAGCGAAAACAATACTAATATCCATGTATACCTCTATTTTTTAACACTAAGCTTCCGGAGCATTTTGCATTTAATTCGAAGGGCGTTATCCCTTTCAATGTACAACATTTTGTCAATACACTGAGTTAGCTCTTGCTTACATGATTGTTTGCTGGTGTTACTCAACTCAACCGCTCTGCCATCGATTCTAACGTTAGTCTTAATTAGTACCCGGTAAACTAAGTTAAGGTCTTCATAAAACCCAAGTTGTTTTTTATACCATCCTGCGGGCTTAATTACACTTTTATAACCAGAAAGTACACGAAAATTCTGAGGGTTTAGCGTGCCTTCAACCTGAATAGCGGCCTCCATAAAGTCTAAAACGAACTGCCTAGAAAGGAATTCATTTGAGTAACCTTTTAAGGAAAACGCCTTATCAAGATCTACTACTAACGCCAAATCTCTATTTATATAAAACTGACTAACAATGTTGCTAAGAAAAGAATTATTTTTTTGATCAATTGAACTAGCGAACACAAATAAATTCCCAGTCATTTGCCACAGCAGTAAATTTTTTCTTTGTCCGGCACAGGCAGAGTTATAACCTTCCGGCAAAACAATAAACTGATAATTTTTAAACGGTTGATGTTCTAAATATTTCTCTACGCATTCTATTGAAGCATAGTCAGACAAGTCACATAACACTGAAATTACGGTGTTTTTATTAATATTGAATAGCAAATTATTTCCCTCCTACGAATGGAAGGGCACTTAGAAGCTTACTCCGTTCATCACGCTTAAACTGAGTAAATAAGCCTAAAGCAGCAAGCAATATACCAACAGAGGCGCCTAATATTGCGATATCAAGGTAACCTTCAGGCTTATAAATTTCTCGCGACCAATAAACAAAAAGGCTACCAACAGGTACTAACACCAGCATGCTTTTCGCTACAGCACCAAATAGGTGCAATGGGTTTAAGTTAATTGCCTTAGCCACGTAATATGGCAAAATAATAAACCTAGTAATTAGTGCTGGAACTGTAGCACCTATTGCAACAGCCAAAATACCGAACTCATCTATTAATAAGATAGAAATTATCATTAACGCAACCCCTTCAACTATTGTTAATGCGGCTAGAAATTTATGTTTCTTTGTAGCATATAAAATATTATTTGAGTTTGAAAAAATAAACGTAGCCATAAGCCCAAATATTCTTATAACAACTACACCATATCCTTCCAGATACTCATCTCCTACCCACTCAACAATAAGCGCCTCTGCAAGTCCAATAAGCCCGAAAAGAGCAACCATAGCGCCAACAGAATTTATTCTCACCATAAAAAGTAACTTTTCACGTATCGCCCCAAACTCACCTCGTTCATAATGTTGGGTAAATGTAGGCGTAAGAATATTTGTCGCTTGATTAAGAAACCGATTAGTATATTCAACCAAGCGCTGCCCTACAACGTAAACGGTTACAGCAGAAGGAGAAATAAATGCGGCAATAATAAGAGGGTTCGCTCTAAATGGAAGTGTAGACGCTAACGATATTAAGAAAGACCAAAAACTAAAACTAAATAACTTTTTAGCGTGGTCCTTTGTAGCTAACTTTAAGTTAATTATCATGCCTGGGAAGTTTTTCTTAGCCAAATACCAATACAGAAAATTTGATATACGTGCCATAACAAACCCAGCAATAGTGATACCTAAAATCCCAACACCATGTGTTAGTTGAATGTAATTTATTATTGCGCCAACAGACAGAGTAAAAGCTCTTACGTACACCAACTGGTCGTATCGTGATTTTGCTTCAGTCAAACCAGCAAACGCATTAAAAGGAAATTCAAGGGCTACAGATAAACCAGCAACTAAGATCACCTGGCTCACCACTGTTTGATATTCTAAAGTATCTATCACGACCGTGGAAAAATACGATATGATAAACGTAACGACCGTAACCAATACAGATAAACACAAAAATATGATCAACCCCGTATTAACAATCGTATTTATCTCAGTTTTATCATTCTTACCAACAGCGGCACTGGTATATCTTGAGACTGCACTAGTGACACCTAAATCAAGTACAAAGTAAACACCAATAAACCCTGAAATTACAGTCCATATCCCATACCAATCATCCCCTAGGTTGTGAATAAACAATGGCATCATTAAGAACGCAATGGCCATTGAGAGGAATGTATAAGATGATCTAAGAAGCGCACCTCTTACTAATAGTTTTCCTAATTTCATTTAGCGTTTCCACTTCCATATAATCGAAACTGTTTAATTTGGCCCAGCGTAAAATAATACTTGGATTTGAGATCAATTACTTTTTCAGTATTTCTTAGCAAAAAATAAACCATACGCTGTAAAAGTACTATCATAGCTTTAGTGTATAAATATCTAGGAGCACCAAAAATCTGCATCGTTTCAGAAGGTTCAAGAAGTAAAAGCGAACCTCTTCCCCTCCTTTCCATACGAGATAACCACCAACTAATTGAAAACTGTTCAGGCCTTATATAATGATGCACCAAAGCCTTTGACGCATAAGCAGCCATATAACCATGAAGTTCCAAACGTAAGTTAAACTCTGTTTCACTCCCCATCATATAGTTTTTACCGTTAGGTCCAATATCCGCATTAAATTGAACACCATCGGTAAAAACCGAACTGCGAACCATCATATTAGGCCCAATAATTTTCAAGTGACTTATAGGGCCATCTTCCTCATCCCAATTACCCACATTAACAAAATTTTTTACCATTTCATTATTTGGCAGTACGTAACCGTCGGGTATAAATGGCTTTATCCTGCCCGCAAAAACAGTGGCTTCAGGAAAGTCTTTAGCCGCTTTATTTAAAAAATAAATCCAGTTTTTGTCGGCTGATATATCATCATCGGTAAATACATATAGTCCTCCAGATGCATGCGGCAGCAGTGCATTTAGAGTACTATTTTTACCCGGCACTTTTTGTGAAATATAAGTGATATCAAGTTGAGATTTATACCGTTCGCAAAGTTCCTTTGTTTCTGCTCGACAAGCATTATCGCCCACCAGAATCTTAAGCTTGATATAAGGAAGATACAATTTTGTAAATGATTCCAACTCCCGATTTAACAACTCTTCACGATTACAAGTTGCTAGCATTATCGTAATTAAATCCATCTATATTCCCTAGTAACTAACAGAGCAATAAACACCACAAAAGCAGGAAATTTTACTGAAGTGGTCAACTAATTTTGGTCACAAGTTAGGAGGCAATTTTCATAAACTGCCTCTGCTGCAACTGGCGTAAGCCCGCCATTAAATGTATGTGGTCTAACCTGGCTATAATAACCTGTTATGTAACGGCTGATTTCACCTTGTGCCTCAGCAAATGAACTCCAACCAACCGTTGGCATCCACTTCGTTTTTAAACTTCTAAAAAAACGTTCCATTGGCGCATTATCCCAACAATTTCCTCGCCGACTCATGCTTTGCGTGATTTGAAAGCGCCACAATGTTTGTCTAAATTTCAAACTTGTATAGTGACAGCCCTGGCACATCAATCCCTTTGGTCGGCCACGTGATTCATAAGCCAGGCGTAAAGCTTTAGCTGTTAGCTCACTGTCAGGGGGATTGGAGAATGCCCAACCCACAACTTGACGCGCATATATATCTAACACCACGGCTAAATATGACCAGCGCTTTCCTGTCCATACGTATGTCACATAGCCACACCAAACCTGTTTAGGTCTATCAACTGTGAATTTCCTATTCAACGTATTGGGGATCGCCAAATGCTCATTGCCCGTCTTTTTATAACGATGAACGGGCATCTGGCAACTCACTAACGTTAGTTCTTTCATGCTTTTCCAGCAACATAACGACTCATAGGGAAACCTTCTGTCGTCGAGATTGTGGCTATAGTTCTTGCACCAGCTGAGCCCTCACTAAGACGATGAATACGCTTAACCTCAGCCCTTTTCTTAACCTTCTCAGGCTTAATACTTTTCTTTCTAGCGCTCCAATAATTAACACTACTGCGGTGCACATCAAAGGCTTGGCACAAGTCCGTGATGCTACTGGCTCCCTTAAGTTTTCTGACTAACGTAAACCGTTCATGCTGTCCGACATCAAGAGAGCTGAAGCCTTTTTTAAGATATCTTTCTCCATTTCAAGGCGTTTGACTTGTTTTTTAAGCTCATAAATTTCACGCTGTTCTTCAGTAATGGGCTTACCAGTGGTGAGTGTTCAACCGCGTTCAGCCTTTAACTTTCTCACCCATTTATCGAGGGTAGATTAGCCAACATTCATAGCCTCATCCGCTTCACGAACGGAGTAGCTTTGATCTAAAACGAGTTGAGCACATTCGACTTTAAACTCGGGGTTGAATCGCGGTCTTGTTTTATTATCCATGTTGTCACATGTAATGATTTGTGTGCATTTTAGCACCTCTTATTACGTGACCAAATTAACTATGCCACTTCATAACCATTATCATTTCGCCAGACGAATCGAAAAAGTACATTTCGAGTTTTAAGTGGAAGCCAATAAAAATAGGGATTAAAACTTTGGAAACTTCCATTTCTAATTTTTTCATCAACGTTAATTTGGGGGGAAATATTTTTAAGAGCTCGTAGACCTGCAAATCAAAAACTAGATGCGTTCTTGGTTCTTCACCATCATTACGTACATAATATTTTTTAGAAAAGTTTACATAGATCAACCACCCTTCGGAGAGGTGGTAGTGAGTCCCATCAACCCTAAAAGTTACTTTATCGTTGGTGATAATTGGAATATGTAAACGCACCTGTCCAAATGCAGAATTTGAAACTTCCTTAAAGGTATCTCGATGCTCGTAAATAATGGTCCCAGGCATCAATTTCATAATTCGAATTCTTCCATTCGGCACTCAAACTTTTCAAGAAGTTCTTTAAAATACGGAAGTGTATCAAGGTACTTTGTACTTTTACATTCACCAAACTCACCAATACGTTGTGACTCAGCATTATCATGAGAACCATCATGTGTTACCAATGGTATTGTCGTCCACCCATCAGACAAAGCCGTGTCATAATGAGATAGTCAATTTTCATTTTCTAATGAAATTAGCTCCAGGCGCATGCTATCAAGGTCTATCTTCCATGGTAGATTTACAGTTAGAACTGCATACTGAAACATAAACATGAACATGAACATGAACATGAATTTTCACCTGAATTCAATGAATTATAAAGATCGCGATTTTATAAGTTAATGACAGCATCAGAATCTATGCTGTCATTAACTATGTCGATGTTTAACAATATAAATATAGCTTACAGCCTGTGATAACCGAGCACATGATGACTGTATATAGGCACTCTATTTGGTAGATTAATAGTAATACATTGCTAATTACCACTAATCACTTTAAATTCGCCTGGCGGAGAAGGGCAAGCGTTACATATCACGATAATCCCCTCTGAGACTAGATTATTATCTTGGTCAAAAGCGTGCAAATAGTAATTACCATTGCCAACGCCCATCAGTTCTCGGTTCACTTTTAGCTCTACACTAGTATCCGACCAATTGTCCAATACCGGAGGGAGGGTATAGATCTTTCCTGACTGACTGTATGTTTCACTATCACTTATTTCAAAGCGTTTAAAAGCTAACTCACCTACAGCGACATAGATATTGTCATAGTAAGCATTAAATTTTGTATTATCCCCATTCCCCCACCAGCCAGGGAAACGTACACGATCATAAAATGGCGTTACTCCAGAAAACATCACAGGCCGATTAAATCGTACATAACTTTCACTATCACGTTCTTGTACCGCAGCCTTTGGACTTACGCTTCGCAAATATATATAACCTTTATTCACCACTGGATCAACTTTATCAGCCACTTGCCCAAAGGCAAAATAATTATATTCATCCCACACCCAGAAACTCCAAAAGCTGTCCCCATAACCCAAAGTGCCATCGTTACCCCCAACTATTAAACTGCCATTACCAGCATGGCTAGGTACACACATGTCATATTTACCATCAACTTGAACTCCATTGTCTTTATAAATCCAGGAAAACTTCCAAGAACTCATAGCAGGGAACTTTTCTTCTGTTGAAGCTGCTGCAAAGGTGTTACCGTCAGGCACTTTTACAGCATAGCTAATGAAAATGTCCGTTTGATTACCGAACTCAACCCGCAATGAAGCTATACGGTTCATATCTGAATAATTAAAATCCCTTGCTTGCATAGCAAGGTTATTGCCTTCTTCTGCGTAATTGGAAATGCCTGCATATCCTCTTCCTGTCCACTGCCCGAATAAGGGGGAGGTAAAGGGCACCTGTTCACCATCTGCACCATCGGTACCAGAGGTGACCTTGTCAAAATCATCGTATAGTATTAAGTTGGGGGGCGAGCCAAAGCCACGGCCATTTACTGTTAATGTGTAATAACCTTTGTCATCAACTTCGGAAGACTTCTGAGTTGAATCAACCTGCATAGCGCTGACTGAGAAGGAGGTCAATAGGCCTGTGAGGATGATCGTGAATAGAGTTAAGCTAATTGCTCTCATGGGCTTATCCAGTGAATTATTGGTCCATAGATATATTATAGCCAAGTGAGCTTTTAAGTCTTATCACATTAAGTAGTTAGCTCCTTATTTGTAATAACGTTTACAGATAACGTGAGACCCAAAGCCAACCACCAATAGATTTCGTAAAAATCCATACCAAACAGGCCCAGTATTAATCTTACCCATAGATATCCAATAACAGCATTTGAGACAGCTATTAAGAATCTTCTATCTAGATACTCGCGATGCGACGGTGAATCAGAATCGATCTCCATTTGTTTCAGTAACTGCCTATTTTTTAAGATATTGTCCTTATTCAATTTCATTACCTTTCGAATAAATATGAAAAACAGCAACAGACCTAAGGGGCCTATATTGGTCAAAATCTCTAAATACAGATTATGAGTATCCTGAGTCCTACCAAACATTTTTTCTCTAACTGTAGGGAAGGCGCCAACTCCTACCCCCATAGGATTAGCCTTAAATACCTGCCAAGAGTCCTCAATAATTTCTAATCTAGTTCCTGAAGAGTTTCCTTCAGCTTCCTCCAAAGTATAAATCGAAGTAAACCTATCTTTATAGGACTGGGGGATAGATATTACGGCTATTCCGGCTAATAGAATCAGTACCAGGGCCGCTTTCGCCTTACCAATTTTTAATCCATAAACGTAATAACCCAAGAAAGCACAAGTAGCCACATAACCAGTACGCGAACCAGTGGTCAAAATAATCAACAGCACAAAGAGCCCCAAAATTTGAAATATCAACTTATGCCAGCGTGCAGTCAATACTGGGTATATGAAAAATAGAAAAGGGAGTGTACCTACAGCAAATCCACTAAAGGAGTTTGGATGACGGTAGATGCTGACAGAACCATGCAGACGTTGAATTCCCTGATTTTCCCACATCATAGATCCCGTGAACCACCCCCAAAATCCCTCTTGCCCCAACTTTAACCAGGCAAAGAACATACAAACCAAAAAAAACTGTAGGGTTTTGGTCGTGCGGCAAAAAGCATTAATAAATAATGCTAGCGCAGAAAATTTGAGTACTTTATTAATATAAACATCAATTGAAAGTTCTCTATCATATGAAAAAACACAGTAGATAGATAAATATACAATTAACAGGTATGTAACCGTCAGAACTCCATTCGAATCAACTTTTTTGTGCTTTGGCAAAGTGATAATGGCCATGACGCACAAAACCCCCCCCACTATAAACTGAATTCGCATAGCTCCTAGGGAAGGGAACCTCTCACCAAAATGCAAAAAACAAATAATAATATACAAGCCGGTGAGTATTGTGAAAAACGGTACGTTTTTAAATAGCGACTCTTTTTGATAAAAACCTTGTGCCATAGACATACAATGCGTTATCTCGCCACCTTTTTCAGAATAGATTTATAAGCAAAATCATAGCGCTCAACCATGATTTAGGTAGTATGCGGGTCTATATTAGACTCACAATACAACTCTGTCTCATCTGTATTTAACTGCCGGAAATATTAGAAACTCAAACATACGCTCCGAAAATGGCTTTTCAGAATAAGGCCTAACCAAGAAGCCTCCTCCAAATTTTAACACATGAGGCACCACTACGATTCTCATTGGCCAATACTCGTCTAGTTGCGCCATAGCATCTAATAATACCTTCAGTAGAATTTCTGTTGCTGTAGACGACAACATATTTTTATAGAAAGGGCATCAAGCATTTAATTTATCAAGACTCTACTGATTAATTTAGATAACACTCACCGATGGACTACAGCCACCAACTGTATCTCATAAAATAGTCCATTCGAAGAATTCCCTATTCTCACTCTCGATTTACACCATCAATTAGATGAATAGTTTTCATTAAGCCTACGCTCGAATAGTTAGAAAAGTATTACTCATGTTCTTTAAAAGTACTAATTATTTTCTTTAAATAGGACAAACCATACAAGTTCTTATCAAACTGCTCATCATTTTCTGATACTGCATAGCGATTAATCTCGAAAATATTTTGTAGTGGATTAACTGAAGGGAAAGCTGCTAGCGCATAGCGATAGCCAGCATTAGCAACAGCTTTCCTTACCGTTTCAGAAATATCACAAGGAGAACCGTATGGATAACAAAACGCATCTACATCCACACCTAAGTACTTGCTAATTTCTCTTCTTGAACCCTCAACTTCTCGTGTTATATCTTCGAGACTAAGCCTTGACATACAAGAGTGTGTTACACTGTGGCTACCAATAGATATTCTATTTTCGGAAAGTTCTCTGATTTGCAGCCAACTTGCTGCTTTATAGGCATCAACTGGCCGTTCTGGTAATTCAACCTCTGCAACTTTTGCCAATAGGATCATACAACGATCCCGCTCATTATCCGCAAGCGTAACAAAATAATCTGCGATCAGGTCCCAAGCATAATCTATATCCCCTGTTAACAATTCTTTTGCTTCTAAAAACTCAAGCTTTAGAGAATCCTTGCTTGTCTCATTGAGAATGTAACGAATACAATCCGGCCATAACCAGCTTTTGCCAGAAACGAAGTCTGTCGGTACATATAGACTTGCAGGCATACCAAACTCTTTTAAAATAGGAAATGCATTTCGATAAAAGTCTTCGTAACCATCATCAAAAGTTAATACTACCGAATTTCTTGGTACCTCCCCTTGCATATAAGCATCGAACAGATCATCCATAGAAATCACATTGAATGATTTGCTAATTTTATTTAGCTGCTCTACAAATTTTTTTTTACTAATGCCACTTTGAGTCTCATCATCTACAATGCGGTGGTACATCAATATTCTCGGATGAGTGGCCGACATAAGACGCATGAAATCTAACAACTTCAATTTATTCAGTATGTTATATGATAGCTTTCTAATATTATAGAATGATGCAGAATATCTTATTCCACTGATTACAAATAATTTTACTAAGATCTTCCAACCGTTTTTTGAAAAGGGGTCATAAGCCAAACCTTGTAAAATATCACCGAGCGGCTCAATATATATCTCCTCAGCTTGGATGATTTGATAGGCACGATTGATATACATATCGGACAATGCTTTTCGAATAATTGATTTAGTGATTCTCTCAGGGTTATTTTCAACAAACTTACTAAATATACGAAAAGCATGGTCATAACGTCCGCGATAATTACTCGACATTTGACCAGGCCAAATCCGATATATATATGTCTTCTTGTCAACAAACTTAAACTCCCAGTGGAGAGAATAACGTAACCATAGATCCCAATCGATTCCCATACGAAAATCTTCATCAAAACGACCTGACTGCTTAATACACTGACTTCGAATAACTGCTGTACCGAAGGGTACAAAATTTTTGATAACTAAACGGTTTGTCACATGACCAGAGAAAAAAACGTACGTTTCCTCCTTATCTACGCTGTTACCATCACCATCGATGTAAGAAACATCACTATAAACTACACCTACCCTATCGTCCTCAAACGCTGGAAGTTGTACCTCAAGTTTGAAAGGTTCCCACAAATCATCGGCATCACAAAAAGCTATATATTCACCACTAGATTCATCTATACCGCGATTCTTTGCTTTAGGCTGACCACGATTTTCTGTCTTAATATATTTAACTTTTAAATCATCCATGTAGAGCTTCATTCTTTCTTCAGTATCATCAGTTGATCCATCATCAATGATAATAATTTCTAAGTTTTCCCATGTCTGATTCAATATAGAATCAATAGCAGCGCAAAGGTATTGCCCCATATTAAAGCTGGCAATAACAACACTAACGAGCGGTTGTGTATTATTTGAATCTTTCATAAAAAACCTATATGTCTCATAACCTGACTGATTCCCCTTAAAGACATCACTTATGATTTAGCCTAATTTCATTAGGGACAGTTTTATTTTAGTCGTGCTTCATTGGTTTTCTCGATTTATTGATAATAATTTCTCTCATGATCAACTAGCGATATATCATTAAATTTTCCCAGCAAATGATGATGGGTCGTAAGCGGCTAATCCTCTCAAGACAATTAGTCTCCGGCTATATAGGGTCACTCCACTAAAGATTCTGTAGCGAGTTTTTGTATTTGTAGTAACTGTAAATTAGTCAGTGCATCGGCGTATTTATTTTTACAATAATTCTTATAACAATGCTATCAGTTATTAGGAGTGTGAATCTTCCAATCCAAATTCCACATTTTTTAAAAAAGATATCAGTGCCCTAGTATAATAGCCTTAAATATCAGCAGCAGTAGTTATCAGTAAAGATATCCATAGCTAAATCAGTATTGTGAATAAATACGCTTTTATTATCAGAATAACTAAAAAGTCCAGCTATAGTAATATCAATAAGCAGTCACCTTTTTTCTCCACAAACCACATGAATAGATGCAAACTCTCACTCAAAATTTTAATGAAAGTTTATTCCGTTCCAATGCATGGGTTGGCTCATGGATAGATACCTGGGGACAAAGTCCTAGTCTTGAGTTAATTGACTTAGGCGGCCGTAAAAAACCAAACGAATATCTTTACCGAGTAAAGTCACCGATCGCAGGCTTGTTACCTGTCAAAACATTAGCACTAGCTGGTACACCAACCAATCCAATGATCACTCCTAGAGCGGAATACATTGACATCAATGCTCTTATCCAATGCTTCGGATGCGCTGAAGAACTACGCTATAGCCTTAAAAGGCTTGACTGGCAACAGCTTATCATTCCCGATATGGCTGTCACAGCAGAGAATAGTTTACATTTTTCGATATTAGTTAAGGATACTAACTGGCACCTGTATCAATATCCAAAAGAAGCGACCTATCAAATAAAAAGCACTAATTTTAATGACTATCTTGCGCAACTTGGAGCAGCTACACGCCTACGTTTCTTTAATCGAAGAAATAGACTTTCGAGCTATGGTTCGATTGAGTTTAAAGATTATTGTTCTAAAGATATCGGTTCTTTTTTTAAGCTCCTAAACCAGTTTCATATACATAGATGGGGTACCCCCTGTTACTCGATACAATCACAATACTTTATTGAACGTTTTGTTGAAGCTTTACCAGGAGAAGATGGGAAGGCTATTCTACAAGCAATGATGGTAGATGGAGAGGTGGTATCCATAATCTTTGATGTCATATGGGATAATAATAGGTATAACCTTCAATCAGGATTTTTTGAAAACCGGTTTGATAAGGTCTCGCTTGGCTCGGTTCATCTTGGTTACGCTATTGAGGATGCTATAAGGGATACGATGACTTATGACTTGCTTGCAGGCAAAGGAAAGAATAGTAACTATAAAACACACATTTCAAACAGTACAATCTTCATACAAAAAATAGCTATTGAAAAATCACCAATACATATTCTTAGAAAAACCAAAAATGCTTTTAGTCGATCACTAAGACAAAAAAACGCCTAAAACCCCATCATATTAACGATATGGTGTTAAATGCTATAACAGAGCTGACTAAATATTGTGCTGAATAGTTACAATTTTTTTAAGAATTACCATTATTTAAAGACAGCCTTTATTTAGCACTATTAACCCGACTCATATATTTCTGGTGAAGCCAGTGATATATACGACGAAAAGGTTTTCCGACATGAACAGCACTGCCAACATCGTAGTTAAACAACTTTAACTCACCGCCTATAATCTCAGCAAGCCTTATCAACCGCACTCACTGGCTCCCCATCACTGTTTTACAATAGATAACGCCACATCTCTACCATCACGCACGATATGAATATACTTAGCATCAGGGAATAGCTTATTTAATATATCAATATCAGTGGTATAGGCTGGGTCTTTATCTCCCCAGATAACTTTCCCTTTCTTTACGGCATATGTTTCATAAATTGTTGATATGGTCGATGACAAATCATTACATAGAGTCAAATCAACATCATCTACAGTTAATTCTGCACCCCAATCCTTGACATAAGGTTCTGCCAATATCGAATTGGCTACAGACCGCCTTTCAGCATCATCTGTGAAACCTTCAATAGCAATATTTTTACGAAAATACGCTGTTATAAATTTGGATTCATAGGGGATAGCAATCTTGGAATGACTACCGAGAATCAAACTTAGCAAGGTCGTACCTGACCAATCAACACCAACCAAAAAAACAGGGCCTTTCATTTCAATACACCTTGCATCAACCTACACCTTACATATTGAAAAACGGTACTTCCCAGACTGTTCTTGCTGGACTTTTTCAACATCATTGATTTTGATATTAACCATTTTAGAAAAAACCATCTGCAATTCTGCTAGCAATTGCTGATCAGTATGTTGGTTATACTCACGGCCCTTTACACGATTCACTGTAATTTCATGCAAGGTATTTTGAACTAACTGCATTTGCTCAATACCTGGTATCTTGGTCAAAGTTCTTTCAACCAGTGATACACCTGAGACTTCAGTTCCATCAATTTTTTTCAAAAAATCAGCAATACGTCCTTCCAATTTTTCAAGCATTGGCAATCCTCGCCCACAGCAGCAAATTCTTTCAGACAATACACCTACATCTTCAACCCGGTAGCGAATCAGTGGCATGGCAAAATTGTTCAAATCGGTAACTACCAATTTTCCCGGCTTACCCATTGGAACGGGGCGATCATTCTCATCTAAGCATTCAAGGATCACATGCGAGCGATTTATATGCATACCTTTATGCTGCTCGCACTCACAAGCAATCAACCCAACCTCTTCACAACCATAGCGATTGCTTACAGCAACCCCAAAAACATTAGAGATAGTTTTTCTCTCGTGCTCCAGCAACATCATGGAAGTTGCTACGATGCCCTTGGGTCTTAAATCTTCAATACCAGACTTTTTCAAAAACTTAGCAAAAATATAGAGAGAATGTGCATGGCCAAAAAGAATATCCGGGGTAAACCGACGCCACTCTTTAACGAAAGCAAACATTGACCGCTCATTCAGCTCCATCGTATCGAGAAAGATCATCCGTTCTAGTAAAAAAGAGCGAATTTTAGCCTTTAATGATTTGGCAACCGGAGGATTACCCCATAAAGCAGCAACCCGACTTCCCGGTTTCCAGCCTGCCCAGCCATCCGTAAAGCCCTGTGCCGCATTCCTTTTTTGCTGGCAAATTTCATCAAAAAACAAGTTTAGTGAAAAACCTGTTGAACCTCCGGTTTTAGCTTTCTTTAGATGGTCTTTATTGTAGTTATCCGCTATAAATTTCTCTGTATTTTCGCGAATATCCGACTTGGTAGTTACAGGCAGTTGAAGCAAACCCTCTAAAGAATCGATCGAAGCTACCTGAATACCAGTCGTTTTAAATAATTGACGATACCAAGGGCTATGCATTTCAGCATGTAATAGCAGCGCTTTTAATTTTTCAAACTGTATAGCTTCAAACTGCTCCCCGCTTAACCATTGCTCTTTTTCAAGTATATCCAATTCAATAAGACGAATACCGCCTTGCCTTAAATCCCACAATCGATAAGCCATACCGCCAATAAAATGATCCATAGCTGAAATCACAATACCGACGCCTCAGCCCCCAACACTTTATAGGCCTCTTCGTGTGTAGAAATCATCGCTTTAACTGTAAAATGCTGCTCAATTTTTGTCATCGCACTCTTTCCAAACTGCATCCGCAAAGGTTTGCTTTCGTGTAACTTAATAATACAACTCACCAATTCATCAATATTACCTTTTAGATATAAAAAGCCTGTAACATCTTGCTCAATCAGCTCAGTATTGCCGCCTACTTTACTGACCACTGAAGGCAAGCCTGCCTGCATATATTCCATAATCGTATTCGACAAACCCTCCGACTCAGAACTCAACAGGCCAATATCCGCATAGGCTAATAATCGTCTCGGTTCTACTACCTGACCCAACATAATAATATTACTGCACAGTTGAAGCTGCTGAATGCAAGATTCAATGTCGGCAACATAGCAAGCATCTTGTAACTCACCAACCAGTGCCAACTGGACATTTACACCTTGTTGCTTTATCAGGTGTACAGCATTAATTGCATCCAGAATACGTTTTACCGGCTTTATATTTGCCACCATTATCAGTTTTAATTTCGTATTAGCATTAAATGGATCAATAAACTCAGGAGAGTCACCACGAAAAAAATCTTCTATACCGTTATAAATCACTTTTCCTTTTTCTGCTGATAACCATTCCTGATCAGCTGAAAAATCTGCTACGGCATTTGAATTAGATAACACTATATCGGTTCTCGCCCCCAAAAATCGAAACAACCACTGACGATAACCATGATAAATAATCCCCATATCTCTACGCGAAGTAATAACTTGCAATTTTTCAGACTTCAAAAACATAGGAGCTATAATACATGCATCAGGAAAATAGGCATGCACGATATCTACTTCATCAAAAATTAACCGCTTACGGAATGCATAAAACTTCTTGATAGATGAAACAGCAAGCACGTGAGAGATATCTAACGATGAAACAGAGCAAGGAAAATCATCTAACTGCCGGCTAAATTCTGTATGCCTCAGAAGGACCAGTGAAATCTCATACCCATTTTCAACCAGCCCATTAATCAACTTATATATTTGTCGCTCACTGCCAGCAGCAATACTGTGAAGAGAATCTATAAAAAAAACAATACGTCTCACAATCATATTCACCTTAACCTAAGCGAGGTTTCCATAAGACGATTTTTTCACCTCGTAAAAATCGATAACATGCTTTTGCGGCAGCAATATTAATAAGTCAAAAGTAATAACACAAACCTAACACTCTGTAATTGTGCTCATTGTGACGATGGGCATAAAACGCCCCACAGTAAAATAACAGCAGCAATAGTAATGCCACCAAATAAACACTACCATCACCTACCAATAATAGAGAACAGATAAGAACTATTACCAAAGGAATAAATGCCAAATATCGCAATAATTTGTGCGATATAAACTGCAGGGAAAATACACCCGAAAAAGAGGGATTAAACAATATTCGCTTATCCCACATTGCCAAAAAAGCACGCAAAGACACTCTCTCACGCATTTTAAACTCAGCTGCTGATTCACTCAGCGCCAGCTCTTGCAAGAGCGCCCGCTCTTCATAAACCACTCTCGACTTTTGTTCAACGACTGATAACGGCAATACAAAATCTGGTAACTGATCATCTCTCATAAGTACATACAGCAATTTTATAACGGCATCAATACCACCATCAACACCCACCACTGAATGCACATTTTATTCATATCGCCTTAACCCGTTTTCATATTTCATATAGGCACTGGAAGCATCGCCAACCAAACTCCCAGATTCAAGGACATAGACCATTTCCCCTGTTACATAACCAACACTCGGTTCAGCAAATAATTTTAAGAAGTTATTCACCCTAAAGGCGCAGACGGTTTAAATTCTTTGTTTTTCAGCCTAATAATAGCCATATTTAGAAGGAATTTGTTGAAGCTCTGAAGTTTCAGGAATGAAGCTACAGAGCGTTAACCCCCATGACGCTGAAATTGTTATGAAAAATTAGCGGAAAAACCAATTTTTTCATTTCATCCGTTAAAGTCCGACAGACTCCTAGGCGTTTACATATAGTGGTTTTTTTGTATGGATAACGATTTTTTCCCGCGATAAAATTTCAAAACCATTCTTCCAGCGGATTAATTGCCCTTTATCGCTGATGGAATCAGCGTGTCTTCGGTAATAAAAAACACATCCGGGTATATAATAAAATTCGGTCACTTCGTCCATTCTTATCAACATGTCGTGATCTTGTTCAGCTCTAAACCCCTCATCCCCCCCCTATTCTCGCGTATACACTTGCTCTAACAAGAGAGTTTTTAGGAAGTAAAAAATAACAATCTAACAGCAACATATTGGGATCATTATTTTCTACATGCTCGACATCATGAATGGTATAGAGTTCCTGGCTATTTTCATCAATGGCTTTTCCATTGCCATATACTAGGCCAATATGCGGATAACGTTGTAGATAAGTGACTTGTTTTTTGATTTTGTCGTGGGCAAAAAGATCATCACTATCTAATATCGAAATATATTCACTCTTGGATTTTTTAATGCCCTTATTAATAGAGGCAGACTGACCTTTTTTTTCCCGCCCGGCATGGCTTAATAATGTTAATAATCCACGTTTTTCGTAGCCCTGTAACATCTCAAAAGTACCATCGTTGGAGCCATCATCAACGGCGATTAATTCGATAAATTTATAATCTTACAGTAATACTGAATCTACCGTTTGTTGGATATATTCGCTGCGGTTATACGCAGGAATAATGACCGACACCAAGGGATAACTTTCATTCATTACGTCATTCATGCTTGAATATCTCTATTTTTAAAGGTCTTTTTATACTGGAATATCGGCGAATGGATTTTTTCCATTTCGGTGCTGACCAGGAAATTAAGCTTTTTATCGATATTCTCTAACGCGGTAACACCTCGGAGTAATATCTTTTCCAGATTATCATTATTGCTACTCATCAATGCCGGTTTATTGATGGGAGATTTTATATCCAGCGAGGTTTCCACCATGATATCTTGTAAAATCAAGTCCATATCGCTGAGTGAGGCTTTGGTTTTATTATCCGCAAAGGCACACATTAATAACGCATCACAGGTTTTATTGATAAGCCTAGGAATACCGTGAGTATGTTTAAAGATCGAGGAAAATAGTTGGCGGCTGAATAATGCCGTTTTTTTATTTAAGCCGGCGACGTCTAAGCGATAATTAATATAGGCCGTGGTTTCTACTTCATTGAGTGAACGTAATTGAAAATGCAATTTTACTCTTTGATAGAGCTGGGGGACTTGCGCGATATTTTGATACAGTTCTGGCTGGCCAACCAGAATCACCCGTAGTAAAGGCCCCTCTTTCCCCTCTATCCCCGAGAGCATTCTTATCTCTTCCAGATTTTCAGCAGTCAAATATTGCGATTCATCGATGATTAAAATAACCGGAATATTTTCATGTTTTTTTTCTACTAAAAAATCATGTAACTGGTAGAGCATATCGATCTTGTTATCAAACTTAAGGCTGCTATCAACCTGTTTAAGCAATATTCTGAAAAGGTCCCCTTTATCCAAAAAAGTATAAGAAAGATTAAAACAATATTGGTATTGATCAAAATTTCTTAATAAACGTTTAACCAGTGTGGTCTTTCCGGTGCCTACGTCACCGGTTATCACTACAAAACCAGCGGCATCCCACACCGCATAATCCATATAGACCAGTGCCTTCACATGTTGAGAGCTTTGGAATAAAAACCTGTCATCGGGGGCCACCTGAAAGGGATGGCTGGTTAACTTAAAGTAGTCTAGGTACATGCTTTTACCTTAACGAATTAATACATTTTATTAAGTACAACACCTGCCAATTTATCCTTACCAACAACGTTAGCCGCATCTGCAACGGTGTCTGCGCTGACCTTTCCATAGGGCGATATCAACAATACAGCATCACAGTATTCAGCGATAATTCGTGTATCTGCCGACGTTAATATACACGGCGCATCGATGATAATGGTTCTATCCCGGTATCGTTCTTTAAGTTCAGTGATCAGGTTTTTCATCTGTATGCCGGTAAAATATTCTTTTCCTAACTGTTTATCCATACCCGCAGGTATGAAATTTAGCCTTATAATTCCCGTTTGCGCAATAATATTGCTGACCGACAAATCTTTTCTATCAAAATAATCGGTTAAACCGTAGTGATATTTATCTACTTCTAATAAGTGTGTATTACTCGGGTTATCAATATGTGCATCGATTAATAATGAGGTTCTCGAATGATCTAACGCAATCACTGCAGAGAGGTTTAATGCAATAAAACTGCTACCACTTCTGGGGATTACAGCAGTTATTAGAATAACTTTAACGGTTTTATCCTGAGCTAGATTGGCGCGTAATTGACGAAAATAATTTAATTCACTCTGATTTTTACAACTTGGGTGTACGATACGTTTTTCATTCAGTTGCCTGCAGGTAAAAAAATCCGTCTGAGTCATATGATCGATAAGCGGTGTAACCGTTGAGGATGTTATCTGGGCCAAACTAAAATGTTGTGACTTTAATAAGGCCTGCTCAATTTTATCCATCACGATTGCCCCCAATATAGCCAATTAATATACATATACATCATGATTAAACCGAGGCTAAACAGGCCTGCCAATATTTTCCATTTATGTAATTTTACTTCTTCCTTAGGCGTAGAGAGGTAACCTGCCATGCCCAATACAGGTAGTCCTAAGTTGTCATGTAACTCCCGGCTTGACCTTACCTGCCCGTCCACGGCAGAGATACCATAAACAAGGCCTACAGGTAAGGTTAATCCGATCAGTAAGGCGGCCATACTGAAGTGAAAGAAATTTAATCCCTGTGGCACCAGCGGTAACGTTGCATGCTCTTGAATACGTAGTGTCATGCCCTGATTAGCCAGATTAATATTCATTGACACTCTGGCGGTTTCTTTCTTCCGTAATAAAGTTTGGTATATATCATTATTCACCGCATAATCCCTGCGCATCTCGATAAGTTGTGACTCAACTTTATTGATTTTATTGACTAATTTTTCTTCTTTTATCTTGATCAATTCAAGTTGATCTAAGCGGGTACGCAGTTGTACAACCTTGGTATTGGCCATAACTAATTGGCCTTTCATACCTTGAATAAATTCACTGCCTGCCAAATTATAGGTTTTATCCAAGGTAATATTATCCTCAGATACTTGTGATTTTTTAAGTTCTTCAATTTGAGTTTTTATGGTCACAACATCGGGGTAGCTATCGTGATATTTCAATTTCATATCATCCAATTGACTTTGTAAACGATTAATTCTAAATCGATATACTTCATCGTTTTTTGAACTCTCAGTATTATTCATCTCATCATTTAATTGCTGTTTTATGGAACTTCGCACTATTGCTGCTTCTTTGATATCCATATGTGTTTTTTCAATATTGCTATGCAAGGCAGATAACCTGCGATTAACTGACTTCAAACTATCAGGTGTTGCACCGATATTTATTTTCCTGAATATTTCCAATTCTTTATCGGCATCAATCAATTTTTTATGATAGAGCTGCACCTGCTGATCTATAAAATCGAAGGCATTTTCACTCTCATTTATTTTATGTTGCTGATTTATTTCTAGATATATCTCGGTAATTTTCTGTGTCGTCAGATAAGCCACTTCGGGATTTTGATGCGTAAACTTAATTTGAATTAATTGTTTACCCACAGTGGCGATCTTGGTTTTACTGACAATCGATTTAATCAGAAACTCTTTTTCAATCGGGCTAATATCATCTATGCCCCAGAATTCCTCATTCAATAACTGGCCCATACTCTCACGGCTATAAATTATTTCCCTGGCCGTTTTAATATGATCTTTAACACTGCTGGTTACCGCGATACCCGCTAATAATGGTGTTAACATACTTTTACCGACGATAAGGATCGTGCTTTTAGAGGCATATTCTTTAGGCCATACCATGCCGATAGCAAGAATACTGGCACAGGTTATGGCAATCCCCATCAACACATAATTCTTTTTATTTCTGCATTCAATAAAAACGATTTGTAATAATTCTTTGATCAGATCTAGCATGTGACCTCCTAATGCATGTTTTTAAAACGTCCGCTCTGGCACACTGATCACATCACCAGGCATTAATTGATAGTTTGTCTCTAATTCACCATCCGAGAGAATTGCATCTAAATAGATATCATAGTTGCGCATTTTTCCATCGCCTTGTTTACGGTACAGTTTACTGCTATCAGCTTTAGCAAATAAGCTAGGCCCTCCGGACTCCAGCACAACATCTAACACGGTCATGCCCTGCCTATAAGCCAATGAACGCTGAACATTGACGGCTCCGGTAATGCGTACCCTAGAGATATATTCATGGCTGCGCAGTTGCGCAATAATCACCGTAACCTGTGGGTCTCGAATAAACGTGACCAGTTTTTCAGAGATATAGGTAGCGATGTCCTCGGGGGATTTCCCCCCGGCTTCTACATCACCTAATAAAGGCACCGATATTTTACCGTCGGGACGTACCGGCACAGTCACTGACAGTTCCGGGTTTCTCCACACATTCACTTGAATAACATCATCAACCCCAACCAGATACTGCTCATAAATATAATTGTTTTTTGCTTTATCTTGCAAAAGTATAGACTTTGGGCTTGAACAAGCCTGCATAAAGATAACAAGCATGCCTAGTACAATAAGTTTGATTTGCATTTTTTCGCCTTTATAAATATTTTTATTTTTACTAACGGCAACCCTTGCCAAGAATAACGATATCCAGGGTTTGCAGAAGAATCATCACATCCATCAAAAGCGAGCGATTTTTCACATAAAACAAATCATATTGCAGCTTTTCGATGGCATCCCTATGGCAGGAACCATAGCTATATTTGAGTTGAGCCCAACCAGCCAGACCCGGTTTAACACTGTGTCGGTGGCAATAAAAAGGGATACTTTCACTGAGCTCGTCAACAAACTCTGGCCGCTCAGGTCTGGGGCCCACCAGGCTCATATCGCCTTTTAATATATTTAAAATTTGCGGTAATTCATCAATCCGTGTGCGGCGTATAAATCGGCCTATAGTTGTAATTCTTTGGTCATTCGCTTGTGCCCAAATTGCCTGGCCATTTTTTTCAGCATTGATACACATACTTCTAAACTTATACAAAGAAAATACCTTACCCTCCTTTCCCACACGTAATTGTTGTTAAAATATTGGGCCTTTAGCACCGGATTCCAGCCAGATCAATACGCAAACAAGCATTAATATCGGTGCCAATAACGTTA
>JABSRQ010000057.1 GCA_013215055.1 Pseudomonadales bacterium | reverse complement strand
AGAGATGCGGACTTTCAATACAAGGGTTTATTGCAAAAAGATGTAATTAAATTACTAACGTACTTTTATTGATCAAACCGGTAGGTTTTTGTGCATTTATCATACACTAAAGGCGCCAGAGGCACCCTTACCAATAACCGGTAGTAAAAATATTAACGTAAGCTTTCGTTAATATTTTCCAACACAGCACTCCCCGGGCATAAATCTACCTCTGTTAATGCATTTAACGCCTTGGGAACCGTCTGAATAGTCTCATGTAAATCCTGCGACTCAACATCTACAAATAATAAACCGGTAAGAATATCCCCTTTAGCCTTAGCCTCTGCGACGGCATTTAATGCCGACTGCCTGTCTTTAGGGTCCCACTCCTGGTGTAATTTCTGCAGATGAATCACCGAACCATCATGCATGGTAACTTCCTGTGCCTCACCATCACCATATTTGGTGGTAATTTCTTGTTGCAGAGGTACAAAATCAATGGTTGAAGTTGCATCAACATGCTCACGCACATAATCATAATTTTTGGTCGAGCCGACATTATTATTGAAGGTCACACAGGGTGACACCACATCAATAAAAGCAAAACCCGGATGAGATAAAGCCGCCTTAATCAAAGGAATTAACTGCTCTTTATCACCGGAGAAACTACGGGCGACAAAGGTAGCACCCAACTGCAAGGCAATGGAACACAGATCGATAGGTTCATAGGGGTTAACCGAACCCGCCTTGGACTTGGAACCGACATCGGCGGTGGCCGAATCCTGACCCTTGGTCAAACCATAACAGCCATTGTTTTCGACAATATACATCATATTTAAGTTTCTACGGGTCACATGAGTAAACTGCCCCATGCCAATAGAGGCTGTATCACCGTCACCGGAAACGCCTATATACGTCAGCTCACGGTTAGCCATATTGGCGCCGGTCGCTACAGATGGCATACGCCCATGCACCGAGTTAAAACCGTGAGAATTACCCAGAAAATAGGTTGGCGTCTTTGAAGAGCAACCGATACCCGATAATTTTGCCACCTTATGTGGAGGCAAAGACATCTCAAAACAGGCCTGAATGATAGCGGCGCTGATAGAATCATGCCCACAACCGGCACAGAGGGTGGACATCGCCCCCTCATAATCTCTTTTGGTAAAGCCTAACTTATTAGTAGGTAAGTCAGGATGACGAAATGCGGGCTTAAAATAACTCATTACACTTCCTCCACGGCACGTAGTGGTAACGGGGTGACATTGTCTGCCGGATGATTTTTACGAATTTCAGTCTGAATAAATTTAGCCGTAATCGCCATACCATCGTAATTCAGGATGGGGATTAATTTATTCGGATCTATACTACAGTCGTTAACGATCAACTGACGCAGTTGCGCATCACGGTTTTGCTCGATAATAAACACCTTCTTGTGCTGCTTAATAAACTGCTCAACGGTTTTATTAAACGGGAAAGCCTTTACACGCAATGCATCTATCTCAGTACCTTCGGCACGTAAACCGTCCAAAGCTTCAATGGCCGACTGTGTTGTGGTGCCAAAGAAAATTGCGCCATATTCACTGACATTTTTTTCCTGATACACCTCGGGTACAGGCACCAAGTCTTTGGCCGTCTCCCATTTCTTTAACAGACGCTCCATGTTAGCAACATATTCGCTTCCATCTTCGGTATACACCGCGTATTCATCACGTGAGGTACCACGGGTGAAAAATGCGCCCTTGGTTGGGTGAGTCCCCGGGTAAGTTCTATATGGAATACCATCACCATCTATATCTTTGTAGCGGCCAAAACGCTCTGGCATTTCCTCAAGCTCCTGCTCGCTAAACACCTTGCCACGGTCAAATTTGCGCTCATCATCCCACTCCAAAGGATCAGACATATGATCATTCATACCCAGATCCAGATCCGTCATCACCATGATGGGGGTTTGCAATCGTTCTGCCAGGTCGAAAGCATCGGCAGTCTGATCAAAGCATTCTTTAGGTGTAGCCGGAAACAACAATACATGCTTGGTATCGCCGTGCGAGGCATAAGCCGCGGCAACAAGGTCAGACTGTTGTGTGCGTGTAGGCATTCCGGTAGATGGGCCACTGCGCTGAACATCGATAAGAACAGTTGGAATCTCGGCAAAATAAGCCAGGCCTAAAAACTCTGCCATCAATGAAATACCAGGCCCCGAGGTTGCGGTAAAGGCTCTTGCACCATTCCAGTTAGCACCAATAACCATGCCGATAGCGGCTAATTCATCTTCAGCCTGGGCAATGGCGAACTTCTTGCGCCCTGTACCCGGATCAATACGTAGACGGTTAGCATATTTACTGAAAGCATCAACCACAGACGTTGAAGGGGTGATGGGATACCAACCGGCAACGGTGGCTCCCGCATAAACCGCACCTAAACCGCAGGCCGTATTGCCATCAACCAGGATTCTATTACCTACAACATCCCTGCGCTCAAGACGCAAGGTACATGGACAGGAATAATGTTCACGGGCGTAGTTATAACCCAACTCCAGAGCATGAATATTCGGTGCAATCAGTTTTTCCTTACCCTTAAACTGATCAGAAATCATAACCGTCAATATTTCCAGCTCAATATCCAGCAACGCAGCCATGGCACCGACATAGATGACGTTTTTAAATAACTGACGCTGACGTGGATCGGTATATTCCCGTAAACACATCTCGGTTAACGGCACACCGATAAAGGTGATGTCGTCACGTATGACATCTTTACGCAGCTGCTTGGTATTGTCATAAAAGAAATAACCACCCGGACTGACTTCGGCGATATCTTTGACCATGGACTGCGGGTTTACCGAGACCATGAAATCACAACCTTCACGCCTGCCTATATAACCTTTTTCACTGACTCGCACTTCATACCAGGTAGGCAAACCCTGAATATTAGAGGGGAAAATATTCTTTGGTGACACGGGAATACCCATGCGAAAAATAGCCTTGGCAAACATATTGTTGGCAGAGGCAGAACCGGTACCATTAACGTTTGCAAACTTAATGACAAAGTCATTAACAGCTTCAATATTGCGCATTACTTCTTACCCGCTGTGGCTGTGTTATATAAAAATTGCTGCATATCCCAGGCCGACGTAGGACAACGCTCGGCACATAGCCCACAGTGCAGGCAAACATCTTCATCCTTCACCATGACGCGTTTTGTAGGCAGCAGTTCCGAAACCATCAGGTCTTGTTCAAGATTTTTAGCAGGCCCCGATAGCGTCAGGCGCAAGGCCTCTTCATCATCATTGGCAACAAAACTGATACAGTCCGTCGGGCAAATATCTGTACAGGCATCACACTCGATGCATTTACTCTCGGTGAATACTGTTTGTACATCACAGTTCAAACAGCGCTGAGCCTCGGCAAAACCCGCCTCCTGATCAAAGCCCAATTCAACTTCGGTCTTTAGATTGGATAAGGATTTGGCTAAATCTTCCAGTGGCACGATATTACGGTCATCGTCATTGACGCCGTTATCAAAAGACCACTCATGAATACCCATCTTCTGGCTCCACAATTTCACCATCGGGCCCGGGCGCTCATCTTTTATATCCAGATCATTTAAAAACAGGTCAATCGACAACGCGACCTGATGACCATGAGCCACCGCGGTGATGACATTGCTTGGACCAAATGCCGAGTCACCGGCAAAAAACACCTGCTCCAAGGTGGACTGGAAAGTCTTCTCATCAACAATGGGCATATCCCACTTACCAAATTCCAGACCGATATCCCGTTCTACCCAGGCAAAGGTATTTTCCTGGCCTATGGCCATCAACACATCATCACAAGGTAATTCAACGATTTCACCGGTAGGCACCAGGCTACGTTTACCTTCGTTATCATATTGCGCTTCAACTTTTTCAAAAGTCATGGCCACCAGCTTGCCATTTTCGGTGATAAACTCTTTAGGGGAATGGTTATCCAGTATTTCGATACCTTCATGCAGCGTATCTTCCTTCTCCCAGGGAGAAGCCTTCATATCTTCAAACGGCGAACGCACAACCACCTTCACGTTATTGGAACCTAAACGTAACGCTGTACGGCAACAGTCCATCGCGGTATTACCACCACCGAGAACCAGTACATTCTTGCCAATTTTATCGGTGTGCTCAAACGCGACACTGGACAACCAATCTATACCCACATGAATATTGGCATCTCCAGCTTCTCGTCCTGGCAACTTGACCAAGTCGCGCCCTTTCGGTGCACCGGTACCCACAACGATGGCATCGTAATCTTTATCAACAATTTCTTTCAAACTGGATACATAGGTTTGAAACTGGGTATTTATACCCATACCCAGGATATATCCCACCTCGCGGCTTAACACCTCTTCCGGCAGACGGAATGAAGGGATTTGGCTGCGCATCATGCCGCCACCCACAGGCTGATCATCATAAAGATCGATGGTATAGCCTAAAGGAGCAAGATCCCTGGCCACCGTTAAAGAGGCGGGTCCAGCGCCAATCAAGGCCACACGTTTACCATTTGCTTCGGCAATCTCAGGCAAGCGACTGGCAAAGTCTTCCAGATCCATATTATCTGAGGCCACACGCTTCAGACGACAGATTGCTACAGGCTCATCATCGACACGGCCACGTCTACAGGCGGGTTCACAGGGGCGATCACAGACTCTGCCCAAGATGCCCGGGAATACATTCGACTCCCAGTTCACCATATAGGCATCGGTATAACGCTCTTGAGCAATTAAACGAATATATTCGGGAACAGGCGTATGTGCAGGACAGGCAAACTGACAGTCCACGACCTTATGAAAAAACTCGGGATCATTAATATTTGTAGGTTTCAAAGTCGAATTCCTGACAATGTCAAAGGTTAAACACGTGTTTATTTTTTACCAAGCAAATAAACTACCGCTACAGCTACCGGATTTATTATTTACCCTCTAGGGGTATTTTTTATAAGTAGTCTGAACGTCTTCGATTATGAAACAATTAAAAGCAGAATGCAGTACCCAAAGTGCAAGAACAATAAAAAAAGTACCAGAAAAGCGCAGAACCTTGCACAACTTTAGGGCGAACATTAATAATGAGAAATGTTATCAAAATAACAGTGATTAATTTGAATAAATAAATGACAATTTCAATCAAATAGGCATATATAGATACCTATTTATACCTGCCAAAAACAAACGCTAAAAGAACCACCAACCATCGTCCTGTAATTCTTTTTCACAGGTTTTAAGTTGGGTTTTGTATTTCCAGCTTTGATTGCTGACTTTTTTAGAAACCTTCACCAACCATGGCTTCTTGTTATAACTGCCACGTTTATAACCACCATGACCTTCATGGTAATTAAGGTACAGTTTTGGGGTATCCCATTTACCCACTTTATTACGTTTATAACTTTGGTCGTTATACCAACCGACAAACATCATCGCATCGGCAAAATCATCACGGTCATGACCATAGTTACCGGTAGAACGCTGATAGGTTTCCCAAGTACCATCTTTGGCCTGCGGGTAACCATAGGCCGAAGATGCTCGGGGCCCAGGAATAAAGCCCAGATACCATTTACGCGGTGGCTGAGCATCCGCCACAAAGCGGGACTCCTGATGAATAATCGCCATCATAGTCGGAATCGAAGACCCCCATTTTTTTTGTGCATCAGCGGCATCGTCATACCAGCCTTTTTCACGGAACATGTCACAGATGTTATTCACATTGGACGGTGGGCTTGTGGTACAAGCCGTAGTAAAAATAATGGCGAATAAAACCAATAGCCTACGCACTTTGCTCCCAGCTAATTTATTAACCCAAGCCCCTTCACACATTCAACAACACCTTTAAACCCTCTTCATCCAAGATTTCTATTCCCAGATCTTGCGCCTTGGTCAGTTTCGATCCGGCAGCAGCGCCAGCAATCAACAAATCTGTCTTCTTAGATACAGAGCCTGTCACTTTTGCACCGAGGCGCTGCAACTGCTCTTTAGCTTCACTACGCCCCATAGACTCCAGATTTCCGGTTAAAACAATAACTTTCCCCGCCAAAGGCAGTGCCAACTCCGAGGATGCGTCAATGGCCGGCCAATGCATGCCCACCTCAACAAGTTTATTAACGATCAACTGATTATCTGTATTTTGAAAAAACAGACGTATATGTTGCGCCACAATAGGGCCCACATCATCGACTTCCAGCAACGCCGCTTCATCTGCATGCATTAACGCGGATAATTCTTTAAAATATTCAGCCAACGATTTAGCCGTTGCTTCCCCCACTTCACGAATACCCAAGGCGTATAAAAACCGGGCCAGCGTCGTCTGTTTGCAGGCATTGATAGCTGACAGTAAATTACTCGCCGACTTCTGCCCCATTCGCTCGAGAGCAACCACCTCCTTCCAGTCCAGACAGAATAAATCGGTCATATTTTTAATCAAGCCCGCATCAGCCAGCTGATCAACCAACTTATCACCCAAACCATCAATATCCATGGCTTTGCGCGAGGCAAAATGTTTGATCGCTTGTTTACTCTGAGCAGGACAAGAGATACCAGCAGAACAGCGTGTTATCACCTCGCCCTCTATACGCTCCACAGCTGCCGAACACACCGGACAGGTATCAGGAAAGATAATATCTCTGGCAAAATTGGTACGTTTAGCCATTACCACAGAGACTATCTTTGGAATCACATCTCCGGCACGACGAATCACAACCGTATCTCCAATTTTAACCTGTAAACGAGCCACCTCATCGGCATTATGTAACGTAGCGTTGGATACCGTCACGCCACCCACAAAGACCGGCTCCAATCTAGCCACGGGTGTAATTGCACCGGTACGCCCGACCTGAAATTCCACATCGTTTAATACGGTCATTTCTTCTTGCGCGGGAAATTTATGCGCGGTAGCCCAACGTGGCGCCTTGGCCACAAACCCTAAACGCAGCTGAAGCTTAAGATCGTTAACCTTAAAGACGATACCATCGATATCGTAAGATAAACTATCGCGTTTTTCGGCCAGCATTTGATAATAATCGACGCAGCCTTGAATGTTTTTCACCACGGCCATTTCGGGGTTTATACGTAAACCCCAGGCATTAAACTGCTTTAACACCTCTGCATGTTTTTCCGGTAACGGTTCGCCAGTACCCACTTCAACCATGCCTACACTGTAACAACACATCTCCAAAGGGCGGGTTGCAGTGATTCTTGCATCCAATTGGCGTAAGCTGCCGGCCGCTGCATTACGCGGATTCATAAAACCCTTCTCACCGGCGGCTTTGGCTTTTTCATTTAAAGCATTAAAACCGGCCCTGGGCATATAAATTTCACCACGAATTTCCAGCCGCTGTGGCCAGCCGGAGCCTCGCAGCTTTAAAGGTATGGATTGTATGGTGCGAATATTCTGGGTGATATTTTCACCGGTGCTGCCATCACCACGAGTAGCACCTCTGATCAGGATGCCATTTTCATACAGCAGGCTAGCCGCAATGCCATCCAACTTAGGTTCACAGGCATATTCAAACGCTTGATCGGTATTTAAGCGGTCATGGATACGCCTATCAAAATCCAGTAATTGCGTCTCATCAAATACATTGTCGAGAGACAACATAGGCATTTCATGTTGAACCTGATCAAAAGCCGATAAAGGTGTACCACCCACACGTTGCGTAGGTGAATCTGACGTGATTAATTCCGGGTTTTGGGATTCTAGTGAGATAAGCTGCTGAATTTTTCGATCATATTCGGCATCGGGCACCTGCGGCGCATCCATTACATAATAATCGTAATTCCAGTTTTCTATCTGCTTACGCAGTAAAACGATTTGTTCAAGAGCCGAGGAGGAAATAGTTTCGGAGCCCTGATCAGGCTCCGCATCAAACATCGATTTTTGTTCTACCATGGGGGGTTATGCCGACAACAGTTTGCGTTGTTGATAATCACGAATACGCTGGCGATTATGCTCTATCGTTTGTTCGGTTACAGCTGAATGCATCTCATCTTTTAAGACACCATCAAGATTACGCACCAGACATTGAGCCACTTCAACCATGCAATTATAAGCCTCTACCGGATCTTTAGGCCCAGGCAGACGTAAAAAGAAGCTCACACCAGGTGTGGAAAACGCATTGATATCTTTTAGATTAAACGTACCAGGCTCAACCAAATTAACAATCGAGAACTGCACCTGGCCACGCGCATCTTTATCTTCATAACGATGGAAGATATTCATTTCACCAAAACGACAATCACAGGCACGTAAGATATGCTGTAAATCCTCACCCGAAAAAGGCTGTTGATTTGATAACACATTAAGTACCAAAATTTCATCAGGTTCAGACGCAGCATCTGCAGATTCAAATGCCATGCTATGCTGAAACTCACCGTCATAGGCCGCTAAATCATCTGCGGCATCTTCAATCTCGTTGATGACTTCATCAAAAGAGGCAGCAGCCGGATCAACAGGTTTTAAACGACTAGGATCGACCTCAAAAGGATTCTCAAACAACGGATCCACATCTTGCGCAGAAAACCCCCTAGACACATCAGATTTTTTGATACCTAAAGCAGAGTTCGTCAGTTTTGGTGCATCTAATTGCGGCTCTTGTTTTTCAACATCAAGATCTTCCTGCGGCGTACCCTGCCTTGCTCTACGCTTGGCGGTCTTAGACACGCGCACTCTGTTTTTGCGATCTTTTTGTGAACGTCTATATCCGTCTAGACCAACAGCCAGCAGCAATAGAACACCGATGACTACCATCCAGTCACGTATGCTCAACTCCATATCTCTATCCTATTTTTCTCTATTCACTTATGTTTTAAGGCTGCTCTACAACTTACGCAACCCACTGTAACTACTTATTCAACTGCCAATTACATGGCCGCCAATTCAGCAGCCTCTTCCACATCTACCGATACCATACGCGAACAGCCCGGTTCATGCATGGTAACACCCAATAATTGTGACGCCATTTCCATAGCGATTTTATTATGTGTGATGTAGATAAACTGCACCTGCGATGACATCTCTTTAACCATACGTGCATAACGCGCTACATTGGCATCATCTAACGGTGCATCTACCTCATCCAACATACAGAATGGGGCTGGATTAAGGCGAAATATCGAGAATACCAATGCTATCGCCGTCAGGGCTTTTTCACCACCGGAAAGTAGATGTATCGTGCTATTACGTTTACCCGGCGGCTGCGCCATAATCGCAATACCGGTATTTAATAAATCATCGCCGGTCATTTCCAGATAAGCTCGGCCACCACCAAATATTTTCGGGAACAGCTCTTGCAAACCCTCATTGACTTTGTCAAAAGTTTCTTTGAAACGCAAACGTGTTTCTCTATCGATCTTACGAATCGCATTCTCCAGCGTCAACAAAGCCTCTTCTAAATCGGCATTTTGCTCATCCAAATACCTCTTACGCTCTGATGCAACCTTATACTCTTCAATTGCCGCCAAGTTAATCGCACCTAAACGCGAGATACGATTAGCAATGCGTTCAAGCTCTTGCTTCCAATCCTCTTCATTGGCCTCTTCCGGCATATGCTCAATGACTATTTCCAGATCAAATTCAGCATCTTTTAATTGCTTATGCAGATTATCACGCTGCACCTGAAAACTCTGCTGCGCTAATCGGGCTTGCTCCAATTTTAAGCGATGCCCATCCGTTGCCTGCTGCAAAACCGAACGCTGTCGCTCTGATTCTCGCATTTCATGTTCTATACTCTCAACCCGTTTACGTGCAGTGGTCAACTCACCTTCTACCACTAAACGTTTTTCCAGCAAGGCCTCCAACTCAGAAGCCAGATTATCATCAGGGCCACTCAAATGTGCCAATTCACCTTCTAACTGTTCACGGCGCTGCTGCATCTGCTGAATTTGTATACGTGTACGTTCCAGTGATTGTGCAACATTGGCGATTTGAGTACGCAGAGACTGATCTTTCATCGCCAACTGATGCGACCGGTCTTTATCGGTTCTGGCTCTATCTTTTGCCCTATCCAGCTCATCACGCACATTATCACGCTCGCGGATTAAATCTTCGCGCTTATCAGCATCCACATCCATAGATTCAATCGCATCTTCCAATGTGCCTCTAGCCTCGGCGACCGTTTCCTGCTCTAACTGATATTGCTCTTTGGCTTCTTGTAAATCGGCACTTATTTGATTTTTACGCACTAAAATTTGCTCAATGCGGGATTTTTCCCGACTAAGCTCAGAATTCAAGGCATTGTGACGCTGAGAATTTTCTTTAAAACGACGCTGCGCATCATCCCTATCACGCTCGGCCAGCCCTAAGGCTTCACGATTAGCATTAAGTTCCTCATCTAAAACCTGCTGCCCATCTTCCAGTTCGGTGATAACAGCGCGTAAGTCTTCAATTTCCTGTTTACGCTTTAACATACCCGCCTGCGCATCATCCTCCTCCAAACGATGCAACCAGTTAGGGCCAATCCAAAGTCCATCGGACGTGATAATCGATTCATTGGCCGCTAAACTGGATTTTTTGGACAGCGCAATGTCCAAATTATCGGCAATATAAATACCTGCCAATAAAGTGCTGAGCGGCTTATTATCTGAAACCTTGGAAAACAAGGTGGGTAAATCAACTGCTCCGCGATATTCAAGCGCTGTGCTATCAATAAGCAAGACAGAACCTGCATCAACTTCGGCCACAGAGGCGGCATAGTTTGCAATATCCTGCACACATACAGACTGCAACTGCTGCGCTAAAACGGTTTCTATGGCTTTTTCCCAACCGCTTTCAACCTGTAAGGATTCGGCCAATAAGGTATTACCGGCCAACCCCTGATCAGCCAACCATTGCACCACCTTATCATTGGTTTTGGACAACGCAGCCTGTTGTAATGCCTCTAATGAAGACAAACGCCCTCTACGAGTTTGTAAATCGGTTTTTAAGTCGTCCATGCGCCGCATCTGCTCGGTACTGGCTTCACGTGTTTCTTCGATATTTAGCTGCTGGCTTTCAAGATTCTCCTGATCTTCTTCCAATTGCATGTCGATTTCAGCAACCTGCTCCTGAAGCTCAGCAATCTCTTCTTCAACAGGCCCAGCCGTCAACGAAGCCATCTCATCTTCAAAACGTTGAATACGCTCATTGATACGGGTCAAAGACGTTTCGGTTTGTTGAATGCGTGATTGCTGCACTTCGGCTTTTTGACGTGATTCGGCAGCATTGGCATTAAACTCATCCCAATTGCCCTGCCAACCCTGCATACGCTCTTCTAAATCCAGCAAAATCATCTGTGAAGACTCTTCCGCCTCGGCCAGCATTTCAAGCTCTGGCTCAATGTCCATCAAATCTTCTTGCCAGGCTTCTTGTTTTTCAACATCTTCTTGCAGTAACTCTTCGCCCTGAGTGCAGCTTTGACGTACCACATCCAAATCATCATGCAGCTGTTTATTTCTATCTCGCTGATGCGCAATAGATTGCTCTGCTCTGGCGATTTCAGCACCTAAGTTATAGAAACGTCCCTGCACATCATTAAACGTATCCCGGGCATCTCCCTGCTGGGCAAATAGTTTTTCTACCGTAGTATCTAAAGATGTTTGCTTAGTAATCGCCGCCTCAACATCTAATTCAAAGCCGCTGATATCTGTAGCCCGTTCTTTAACTGCCACATCCAAATCACGCCACTGCAAGGCTTGCAATTGCGCCTTATAAACGCGCTCATCTTCTTTTAAATTGGTATACTTTTCTGCTGCTGCAGCTTGACGATGAAGATGCTGCAATTGGCGCTCTAATTCATCCCGAATATCGGCTAAACGCTCCAGATTTTCACCGGTTCTGCGCATACGGCTTTCGGTATCTTTACGGCGTTCTTTATATTTGGAAATACCTGCGGCTTCTTCGATAAAAACACGCAACTCTTCAGGCTTAGATTCAATTAACTTTGAAATCGTACCCTGTTCTATGATCGCATAAGATCTAGGGCCTAAGCCCGTACCCAAAAAGATATCGGTAATATCACGGCGTCTACACTTTTCACCATTTAAGAAATATTGATTCTGCGCATCACGTGTCACCTTACGCTTGATGGCTATTTCGGCCCAACCTGCGTATTCACCACCCAAGCTACCGTCAGAATTATCAAACACCAATTCGATGGAGGCCTGCCCCACGGGTTTACGCCCACCGGAACCGTTAAAAATAACGTCCGTCATCGATTCCCCACGCAGGTTTTTAGCTGAGCTTTCGCCCATCACCCAACGTACAGCATCGATAATATTGGATTTACCACAGCCATTGGGGCCCACAACCGCACATAGATTTGAGGGGAAATCTACGGTAGTAGGATCAACAAAAGATTTAAAGCCCGCCAGCTTGATACATTTAAGGCGCATAATTCCACTTCAATAATTTTCTTCCATCCCTGATAGCACCAGTAAATCAGCCTTTGGCACTAGGGGCACATTGTAACCCGTAAGTGTAAAACTTTTTTAAACGCTAAGCCATGATAAAAATCAGACAAAAAAAAGCCGGCAATGATGCCAGCCTCGTATCACAGGTCTAAACTTTAGAAACTGTACAATAAAGACGCTAATAAAATCTTATCGGTTTTTTCACTATTGTCTGCCACAAGGTCCTGATGCTTAATTTCATAAGAGATTTTCATCGCTACCGTCGCAAGCAATTGCGATTTCAGATACACCGAAAAACGACTCACGGTATTATCACTGGCATATTCCACCTTTAACGATTGACCAATTTCTGCAGGCTCTGAAATTTTCCAGACCAACTCATCGGAGAAATAGGCAATAGCCTCTTCATTAACATCACCGCCCGTTGCAATAACATCCCCATTTTCATCGGTTAAATCATCGACAAATTCATCGGCTCTAACACCCACACCCACTTCCAACTTCAAATTGACAGTAGGATTCGCGACAAGTTCGTTACCATAACCCAGCACCGCGGTTGCCTGATGATCATAGCCATTAAAGCGATCCTTTTCCCACGTCGCTCTAGCAAACATATATGAAGGGCTGCTTCCCACAAAATGATCCAACTGCTCGGTTATATAATAAGCCTCATCGGTACGCTGCTCCAGCGTAGAGGTTGTGCCATCGCCGTTATCGATAGTCACCTGTGCAGTAGAACCCTTGCCACTTAAGGTTAATGTATTTAACCAAGGCTTAGCATCGTAGACAATCTTCTGACTGAAATTCACCTTGGTTTCATTGGTATTACCAGACTCTTTGGAATAGCCTAAAGCGGTTTCACCACTCCAGGCACTCTTTTCTTCAGCGGCATCTTCAGCCATTAAAGGCCCTGCAGCCACAAGTAGACTACAAGCAACAATCCTTTTTAACATCCCTAACCCCAATATTCATTCATGTATTTCAAGCTGCGGATTTTATTATGCCTAGGCATAAATGACCAGCGCCACGACTTTAATCACTGCAAATTTAATAACACCTGCGCTGCAGAGTGCGCATCGGATAAATCAGCCTGGGTAATAAAAATTCGCTCCGCGGCGATAGTATTGACATCAACCAAGGTTTTCTTCACTTCCAACACCCTATTATATGCCAGGTCAATCAAGGCCTGTTCTTCAACCACTTCCAACGCAAGCAAGGCCTGCATATAGACATCAAATCGTATTTTAGAGGATTCTTCAGACGTTTTATCCTGTCTATCAAGATCCAATTTTTTATCCAGTGCATCTGATTTTTCATCGCTAATATTACTGGCAAATAACGTTTCAAAGCCCTTGCGTACAGCCTTATCATCTAAAGGTAATGGATATTGATAAAGCACACCTTGCTTGGACGCCTTTTTACCTTTTTCATGTAAATACATTAAAACATCAACGTGCAACTGCTGATCTTTTAATGCAGCCAAATCTGTGATCGGATCAACCCCCCCCATGACAGACAAATTCAATTTAGGCCTATCCTTTAAAGCCTGTGACAATATCGCCAAGCGCGCTAAAGCCTCTTCACTCATAACGGTTGAGCCTGCTGAAAACTGCACTATATTTAGCTCATCATCACTGCCTGCCAAGCCTGCCAGCAAACTAAATGGCGAGGAAATCGCCTTCATCACAATATTTTTTAACACCTTCCATATCAAGCCCTTCACACTGAAATCAGGATCATTCACATCACCTTCTATATCCACATCCAGATCAATTTTATTATTTTTATCTTCCAATAATGCCACCGCCAATTTAACCGGCAAACTGGTCGCCTGCTCACTTTCGACCTTATCTCCAAAATCAAATTGATTAATATAGATATTATTCTTACCCACCAGGTAATCATTTTTCAAACTATAATTAAGTGTCAAAGAAATCTGCCCCTGCTTAACTTTATAGCCCATATAAGTGCCGCTATAGGGAGTAAAACTGGTCATCTCAACCGCCTTAAATAAGATATCCATATCCAAAGTCGGCTTCTCTATCATAAAATTAGCGTAGCCTTTTATTTCTACTGGCGCATGACCATCAACTTTTGCTTTTAGGCTTAACTTCGAAGCTTTACCCGCAACGTTTGAGATACCGGTGGAGTAACCCGAAATAGCATCTAAAGACGTTACATAATTAGGGCTTAATGTTCTGTCAGCAAAATAAATTTTTCCATTTTTAATGGTTTGCTTTTTAATGCTAAGCACAAAACCTTTATCCTCGCCCTGCGCATTGGCCTTTGGATTTTTATCGAGTTTTCGCGGCAACAGCATTTTATCAAAATTGATAGAACCGTCTTTGAGCAACTCAGCTCGGATATAGGGTTTACTCCAACTTAAGACATCCACTAACAGTTTATTTTCCAGCACATCAAAATCAAAGGATGTTAATGCCATTGAACGCCACGCAATCACCTCTCGATTTTTTCTACCCCCTTTAATCGATAAACCATCAACAGAAAGGTTGCCACTGATTTGTATTTTATCAAAGCTCGCCTCACTCTCTTTATCGACCGCCTCAGACACAGCATATTTTAATGATATCGATACCGTACCCTTGTTTATCGTAACCTTGGCGATAGGATCCACATAAGGCTGAACCACCTGTAAAGCAAAACCGTCTAAATCAACACCGCCCCTTAGACTTAAAGGCATCAAGCCTCCATCGGCAGTGATTTTTAAGGGTGCACCATTTAATTTAGCCTGCAAACTTACCGCAACATTCTCTCTGGAATCACTATGCAGATTTTTAAGCACGGCATTAAAATCTGAAAGATGCATTTTTACTGCGTTTTTTTGTGATTGTTCCTCAAAATCTAACACCATCGACTCAAACTCAATCTCATCTACACGCCAATACCAATCTTTGGTTTCAGCACTTGATTGAATCGCGGTGGTGTCGGCCTTGATTGCAGAATCACTAACAGATGATAGTTCGCTAAGTGCAACATCACCCTGAGATATTGTCTTAGCCTCTTCAGTTACAGAAAAAGCAGAAAAGTCCAAGGCTCTATCAATATTTAAACTGCCATCTTTATATTGCTGCAACTGTGCAAAACTATTTTTAAAACTAACTTTTTCTATCGTAGCCTGCTGCTGAATACTATTGATATTGACCCCGGTCACCTTCAACTCAGGCAACTCTAATAAAACCTGCTCACCCAAATTATCAACAAGCTTCAGATCTTTAATACTATATTGCCCATGGGTTAACGCCACACCCCAATCAGGTTCATTAAAAAGATCATAATCGGTTTCAAAGCTAAGCAGGGCCGTAGGCATGGTGAAATTTAATTGATCCTTATAAAAATCAACAAATTGGGACAGATCGATATTACTTAATTTTATCCGCCCTTTTGACGACACAGGCCGTAAACTGAAGTTGCCGTCCCACTCTAATGATCCACCTTTTTTACCCACTAATTTCAAGCTGTAATCGTTGGCATCCTCCGTATCCACTTCAGTAGAAAAACCATTAATGGCAAAGCTAATAGGGCTTAATACCAGTAAATTATCCCCATCACGACTCTCATCTTTAAACCTAAAAGCCGCATCAGACAATAGAAACTTCTCCATGCGAATGGCAGGAATTCCAGCTTCCGCATCCTCAACCACCTCTGTATCACTATCTTCATCACCCAGAGAGACTCGGTCGATAATATCATCAAAACTAAACCGTCCACCTTCGTGCAACTCAATATAAAGCTTAGGCTCCAACCAACGCACTTCTTTAAATGTCCATGCTAAATGAAATAAAGAACTGACTTCAAAATCGACATACAGTTCCTTCCACGCCAATAAACGTATCGGCTGTTCGGGATTTTTACTCTCTATCGCAAAGTCTTTGATACTAAGAATCAACAAAAACGGATTAAATTTAATCTCACCCACCGCCACAGCACGATCAGTAATGGGGCTAAGTTGTTCAACCAATTGCTTTTGTAGAATATGCGGTACGGCTATAAAACCTAGCAGAGCATAGAGTGCAATACTGAAAGTAGAGATCAACAACGAACGCTGCCAACCTGTCATTTTCTTCCATAAACCAGACAATGACATAAAAACTCCTTGTAAAGGCGATCGTGTAATAATTGCGCGGATTCTAGCAAACTTGCCAACATGTGAACACCCATTAAATGCCAAGCATGCACACCTTTTAAGCAAAAAAAACCGCTGCCTATTTCTAGACAGCGGTTTTTTTTGACACTTCAGAAGTTTTTAGGCTGCAGCAGACTACTCAATGGTAGAATGCGATCCGCCCGGCAGACTTAAGTCTGAAACTTCACAGAAATCATCGTGGCAGATTACCAGCCAGTAATTTCTTTCAGTGCTTCGCCGATACCGGCTAAAGAACGTACGGTTTTAACACCGGCGTCTTCAAGGGCTTTAAATTTATCTTCAGCAGTACCCTTACCACCAGAGATAATTGCACCAGCATGACCCATGCGCTTACCTTCAGGTGCAGTAACACCGGCAATGTAAGATACAACAGGCTTAGTTACATGCTCTTTGATGTAAGCAGCCGCTTCTTCTTCAGCAGTACCGCCGATTTCACCAATCATTACAATCGCTTCAGTCTGTGGATCGTTTTGGAACATTTCCAATACGTCGATGAAGTTAGTACCTGGAATTGGATCGCCACCGATACCAACACAAGTAGACTGGCCGAAACCGTAGTCAGTAGTTTGCTTAACAGCTTCATAAGTCAATGTACCTGAACGAGATACGATACCTACTTTACCTGGTAAGTGAATGTGACCAGGCATGATGCCGATCTTACATTCGCCCGGAGTGATAACACCCGGACAGTTAGGACCAATCAAGCGCACACCTAACTCATCACATCTTTTCTTACACTCAAGCATATCCAATACAGGAATGTGCTCGGTGATGGCAACGATTAACTGGATACCAGCGTTAGCTGCTTCCAAGATAGAATCTTTACAGAAAGGTGCTGGAACGTAGATCACAGATGCAGTTGCACCTGTTGCAGCTACTGCTTCAGAAACTGTGTTAAATACTGGCAAACCTAAATGCTCAGTACCACCTTTACCAGGAGTAACACCACCAACCATTTTTGTACCGTAGGCAATCGCTTGCTCGGAATGGAAAGTACCCTGACCGCCAGTGAAACCCTGACAGATTACTTTAGTATCTTTATTGATTAGGATAGACATAGTTTATTTACCCGCCGCTTTTACTGCTTGCTCAGCAGCATCAGTTAAACTTGTCGCTGCGATGATGTCCAGGCCAGACTTCTTAAGAACTTCTTTACCCAGATCAGCGTTAGTACCTTCTAAACGTACAACAACAGGTACAGTAACACCCACTTCTTTAACCGCACCGATGATGCCTTCTGCGATCATGTCACAACGAACAATGCCGCCGAAGATGTTAACTAAAACACACTTCACTTTGTCATCAGACAAGATCAGTTTAAATGCTTCAGCAACACGTTCTTTAGTTGCACCGCCACCTACGTCAAGGAAGTTAGCTGGGAAACCGCCGTGTAATGCAACGATATCCATAGTACCCATGGCCAGGCCTGCGCCGTTAACCATGCAACCGATGTTGCCATCTAATGCGACGTAGTTCAGGTCCCATTTAGCCGCTTCAGCTTCACGTGCATCTTCCTGGGTAGGATCTTGCAATGAGGCTAATTTTTTCTGACGGTATAAAGCATTGCCGTCTAATGCCAATTTGGCATCCAAGCAATGTAAGTCGCCGTCTTCTTTGATAACTAACGGATTGATTTCAATCAACGCTAAATCTTTCTCAACAAACATTTTTGCCAGACCCATGAAGATCTTGGTGAACTGTTTGATTTGATCGCCTTTAAGACCCAATTTAAACGCTAACTCACGACCTTGGTAAGGTTGTGCGCCGGTTAAAGGATCAATAACAGCTTGAAGAATTTTTTCAGGAGTCTCTTCAGCAACAGTTTCGATCTCAACACCACCTTCGGTAGATGCCATGAAAACGATACGCTGAGTAGCACGGTCAACAACTGCACCTAAGTACAATTCGTCGGCGATGTCAGTACAATCTTCAACTAAGATGGTATTAACCGGTTGGCCTTTCTCATCAGTTTGGAAAGTAACGATGTTCTTACCGAACCAGCTTTTCGCAAATTCTGCTGCAGCTTCTGGGCTTTTAACCAGCTTAACGCCACCCGCTTTACCACGACCACCAGCGTGAACCTGAGTTTTAACAACCCACATATCACCACCGATTAAACGTGCTTTTTCTGCTACTTCTTCAGGGGTCTTACAAGCGTAACCCTTAGAAACAGGCAGACCATATTCAGCAAATAATTCCTTGCCTTGATACTCATGAAGATTCATGTGTTCTTACCATATTGAATGACATTTTACTGCCGTTACTGAATGGCCAAACAAGCTAAAAAGCTTATCTCGCCCCCCACTGTCCTTAAAGCTTTACCCTTAAGAGTCCTAAGACACTTGTCGAAACAAGCAGGCAAATTGGACCTTTCAACCAAAACCCTAGGGGTTCTGGTTAAAATTTCGGCCAATTCTCTTAGATTTTGTTTGAAATCGCAAGCTATTTGGCAGCTTTTATAGACACCAAATAGTGCAGTATTGTGCCTTATTTACGTTTTTTACGACTTACTTTATGAATAGCGTGACCTTGTACATCCAGCGCAGCTTCATGAACCGCCTCTGAGAAAGTAGGATGACCAAACATGGTCAGCGCCAAATCTTCTGAGGTAGATCCAAATTCCATTGCAATCAGCACCTGCTGCACTAAATCCGCAGCATTAGGCCCGATAATGGTACAACCGATAATACGGTCAGTCTTAGCATCGGCTAACAATTTAACCATGCCTTCACCCTCACCAGAAGCCAGCGCACGGCCAACAGCAGCAAACGGGAATACACCGGGATTAAACTCAATACCTTCAGATTTTAACTGTTCTTCGTTTTTACCCACCCAAGCAATTTCCGGGTGCGTATAAATAACCGATGGCACTAAATCGTAATTCACTTGAGGCTTCTGGCCAGCAATACGCTCAGCTGCCATCACACCCTCTTCAGACGCTTTATGTGCCAGCATTGGGCCTCTAACGATATCGCCAATAGCGTAAACACCCGGCGCCTCTGTTTCACAATGTTCATTAACAAAGATAAAACCACGCTCATCCAGATTAACACCCGAATCAGCGGCTATCAGATTATCAGTAACAGGCTTACGACCGACACAGACGATTAATTTATCAAACTCTTCGGTCTTATCACCTTCGGCATCAACAAAGTTAACGGTAACTTTTTTGCCTTTAACTTCAGTGCCGGTTACACGTGCATTTAAGCGGATATCCAGACCTTGCTTGCCTAAAATCTTATTGGCTTCTTTAGCGATAGCCTTATCAACCATTGGCAGGAATGTATCCATAGCTTCCAATACAACCACCTCGGAACCCAAACGTGACCATACCGAACCCAACTCCAAACCGATAACACCGGCACCAATAACACCTAAACGTTTAGGCACGGAATCAAATTCCAGCGCACCGGTAGAATCAACTACAACACCATCAACAAGCGGGGCTGGTGGAATATTTACCGGCACAGAACCCGAAGCCAAAATCACATTGTCAGCCTCATAAACGGTTTGAGAACCATCGGCTGCGGTCACTTCAACTTTTTTGCCCGCTAACAACTTAGCCACACCCTGGATAGGCTTAACTTTATTAGCCTGGAATAAACCTGCGATACCGCCAGTTAATTGCTTAACAATGCCATCTTTGCGCGCCATCATCTTGCTTACGTCAAATTTAACTTTACCGGTTTCTATACCGTGCACATCCATGGAATGAGTCACATCGTGATAGCGGTGTGAAGTATCCAATAAGGCTTTAGAGGGGATACAACCTATATTTAAACAGGTGCCGCCTAAAACTTGCTTGCCGTCAGTATCCATCCATTTTTCAACACAGGCGGTTTTTAAACCCAACTGTGCCGCACGAATAGCCGCCACATAACCACCAGGGCCGGAACCGATAACAATTACATCAAACTTTTCTGACATTTCATTCTTCCCAATACTTTTCTTAAGCCCGGTGGACAGCTAAGCGTCCAAAAATCGGGCTAACTATACGCCTAAACAGTGGCAGATTAAACTTCTAATAAAATACGGGCAGGGTCTTCGATCATGTCTTTAATCGCCACCAAAAACTGCACAGCATCTTTACCATCAATTAAACGGTGATCATAAGACAGGGCCAGGTACATCATAGGCAGAATCTCAACTTGACCATTAACCGCCATCGGGCGTTCATTGATCGCATGCATGCCTAAAATTGCCGCCTGTGGTGGATTCAAAATAGGGGTAGACATTAGAGAGCCAAATACACCACCATTTGTGATGGTGAAGGTACCACCCGTCATATCTTCCAAACTGATCTTGCCATCACGCGCCTTCATTCCGTATTCACGAATTTTCGCTTCGATATCTGCCAGGCCCATAAAATCGGTATCACGCAGAACCGGCACAACCAGGCCGTTGGGTGCAGAAACTGCAATACCCACATCTTGATAGCCGTGATAAATAATATCCGTACCATCGATAGAGGCATTAACCGCAGGGAAACGTTTTAACGCCTCGGTTGCCGCCTTAACAAAGATTGACATAAAACCTAAACGGGTGCCGTTATGCTTCTTCTCAAATAATTCTTTATATTTAGAACGCAGCTCCATCATAGGCTTCATATTGACTTCGTTAAACGTCGTCAACATCGCAGTCTCTTGAGATGCATCCAATAAACGCTCAGCAATACGCTTACGCATACGCGTCATAGGCACACGTTTCTCTTCACGTGCACCTGCAGCGACAGGAGCCGCTACTGCGGCAGTAGCAGCCACTGGAGCAGGCGCTGATTTTTTCGCCGCGATTGCTGCTTGCACATCTTCTTTAGTGACCAAGCCGCCTTTACCCGTACCTTTAACTGAGTCAGCTGTAATACCATTTTCCTCAGCTAATTTACGTGCCGCTGGGCTTAATACCGCATCACCGCCAGCAGCTGGAGCCGACTCGGCAGCAGGAGCTGAAGAATCAGAAGGCGCAGCGCCAGTAGCGCCCGCTTCAAAGATCGCAATCACTTCTTCAGAAAGAACCGTATCACCTTCACCTTTGATAATTTCTTTTAACGCACCATCGGCAGGTGCAACAACTTCCAATACAACTTTATCGGTTTCGATATCTACAATTAGCTCATCACGAGAAACAGATTCACCCGGCTGCTTATACCAGGTGGCAATAGAGCCATCGGCGATAGACTCAGGAAATTGTGGGGCTTTGATTTCAGTACTCATTTTTTGTCCTTCGTCTTACTTAGTGGAGTCAGGGTTATCTAACCCCAGTGCATCGTTGATTAGGGCTTGTTGCTCACGAATATGCAGGGCCATATAACCTGCAGCAGGTGATGCTGACGCTTTTCTACCGGCAAAATCCAACAAGGTATTAGGATGTACCTCATGGCATGAACGGTAGAAACGGTGCTGACTGTTATACCAGGCACCTTGATTTTTAGGTTCCTCTTGACACCAAACCACATTCTTAAGGTTAGGATATCCTCGCAGCACGTCACGTACAGCATCTTCGTCATAAGGATATAGCTGCTCAATACGAATAATGGCGACATTATTCAATTCAAGCTCACGGCGTTTTTCCAGCAGTTCGTAATAGACTTTACCGCTACACATCACTAAGCGATTAACATCTTTTTTATTTAAATCATCTAGCTCATCAATAACCGTCAAGAACGTACCTTCGGCAAGATCTTCCAACGTTGAGACTGCCAGTTTATGACGTAACAAACTCTTGGGCGTAAATACAATTAACGGTTTGCGTAAGTCACGTACAGCCTGTCTACGCAGCAAATGATAAATCTGCGCCGGAGTCGTAGGCACAACCACCTGCATATTATTCTCGGCACATAGTTGTAAATAACGCTCCAGCCTTGCTGAACTATGCTCAGGCCCCTGACCTTCATAACCATGAGGTAATAACATAGTCAGGCCACATACACGCTGCCATTTAATTTCACCACAGGAAATAAACTGATCGATAACCACCTGTGCACCGTTGGCGAAATCACCAAACTGCGCCTCCCAGATAACCAGTGCCGAAGGCGTAGTCGTCGCATAACCGTATTCAAAGGCCAGAACAGCAACCTCTGAAAGGAAGGAGTCATGAATCGTCATACGTGCATCAGTCTTACTGACATGCTGTAAAGGCACGTAAGTTTCACCATCTTTTTGTGAATGAATCACAGCATGACGATGAGAGAAAGTACCACGCCCTACATCCTGACCGGTGATACGCACCGGATAACCCTCATCTAACAAGGTTGCATAAGCCAGGTTCTCGGCATAACCCCAGTTTACCTCGATGGCACCGGCGGTCATTTTCTTGCGGTCTTCGATAATTTTGTTAACCTGGCGCTGCATAACAATGCCATCAGGCATGTCCGTCAGCTTGTTCGCCAGCTCTTTCAGGCGCACCATATCAAAGGTCGTATCACAATCAAAATGATGCTCGTGACCGATATACCGCCCCCAATCAACAAACAGCTCATCGTTAGGCTCTAATACCAGCGATTTAGCAACGTGCTCGCCGTTATCTAGCGCATCACGGTAATCGTCCATCAACTGCTTATCTTCGTTAGCCGTCAGAATACCCTGATCAATCAAACGCTGTGCATATAAATCACGGGTGGTTTTTTGCTTGCGAATCACCTCATACATCAGCGGCTGCGTACCAGAAGGCTCATCGGCTTCGTTATGGCCCCTACGACGGTAACAAACCAGATCAATAACCACATCCTTCTTGAACTGCTGACGGAAATCCACCGCCATCTGCGTCACAAACAATACCGCTTCTGGATCATCGCCGTTAACGTGGAAGATCGGTGCCTGCACCATCTTGGCAATATCGGTACAGTATTCGGTAGAACGTACATCTTCTTGTTTGTCGGTGGTAAAACCTACCTGATTATTGATAACAATATGCAGTGTGCCACCGGTACCATAGGCACGGGTTTGTGACATCTGGAAAGTTTCCATGACCACACCCTGACCGGCAAACGCCGCATCACCATGCATAACCACCGGCAATACAATTTCACCGGTATTATCATTACGGCGATCCTGTCTGGCACGCACAGAACCTTCAACAACTGGCGATACAATTTCCAGATGAGACGGGTTAAACGCCATCGCCAAATGCATCTCGCCACCGGGCGTCATCACATTAGAAGAAAAACCCTGATGGTATTTCACATCGGCAGAACCTACGTAATCAACCTTGCCATCAAATTCATTAAACAGCTCGGAAGGGCTTTTACCCAGGGTATTGACCAGCAAGTTTAAGCGGCCACGGTGAGCCATGCCGATAACAATTTCTTTGACTTTATATGAACCTGCACGCTGAATCATCGCATCCATCATCGGGATCAATGATTCCGCACCCTCAAGACCAAATCGTTTGGTGCCTGGGTAGCGGGAACCTAAATATTTTTCCAGACCTTCACCTGCAGTCAGACGCTCAAGCAAATGTTTCTTAACATCATCACCGTAGGAGGGCTTGGAACGTACCGCATCCATACGCTGTTGAATCCAGCGACGTTCTTCGGTATCGACGATGTGCATAAATTCCGCACCGATAGCACCACTATAAGTCTCTTTCAGCGCTTCGTGAATCTCACGCAGCGTCGCTTCGTCCTTGCCTATGTAAAGCAGACCGGTCTGGAAGGTGGTATCGTAATCGGCCTCAGATAACTGGTGAAAACCCAACTCCAGATCGCGAATATTCTCACGTTTCCACAAGCCCAACGGATCTAATTGTGCATGCTGATGACCGCGCTGCCTGTAGGCAGAGATCAATTGTACAACGGCAACCTGCTTGCGCTCATATTCAGTGGCTTCACCACCGGTGCCTGCAGAGGCTTGCGGACGACTCTTACTCTTGCCCAGCAACTCAAAGTGTTGTCGAATCGTAGAATGTGGAATATCGGCAATGACGCCTTCCGTCTTTGGCAGCTTATCAAAATACTCGCGCCAGGTTTCAGGAACAGAATTGGGATCTGCAAGATAGTTCTCAAACAGATCTTCAACATAACCGGCATTGCCACCGGAGATATGGGAGGAGCGCCACAAGCCCTCCATCGAATTGTCATGCATATGCATAAAGCCTTAATACTAAGGGAACATTTATTCAGTTCGTTGCGCAAACTAGCGATGTTTTTTCAGTCCAGGCCATCCTATAGCCTGCCAACTTGGTGCACACATAAACAAAATAGTGCACCACAATCTTTCCTGGTAAAAATCCAGCAGATGACATGATTAAATTTAAAACAAATTGATTCATTTATCACAATTTAACCTGAATCTTGCTCTATATAAGGGCTTTTCCCAAGTATCGAACCTACATAAGCAAACATCATGCCAAAGAATATAATCACTACCGATCTTATGTAACAATACACGGAGTAAAATCATGCTTTATAAACGTTAATATCTTGCACGGTCGCTTTACAGCGAGACGATACACCACATTGACCTTGAAAGGCAACGAGGTAAATACATTAGTCTCAGTTATGGCTTAGGATTTAATCATTTTTGTCAAAAATAGCCCTCGCCACGACTAAAAATAGCCATGCCAAACTTAGCTACCCCCCTCACTCAGCCCCATGGATTGAATCATCAATTGCAGACTCTGCACACCTCTGAATGTATTTACACTGAGTCTATATACGACCTGTACTTTAATAGGCAAGCTACTTGAATGTTGCGACCAAAATTCCACATCGGTATTAAAAAGAATAGCCGGATATGTCTCGCCACTTTGTGCCGACACCGCCAATTCACATTTGAGATGCGCCTCTTTTAATATACGCTGCTGCATCATATAGAATTCACCTTCAAATACGGGCTCGGGTAGACCCTGCCCCCAAGGCATCGCATCTCTGATCATCAAAGCGTTATAGAGGTTTAAGTCATAAGCCTGTAAAGCCCCATCGGTCTCAATCACCGGCTCAAAAATAGAGGCATCTTCTATCGCATCTACAATTTTCAGAAACGCCTTTTGAAACTGTTCAAAATCATCCGCCGCCAAACTTAAACCTGCCGCCATCGCATGACCACCAAATTTATTTAACAGGCCGGGATTTTTTGTCGCCACTTCGTCTAAAATATCTCGCAGATGAATACCGGCAATAGAGCGCCCCGAGCCTTTAAGCTCCACCTGAACCTGGCCATCGATATTCTCAGCCTTGGCAAACGCAATCACAGGCCGGTGAAACTTCTCCTTTAAACGTGAAGCCACCAAACCCACCACACCTTGATGCCAGTCTTCATGAAATAAACACAGCGCTCTTGGCACCTCTTCAATCTCGGCCATCAAGGCATCTACAATAGCTAACGCCTCGATTTGCATCTGCCCTTCAATCAAGCGCCGGTCTCGATTAAACGCATCCATCTGCTGGGCTAACTCAAACGCAAATTCGCTGGAGTCGGTGCTTAATAATAAAATCCCCTGCGACATATCATCTAATCTGCCTGCCGCATTAAGCCTGGGGCCTAACGCAAAACCCATGTCGGCACTGCACACCTGGCGATAATCTTTACCCGCCACCTGCAATAACTGTTGAATACCCGGGCGCATTCTGCCTGCCCGTATACGCTTGATACCCTGAGCTACCAGAATACGATTATAAAAATCCAGAGGCACCACATCGGCCACCGTACCCAACGCCACCAAATCGAGATAGTCGGCCAAATTGGGCTCTGCAATATTCTGGGTTTCAAACCACTGCAACTCACGTAAACTTTTTCGTAACGCCATCAATAGATGAAATACCACACCCACACCGGCCATAGCCTTTGAAGGAAATTCACAACCGTGCTGGTTCGGATTCACAATCGCCACCGCTTCCGGCAACGTACGCCCGGGAAGATGATGATCGGTAATCACCACATCGATGCCATAATCCGCGGCTTTTTTTACCCCGTCAATGCTGGAAATTCCGTTATCAACGGTGACCAATAAATCGGGCTTTTGCAAAGCTAACTCATCAACAATCGCCTCGGATAAACCATAGCCATATTCAAAACGATTAGGCACCATAAAAGAGACTTGCTGGAAACCTAAACGCTGCAACACCAATAACATCAGCGCGGTACTGGTCGCCCCATCGGCATCAAAATCACCGACGATAATCACTTTCTGCTGCGCCTGCAAAGCCTGCAATAAACGCCTGACAGCACCTTGCATACCTTTCATTAAAAACGGATCGGATAATTCTGATAACTCGTGTTTGATTTGGGCATCACAGCCTACGCCACGCTGTATTAATAAACGCTTTAATAACGGCGGCACACTATCCGAAAAAACATCTTCACACAGGGCTTTACGAGCAATTGTTTGACACAGAGACTGAGACATTGATTTATTCATGATGGATTTTAAGACAAAAAAAACCGGCTTAAAGCCGGTTTCATCATACAATTTAACCAGCTTATTTAGCGGAGATATTATCCGCAATAAACTGATGTACCACTTTGATATCATTTTCCATCACCGTGCAACGCTCTTCACGCTCCATCAGATCAGCCATATGATGTGGCAAAGCAGGTGCTGTAGCTTGGCCTGATTTTAACGCAGCCTCGGCAAACTTGGCGGGATGCGCAGTGGCTAACGTCACCATAGGAATATCGGTGGACCTGCGCACTTCACGCGCAGCTTTTACCCCAATCGCCGAATGAGGATCCAGCAAATATTCTGATTCATCCCAGATTTGCGCAATCATTGCACACGTTGCCTCATCGTCAACCGCATAACTATCAAATAATTCACGGGCCTTGGCAAAAGCCACATCCGGTAAAGAAACCGGCTCATCGCCAGCACAAGCAGTCATAAATGCAGAAAGCTTGGCCCCGTCCCTATCACATAAATCAAACAATAAACGTTCGAAGTTACTGGATACCATGATATCCATGCTAGGTGACAAGGTATGTTCTAAACCGTGTTTTTCATAAAGGTTATTGGCGATCATTCGGTGCAGAACATCATTTTGGTTCGTCGCGACAATCAGCTGATTAATGGGCAGGCCCATTTTCTTGGCTAAATAACCTGCAAAAATATCGCCGAAGTTACCGGTAGGCACCGAGAAACCAATTTCCTGTTCCGGCGCACCTAAAGCCGCACCGGCATAGAAGTAGTAGACGATCTGCGCCATGATACGCGCCCAGTTAATCGAGTTCACCGCAACCAACTGCTGGCCTTCTGGCAAAAACGACTGATCGGCAAAGCTGGCTTTAACCATCGACTGACAATCATCAAAGTTACCTTTGATGGCGATATTATGAATATTATCGCTCAATACCGACGTCATCTGCTTACGCTGCACATCAGAGACTCGCTCATGAGGATGCAGGATAAAGATATCGATATTTTTGCAACGTCTGCAACCCTCAATAGCGGCAGAGCCGGTATCACCGGAGGTAGCACCCATAATCGTCACATGCTGTTGACGACGCTGCAAGACATAATCCAGTAAACGCCCCAACATCTGCAGTGCAAAATCTTTAAATGCCAACGTAGGGCCCTGGAATAATTCCATCACCCATTCGTTATGCCCCAGCTGCACCAACGGTGCTACTGCAGGGTGGCGAAATTGTGCATAACAGTCATCAATCAGGGCTTTTAAATCGTCATCAGGTATACAGCCATCGATAAACGGTTTCATAATTTCAAAAGCAAGCTCGTTATACGGCAGCTTTTTAAAGCCTGCAATCGTCTCTTTCGAAAACGTAGGCAGACTTTCAGGGATATATAAACCGCCGTCAGGTGCTAAACCCGTTAACATCACTTCTTCAAAATTTAGCGCCGGTGCTTGACCACGGGTACTGATATATTTCATAACTTTTCTCTAAAACAAAGTTTCTAGGCTTTTAGAATTTAACCCAAAGACTCAACACGAATACGGTTAACAGAACCTGCCACAGCAGCCAAAGATTCAATACTTGCCAAGGCAGTATTAAAGGCTTTCTCTTTCACAACATTGGTTAAAATAATCACCACCGCATAGTCCTGATCTGCGGCCACTGGCTTTTGAATCAAGGCTTCAATACTAACGCCATTATCCGATAAAATCTGCGTAATGCTAGACATCACACCTGGCTCATCTTTAGCCGATAAACGCATATAATAAGCGGTTTCAATCTCTTCAATCGGCAATACATCATCCACGTCCAGATGCCCTGGGTGGAAAGCCAATGCAGGCACACGTTGCTCTTTTTCAACATCCATCAAACGCGCCACATCAACGATATCGGCAATCACCGATGATGCCGTTGGTTCGCTACCGGCACCGGCACCATAATATAAAGTAGAACCTACTGCATCGGCATTCACCAATACCGCATTCATCACACCATCAACATTGGCGATTAAACGTTTTTCAGGAATCAACGTTGGATGTACACGTAATTCAACGCCGGCCTCAACACGCTTGGCAATGCCTAAATGCTTAATGCGGTAACCCAACTCTTCGGCATAGATCACATCTTCTTGAGCGATGTTAGAGATACCTTCGGTATAGGCTTTTTCAAACTGCAGAGGAATACCAAAAGCCAGTGATGCAAGAATCACCAATTTATGACAGGCATCGATGCCTTCAACATCAAAGGTAGGATCGGCTTCGGCATAACCTAATTCCTGCGCCTCAGCCAAGACATCGTCAAAGGCACGGCCCTTGTCGCGCATCTCGGTTAAAATAAAGTTACCGGTACCATTGATAATGCCCGCCAACCATTGAATTTTATTTGCAGCCAAACCTTCACGTACGGCCTTGATAATAGGCACGCCACCAGCAACGGCTGCTTCATAATACACTGCTACACCTTTAGCTTCGGCGGCAGCAAAAATCTCGTTACCGTGCAGGGCAATTAACGCTTTATTTGCGGTAACCACATGTTTTCCATTCGAAATCGCCTTTAATACCACCTCTTTGGCGATATCACAGCCACCGATGGTTTCTACGATGATATCCACTTCTGGCACTTCACACACCGCCAGCACATCACGTAAAACCGTAATACCGCTTAAATCACAGGCTGGGTTATCACGACGTGCGCCCACATGGCTGACTTTAATATCATGACCTGCTCGGGCATTGATTTCAGTTGCATTACGCGCAAGTACATTAAATGTACCGCTACCCACTGTACCTAAACCACAGATGCCCACATTTACAGCTTTCAAGATGTTATCCCCTATACGTTTTGCAGGAAGAATTAGATAGTGAATTCATTGCCCGCAAAAATTGCCTACTTTCGGGCGGTACTTTACGGACACAGACATAGCTTGTCAAACCGTGTGATAGAAAGGTTATCACACGTTCTGAATTGGGCCAAAGCTGGCCTGAATTTGAATAGAATAAGAATTAAATACCGAGTTGCTTAGCCAAGTCGGCGGCCGGGCGATAACCGGGAATCAACGTACCATCTTCTAATAGAATCGCAGGTGTTCCCGATACACCCATTTTCTTACCTAATTTGTATTGTTTAGCCACCGGATTATCGCAACTTATAATTTCAACCGCTTCTTTATTCTTCAGCTTAGTCATTGTTTCCTGCGGTGTTTTTGAACACCAGGCACTGGCAATTTTCTTATACGATTGTGAACCTAAGCCTGCTCTTGGGAAGGCCATATAACGTACCTCGATACCGCGGGCATTTAACTCAGGCACTTCTTTATGCAATTTTTGGCAATAATAACAATCTACATCGGTGAATACAGTGATCACCCGCTTGGTTTTCACCGGTGCGGTGGGTTTAAAGATAATCATCTCGGCAGGGTTTAATTCGGCCATCAGGGCTTGACGTTGTTTGGCGGCTGTTTGATCGGTTAAATTCACCATCTGATTGGCGGTTAATTGATATAACGTGCCGGTGAAAAAATAATCGCCATTTTTTGTGGCATACAGCAACGGGCCATTATCAATCTGCACCTGATAAAAACCAGGCATACCGGCCTCTTCTACGGTGGCTATGTGAAACTGCGGATTCACCTTCAATAATTTGGCACTGAAGCTTTTCTTAAAAGCTGAGACTTCCTGGGCGTTGTCAGCGACAGCAGTATGCGCCACGGTGCTGATTAGCAAGACCGCTGAAGCCAGCTTTATTGTCTGGGAAAAAGATTTAAACAAAGAAGAAACCATAAAACTATCCGCGTATACCTATTATTATAGCCTGCCATTATGACCAGCAGGTTTATTTAGCTAAGCCAAGTCACTATTAAGCCAGACTATGCCCTGACTGCCAAGCACAAACATGAAGCAGCTTAAGATCATCCACGAGGATGATGTTTAGCATGTAATTCCTGCAATCTTGCGCTGGCAATATGGGTATAAATCTGTGTGGTTGATAAATCACTATGACCTAATAACATCTGTACGACACGTAAATCGGCACCATGGTTCAATAAATGTGTCGCAAAAGCATGCCTTAATGTATGGGGTGAGATATCAACCTTTATACCTGCGTGTTTGGCATGGTGTTTCACCCTGTGCCAAAACGTCTGGCGTGTCATCGCCACCGCTCGATTACTGGGGAAGACCACATCCGATATACGTTCTTTTAATAACACCGGCCTGGCATCACGGTAATACTGCTGCAACCATGACGCGGCCTCCTCCCCCATAGGCACCAAGCGCTCTTTGCTACCCTTGCCCATCACACGGACCACGCCCTGCATTAAATTGACATCTGAGGTTTGCATGGTAACCAATTCCGTTACTCGCAAACCACAGGCATATAATAATTCCAACATGGCCTTGTCACGTAAACCAATAGCCGTATCCACATCGGGCGCCATTAAAAGCAGTTCAACATCCTGCTCTGAAATCGACTTTGGTAAAGCCCGGCCAAGCTTGGGCATTGCAATATGTAACGTGGGATCCGTATCAATCCAGTTTTCTCTTAATGCATAGCGATAAAACCCGCGTAAACACGACAGCAAACGTGCCACCGATTTTGCGGAGATGCCATCACCTTGCAAAAATGCCAGATATTCCAATATCTCTACCTTGCTCACCTGCAGCAACACCATCGCCTTGGGCTGTAACCAAGACTGAAACTTTTCCAAATCCAGTCGATAACTGCTGAGGCTGTTTTCAGCAAGCCCCTTCTCCATCCAGGCGCCATCCAGAAAAACCGCAATCACCGCCTCTTCATCTATTACCTGTGCCATTCATCCCCCAGTGAGAAAGACCTATCAATATTAATAGACACAAATTACCACAAACGATTACAGATACCGAACTGGCATTGCTACTATTTCGCACTAAACTTATAAAATCTCCTGCAAAGAGGTTTAGCTTATGTTAAATCACAATATTGTCACTCAATCTGACTGGCTGGATGCACGCAAGGTCTTATTACAGCAGGAACTGGCGTTATCCAAACAGCAGGAGGCGATCACCCAAGCCAGAAGTTCCATGCCCTGGGTAAAAGTTGAAAAAGTGTATGATTTTGAAAGTGTCAGA
>JABSRQ010000056.1:7256-32039 GCA_013215055.1 Pseudomonadales bacterium | reverse complement strand
GCAACAGTTCGCTTCCTTGAGGTGTTGAACGCAGACCATAGGTTAGACTCAAGCATCTTACAAACGTCTGGCACAGCTACAGATAGCTGGTCAGGCCTAGATCACCTTAATGGTCAAACCACTAAAGTCATTGGCGATAGTTTTATTCTTGAGGATGAGCAGCCTAGCGCAGGCGCAATCACAAGTGCTGAAAGCGTCAATGAGTTGGAAGTTGGTTTGTCTTTCTTGGTTCGCATAAAAAGCCTGCCATTAAGCGTGGCTATTCAAGGGCAGTCTTGGGCAGGAGAATACTTCAATCCAGTTCAAGCAAACGTGAGAGTGTACGAATCTAGGGACTTTATCGTGAAGAATGGCACTCAGACAGTAAAACCTATCTTGCAAGAGTTCGCACAGAATTATATCCCAGCAGATGCAACGCTTTATACAAAATGGCTAAAAGTGTATATTGGTGGGGTAGGAAGAGAAACACAGATAGAGATAACACAGGAAGAGCCGTTGGACTTAAATGTACTGGCTATTCATTATGGTGTGAGGGTTAGTTAATTGGAAGCAGTAGCAGTAGGAAGTTTATTAGCAAGTGGAGCAAGCGCCGTTGCGGGTGCAGGCACAGTTGTTGGCGCTGCGATAACGCTGGAGCAAGTCAGCGCTGGGTTCGGTATCTTTGGTCAGGTGCTTAACTTCTTCAGCGGTCAATCACAAGCTGATGCTGCGTATGATGCGCAGATTGCAGCTAGTCGTGCTGAGCTTGAGGCCACACGCACGCGCGTAGCAGAGAATAACTTAAGTGCGCAACGTGAGCGCACGCAAGCTGCGATTGAGGAAGCAGAGCGTCAGCGCAGATTAAGACGCACGCTCGCTGCTCAACGCGCCGCGTTTGCAGGGGGCAGTATTGACCCGTTCTCTGGTTCTGCTGGTGTCATTCAAGACGCGACAGTAGGTGAGATTAACAGAGAGTCACGCTTAGCTGAGTTTGCATCACAAGACGTTATAAGCGCGATTAACACACAAGGTTTGGGTATACAGGCTGCTGGTAGTGGTCGCGCCGCAAGTCTGATTGGTGAGGCTAATACAAGCAGGGCTGAATCAACGCAGACTGGCATTAACCAGATTGGGCAGATCGCGCTGCAAACCGGTTCACAAACCTCCAATATCGCATTGGCCACGGGTGCGCTGAGCATCCAGATAGGAAGCAACCAGGCGGTTGCGGTGGGCGCCAGTGTTGAAGGCACTAACGGCGCGGCAGCGGGTGAGACGGCTGCCAGTGCATTTTCCAAGGCGGCAGCCATCAACAGTTCCGGTGTCACGGGATTAACGGCCACAGCGACGACGACTGCTGTGATCGCCTTTACGGACAATACCGTGGCAGAAACGAATTATGACTTAAATATCAACGGTGAAGACATCTACCTCGACTACGATGCCAGTGCTTCCGGTGTTTTAACTGGCGCGGCTGTGGCTGCCGAAATTAATCTGGATTCCTCGGATACCGGTATTAGCGCAACATTTTCCGGTGGTAATCTGACTCTGGTATCCGATACCGGCCGCGATATCATTATCAGCGAAGCTAAAACTCAAACCGCCGAAGGCCTGGGTGCAAGTACACCTGCAAATGATAATGCGGGTAATGCGGTTAACTTTGCGGCGGCGCCGGAAACCGTCACCTTTGGGGGGCAGATAAAACTCTCGGCCGAGGAAAATATCGTTTTTTCCGGTACCGGCGTAATCTCCTTAGGTTTTGCCTCCGATACCGCAACCATTGCCAAAGATACCACGACGCTGTCTACACAGAATGTCAAAACGGTCAGCGCCTCCGAAGAAACTATTTTAAGAGTCGATGCGGCATTAACATCCATCAGTGATTTACGTAGTGAATTTGGTGCTGTGCAAAATCGTTTTGAATCTATTGTTGTTACCTTACAAACGACATCGGAAAACTTAAGAGTGGCTCGGAGCCGTATCGAGGATGCCGACTTCGCGGCAGAAACATCCAAACTGATCAAGGCGCAGATACTGCAAGAAGCCGGTATTTTAATTTTAGCCCAGGCTAATCTGCAACCTCAGTCAGTTTTAGAGCTACTGGCATTTGGCTAAAGCCAAATCGTAGATAATTCTGGCATTGACAAATTTCCCGCCAAAGCTGACATTCGAGCGGTGTCCTCTATGAATAGTCAAAGACAAATATTGGCGCGACATCTTAAGTGGCTGGCAGATGGTGAATTATGCTGGATAGGCATTCGCCCTGGTCATAAGCAGGCGATGGTGGAACTGCCGCAGGTATTGGCCATAGAAAATCAGGGCTTGCAGGGTGATCATCGCTGTCAAAAAACACCGGGTTCTGGCCGCCAAGTGACGTTGATATCAACGGAGTATATCCAGCAAATAGAACATTTCACCGGCATAGATGCTATTCATCCGGCCAGGCTCAGGCGTAATCTGCTGGTGAGTAATATTAACCTGATGGCGATCAGACATCAGCGTTTCAGCATCGGTGAGGCGCTATTTGAAGCCACTGCACTGTGTCATCCCTGCTCTAGGATGGAAAAAGAATTAGGAGCTGGCGCCGTGGCTGCGATGCTGGGCCATGGTGGACTTTGCGCCAAAATAATAAAAACCGGCTGGATTAAAAAACACGATATCCTGCATGTCATCTTGGATGACTAATGGCATTTTGTTATGATGCACGCGCAAAATAACAGGCATACACAGGGAAGATATATAATGAAAAAAGTAGCGATTTTAACCTCACTCTTAAGCAGTTTTTTACTGACTGCATGTGACGACAATGATGATCAAGAAAATAAGAAGATAAGCGTTCTTAGAGATGTGATCACTACCTTAAATCTGGATGGCGACCCGTCAGATCAGAGTCAAATTTTACCGATTCCGAAGATCGCAGATGCCAAAGCGCAGCTGGGAAAAAAGTTGTTTTTTAGCAAAACCCTGGGCGGCGATCAAGAAACAGCCTGCGTGAGCTGTCATCATCCTTTATTAGGTGGCGGTGATGATTTATCTCTGCCTATTGGTGTACAGGCCGTGGCCCCCGATTTGTTAGGGCCTGGACGTCTACACGACGAGGTTAAGGCAGATATCGCCGGTATGGAATATGATGCAGGCCCTACCGTGCCCAGAAACGCTCCTACCACGTTTAATTTTATGCTGTATAAAGAGGCTGTTTTTCATGATGGCCGCGTAGAAAAACTCGAAGACGGCACGGTACGTACACCTGACTCAGACTTTGGTACCAGCGCTGAAAACGCCGATAATTTAGTGCATGGACAGGCGCTGTTTCCGGTCACCTCACCCGAAGAAATGGCTTCCAGTGTCTTTGAAGGTTTAAGCCGTGATGAGATTCGTGCTCAGTTAGCACTGCGATTAACGGCTAATACCACGTGGCAATCCGAGTTTGATGTCGTTTATGGCACGGATACACAAATTAATTACAGCTTGGTAGCCGAAGCTATTGCCAGTTATGAAGCTTCACAATTATTTATCAATAGCCCATTTAAAGCTTTTGTTGATGGAGATGATGAGTCCCTGAGCACATCGGCTATCAACGGTGGGCTATTATTTTTTGGCGGTGTTGAAGCCGGTGGTGCGGGCTGTGCCAGTTGCCACAGCGGTGACTTCTTTACGGATGAAGGTTTTCATAATATAGCGATGCCACAAATCGGCAGAGGTAAAGGTGATGGCCCTACGATGGATGATGATTTTGGCCGCTTTAGGGAAACCAAAGATGCCAATGATCGATATGCCTTCAGAACACCCACCTTGCTTAATGTTAGTGCCACCGCACCTTATGGCCATGCGGGAAGTTATGATTCATTGGAAGATGTAGTACGCCACCATTTAAACCCGGAGAATGCGTTAGCCGACTATGAATTTAGCCTGGCGGGTATGGTACAAAAAGGCATTCAACACGAAAATGCACGTAACAATAGCCAAGCTGCTCTATCGCTTTTATCCCAGCAGCAAGAAGCAGGGCTTAGCGAGTTACACAATGTGGCATTATCGCAGCAGCAGGTGGAAGATATTGTCGCCTTTTTACAGAGCCTGACCGACCCCTGTGTGGAAGATGAAAGTTGTCTGCAAGACTGGATTGCAGAAACCGATGCTGAACTTGCGACTTTTGAGGCTGTATTTCAATAAGCTTAAATAAGTTTAAGCTTCAATAGAGGGCCAAAAGGCCCTTTTATTTTGTGCGTAAAAATTAGCCGTTAATGTGAATCGTTAGATGAAGAATAAAAAATTAGTTGCGGGCATCTTTGTATTATTGATGATTGCTGTAGTGGGTGTTCAGCTACTGCAAAAACAACGTATTTATAATGAGCGTATGCAAGCTGCCAATGTACGCCTGTTGGAAGCGCAGGCAAAGATTGATCAACGTTATATTGAGGTTAAGGCCCAGCTTGATCAGGTGAAAAATAAAAATAAGCTCAGCAAACATGACCTGTGGTTGATTCAACATCTGGAAAAAACCGTAAGGCACCTTGAAAAAGCTAAAAAACGGGCTCCACCTGCCGAACGCCCCTGGATGACTCTGCAGCAAATGGAACATGGAGTGATGCTGCTGATCTTATTGCTTGGGGCTTTGTGTTATGGCATTAAAAACCGCCAAAGCCATAGTGAGGCTCCCGCTGATCCAGGCTTTGCCAGTAAGCTTCATAGAGTATCACCTGAGACGGACCCTGTTGCCGACAAAACCCATTGGCAGGTGATGCGTGGCGGCGGGGCCAATTTTAAAACCCATACATTGATTCATACAAGTCCTCATCAGCTGTTAATCACCTCTAGCTCACAAATGAAAATTTTCTACCTGGTTTTTATCGCGGCGGGAATAAATAATGTGGTGTTTAATCTGATCAAATATGTGCAGCTTAAAGGGCTGGATTTTGCTTTGCAGAACCCGCTGGCATTATTTGAACAATTTTTTACCGTGGGTTTAATGTTTGTTATTGTCGGCATGGCGATTCGTTATTTTTTTGCCGCCGATCGTTTCTGTTTTGATAAAAATACACAGCAGCTGGATACAGGCAACCAGCTTATTCAGCTAGGCAGCCTGCATGCCTTGCAGGTGCTGGAGGAAACCGTGGGTGGATCAGATTCACAGGTTTTTAAAAGCTATGAATTGAATCTGGTTTTAAAAGATGGGCAACGCTTGCACCTGATGGATCACGGTCATTATTCGGCATTTAACCATGATGCAGAAAAATTGGCCGATTTTTTAGCGATTCCGATATGGCAGCCAAACGTTTAACGGTTCAATAACACCATGGCGGGCTAACACTGTTTAGTTAAGCATTAATATGTTAATTTCCCAGCCTGATCTGCTGCTGAAAAACGAACGTTATGCCCGTGCTTTTTTTAATATTAATCTTATCTTTTTTTCCTCATTTTGCATGGAGCCAAGATGCTATAAATGATGATGCCGTGGATGTATGGGTTTTCTCGTTATTTCCCCCTTTGGTGATGAAACACAAGGCCTTGCCGTTTTTTGAGTACCTGGAACAGGAAACCCATGTATCTTATCAGGTTGCCATCTCGGAAAACGTCACAGACTTACTCGCTGGTTGTACAACCGCTCATCCCTTGATTGTTATCGCTAGCTCTACGGTTGGAGATCAGCTGATAGAGCAATGCCACTATAAAAATCTAGTGATAAGTCTTCAGGATATTCAATTATTTACCCGTATCAATGATGCTGAAAAAGACGTTAATAACGTTAAAAAAGTGGCGTTGATAGGGCATCTAAAATCTGCAGAAATTGCGCAAAAAGAACTATCCCTTATCAATAAAAACGTTGATTTGGTGGTTTATCGAAATTTATATCAGTTGATAAAAAATCATCAGAAGGACGGCGTGGATGCGTTTGTCATGACACAAAAAACCTTAAATAAAATCACCTTGTTTGCCGAAAAATGGCAGGCGATTCATACCTTTGAAGAAAAAGGCCAGGCGGCGGTTTTAGCATCACCGCGATTGGATAAAAAGCTCGGCAGCAATATCACTCAATTATTGTTAAGCAATAATGACATCATCAAAAAAACCTTCCAGCAGGGTGTAGGCTTAGGCCCTTTTATACCGGTAATACAGGATTAAGTTTTTGCCGTTGGCTGCTGTGAAGTCACAAGTTGGCAGCGCCTACAGCAACGGGGTAGTTCTGTGTAAGGTACTTATGATGTAAATGTTTTCTACTTTTTAGTCGATTTACGACAGTTTTCTAATTTGTTAGCTAAACTTGCTGATAAAGCGTCATGGAAGACAAGCTAAAACGTGAAACTACTTCTCTCAGATACAAACTTGAAGGTATTAAGCAGCTTTTTATTAGCAACGTTTGCGCTAATGGCCCTGCTTGGCTTTGTGTTGCAGGGTGAACTACGAAAAAAACTCGAAGAAGAAAGCTATAAGCAGGTGGAAGCGAATGGCAATACCATCGTTGCCGAGCTGATTCGTCAAACTGCCGTGGTTAATACGCTGGCTGAAAATCTAGCAGCCAGTATCGATGTACTGCCCTTTTCTGAAACACGCTATCATCAGCTTTTACCTCGATTGATCAATAGCAGTAATGCCAAGGCCCTGATTGCAGGTGGAGGCATATGGCCAGAACCCCATGCATTACAGGAAGATACGATAAGAGGCAGTTTCTTCTGGGGTAAAAACCGCCAGGGAAAACTCACTTTCTATGATGACTACAATCTCGCCCAAGGTGCTGGCTACCATAATGAAGAGTGGTATGTACCGGCTAGATATTTGTCGCCAGGGCGTTGTTACTGGTCTCGCTCGTATACCGATCCTTATTCAAAAGAGCCCATGGTCACCTGTACCGTCGCGATGATGAAAGATCAACAATATATCGGTGCAAGTACCATCGATATGAAACTCGCCGGGTTGCAGGGGTTTTTTGAGACAAAAGCTCAGGCTATAGGCGGTTATGTCTTTTTAGTGGATCAAAATAATAAATTTATCAGCTATCCAGACGACACGGTTATTAAGCAAACGGATAGCCTGGATAATATCGATATTGAGGTATTGGCAATCCGACAACCTGCCTTTAAGTCTATGGCGTCACATCTAGGAAATCTGACCGCAGCGGCTAGAGAGACCGATATAGAGACACGCGAAAAACGCAGCGTGATGTCCAGCTACTTTGAAAAGGCTAGCTATCAGGTATCAAAAAAACAGGCGGATATTATGGCCGCAGCCATCTTAGACCCGATGGCAAACCAAATCGGCAGCAGCTATCTGTTGCAATCGTTTCAATTAGAGCAGGATATGCTACTAAAAGAACGGGTTAATGTATCGGTATTCCACGTGCCCGAGTCTTATTGGAAGCTGGTTCTGGTTACGCCCACCTCTACGGATTTCGAGGCGGTATCAGGCATTATCACCCGCACCTCAAAGCAGATTGTTGTACCCACGCTGCTTATCATGGCCCTATGTTTTCTTTTTATACACCGTAGCTTTGTTATTCCGCTAAACCGTATTAGCAATCATCTTAAAGAACATGCGGATAACCCAGAAGATGAACATATTCTGGAGGATTTTGGTAGCGGGGATTTTGGCCGATTAGCCGAACGCTATAATCAAAAGACCGCATTGGTGAAAAAATCCCTGGCCGAATTGTCTCGCAGTAATAGTCAGCTGAAAATTTATGCCTCCTATGATGTGCTTACGGGTATTTATAATCGCAGGGCGTTTGAAGGTTTACTGGATGATGTGCTTCAGGGGGCGGATAAAAATACACGGGCGGTGTTCTTTTTAGACCTCGATCAATTCAAAGTGATTAATGATACTGCAGGTCATGCCGCCGGTGATCAATTGTTAAAACAAGTCTCCAAGCATATCGCTAATACCTTGCGGGATGATGATATTCTGGCCCGTTTTGGTGGCGATGAATTTGCCATGATTATTAGTGCCAGCACCATAGAGATTGCGTTGGCGGTGGCGGACCGGATCAGGCAGGTTATCTGTGCTCTGCGTTTTGTCTGGGATGAAAATACCTACAGCATCAGCTGCAGTATTGGCATCTTGCACTTAAGTACGCTGGAAGGTGATCAGCAAATCATCCTGAGCTGCGTAGATTCAGCGTGTTATGCGGCCAAGGATGCCGGGAGAAACAGGATTCATCTGTATCTACCAGAAGATAATAAACTGGCACTGCGCACCGGAGAAATGCAAAGCCTGATCAGCTTACGCAAGGCCATCGATGAAGATCGCCTGTTCATCGAATATCAGCTGATTAAACATATTGAGGGTGATGAACCCTCTGGCGTTGAAGCCCTGATACGCATGAAAGACGACCAGGGTAATACCGTATACCCGGGAAAATTTATGCCGGCAGCAGAGCATTACAATGCGAGTTGGCAGATAGATAGCTGGGTTATAGGGCAAGCGATCAAGGAGTTTTCCCAGCTCCGGAAATGTCTGGATCTCAGCTTCTGTGCCATCAACCTGACGGCAGATGCACTGAATCATGATCAACTGTTAGATGTTATAAAAAAAGCCCTGTTGACCAATAATATTGCCGGCAGTGCCTTTAGTTTTGAAGTCACCGAAACAACTGCCATTGCCAATATTGATTTGGCCTGCAAGACCATTGAAGGCATCCAACTATTGGGCTGTAGAATCGCGCTAGATGATTTTGGAACGGGCATGTCTTCCTACGGATATTTACGGGACTTACCTATCGATTATCTGAAAATTGATGGCACATTTGTTAAAAATATCGTTACCAACCCTGTTGATTATGCTTTTGTAAAATCGATCAAAGACATTGCCGAAGCGATGCATATAAAAACCGTTGCCGAGTGGGTAGAAGATGAGGCGACGTTATCCTGCCTTAAAGAGATCGGGGTCAGTTATGGCCAGGGTTTTGGTATCAGTAAACCCGCGCCTTACCAATACTTCATCGATAATCATGATGACTTCAACAGCTTGATTAATAGACCCGTAAGCGATTCTGAATCACATAAAACTATACAAACCACATAACTTAAAAGTGGTGGTTAAATCAACCTATGATCAATGCCAGCCGTTGATCACTATTCCAGCCAATATAAATTGTTTTGCTTAGGCTGGAAGCCGGTTAGGGTAAATGGCAGTTCTTAGTCACGTTCTACTGGGCTTATAAATCAAACCGCCGCGATGACATCTAATGCGGGTTATTCACAAAAGTAAATTCACCTATCTAAGACAAACCAGCCGCATTATAGATTGAAAATGAAAATGAACTTTTATTAAAATTGGCTCACTTTGTTTTTGCTATAAACTTAAAAACCTTTAAAATCCGTTAGATAGAATTAAGCAAAAGTTGATAATAGGACCCTCTATTATTTCTGATAATGGGACCCCCCTCACTTTGTTTTGATAAAAATGAAGCTAATTCATAGTGAAACCTCGGCTAGTCGGGGCTTTGAAAAGGGTTTTATGTAATAAATGATCAGTTTAAAAGTGAGGGGGGGGGGCACTATACAAATGTTATGCATTAAGGCGTATTTATGAAGAAAGGTAAAATTATTTGGGCTTTGATTATTTGGTTCTTATGGGCAGCTGGTAAAGATCTCGAGTTACTTTATCGCCATCAGACTACTAGCGACTATTTCGCTTATAGTAACTCAGGCATTACGCCAATATTTTTTATCTTGGCCGTTATTGTTCTTTTGCTGAATTTAGGCGCACTGTTCTTTTTAATTAAGCCAAAACTGATAGGTATTAAGATTGCTTTTTCAGCATTGATCGCTGCGGCAATATACAATTTAGTAACTTTTGGTCTGGGTTTGTCAGATATTGAAGGGATGAAGCAGGCATACATCGTTAGTAGAGAGAGCAGGGGATTAATTGTACGAGAAGAAGCATTATCAATGATTTTTTCACCTACCTCTTTCATGGTTACAATGGCAATATCATTAGCATTTTATATCCTTGTTGCTTTCCTTATTAATAAAAGAAAAGAGTACTATCAAGTAAATGCATAACAAGAACCAGTAATCTGACTCCGCAACCTGTCACGCAGTTGTGGTTGGCGTTAGGCAGTGAGATTTTTTATAGTTATGCTCAATCTACGAAAATGGAAACCAATGAACTCCTCATTTACGAAAATATTTTCAACTTATATCGTGAGCACTCTTTTATTAATAGCTTGTTCTGATGATAGAGATAGCAATTCTGCAAAAGATCAGGCAGCAGAATGCACTGAAAACAACACCTTAAATAGAAAAGTAATTCGGAGTACTGTGTCTGGCTTCGGTGATGGAACCGATGGTGAATTCTATTTAGATGTAGGTGAAGAATTCCTTTTAGAGGAAAAAATATACAATTTCACCAACGTATATACTAATAAAGGCTCTTCTATTAGATTAAAAAATACATCACAAAATAAAGATGCCATCATTGAAATCAATTCAGTTGGAAATTGTGAATTCCTAGGAGATATCATCCTTCCTCAGTTCTTAGGAACCCTTAGACTTAAATGCTATAGCGTGATTAGCTTCAATGGAAACATTGACGTTTCAAATGGAGATTTAGAAATTGAAACTCCTTCAATAGTTATCATTACTCCTGATGAGTTAACTAAAGTATATCGTGGTTCAACTATTAGTAATTCGGTAGTTATTGGAGAGATATCAACATTTTCTGTTTCTCCAAATTCAGCTAACGAAGTTACTATTGAGTTAAAACCTGGGTCAGTTGACGGAGATTCTGTTGAGTTAATTCCTGGATCATTTGACGGAGATACTGTTGAGTTTAACCATGATTCAATGGTGACAGGTTGTAGTAATGAAATATAAGATGCCTAACCAGGGCCAGCAAATTGATCTCTGGTAAGCCGCCCGTTTTGTGCAAAGTACCGCACAAAAACGCGCCCCTTACCTCCGGAATTTGTGGCCGGCGTTAAGCGATAAGGAAGTATAGATAGTGAGATTTAGGAAGATATATCCAAAGGTTCTATTTCTAATTTTTATCGTAGCTTTTCTATCTGGCTGCGATGATGATTCGAAAGATGTGAAGCCTGATGAGACAGATGTGAAGCCTGATGAGACAGATGTGAAGCCTGATGAGACAGATTCTTTAGATAGTCCAGAGAAACTCAGCGAATACCTTTCCGGCAGCAGATATCTCTCTAAGGCTGACCACCTACCGCTTGGGTGGGGACCTGATGATGAACTTTATTATGGTAAATGGTCTATACAATTTGGTGCAGATACATTCGCTAATTTCAGTTGGGATTACGTCGAGCACGGTACCTTTTCTTATTTAAGTAAAAATACCATATTAGTTGAAGTTGGTAATACGAGCTTTAGCTCAACAATTGATTTAAGCACTAGCGAACTAGAATGGAACGGTACAACTTATGTACGATCAATAGAGTAAAGTGCGCTTAACCAGGTCGTGCAATCTGACCTCCGGCCAATGGCGTTAGGCATATGGAAATAATGAGCATTTAATGGAAGTAGCATCAATATTCGGGTTTCTTGGCGTTTTAGCAAATGCCATTTGGCCTTTAATCAAAAAACGAAAATGGTTACTTTTTGGGCAGGTTGTTGCTTGTGCTTTAATGTTCACACATTTCCTTCTATTGGGTGCCCTTACTGGTGCTACAGTGATGTTTGTAGCTGGCCTTCAAGCCAGCTTAGCAATACCACTAGAAGACAATTCAAAGTTTAAAAACATCTATCTATTTTCTTTTTTATTTACGCCTTTGGTTTGTTTCTATACTTGGCATGGGTACGCTTCTGTATTTTCTTCTCTGGCTCTAGCCATCTTTTGTTTGGGTAACTTACAAACAGATATGAAAAAATTACGCACTATTTTGTTATTTTGTATTTTTGCGTGGGTTGGACATAATATAATAGTTTCATCAATTCCTGGACTGCTTTCAAATTTTATAGCAGGTATCACCAGTATTTTCGCATTGTATCGAGAGTTCAAGCCTAACAAGTTGCTGCAGTCGGGCTCGTCAAACCGTCACTTTTTTTGCAAAAAACGAAAAAACAAACGTCAGTTTAATTCGCCGCTGAGCAGTAGGTATTTATGACCATGCATTACAAAGGTTCATGCAGTTGTAATCGGTGGCAAGTTGAAATAGAAGTAACGAGATCGCTGGAAGCGTTTAATCCGCGGGTTTGTGATTGCAATTATTGTCAAAATAATCCATCAGAGATTATAAGTGATCCAAATATGATAATTGAATTTGTCGGTGGTGAAACATCGATTATTCAAAATGGTGATCAATTGGCAAATTTCTATTATTGCGATTATTGTGGTGATTTCTTAGCGGTTGGGTGCAATTTAAATGGTCAACTACGTGGCGCTGTTAATTCCAATTTACTTCATAGTTCCAATCAACTTGGTAAACCCATTCAAATTCAACCGCAGTTACTAAGTTCAGATGAAAAGCTAGATCGCTGGGGTAAGTTGTGGGGTGTATTAAATGGAGTGTAAAAACATAACAAGCGCATGTTGTCGGACTTGTTTTCCGCTGCGCTCCAAACCAGCCTAAATGCGGGCGTTATGCAAAGAAGCTAAGAAGTTGAACGAAAAATGAATTTTATTAAAGTAATATTATTGATCAGTTCTGTAATTTCCGGGCATGCGTTTAGTCAATCAAATTTTTCATTACCTCGTACAGAAATTGTAGAGATTGTTGACTCTAATACTAAACGGATCTATGAGTTACACATACAACATCCTAGGCACTTCTCGAAGGAGCATAAATATCCTGTTGTTTACATGACAGACTCCCTGTATACCTTTCCTATAGTTACCGGCGCGGCTCGTTTTCCTATAAATTTTAAAAAGATGGAAGATCTCATGTTTGTGGGAATCTCTTGGCAGAAGGGGCATCATGGGGGATTGAGTCGCCAACGGGATTATACGCCAACACCAAGCTCACCTGGTTTCAAGGACCCATCGGGCAAAGCCCATGAGCATTTGGAATTTATTCGAAACGATATATTTCAGTACATCGAGGGAAAATATAACACTGATCCTACTAGGAGAACTTATATTGGAAATTCATTTGGTGGGTTATTTGGCTCCTATATCTTGTTGAATTCGCCTGAGTCATTTCGTAACTATATTATCGGAAGTCCGTCCATGTGGTGGGATAATGATTTCATGACGAAGCAAGATTATAAAATCGATCCAAGTTATGAAGGTGCTGTATATATATCTGTAGGTGAGCTGGAGACTAAATATTCAAAAGGAACCAATAACGACATGGTTTTAGGTGCCAGAACACTGTTTTCACTTTTGAAAAAAAACAAACCGAGTGCAATGGATCTAGAATTAAGGGTGATTCCTCACGCGAATCACGAAACAGCCTTTCCTACCGTTGCCATTCAAGGCTTATGGTGGTTGTTTGGAGTTATGGAGTAGTTCATGCATAACAATTTTCTGCACTAGGACGCATACTACTCCAATCGTTTTTGTGTCAGTCGCTGCTCTTCATTTATTTCAAAAACGCTCTCCGCAGTATGTGCCGGTGAGCAAGGCGTTAGCCCTCTTGTCAGGTTTCTGTCATTCACAAAAGTCATAATCTTAGGCATAGTGATCGAAAACATACTAAATGGGCCTTAGCTTATGGTTAAAAAAATTAGACTTTCAAAGGGTTGGTCTCAGGAACAGCTGGCCTGCTTCAGCGGGTTAAGTGTTAGAACCATTCAGAGAGTTGAGAGAGGACAAAGTTCAGGGCTAGAATCCTTAAAGTGTATTGCAGCAGCTTTAGATATCGATATCGCTACAATAAAGAGCGGAATCAACTCAAACCTGACAGATAAATTTATGGGTACAAATCCAATTCTTCCAGTTGCTGATGCCAAAGAAACAGCAATTTTCTATAGGGACAAATTGGGCTTCGAAATTGAAACCCTATGGGAAAACCCACCTTACGCAGTAGTCGCTCGAGACCAAGTCATAATCGAGTTTGGCGAAGGCAGAAAAGAGTATGCTGGCACAGGAATATGTAATATCTTTGTAGATGATGTCGATGAAATTTATAAGGAACTATCGAACAAGCATATCGAGTTTGTGGGCGACCTTTCTGATCGCGAGTACGGTAGTCGAGATTTTAGGATTAGAGATAATAACGGAAATATGCTAATTATTAGTAGCCCTCTAATTAACCAGAAAGAGCTGCTAGAAAATGGCGCAAATAATCAGGGCTAACAAGTGTAGCAATGCGACCGCTAAAACCGTTGCTTCGCAACAACGCGGCGCATTCTACAGGCGTTATGTTTGCTGTTCGAGTTTAGCTTAGTATTGAGAGTATATGTATTACGACTTAGTAGAAGGAGCCATTTACTGCACGATCAGCATGTTTTTTATAGCTGTAGAAGCTTGGAAGCCTTTAAGTAGTATAAATTTAAAGAGCATTATTACTTTAGATATTGTTGCCGCAATTATCTCTGGAATATTTTTTGGTGTATGTGGATTCTTCTTAAGTGATCTGTATAACGATCACTTGTTGTATGAACAATTAAAAGGTATACCCGTTTTTGTTCGAGTTATTTTGTTTTATTTATTGGCTGATTTCGGCGCATATTGGGTACATCGACTAATGCACACAAAGATATTTTGGAGCTCGCATCGATGGCATCATGCGCCAAAATATATGTATTGGTTATCAGGGGCCAGAGGAAGTGCTATACAAATGTTCTTAACGACATTGCCTGTCATTATTGCTTGGCCGCTAATGTTTGATATTCCAAGTTGGTTATATTTTTTTATGTTTTCTGAATTTATATTTAGGAATCACTGGATGCATGCAAATGTTTCAATACATTCAAAGATAATAGAGCTGGTTTTTATTACCCCTGCATACCATCGTATTCATCATAGTCGTGATCCTTTACATCATAATAAAAACTTTGCCGTATTGTTTACCTTTTGGGATAAATTATTTGGCACCTATTTAGATCCATCTAGCATTGATAACGAATTGGAGTTTGGAATCAATGAAAGGCGTAGGCTTGTAAAAATGGTAATAGGTGTTTAGATACGTGAAGGTCACAAACAGAACCTGCCCAACAGCTTCATCCTCCTGTTTTAGGTTCGTAGGTTTCCAGCTTTCGATAAAATAAGCTCACATTATGTAAACCGATTTCCGGGTAATACATATCTCTGGTTGTTTGCAACTATGCTTATTAACAACTTACATAAGCACATAGTTGATTCCTGAATTTACTGAAGGCAGTAGAGCAGGATTACAGGTGGCGTCATGAGTAGTTCCATCGGCATTATGACCCTCAAGTTTCACCTTGAGGGTTGCCATTCCCTAAAAGAAAAATGCAACCGCTTAATACGAGTTAGAGATCACTTTGGCACAACTGCCAAATAGCCTTGAATGGCCAGCTTAATTGATGCCATTTTTATTACCTGGATGCGGAGCAACACCTGCGATCATCGATATTTCCGGCTTATTTGTCACCCAACTCTTGCATAACAAAATCAATAAAATGTCTGACCTTGGACGACATATGTTTACGGCTGGGGTAGATCAGGTAAACGCCAATTTCGATCTTGGGGAGTTCGGGAAACAGCTCAACTAACTGCCCGGTTTGTAATTCATCATGCAGATTAAACGCCGGTAATCGGGTGATACCTTGGCCGGCAATACATAGCGCCAGCTCCATTTCCGGGCTGTTGGAGATAAACCGGCAGTTCACCGGAATATAGAAACTTTTCCCTTCTACGGTCATATACGTCCAGATGCCTGGCTGTTTTAAATAGCTGTAGCTAATGGTTTGATGCTGTGATAATTCTTGCAGAGACTGAGGTGTGCCGTGCTTGGCCAAATAATCCGGGGATGCCAGTGTGATGCCTCGTGACATCAAGATGCGTCGGCTGATCAGGCTGGAGTCTTCTTGAACACGGCTGGCACGTATGGCGATATCGTAGCCGTCGGCGACAATATCGATTTTTTTATCATTTAACTCCAGTTCAACGTTGATCTTGGGATAAAGGGCGATGAATTTGGCCAGTATAGGTCGCAGCCTCGACAGCCCAAAGCTGACCGGACAGCTGATTCTAAGTGTACCCTGGGGTTCCAGTTGATGGCCGGATAATAGGCTGACGGCCTCATGGGCGGTAGTAATAATCTGCTGACATTGCTGAAAATACAGCTCACCCTCGGGGGTCAGGCTGATGGAACGGGTGGTGCGGTTTAGCAGGCGTACACCGAGTCTGGCCTCTAATTTATTCACTTCTTTGCTGATATACGAGGTGGAATGGCCACTGTTCTCGGCGGCTTGGGTAAAACTGCCTGCGGTGATGACCTCGGAGAAAATCACCATACCATCCAAAATCTTGCTGTCGAAGGCCATATTAACTCCAAATAAGTGAGTTTGTTGATTATTGCTGATTACGAGTCATATGGAAATAATCATTTATCTTTTAGCCTATTAATCTGCATACGCTCTTAATCTAAACTGGCCACATCTTTTAGACATAAAGCCATTAGGCCTCAGAGGTTAAGCCATGCAACAGATTACCAGAATCAATCATATCGGCCTGCGTGTCAGCGATTTTGAAGTCTCACGTGATTTTTATGCGCAGCTGGGTTTTGAAACCATCACCGGCCCCGGTGGCCCGGAGCCTGTGGCGATTGTGGAGCACCCCTGTGGCATCAATATCAATTTTATTCTTAACGCCAATCAAGATGACAATACCAATCAGTTGATGGATGTGCCGGTAAAACATACGGGTTATACCCATGTTGCACTGGAGATCAGCGATAAAGATCAGGTATTGACGCGATTGGCCGAGCTGAATATTCCGTTAAGTGGTGAGCCCATGAACCATCCTACCGGTACGTCATTTTTTATCCGCGACCCGGATGGAAACGTGATTGAGTTTATCGAATATAAAGGCCTTGCGGCTTTTAAATAATTGCCCATAAAACATTGAAAGAAGATAAAAGAGAATCAACATGAGCATTAAAAAAAGCCTCCTCGCCTTAGCTTCCTCCGCCTTATTACTGATGAGTTTTTCCAGCCCGGCTATCAGCAGTTCGCCGCTGATTAAAACCGTGAATGGTGTGGGCCAATATCCAGAAAATTATCAGGGTACACCACATAGGGCAGCGGATGAAGATCCGTTCATCTCCCCGACTAACGCTGTGCTGGTGCTTATCGATTATCAGCCACATATCTTAATGGGCGTGAAAAATGTGGATCATGAAACCCTGATCAATAATACCAAGGGGCTGATTAAATCGGCGGTGCATTTTAACCTGCCCATCATATTCTCTCATGTGGGAGTCGGGCTCAGTGGATCTAAACCCTTTCTGGAAGAGCTGAGAGCTCTGGCCCCGAATGCCATTATCATCGACAGAACCAGCGTCAATGCCTGGGAGGAACCTGAGTTTGTTGGGGCCATTGAAGCGACTGGGCGTAAAAAATTGATCATGGGTGGTTTATGGACAGATGTGTGCCTGGCTTATCCGGCGATTGAGGCGGTGCAGAATGGTTATGACGTGTTAGTGCCTGAAGATACCGTCGGCAGCATCACCCAGCTTTCTCATGACAATGGCATGAAGCGCAAGATACAGGCCGGCGTTAAACCGATTACGTGGAATGTGGTGCTGGCGGAGTTACAACGAGACCATGCCCGCAAGGCGACCGAACATGAAACAGGCCGTATTTTTCTGGAATATTTATTTAAAATGGACCCCGATAAAGGTTGGAAATAATCCAGTTCTGATGTCTCGTGTTAATCTCCCCGCTTTAACCACTTATCAATGATAAAAAGTAGAACCGTTATGAAAATATTAACCTTTGCCGCTAGTAGCAGCCAAAACTCTATCAATAAAAAATTGCTGCAATTTGCCGCCAAGCAGTTACAAGATGCTGAGATCGAATATCTGGATATCAATGATTATGAAATGCCGATCTTCAGTGAAGATAGAGAGAAAGAGTTAGGCCAGCCCGAAGCTGCCCAGCGTTTCTTTAAAAAGATGGGTGAAGCCGATGCGTTGATCATCTCATTTGCCGAGCACAATGGCAGCTATACCGCAGCGTTTAAAAATCTGTTTGACTGGACTTCACGTATCGATATGAAGCTCTACCAGAATAAACCTATCGTTATGTTGGCCACATCTCCAGGCCCAGGTGGTGCACGTAATGTATTAAATACCGCCGTCACGTCGGCCCCTTATTTTGCCGGGAATGTGGTGGGGCAATTGTCTATCGCCAAGTTCTATGATGTGTTTGATATGGAGACAGGCGTCATTAACGATGCCGGTATCATTGAGCAGTTATCAGAGGCATTGAGTGCGTTGCAGGGTATAGAGGAAAAAGCAGAGGCTTAAACCGCCGCTGAGTTTCATAGCCACACAGGAATCAACATGGACAATGCAATACTACAGCAGCCGGTAAAAAATGCCCTGATCACCATGGCCGCACCTGCGGCCTTCGGCATGCTGATGACGTTTATGTTTCAACTGGTTGATAGTTATTTTGTTGGCCAATTGGGCAGTGAAGAGCTGGCGGCCATCAGCTTTGCTTATCCTGTGTATTTTTTTGTCATCAGCTTCTTTATGGGTAGTTCTGCGGCTGTGGCGGCTACCGTCGGCAAGGCGTTGGGTGAATCGGATTTTCTGAAGGCTGCAAGGCTAACAAGTTTAGCCTGGTTTGCCTTTATGTTGTTGACTGTGGGCCTGGGTTTTATTGGATACCATAATATCGGGCTTGTCTTTTCGCTATTGGGTGCCTCCGAGACTATGCAACTGCGTATTGCCGAATATATGCAGCCTTTGTATCTAGGCATGTTTGCGTTGGTAGGCACATTGATTGCCAATGGCGCTTTGATGGCCAAAGGCCTGATGCTGAAAACCACCGTCATCATGGCGATAGGAGGCCTGGTGAATCTGGTTCTGGATTATTTGTTTATCTTTGGTTGGGGTGTTATTCCTGCGATGGCTTTAGAGGGGGCTGCGCTGGCAACCGTAGCCGCCTGGTGTGTGACGTTATTTTTGATGACGGCCCTGTTGATCAAAGAGAATCTGATGAGTTTGTCGCTGCTATTCTCCTTTAAAGAGGTCCGCAGTTTATTTAAGGAAATCATGATCATTGCCATACCGGCGATTGCGGCACAGATTTTGAGTCCGCTGGCGATATTTTTTATGACTCGGCTGGTTGCCCAATCGGGTGAAGATGCTGTGGCGGCTCTGGGTATAGCCACCCGAATCGAGTCCTTAGGCTTAACCGGTATTTTGGCTTTGTCGGTGATTTTAACGCCCTTTGTTGCACAAAACTTTGGCGCAAAACAACATCAACGTCTGGATCAGGTGATTGCTATAGCTGGGCGCATGACGGTGTATTGGGGCCTGGCATTCTATCTGCTCATGTTGTTATTGAGCAGACCCATAGCGGGGATCTTTACCGACGATATTCAGATTATCGAATACAGCCGTGATTATTTTTTTTGGGTAGGTTTGTCTTATCCGGCCTTTGGTTTGATGTTGATTAGCGGCGCGTTTTTTAACGGCGTGCAACAGCCTGGCCGCTCATTGAAAATCACATTACTGCGCAATATTATTTTAATGATACCGCTAGTTTTACTGGCCGCGATGTGGCGATTAGAAGGCATTTGGTTAGCCATTGCCGTGGCCAATATATTGGCTGCCATTTATGCGGGTAAACAAATAAATTCATGGTTGATAACGCAGGGTTCTGCCTTGCCCGGGCATAAACCCATCGATGATTATATTGCCGATGCCAGGTCTTTGAAGGCATTTTTTAGACAGGCATAGAGCGCTTTATTTCCTTTGCATTATTTTTACGGCTATCGGCATAATCAGGTAGGAGATGATCGGCACAATAATCGCGATGGTTACCACCACGTTTAATAATTTATTGGCAGGCAGAAAGGGTGCGATAAGGTCGGGAATAAAATACACCAGCGGCACCAAGGCAAGAAAAGTAATAAAAGCCATGATGTGTCGATTGGGTTTAGCTGGATGTGCCATGGCATAGAGTCCTCGAGTTATTGACGTTCTTGCCCTAGATAGGCAAGACACGTGATGACATGTATTAGTTTTGGCCGCTAGCCTGTAAAAAACTATTATAAACCCAGCGATAAGATGTATGTTCACCTAATACACCACCGAGTTCCATGCCTTTTTCACTGCGCCAATCATCCATCACCTCGGCCAATACGGAGGCCCAGGTTGCTACTTTCACACCCGCCTGTGTCATGCGTGCGATTGAGGCCTCGGCTACTGCCTTATTCCAGGTGCCTGATGCATCAACAACCGCATAAACATCGTAACCTTCTGCTACGGCCGAAATAGCGGGAAACATCAGGCATACGTCGGTCACTACGCCAGCCATGATGATTTTTTTACGGCCCGTAGCTTCAATGGCCTGCTTGAATTCCGGGTTTTTCCAGGCATTGATTTCACCGGGACGTTCAATCACGTCATTACCTAATATCTGCAATATCTCCGGCATAATAGGTCCATTGGGGCCTTCGGGCATGCTAGCGGTCACGACGGTGGGCATATTAACCGTTTTGGCCAATGTGCACAGGCCTTTGATGTTGGCACTCATCAGATGTGGGTCCTGATCTCTACAGCTGACCAGCAGCCCGGTTTGATGATCAATCATGGCCAGCACGGCATTTTCGGTGGTGAGTGTTTCGGCAAATTTATTCATGTGTTTTCTCTTGTGTAGCTATTTTAAAGGCTTAAAGTTTATTTAATTTGGCTAACAGCGATGATGCTGATATCGCTATGCGCGGTTATTTCAATATCATGGCCACGAATCAGGTCGCCATCTTCGGCTCTATGGCGTTGTGTGTTATCGATATAATCGGCTGAACCTGCGGTGATATAACTCAGGCTTGCGCCTGTTAACGTGATGCTTTTTCCGGCGGATAGATGAATAATATCGATGGCGGTTTGACTATCGAAGGTCTCTGATTGGCTTTTATCTCCCCCGTAGATACGTGTGACACCTTCTGCTTTTGGGCTGTAATACTTGTAACCGGCAGGCTGTCCAGCTTCATCGGGCAGAGCCCAGAGTTGAATCATTCGATTGGCCGTATCATCCGGGTTTAATTCATTGTGTGAAAACCCCTCGCCGCCGGCACGTTGTACCTGCACATCACCGGCTTCAAGCCCCTTGCCATGCTCCAGCGAACCCTCGTGGCTGACACGACCATCAATCATGATTGAGATCACATCGATTTCCTTATGGGGGTGCATGCCGGTTTCCCCTAATGGGTTAAAGCTGGCATCGGCCAAGTAGACAAACTGGCCCAGACCTTCGGCGGTTTCCGGTTTTTTGCGTGAACCAAACAGGCGGCTATCGGTCACTAACCTCACTTCGCGTAAACCGGCGAAACCACCAAGGGCTAAGGATTTTTTAGATAATATTTGCATGGCCGTCTCTCTTTTATATATTGGGTTGCAGTTGATGAGTTCATAATAGTTATCAAAGACTGTTTGATATATAGTAGTTTTATTAAAACAATATCTCATATTCAACAACAATGTGAGTGGGTGCGTATCGGATTTTATGGAGTGATGTATGGCCTTATTAAATGATTTAAACGATATGATGGTGTTTCTGGCGGTGGTGGAAACTGGCAGCTTCACACAGGCTGCCGAGCGGCTGGGTATTCCCAAGGCTAATGTCAGCCGCAAGGTGTCCAGGCTTGAACAGCAGCTAGGCGTCACCCTGTTAGAACGCTCAACCCGACAACAACATCTGACCGAGGCGGGCAGACGTTATTTATCCCACTGCAAGTCTATACAAAGCGAAGTGGATCAAGCTGAAGCTGCGGTATCGGAATTGTTACATTCATTAAGTGGCCCGTTACGTATAGGTGCCTCGGTGACGATTGGCCAGCAGATTATCAAGCCTGCCCTTAGCCAGTTTATGTCTGACTATGGCGACATTCAGCTGCAATTAAATTTGGTTAATCGTCGCGTTGATTTAATTGAAGAAGGTTTTGATGTATTGATTCGAGTGGGACAGCTGGAAGATTCTCGCCTGATTGCAAAACGCCTGGGTACGGCAAAACGTCGAATTTATGTCAGCCCCGCATATCTTAAAGACCATGGTGAGATTCTTGATGTGGATGCACTGTGTGATTGCATTTTTTTGTTGATGGGCAACATCCACAGTGATGGAAAATTTCAACTGCAATCGGGCAGTGAACGGCGGGATTTAAACATCAGGCCCCATCTGTTAGTTGATGATTTTTCGATATTATATCAAACGGTGTTAGATGGCGTTGGCGTGGCGATATTGCCCGACTATATGTGCCATGATGCGATTCAATCAGGCGCACTGATTAATATATTGCCCGAATGGGGTTTGCCGGATGTTGATATCTATGCGTTATATCCCCAGCATCGGGCTAATATTCCCAAGGTGGCGGCTTTTCTGGATTTTATTGCCAACGTCTTTAGCCGACGATTACAGCCGTGATAAGGCGTTGCATTAACTCAGAATCGCAAAATATGTGACATGTAAATCTTCCGATCCGGTGTTGCGTAACTCATGGTATTCACCGGCCTGCACACAAATACAGCTGCCAGTTGATAGGGCTATCGTATCGTTGTTTATTTGTATTTCCCCGTGGCCTTGAGTAATCAAAAACACTTCATTCATATCGTCATGTCTATGCCCATTGGCAATTTCACCGGGTGGAAAAATAGCCTGCGAAAAATTACACAGATTATTGATCTCGCCCATAGCCAATATCTGTTGGCGGCTGATGTTAGGGTTATGTGAAACCTGAGTTTTTGGGATGGAGTTAAGCTGACGTAAAATCATATTTATTCCCTTAGGTTTTGTTTCTGATATGTGGGTTTATGTGTTTACGGTAATCGTATAAAACATCAGATTCAACAGCCGATTTTTTTAACGGATAATGCCGCGTTTAGCGCATCACTTATGGGCAGGGTTTAAATAAGAATATTTTGATTAGATGGGCAATGGTGAGCAGCCACTTAAAACGACGACTGCAAAAGTCTGCTCCTGTGTCATGGTTTCATACAGGAGGAAAAAGCAGGCAGAAAAACCCAGTTGCTGGGTTTAACGAATGCCTTGTTCGGTTTCTGCCTGTATCACCGCAGGCTCTTGGGCCAAACGCTGAAAATGGCTTTTTACATGAGGGAACTCATCAATACTGACATCCGTATAAGTTAACCAGCGTGTCATGATATAGGCAAACGGGTCGGCACAGGTCAGCCTGTCGGCGACGATATATTCTTTGCCATCCAAGTGTTTATCTAATACACCAAAAACGATACGCAGCCGCGTGGAGGCTGAAGCCTTGGCATTGGCCAGGCTGTCCTCATCCTGCTTAATTGTACAACGCTGAGGGTTAAACACCGGGCCATAGGCCGAGTGTAAATCACTGCTTATAAAAGCCATCCATTGATTATATTTTTGTTTACCGTTTATGCAGGTATCGCCGCTCATCTGCTTGTCCGGATAGCTGGCGGAAATATAATTCATCAGGGAATCCGCCTGGGTCATGATACCGCTGTCACCGTCTTCCAGCGCGGGGACCGCCGACATGGGGTTTATCTTTTTGAATGTCTCGCTGGCCAGGTCCACCTTGACCAGTTCATAAGGTTCGCCAGACCAGATCAGCGCAATATGTACCGCGAGTGCGCAGGTACCTGGGGCATAATATAGTTTCATAATTTGTTCCTGCATTTTAAGTAGATGATGATTAAAAGTAGCTCCGAAAAAGATCGGGGTAAAACTTTTAAGCAAATTTTATCTGCCGTATTGACTCCCCAAAGGGCAATGACAATGAGCGATAGCCCATATCGGCGACTGTACCGGACGGGCATTGGGGTTTATGCTTAAGATAGTGAAACTATGAGGTGCAGGCCCGTGTTAGCCATGCCTTATTCAGTGACAAGAATTGCCAAAAACCTGACGAAATATGACTCGCCACGCATCTTACTGTTGGGTGAATCCGGAGTCGGGAAATCGACGTTAGCCAAACAATTAGCCCAGCAGTGTACAGGCAAGTTTTCAGCTATTTATTGCATGGGTGCAGACTTGAGTTGCCCCGCATTTGGCATCCCCGGCGCGGTGTGTTTGGGCCTATGGTCAGACGATCACTGGCATTTGCAGGCATATGAGGCGGTATGCTCGCTGGATGCGGCGCGTTTTCGTTTGCCGCTGCTGATGGCCATCAACACCTTATTAAAAAATAAAGCCCAAGGTCTGTTAATCATAGATACACCAGGCTTGGTCAACGGCATCGCCGCCAGCGAATTTATGCCGGCGTTAGTGGCCATGATAGAGGTGGATATACTGTTGGTTTTACAACATGTGGGCCAGGCACTTCCATTAACAGATGAATGCCAAAGCTGTAACGTAGAGTTTATTGCAATGTTGGCCCATAAAAACGCTTGTAAGATCAACAAAACCAGGCGTTTACAGCAGCGATGGGATCTCTGGCAGGCTTATCTAAAAAAACCCGCCGCTATAGAGCAAGAGATGACACTGGCGCAATTACAGGTTCTGGGTACCTCTCCGCCTCTGGATAAACCCGAGGCCTGGCAGGGCCGCCAGATTGCGCTTGGAATAGATGGGTCTACTCAGCAGATGGGGCAGGTCATCAAATTGCAAGATGGCCTAGTGAAACTGTTATTAGCCGGCCCTGTAGCCAATGCCAAACAATTATTAATACGTGATGCCTTTTGTGACTCGCAGGGCCGGTTAAAAACGGCAATGCCGCATAGCAGAATGGCTGCCGTCAAAATGCCTGCGCCGCCGCTGCACTTCCCAGCCCCAATCAAAGCTTGCAATC
>JABSRQ010000056.1:0-7246 GCA_013215055.1 Pseudomonadales bacterium | reverse complement strand
GCGGCGTGGCAGATGAAAGCTTACTTGCCAGCGGTTGTTTCAGCCCCGGGAATATTCAGGGCAGCATTATTTGTAGGGTTGGCCCTGTGGATGCCTCACTGGTTAACGGTGTTTTTGGTGATCCTCTGCTACATCTGCGTTTTCGAGATCAAAAACGTGGTCTGTTATTTGATTTGGGTGCCTCGGGGCGCATACCGGCACGGCTTATTCATCAAATTACCGATGTATTTATCAGTCATTGCCATATTGACCATATCGGCGGATTTTTTTGGTTATTACGTGCACGTATCGGTGACTACCCCAAGTGTAGATTATACGGCCCTCCTGGGCTGGCCGAGCATATCAATGGCATGGTCAACGGGGTGTTATGGGATAGAGCCGGTGATAAGGCTCCCCGGTTTGAAGTTAGTGAGTTGCATAAAAATAAACTGCATACCTGGGCTGTTACCGCCGGAGTTAAAAAGCCCAAATTCCTGCACTGTAAAGAGACAGAGCATGGCATCTTATTAAACGAGGCGACATTTTGTGTACGGGCGACAACCCTGGATCACGGCGTACCGGTGTTGGCTTTTTCTTTTGAGCCGGCACGTCAGTTTAAGGTGCAAAAAGAGGCCATAAAAAAACTGGGGCTGACACCGGGGCCATGGTTGCAAAAATTAAAACACTGCCTGTTATTAAACGACCCTAAAATAAGGACGCAGACGACAATAAGAGTGAGCAATGGACAAATATTCAGTGCCGAGCAGTTGGCTGAAAAGATTCTAAAAACGGCAGAAGCACAAAAGCTGGCCTATGCGACCGACTTTGCCGATACACCCGATAATCATAGGCGCCTGGCGCGTCTGGCCGATCATGCCCAGATCTTTTTCTGCGAAGCCTCGTTTTTAAATAAAGACATTGAAAAAGCTCAGCGCACAGGCCATCTAACCACAAGTGCCTGTGGTCGTATCGCCACCGAAGCCCATGTAGCTCAGCTGATCCCGTTTCACTTCTCACGCCGCTATGAAACCGACCCCGCCACGGTCTATAGTCAGATACAGGCAGTCTGTTCACAGACTCGCCTGCCCGATGTCAATGAAATGCATTAACGTGGACTGCTGCAGAAAGACTGCCACAGATTTTTTCTGCAAATTATTGAGGCTGAGGCACCACACGAAGATAAGGTTTAATGGTTTTCCAACCGCCGGGGAATTTTTCCTTGGCCAGCTCATCGGAGACGGCGGGCACGATGATGCAGTCCTCTCCATTTTTCCAGTTAACCGGTGTCGCCACCTGATGTTTGGCGGTCAGTTGTATAGAATCCAGGACTCGCAAGACCTCATCGAAGTTACGCCCGGTGCTCATGGGATAAGTCAGCATCAACTTAATTTTTTTATCCGGGCCTATGATAAACACCGTGCGCACCGTCGCATTAGTCGCGGCGGTACGCCCCTCAGATGTGCCTTCTTCTTCGGCGGGTAACATATTGTAGAGTTTGGAAACCTCCAGGTCGGTATCGCCTATCATCGGAAAGTTCACCGCATGGCCCTGAGTCTCTTCAATATCCTTGGCCCAACCTTTATGGTTTTCAACCGGATCGACACTGAGTCCTATGACCTTGGTATTACGTTTATCAAATTCAGGTTTAAGGCTGGCCATATACCCCAGTTCTGTTGTGCATACCGGGGTGAAATCTTTAGGATGGGAGAATAAAATAGCGTATTGATCACCCATCCAGTCATGGAAAGTAATATCACCTTCGGTGGTTTTTGCATTAAAATTAGGTGCTATATCATTGATGCGTAAGGTCATTAGTTTCTGCTCTTAGATGATGAATAGAGGTTTCTTAGGCTACGGATAACGGCTTATCTGATGCTGCAGAAAAGTATAGAGCAGCGTTGAAACTTTGCTTAAAACTTCGGAGAATTCCGTCTTTGAAACTAAGATTGTCACAGTGATATACATACTGAGGCAGTGTTTTATTAAAATAGAGAAATCCCGATGATTAAATGGCAGTGGTTAACATATACGGCGCTTTCTAAAAATGATCTCTATGCCATCATGAAGGTACGCCAACAAGTCTTTATCCTGGAACAACAGTGTTTCTATCTGGATATTGACGATCTGGACAGCTGTGCCTGGCATCTTATTGGTAGAAAGGCTGACGCCGATCAGCCGAATGCCATTTGTGCCTATCTGAGAGTGATGCCTCCGGGGGCCGTTTTTGACGAATGCTCCATAGGTCGAGTATTAACGAGTGCCTCTGTTAGAGGACGTGGGATGGGCAAGGTATTGATGCAGAACGCTTTGATGAAAATAGACGAGCTCTATCCCGGTGAAAAAATTCGTATTTCGGCTCAGGCACATCTGCAGCCTTTTTATACCGACCTTGGATTTATGCCGGTTTCACAACCCTATGATGAAGATGGCATTGCACATATTCAAATGCTTAAATAAATTAGGGTGAGGTGTTCATTTACCTTGCTCTGGTGCTGATAACCGGATGACCAGGCAAATAGACTATACTTGTCACGTATGCGCGGGATTAAAAATGAAGCTTTAATTGCAGCTGCGCTAAGGTGTACGCCGATGATGTCATTGGATTTTTATCTTAATGAAGATCTCAGGCTGTTAAAACAGCAGGTGCAGAAGTTTGCGCTTAAAGAAGTTCTTCCTTTGGCTGCTCAAGCCGATAAAAACTCCGAATTCCCCGCCCACTTATGGACTGAATTTGCCAAGCTTGGTTTGTTGGGCATCACTGTCTCCAGCGATTATGGCGGTGCCGGTTTAGCTTATCTCGCTCATGTTCTTGTCATGGAAACACTAAGCGCGGCTTCTGCATCGATTGCGCTTTCTTACGCCGCACATTCCAATCTGTGTGTGAATCAAATTTATCTGAATGGCACGGCAACTCAAAAACAAAAATACCTGCCTAAATTAATTGCCGGTGAACATATCGGTGCATTGGCAATGTCGGAAATTAATGCCGGTTCCGATGTTATGAATATGGCTTTAACCGCCAAGAAGCAAGGTGATATATATTTACTTAACGGCCATAAAATGTGGATTACCAATGGCCCCGATGCCCACACCTATGTGGTTTATGCTAAAACCGAAAATGCCTCTGAAGCTTGCCCTGCAAAACTTTCGACGTTTATTGTGGAACGTGATTTTGCGGGTTTCTCACGGGGTAAAAAGCTGGATAAATTAGGTATGCGTGGCTCCAATACCTGTCAGCTGCTGTTTAATGACTGTCCTGTGCCCCAAGAAAATTTATTAGGTCAATTTAATGCCGGTAGCCGAGTTTTAATGTCGGGTCTGGATTTTGAACGTGTGATTTTGGCAGCAGGGCCCGTAGGCATTATGCAGAACTGTCTGGATTTACTGCTGCCCTATATTCATCAACGTCAACAATTTGGTCAGAGCATAGGCGAGTTTGAGTTAATTCAGGCCAAGGTGGCGGATATCTATACCAAACTATCGGCATGTCGCAGTTATCTTTATGCGGTGGCGGCCGCCTGTGATGCCGGTAAACAAAGCCGTGAAGATGCCGCCGGTGTGATTTTATATTGCGCCGAAAATGCCACCGCGGTGGCGCTAGATACCTTGCAGATTTTTGGTGCCAACGGCTATATGAATGATTATGACTGCGGGCGTTTATTACGTGATGCCAAGCTTTATGAAATTGGCGCCGGCACATCTGAGATTCGCCGCATGTTAATCGGTAGGGAGATCTTTCGCCAAAGTGGCTGATATTAATAGGAGAGTCTATGGCTATATTAAACAGTCAACTATTGATTGACGAACTGTATTCTCGCCAAAAAGAAATTGTGCAAGGCGGCGATGATAGCGCGAGAAAAAAACATCAACAACGTGGGAAATTATTAGTAAGAGAACGCATCACTTTATTGTTAGATGTTAACAGCCCATGGCTGGAACTAAGCCTGTTTGCAGCCGACCAAGTGTATGATGAATCCGTGCCTTGTGCAGGTTTGATTACAGGCATTGGCCAGGTGCAAGGCCGCTCATGTATGGTGATTGCCAATGATGCCACGGTAAAAGGCGGCATCTATTTCCCTTTAACGGTAAAAAAACATTTACGTGCCCAGGCCATCGCTTTAAAGAATCGCCTTCCCTGTATTTATCTGGTGGATTCAGGTGGTGCCAATTTGGCCTTTCAAGATCAGGTCTTCCCCGATGCGGAACACTTTGGCCGGATATTTTTTAATCAGGCCAAAATGTCATCGTTAGGTATCCCTCAAATCGCCGTGGTGATGGGCATGTGTACCGCCGGTGGCGCTTATATACCAGCGATGGCCGATGAGACCATCATCGTAAAAGAACAGGGGCGGATTTTTTTAGCCGGTCCTCCTCTGGTGAAAATGGCTACCGGCGAGATCGTCGATAGTGAAGAATTAGGAGGGGCGTATATGCATGCGGCGGTCTCCGGGGTTGCCGATTATTTAGCCGAAGACGATAAAGATGCCTTGGCTTTGACTCGATCTGCAATAAAACATTTACCTAAACAGGCAACTTGTGAGTTAAATCATGATGAAAAACTCAATCCACAATATAAAGCCGAAGATATTTATGCTCTGTTAAGTGCTGATGTATACCAAAGTTTTGATGTTAGAGAGATCATCATGCGGCTGGTAGATGGTTCCGAATTTGATGAGTTTAAGGCACGTTTTGGTAAGACAATCGTCTGTGGTTTTGCAAAGATCAAAGGCCTACAGATCGGCATTATTGCCAATAACGGTGTGCTGTTTTCCGAGGCCGCATTAAAAGCCTGCCATTTTATTCAGCTATGTTGCCAACGTAAAACTCCACTTCTATTTCTGCAAAATATTACCGGATTTATGGTGGGTAAACAGGCAGAAAAATCCGGTATCGCCAAGCACGGCGCTAAAATGGTTGCAGCCGTGGCCTGTGCGGCGGTACCCAAGATCACAGTAATTATCGGTGCAAGTTTTGGCGCCGGGAATTATGCGATGTGTGGCCGGGCTTATGATCCGAGTTTTTTATTTAGCTGGCCCAATGCAAAAATCGCGGTGATGGGAGGTGTGCAGGCGGCAGGTGTTTTGACACATTTGAAAAAAAGCCAATTAGAGGCGCAGGGGCAAACGTTAACAGAAGATGAAATTGAGCAATTACAACAACCACTATTAAAGGGATTTAATCAACAAAGCCAAGTCTATTATGGTTCGGCGCGATTATGGGATGACGGCATTATTGATCCAGCAAAAACACGGGATATTTTAGCCTATTGTTTTTATCTGTGTTTGCAGCAGCCGATAGCAGAGAGCCATTTTTCGGTGTTTAGAATGTAACTTAGGTTCTGGGTAGAAGTATGATCAAAAATTTTCAAAGCATCCGTCTAACCATCGATAAACATGTGGCCAGATTAACATTATCCCGTCCTGAAACCCATAACGCCTTTCATGCGCTGATGTTGCAGGAGATGACCGAGGCGCTAACATATTTGAAAAAATCACCAAAGGTACGTGTTTTGCAGCTTGTAGCCCAAGGGCATGATTTTTGTGCCGGTGCCGATATTCACTGGATGGCTGCACAGCATAAAAATACCCTGGAGCAGAACATCGCAGATGCACATCTTCTTGCCGATTTTTTAGCCGCTTTATACCATTTTCATTTGCCTGTATTAGCACAAGTTCAGGGTCGGGTACGTGGCGGTGGAATTGGCCTGTTAGCTTGTGCCGATTGGGTGGTGGCAGATCAAGCATCTGATTATGCGTTATCGGAAGTAAGACTGGGTTTAATACCAGCGACAATAATGCCTTATCTATTGCAGGCTATACCGAGGCGTCAACTACTGCCACTTATTATCAATGCCCAGATCTTTGATGCCGATACGGCATTAAGCATGGGGCTGATACATGCTTGCGTCGGTAAAGATCAATTAAGCAGCTGTATGACATTGCAAACTCAGCAGATTTTAGAAAATGGCCCAGAGGCCGTTCAGGCTGCAAAATCATGGGCCAGAACATTAACGAATTATCAGGTTGAAAATATAAGCCAAAAAAGTGCCGAGTTGATCGCTGATCTACGTGTGTCTAAAGAGGGGCAGGAAGGTATGTCGGCGTTTTTACAAAAACGTCAGCCGCGCTGGCCAGCTGATGATTAAGGTAGTGCTGTATGAACGGCTTAGAGAGTGTACATATTGTTGAGGTTGGCCCCAGAGATGGTTTACAAAATGAACCTCGGTGTCTATCCGTGCATCAGCGTGTAAGTTTGATTCAACAGCTAGAGGCTACAGGTTTAAAAGAGATTGAATGTGGCAGCTTTGTATCAAACAGTAAATTACCGCAGATGGCCGATACCGATAAGGTGATGGCTAGATTATCTTTGTCCCAAACCTGTATCTATAGTGCCTTGGTACCCAACCAAAAAGCTTGGTCTCAGGCCGAAGGGATTGAAGCGCTACAACGCATTGCGTTATTTACCTCGGCTTCGGAATTATTTTGCCAACATAATATAGGCTGTAGTCTTAGCGAATCATTAAAAGCCTTTGCGGTGATTATTCCCCTGGCAAAAGCTAAAGGATTAAAAATACGTGTCTATCTATCTTGTGTTTGGGGCTGCCCCTATGAAGGCAGAGTTGATATTAATCAATCTCTGGCATTAGCAGCGACATTATTAGAGATGGGCTGTGATCAACTATCCTTGGCCGACACTATAGGTATTGCGACACAGTCACAAATTAAAACAGTATTAACAGCATTTAAATCAATAGATTCAGAGCATATCGCGCTGCATTTTCATAACAGCTCGGGCATGGCCATCGCAAATGTGATGCAATGCATGGATATGGGGTTTGTGACTTTTGATAGTGCGATTGCAGGATTAGGAGGCTGCCCTTTTGCGAATGCATTGGATAGCGGGAATCTGGCGACAGAGGATTTAGTCTACCTATTGCATGGCCTGGGCATTGAGACAGGTATTGATCTTAAGCAATTATGCTCTGTAGGAAATAGCTTATGTCAGTTATTACATAGGTCCAACGCGAGTAGGCTGAGCTTAAGTTTGCTCAATAAAAGTACGTTAGTCATTTAATTACATCTTTTTGAAATAAACCCTTGTATTGAAAGTCCGCATCTCTATAATGCGCAGCTCCTGAGTCGTAGGACACGGGGCAAGCAGCTACTTATCACAATTCATCGTTGGTAAGCGCACAGTTTTTAAAACAGCTCAAACGCTTTAAAAACTAATTAAAATAAACGCTTGCAACGATCTGAGGAAAGCGTAT
>JABSRQ010000055.1 GCA_013215055.1 Pseudomonadales bacterium | reverse complement strand
AGCAGGGAACTGTCCGCACGAAAATAAATTATGAAATAACGTTTTCACACAGCCTGTGTCAAAACCAGCCGGTCAAACTTTCTATTCATATAGACGCAGAGTTTGTCAAAACGGATAAACTTAAAAGGCAGGCTACAGAAGTTATGCCAACAATAGCTTGGCTATTTACCAGTAAGTGTTGATATAAGTGGTAAAACTATCTGTTACACCGTCGGCATCAAAGTCCCATTTTGTAGTTAAATTATTGCCAAATCTATCGTAACTTTCAGAGATAATCTCGTCTGCTATGCCATCTCCATCATCGTCATATTCGATTTTTAACAGTCGTCCACAACTATCAAATTGCCGAGTATAAATAGTATCAATGCTACCATCTGCAAGGTGGTCAAAAGTTTGAGTGATAAGGTTTCCAGCACTATCATAAGAGAAATAACCGATTTGTATGACCGCATCAGAAGAATTAGAAAAAATACTGCGCGTTAATGGCCTTCCACCAACATCATTTTTATAAGTTATTACCCTCTCTGGACTGCCATCCGCATCCATATCTATGGATTCAGATAATTTATTGCCTTTAGCATCATAGATAAAGCTAGTATTTCTTTCAGCGAAACCAGATGAATCATCTATTGTCTGACTACTTATGAGCAAATCATGGCTATCGTACTCATAAGTATAAATACTGCGATAAACTTCTGTACCATAAAAGTCTTCAGCAGTGAGTGATAGTCGATTTCCACGATCATCATAGGTCATTGTATCTAAACCATGAATATGGCCATCAGCATCTTCCCTTAATATACTCAACACACTTCCGTTCTGATCATAGCTATAGGTGGTAAGCGAATCCGTATCGCCATCGGCACCGGAATCATAGTGTATTTCTAATATGTCGCCGTTGGCATTGTATAAAGATTGTGAGCTCCAGAATATGAGGCCATTTTCCGTCGATGATTTATTTTCCACTACTTCTTTTAACTTTTTCGGATTGCTTGAGTTTTCCAGACATTGTTGAGTAACATCATCTTCGTTATCGTCCAATGCACAGCCTGCACAAAAAGTCATGATAAAAAGAGAGGAAGACAAACAGCCTGTTTTCCATTCCATAGATTGCTTACTCTGTTTGAAATTATTTCTGGCATCATAACATAAATGGCGTTTTAAATTAGACGCTTTCCTGGCGTAAACACCTTTCAGTAATATGTTTCTTCAGGTCTATTTATTCGTGAACGACCGCCTTATCCTCGCTACAATCCATCTATTAAAGTTAGAATAAATCAAATTTAATGCCCGTTTCTGACACTTTGGAGCCCTAACCGAATGCCGAGCATATCAATCCTGTTAGTTGTTACTACGAATGGCCCAACTTAGGCTCCAAAGTGTCAAAACCAGACTGAATGCATCCTGACAAGACGTAAAATTGAGGGGCTGCAAAGAGGAAAAGCAGCCTTTCCGATTAGCTTTTACTGTGTCGAGTTATATCACCCGTCAAGATCAAATGAAGCGCCATGGTCGGATTGCCAGACTTCAGCATCCTGAGATGCCCATGGCCACTTTCTAGTTCAATTTTAAACGTCGTATTTAGGTGGGTATGAATACCCCCCTCAAACTATTAACATTAACAATAAGTAAGGTGTTTACTTATGCCTTGGACGCTTACAATTGCCCACCTAATAAAAAAACCGTTAGATATTGAAACATACAATTATCTCGTCGCTAGTTTTCAGATAACACATAGGTTTGTTTGGCTTTTTTAACACTGTCAATTTCAAACAATATCATAATGGAATAGCCCCTGATTTTTATACAAGGAACCCCATGTTCAACTTACACGTTCATTTTCTGATAGTCATAATTTTATTACTTAGCGCCTGTGGTGACGGTGGTTCCGATAATGCAGGAAATGCATCACTGCTTACTGAAGAAAAACCTGGGCTTGATACCCCCTTACCGGACATTGAGGACAATAAGCAATTAATTCCAATTATTACCACGACTGAAGAACCTAAGCTTGGGCAGTCTGGGTTAGATACTGTTTTTAAATTTAACAGTAATCTAAAAGGGGATATTGCATACATAGGCCAATGTAAAGGCAGTGATGATAAAGCGATTAAAGGAGAAAATGTCATCACTATTACCAGTCTTGATCAAGGCAGCTTTGAAACGTGTGGATTATTTGTTATTGATGACTCAGGTAACGAATCTAGTGTCTTAAGTATCAAGCCTTTGTCTATCATTGACACTGTGTCCACGATACCCGAAATTGAGGTCATTGACGGTCTTAGTAGTCATTGGCCTACAATACATTTTTATAGTGATAAACCTGGAATCTTACTTGCAGATCAGGACTGTAATGGTCAGAAATTATCGTTTATAGCAGGGGAAAATAGCCTTACTCTCGATTTGCCGGGTGACAATAGCCGTATCACCTGTGGTATTAAGTTCACGGATGCAGAAGGTAATTACAAGATCGAGTGGGGCATCACTACCAACTCCATTGATGCTATATCTCCCGAGCTGGAAGAAACAGCGGCAGTGAGTGTGATAGAGAATTCACAAAGTGCAAGCTATTCGTTTATGTCGACAGAACCCGGCACCCTTATTTTTTCTGGCGGCTGTCATTCAAAACAGTCTTCGGCCATCAAAGGTGAAAATACCATTCTGCTTGAAGATTTGCAGTATGGTGAATATAACAATTGCCGTTTAAGCCTACGTGATTCAGCTGGGAATAATTCAAATGAATTACTATTATCAGCCTTTGTTATTGTTGACACAGTAGCTCCCGTGATTGCATTTATAAATTCATCTGGGCTTAACTACTCGCATACGCCATCACTCATTTTCTCCAGCGATGAAGCAGGAGAAATTCAGTATTCAGGCAGCTGTGTTTCTCCCCTGCTCCAAGCTAAGATCGGAACAAATACCATACAATTTAATCACTTGGATTTTGGTTATATTGAAGACTGTTCAATCCATGTGGTTGATACAGCAGGTTATGTTTCAAACACTTTAGTTGTGGCTCCATTTTCTGTGCCTATGTATTACAGCGCTTGGGTTGGAGAATCTGATACGCTAATAGATTTCCCTAGTTCTGCCCAATCTTATACTTTCTATCGAAGCACAGAATCACAGTGTGATATCAGTAATTATGCTGCTTGTACTAATGGGCAATCAGAAGTTATCAGTGATGTCACCATCACCGACACGGCATTAAACCTATACCGTGATGCCTATTATTCGTTTGATTTTATGAATCAAAGCAGCTTGGATAATTATGTATCTAGGAAGAATTTCACATCCAGAGCCAATCACCAATTACTAAGCTTTCAAGATAAAATATGGATCATTGGCGGGAAAACTGCCTACGCCAACCAGCACCATCTCGATAATGATATCTGGTATTCAAAGACAGGTGAACATTGGACACAGGCAGCAGCTCAAACTCGTTTCAGTGGCAGAGAAGAGCATCAAGCCATTGTTTTTAACAACCAGATGTGGGTGATTGCGGGCAACTCTGATGCAGGATTAAAAAATGATGTATGGGCCTCATCAGATGGCCTTAGCTGGGGTTTGAAAACAGATTCTGCACCTTTTAGCCCAAGAAGAAATCACCAATTAGCTGTGTTTAATAACCGACTTTGGTTAATTGGAGGCATTGATCAACAAGGAGCCAAAAGCGATATTTGGTCAACTGTTGATGGGATTGAATGGCAGCAAGAAACTGCTGCCGCTAACTTCCTAGAGAGAAGTTCACATCAAGTATTCGTTTTCAATAATCAATTATGGCTGATCGGCGGGCGTGTTGAAAACACAGCTGATGCACTGCAAGTTGAAGTATGGTCATCTGATAATGGCCGTGATTGGTCACTGATAAATGATAACGTCTTTCAAGGTTATGGTTCTACCGGGCAGCTAGAAGGCCATCGCGCGTTTGAGTATGACGGAAAGCTATGGTTGTTAGGCGGTGTTCAAGCCCAAAAATCAGGAAACACCACGTACATTTCTAGAAATACAAGGATATGGTCTAGCACTGATGGATTAAATTGGACTGTAGAGGGACGCAGCAGTGATTATGCTGAACATTTCAGAAATTTTGAGATTATAAACTTTCAAAATAGCATGTGGACCATAGGCGGCAATAACAATAGCTATGCTAACCCACATAATTCACTTTGGTTTTCAAAAGACATCGTTAATTGGAAAAGACCCATTTGGGATTCAAAGCGCTTTTCAGGACGTCTTCGCCATCAAGTTGCAACATTAAATAATCAACTCTTTGTTGTTTCTGGAGAAAATCAGCTAAATAACAGCATCAATGATGCTTGGTCATCTAGTGATGGTGTTATATGGAATGAGCTCACTAGCGATGCACCATTTGCTAGAGAAGATCATCAGCTGGTCAATTTTAAAGATAAGTTATGGCTTATTGGCGGCAGTGATTCCTCAAGCTACAAAAGTAAAAATGATGTCTGGTCTTCAGCTGATGGTATCACTTGGAATTTAGAAATTGCTGAAGCTGCATTTAGTGGGCGTCGTGAACATCAAGTTAAAGTGTTTGCTGATAAGTTATGGTTAATTGGCGGTCGCGATGTGGATGGTATTAACCAGAACGATGTCTGGTCGTCTGTTGATGGAAAAACGTGGATACTAGAGCTTGAACATGCCCCCTTTGCAGGAAGACATCAGCATCAAGTTGTTGTCCATGACGCAAAGCTTTGGGTTATAGGTGGATTTATCTACCCCGGCAGTGGTATCAGTAAAGAAATCTATAACGATGTTTGGAGCTCTGTTGATGGCGTTAATTGGATAGAGGAATCGAGTTACGTCAGTTTATTACGCCGTGAGTTTTTTCGCATAATTAGCTTTGACAATAAACTTTGGTTATTTGGTGGCCTTGATGGGCCTTCACATAAAAATGACATATGGACGTCAACCGATGGTACTAACTGGCAACAACGTGTGACTGATGCAGTTTTCCCTCAGAGGTTTGCCCCTGCTCTAACAACTTTTGACAATAGAATCTGGCTTATCGGTGGGGCTCGTTTTGGCCACAAAAATGACGTTTGGTCATCTGATGATGGCTTGCAGTGGCGCAGAGCAGATATTCAGCGTATTGATTATTCTAGTTCCATACAGAATAATTAATGGCTTAGCATCCAAATTACAGATCCTTATCTGAGTTTTGGAAATATATATTAAGCGGGAGCTGCGAATAGAAATATCGTTTGCTCCCTATTTAAGTTGTGGCACTTCCTGCCTGGGATAAATATCGTTACAAGCTCATACATACAATACGGCTCTTTCAATAAACTGAATTTTCCCTAAAGCCGTACTTCATAATACGAAATGCCCAACCTCTCTGCCTGATCAATATTTGATAGATAATAACGATCTAACAAGTAAACATTGTTAGTGCATTAAGGTTTTGATCTCTCGAATTTACACTGCTAGGCAATACTGGGCGGCGGATTCATACACAACCAATGCATTAGAAACGCCGCTTATGTTACTTATACCCATAATGAATCGAGGTTATATGACTTATACTCTATGGCTGGTTTAGCCTCACTGTCGGTATTGCATTTATTTAGGGAACAGCCAGCAGCCGGAGTTGACACATCACCGGCTTCCAGCCTAAGGATAACCATTAGACTGAAATGATTATCTCGGAAGCACGCTTTGTGTCAACTCCTGCTGTTATCCAGATGTTTGAGGCCAGGGGATCTGAGGTATTACCTGCTGGTGCAGTTTTTCCCCATGCTGGTCATACCGGTGATACTTCTTTGTTTTACATCATGCTGCAGCCACAGTCATGCCTACTGGGCCATGATGCTGGCCTATCTTGTAGCCAAGCTATTTGAGCATTTTTATGGCGGTGTATATAACATGTTAGGATTTATCAGTGGCCACAGCATAAAACACCTGGCAGCCGCGCTGGGTTTAATCGTATTGCTGTTTTATTACCCGCGGCGACAATGCCACTAACCGTCAATACAACAAGTCAGGGACGAATACCGATGAATCATGAACTGCGCCAAACACTGATTGATATGATGCAAGCCGAAACCCATTTATGGCAAGAGATGACGGAGGATGGCCGGCGTTATGGCGATGCCACGGATATATTTGTCGACTTACGCATCAAAAATGCCGAAGCCCTGGAGCAGATCATCAAACAATATGGCTGGCCAGGCAAGTCACTGGTTGGCAAAGAGGGAGCAAATGCAGCCTTTCGCATAGCCAGAACCGCCATCGACAAACCCGCCTTGATGCAACATTTTCTCAAATACATTAAACCTGCCGTTGTCGCTGGTGAGGCGCTGCCATTGCATCAAGCCTGTTTGCAAGACTGCATTCTTTTTAATCAAGGCCAGGTCCAGGAATATGGACTCTTCTTTGACTGGGACGAATCCGGTGAATTAGTGGTTAATGTAAAAGACAGGTCTCAGGCCAACCTTAAAAGAAAGGCCCTGGGCCTTGAGACCATCGAAGAAGCCCTGCAAAAGCATAAACAAGAACTACAGCAAGAAAGTGGTGTCCAGCCACAGGACTTCAAGCAACACAGACGCCAGGCAGAAGAATGGGCAAGGCGCGTCGGCTGGATAAGTAGCTAGCAGCAGGCTAAATTCTCAGCTCTTTGCTTTAGCCCCTGATCTACAATTGCACAGCATTAACGAGTAGCTGTGTATGAATAATTAAGTTTGAACTTTCACAATAAAGTCTAAACTTTTAGCCAAGCACAGCAGCTACTGGACTGCACGTTAGGTAGAGTCGATTTGTGATAGGTAAAAATGGCTTCAATAATACTGGGTCAGGGGCTGCATTTTTCATTGCCAGGCTGATATTTTCCTCTAAATCTGCTGTGGCTTCATTTACTTCGGCAGGCTCTATAGCCAGCGAAAGGAGTGAGAGAAAGTTAAAGTAGGTATCAAAATGATATTGGCATGCTGATAATTAGTCACTGAATTGTAGTTAGATAATTTATAATATTCATTAGGGCCTTTATGAATCATCATTTTTAATGCCCTTCATTAGGTGGGATATAGCGTCATCTTGTATTAATGTGTTAGTACCAATTTATCTGTTCCATGCTGAATAGTTAAAAGGGATATTTAAGAGAGAAAGAATATGGAAACAGAAGCCGAAACAGCACAGCGAGTTTTTAAAACCTGGGACTGGATTCAATTTGGCAGTTACGGCCGTAATGATGAAAAAGAGTCATTAGTATGGCGTGTAATCGCTGTCAAAGAGTCGCAGCTATTGCTGATCAGTCAAAATATCATAATGAAAAAGTTATTTGATACCGATCCTGAAATTGATGGCGGTTGTAATCGTTGGCGCGATAGCACGCTTCGTCATTGGCTGAATTCGAATTCTCCTCAGGGGGAGGTGGACTTTGGGCCACACCCTATGCCTGGTAAAGACTTTGATGAGCTTGCCTATGATAATGAAGCTGGTTTTTTAAACAGTTTTAGCGATGAAGAAAAAGGCATTTTGTTAACAACGGCTATCAAAACACCGGTTTCCAAAGAGTTAGGTGGAGGTAATGATAAAACCGAAGATGCTGTTTTTATTATTACCCATAAAGAATATAAAAAACTGCCTGAAGATATAAAAACCGGTATTCCTTCGCCGCAATATATTAAGGATTATAATGTTGATGCCGGTGGTCTGCATCAATACTGGGCTAGAACCCCCAATTATGGCATTAACGGTGTTTACATTGTTAATCACTGGTCAAAGTCACCGATGGCGATGAATAGTGGGGCAGATTGTTCTTGGGGAATACGGCCCTGTGTCTATGTGAATGGGCAGGCTCTTGAAGGTCTGGGAACAGAGGCAGAGCCCTTTATAATATAGGGCCAGCTTTGCAACATGGCCCTGGTATCTTGGTCTTTGTACCAAGGCCACATTATTGTCTTTATAAAAAACCTGGATGCTTAAAAACATCCCGCAAAGATTCCACCGGCATACAGCCAGCGTCTAGATAAATTTTATGAAAAGCCCGATCAAGCTGTTCTTGATCTTGGGATTTTTGTTAGCTTGTTTCCTGCCAAAGTAGCTGAAGTTAAGTACAATCAAAGATCCTGTTATCACCGTTCCTGCGCTTCCTGCGCCCACGGCATTAGTGCTTCCATGCACGTCATCAAAAAGATCTTAGATCACGTTAATATAAATGAATCGCCGATTCTACCGGCTTATCAGATTTCTGAGGCTCATGCGCCTCCACTGAAGTTTAACCTCTAAATAACAACACTTTTATTATCCTTGGGCATTTTTATTGAGTGTTAGAGACTCACTTGTTCTAACATTATTTAATAGGACAATCTGGCCTAACAGGTTAACCTTATAATTCAGTTAAAGGCTAAAGCCTCAGGGTTTCCATGGATTGGTGTGTGGCCAGAGACAAAGCATGCCTTCGATTTCAAGCTTAAATCGCGGTTATAGTCCTTATACTTATACTCATAGTGTGTGGATTTGAGGTATAAACATACTTCCAGCCTCCATCGTGTTCATCCGTCCAGGCCTGCCGCTAATGACTAAAATCATGATCTAAGCACTGACTCATCGTTTTATGGGTATTGCCTATGCCGGTCAAAAAAAGTCAGGGTAAATATTTGCATTAAATGATGATTGGGAATATATTCCCATTATAGATTTGCAGGCTCAATCATGCCTGCGGTTAAACCATTACCATCAAAGAGGGAAGGCTGATGTTGTTGCGTGAGTTAATCGAGGCTGAACGGCGGCTGTTCGCCAAAAAACGTTTCTTTATAGCTGCGGCCATGCTCGCTGCCTCGGTAGGGTTAAGCAGCTGTGGTGGTGACTCGAATGACGGTGATAGTGAGCTACAGAAAACCGGGCCGCAGTCGACGACACTGAACATTGTGGTCGGTGAAGGTGGGGAGCAGGCAGTGATTCAATTGCCCTCGTCTGATCAGGCGACGATTGCGCCGCTACCGTTGCCGCGTTCCTTATCCGCAGGCCAGCAGATGCTGTCGGCCTCAGGCCACGATTTGGATGTGGCACAGCGCTGGAACTATCAATCTTTGCTGCCAAAGCCGCAGCTGTTTTGTGACAAACCGGAGGCCAAAAGCTTTGCGCGCATCGCCCAGCAGTTGGGAGGCTTTCGTAAAGCCTCGCCGATTTATGTTGAGCCCGATGCAACTACGCCAACCCTGCTAGACGGTATCGAGCCTTCCTATAGGACCGATGGTTTATTCGAGGTGAGTGCCGATGCGGCATCTGACTTGGCGGTGACAATTCAGCGTCCCGATACCGTCAAACGTCAGGGCAACAGCGCCTTTTACCTATCCGATGCCTATGGTTTGATTCAACTGAATTTTGTTGAGGATGCCTCGCAGGCGGTGAAGGTTTCCTGTGCCATGGCTTTACCCGGCAGGCTGAAAAATTTTGTCTCTACGGCGGATAGACTGCTGGTATTAACCGAATCGCTGCAGGGCAAGGGCACCGGGGTCATACAGTTTGCCATAGGTGAGGATGGACTGGAATATCAGCATGCCCTGTACTTCCCTGATGAAGAACTGGTGGATGCACGTCTGTTTAACGATACCCTGGCCCTATATGTGAAGGTCTATGAGGCCGAAGACGTACAAACCCAGCGCACGGCGCGTTCGTCTCCAGTTGTGGATGAGCTGAGCATAGCTGCTTACCCTCAAACCAGGTTGTTGAACTATCAGTTAAAAATCATAGACACCGGGGCGGAACTGGTACATAGCTACAGCGAGATCTTTGCCGTAGAGGATGCCGCTGCAGCCGAGTTTATGGATCCGGGGGAGCGCTGGTCATCCTCTTTTAATCCCTTTGTCAGTGCCAGTGGTGAGTACCTGGTTGTCAGTGAGAACCTCAGCCATAGCTACATCGATCATTATGAGACTAAGCACTATTCCCGTTGTACCGATTGGCAAAGCTATACCACTGCCTACGAATATTGCCGTGTTAACTGGAAGCGCATAGAGAACCCGGATTATCAACCTCTGCCGCCATCCGGCGTGTTAAATTGCCAGGGTGATTTGTTGAGCTGTCTGCGAATCTCGGTGCCCAGGGTAAATCGCTACCTCTATATTGCCGATGGGCAGACCTGCCATAGCGGCGAACGCACAAGATACAGCTGTACTCAGCGTGTCTATGGCAGCTATCAGCGCCCGGTGTATCAACACGATGGCTATAGCAAATTACATATCTTCCGCTTTAAAGACGGTGAGTTCTACAAGCTGGATGACCAACTGGCTACTCTGAGTGAAGACATGACCATAACCCAGCAGGAGGATTTTCGCCTGACGGGCGCCCTGCGTAAACATGATCATCTGCAGTTCCATGGTGACTTTCTCTATGCCGTGACCCACGACAATGCTAAAAATCAGCTACAGACGCTGATGGTCCAGGGCAACTCGGCCGTGCTGCTCAATCAGATGAGTTTGTCCGGCGCCAGCGGCGATATCGCCGTACGTTTTACTCGTCAGAAGGTCTATATCAGTGAGGCGCAATACCAGTATGGACAAACCTTGCAGTGGAGCGATATGCAGACGATTTCATTGGCAGATCCCGCTCACCCGGTGATCGATAAACAGATCAGGATACCGACCTCGCTGGATCAGCTGCTATTCGGCGATGATGTACTTCTGGGCCTAGGCATTGTCTCCATAAGCTCTGAGTCTGGTACTGACCGTCTGGCCAGTATCAGCCTTTTCTCCAGCGAAGGGCTGGAGACAAATAGCCTGCTATTAGGCGCAGACTACCGCTACAACTACGCCGATTTTCAGCATGACGATCAGTCCGTGCATCTGGATCAGGCCAACCAGCGTCTGCTGGTGCCCTATAGCTCGCATAGGCCTCATGATGCGGCCAACTCGCCTCCGGGCAAACACCGCCTGACCGTGGCCGGCTTCTCCGGCGGCTCGTTGATAGAGGAACATACCTTTAGCCTGCCCGCCGCCGCCGATCGCAGCCTGAGCATTGCCGAGCCGCTGGCCTTTGTCTTCAGTCGCGACTTTATTCACAGCCTGACCAAGCTAGGTGGCTGGCAGCAGCAGCGCATATTTGATGGCGAGCTACCGGTGTCAATCTATTACAGCAGAAAGCAGGCCCTGCATGTGCAGAAATTTTCACGCATAGACCAAACCCTCTTCAAGTTGATCGATTCTGCGGAAGATACCTCGGCCGCACTGTTGGATACATTGTCGGTGCCCAAGGACGGTTCCGGTTATTGTGTGCCTCAGCGGGTCTATTTTGACAGGGACAGAGTTCTGATCGTACAGGAAAAACCCGGAGTCTATTTTTCCTATCAGGATTGCGCGGACAGGCGTGAGGACAATGAACTGCAGTTAAGTGCTTACCGGCTAAGCCGTGATGGCTTCCAACCCATAGAGGATGAAGCCCAACTGCTCAGTTTATATCAACAGATACAGTGGGATCTGCATTGTATTACCGATATCAACAACCTTGAAGGCAAGCGTATCGATAGCCTGCCAGAGGGCAGTGAACTTAGCTGTTACACCGCAGAGCAGTATTGGCAGATCAGAGATACGGCTGCACAGCCGCTGTAATATTGCTGTTTTGGTTTTTGTGTTGCGACACTTCTAGCGCTTACCTGGAGGTGTCGCCTTAAATGATGAAAGCGCTTAACAGCGTATAATCAACACCCATTATTAATCCGCCGTTGCTAGGTTTTATGCGTGTAGACAATCAGATTCCCGTCGTTAACATCGAAACTGGCACCCGGTTCACCAATGATAAAGTTACTACTCGTATATTATCTATTTCTCAATCACGTTTGGTAAAGACGCTGCAGGAAAGCTCAGTATGAACTTTGGGCCAATGAACAAATCAGGAGGTACTAGACGTCTTAATGTAGCGATCACTCGGGCAAAAGAAGAGATGCGTATCTTTTCTTCGTTGATGCCTGAGCAAATCGATTTATCCCGCACAGCCTCCGAGGGTGTTAAAGACCTTAAACATTTCCTTGAGTATGCACAAAGAGGTGCTTCGGCGCTTGCTGAAGCCGCTAGTGCTCCGGGCGATTTTTTTGATTCTCCGTTTGAGCAGACAGTTGCCGAGCGCTTACAAAGCAAAGGCTGGACTACACATTCTCAAGTGGGTGTATCTGGTTTTAGGATCGACTTGGGCATTGTTAATCCTGATGCTCCTGGTAGTTAGGTCTGTTGTGCTTCTGGCATTTCTTGGCAAGCCCTTTGTCAGATAACCCGTACTGAGGAGCCAGTTTTGACATTAGGGTAGACCAAATTAGGTCGTAGAGTTCTTTTCGGGATAGTTTCATATTGATGATGTAGATCTTTGATTGGGCTTACTTGGGAGGTATAGCTCAATAAAATCAATATAGAAATTTCGGAGGTAGGGTGATGCTGGAGCCTAAATAGGGTTGAAGCTTATTGTTGAATTAAAAAACGGGCCGTTTAGCCCGTTTTATGAAGGAGTTAACCCACTTCTTTAAGTTAACCAACTCCTTTAAATCGTTAACCCACTCTTTTACATAGCCTCAACAAAATAATTTTACGATTCGTAGCTCTCTAACGATGGGCATGCGCAGAATAAATTCCTGTCCCCATAAACATTGTCGATACGTCCAACCGGTGGCCAGAATTTGTTAGTGCGTAAAGCTTCTAATGGATAAGCAGCTTCTGATCTGGAGTAGGGATGAGTCCACTCATCGGTTAATAACACTTGGTGTGTGTGTGGTGCATTCACCAAAGGGTTATCTTCTAACGGCCAAACGCCAGATTGAACTTTCATCATCTCGCCATGAATCGCAATCATGCTGTCACAGAATCTATCTAGCTCGACTTGAGATTCTGATTCGGTAGGCTCAACCATTAAGGTGCCTGGTACCGGGAATGACATGGTCGGGCTGTGGAAACCGTAATCCATCAAACGCTTAGCCACATCTTCTTCAGAGATACCGCTGGCTTCTTTTAATGGGCGAATATCGAGGATGCACTCATGCGCTACGCGGCCGTTTTTACCGGTGTACAGAATCGGGTATACGTCTTTTAAGCGGTTGGCGATGTAGTTGGCATTTAATATCGCTACCTGTGTGGCTTTACGCATACCTGTTGCACCCATCATATGGATGTAAGCCCAGGAGATAGGTAATACACCTGCGCTACCATATTGTGCCGCTGAGACCACATCGTTATTTGTATCAGCCAAAGGATGTTGTGGCAGGAAATCGGCTAAATGTTGTTTTACGCCGATAGGACCCATGCCCGGGCCACCGCCGCCATGTGGAATAGCGAAGGTTTTGTGTAAGTTTAAGTGGGATACATCGGCACCAAAATTACCGGGTGCGGCGACACCCACTAACGCATTCATATTCGCGCCATCAACATATACTTGGCCGCCAGCGGCATGAATGATGTCACAGATCTCGATGATGCCTTCTTCAAATACGCCATGTGTGGATGGGTAGGTGATCATCAAGCAGGCGATTTCATCATTGTATTGGGCGATTTTTTCTTTCAGATCATCAATATCAACATTGCCGTTGGTATCACATTTGGTAATGACAACGTCTAATCCAACCATCGCAGCAGAAGCTGGATTTGTACCATGAGCCGAACTTGGAATTAAACAAATATGGCGCTGAGTTTCACCTATGGATTGTAAATAAGCTTTGATGGCCAACAGACCTGCGTATTCACCTTGTGAACCGGCATTAGGCTGTAGCGAGATTGCATCGTAGCCGGTGCTGGCAATAAGCATATTCTCAAGCTCGGTTAACATTTTCTGATAACCCTGGGTTTGATCATCAGGGGCAAAGGGATGCATATTGGCAAATTCAGGCCAGCTAACCGGGATCATCTCGGCGGTGGCGTTTAGCTTCATCGTGCATGAACCTAATGGAATCATCGAATGATTTAGTGCGATGTCTTTAGATTCCAAACGTTTCAAATAACGCAGCATTTCGGTTTCGCTGTGATAGCTATTAAATACCGGATGTTCTAAATAGCTGCTTTGACGTTTTAAAGTTTCAGGAATGAAGTTAGTGGTTTGTGCGGCGATACTTTCAAGGTTAACGTTTTTCCCGGTTAAGGTGCGAATCAATAGAGACAGATCTTCATCGGTGGTGGTTTCATTAATGCTGATGGATATTTCAGACTCGCTGATTTGGCGCAGATTAATGCCCATATCGAGGGCGGCGGTATATAAATCATCGACGTTATCCGCCTTGATCAATACCGTGTCGAAGCCATTATTATTGGCAATGTTGATGCCTTTGTCGCTTAAGGCTTTGGCTAAGATACCGGTAAAGGTACTGACACGTTCGGCGATGAGCTTTAAGCCTTCAGGGCCATGATATACCGCATAGGAGCTGGCCATAATCGCCAATAAAGCCTGCGAGGTACAAATATTGGAGGTCGCTTTTTCACGGCGTATATGTTGTTCGCGTGTCTGTAACGCCATGCGGTAGGCCATATCACCTTGGCTATCTTGTGATACACCGATGATGCGCCCAGGTAATGAACGTTTATAGGCTTCTTTTGTGGCAAAAAATGCTGCGTGTGGGCCACCAAAGCCCATTGGTACACCAAAACGCTGTGAGTTACCCACAACGATATCGGCACCCATTTCACCGGGAGGTGTAATCGCACATAGAGCTAATAAATCGGTGGCTACGGTAGAGATGCAGTTTTTAGATTTTGCCATCGCGGTTACACCGCTGATGTCTTTCACTTCACCGCGGGTATTCGGGTATTGTAAAAATACACCAAAGACATCGCTGTTTTCTAATTCGTTGAAAACATCACCAATGATTAACTCAAACCCAAAATGCTCGGCACGGGTTTTTAATACGGCCAGAGTTTGTGGATGTACATGGGTATCGACAAAATAGGCTAACGATTTGTTTTTCTTTACCACACGTTGGCTCATGGCCATCGCTTCGGCTGCTGCCGTGCCTTCATCTAATAAAGAGGCATTGGCCATTTCCATAGAGGTTAAATCCATGACCATTTGCTGGAAGTTAATTAATGCTTCCAAACGGCCTTGCGCGATTTCAGGTTGATAAGGGGTGTAGGCGGTATACCAGCCAGGATTTTCCAGCACATTACGCAAGATGACATTAGGTGTATGTGTGGGGTAATAACCCATGCCGATATAACATTGATTAACGATGTTTTCACTGGCAATCATTTGTAAACGCGCCAGCGTATCGGCCTCAGTTTGTGCAGGCCTCAGATTGAGTGCATCTTTCTTGAGGATATTAGCCGGTACGGTTTGCTCCGTCAGATCATCCAGTGAATCGGCTTTGATAGCAGCTAGCATCGTAGCTTGCTGAGCCTCAGAAGGGCCGATATGACGGCGTATAAACGCTTCTTTGTTCAGCAAAGGGGTAATGATCGACATACGATGCTCCACGTTAACTTAAGACAGTGCGGCTAATTTCAACAGGCTACTGGCATAGCAGCCCTGTAAAATCGGTGCATTAAACCATAAACGCTGTAAAATTTCACGGCAAAAAGCGTCTAAAGGTTCTGTCCCTATTACATCGGTTTATGGTTAAATTATGTCTTTATTTTACATCTGAGTTGATATTGTGTCCGAAACTAAAAAACCTGACAGTGCGTCTAACTCTGCTTCGTCTGAGGTATTGCAAATAGGCCCATGGCGACGTTTAACCAGTGAATGCCGTTATGAAAACCCATGGATACAGGTTTTTCATGAAGATGTCTTAACCCCGGCGTCAACACCAGGCATATATGGGCGTGTACATTTTAAAGGTACGGCCATTGGCATTGTGCCCATCGATGATGAAGGCTATACGTATTTGGTTGGGCAATATCGCTATACCCTGGATGAATATAGCTGGGAGATTCCTATGGGCGGGTGCCCTGCCGGAGAGCAGCCTATTAATGCCGCCAAACGTGAGTTACAAGAAGAGACCGGCTTTACCGCAGACCACTGGCAGGAAATTCAAACCCTGCATACGTCTAACTCCATCACCGATGAAAAAGGGCTGGTATTTTTGGCCAAGGGCTTAACCGCAGGAGAGATGGCACTGGAAGATTCAGAAGATATTACCGTGAAGCGCCTGCCGTTAAAAGAGGCTGTGTTATGGGTGCTTGATGGGAAGATTACCGATGCTATTTCGGTTGCCGCCTTATTATATCTTGCTGTATCTGAAAATCGTTAAATAGGTTATTTGTGATGAGTATTCGAACCCTTGCTTTAATTCTGGGGCCGCTGATAGCGTTATTGGTCTATGGTCTTTTTAGTTCTAATCAACTACCCCACGTGGCAGGTTTAACGGCTGCGGTGGCGTGTCTTTGTATTATCTGGTGGATATTTGAGCCGGTTCCTATTCCGGTAACCTCTTTATTACCGTTGGCGCTGTTTCAAATTACTGGCATTTTAACTAAAAATGAGGTAGCTCAGGCCTATGGTAGTCCGATTATTTTATTATTATTGGGTGGATTTATTTTATCCAAGGCGATGGAGCATTCGGGCGCGCATAAACGCCTGGCGGTATTTATGATCCGCTTATTTGGCGGTACTAGCTCCAAACGTTTGGTGCTGGGCTTTATGGTTAGCTCTGCCGTGTTAAGCATGTGGATTTCCAATACCGCAACCACGTTGATGTTACTGCCGGTTGCTGTGGCGGTTTTACAAGGCAGCGAAGATAAAACCATGGCCATGCCGTTAATGTTGGGCATTGCCTGGGCGGCCAGCATTGGTGGCATGGGCACACCCATTGGTACACCGCCTAACTTAATTTTTATGCAGGTGTATGAAGAGCAAGTGGGTGGGCAAATCAGCTTTTTAGACTGGATGAAAATTGCCGTGCCGATTGTTGTGGTTTTAGTGCCTGTGGCGGCGTTGTGGTTAACCCGAAATTTACATTACAAAGGCACGTTTCAATTACCCGAGATTGGCCAATGGCGCAGCGATGAAAAGCGTGTATTGATGGTTTTTGCTTTAACCGCTTTTTTATGGATAACACGCCAGGAACCGTTTGGAGGCTGGAGTACGTTAACGGGTTTTACCAATGCTAATGATGCTTCGGTGGCTTTGCTGGCGGTGGTGTTGATGTTTATCATTCCCAATGGGAAAAAAGACGGCGAAGCGCTGCTTAATTGGTCGGCTGCGGCCAATATCCCGTGGGGGGTATTATTATTATTTGGTGGTGGTATCTGCTTGGCCAAGGCTTTTGTTGCATCGGGATTGTCGACCATGGTAGGTGATCAGCTCAGCGTGCTGGCGACATGGCCGGTGTTTATTATGATGTTGGTTTTATGTTTGGGGGTTACCTTTTTAACCGAAACCACCAGCAATACCGCAAGCACCGTGTTATTAATGCCTATTTTGGCAGCCGCGGCGTTGGCTGCCAATATCGACCCTAAACTTTTAATGATTCCTGCCGTACTCAGTGCCAGCTGTGCCTTTATGTTGCCGGTAGCTACAGCACCGAATAGTATTGTTTTTGGTTCCGGCCATGTGACTACCGGGCAAATGGCCAGGCAGGGTATCGTATTGAATATTGTGGGTGCTTTGATTATAAGTTTGTCATGTTACTTCTTGCTGGTGTAATACAGGCCTAACAATAGCTATAATCGCGCAATCAAAGCCGTTAACGTATTGAAAAAGAATAAGAGAGAAGTATGACAATTTCTGAAAATAACCCGATTATTGTATCCGTTGCAGCTATCACACAAAAGCTGAATGATCCTAAAACCGCCAAGGAAGCCTATCAGTTAATGGTGGATTGTTGCCTTGCTGCGGCCGATAAGATCCAATGCCCGGAATTATTATCTGCCTGTGATGAGATATCTGTGCCTCAGGGCATGTGGGCCTATCAAAATCCGGCTCAGTTAATCAAACAAGGCATTAATAATCAAAAATCCGCTACCGTGTTTGCCCAAATAGGCGTGTTACAGCAAGGATTGTTTAACCGGGCCTGTCAGCGTATTCAAAAAGGTGAGATTGATATAGCCATTGTTGCCGGTGGTGAAGCCAAATTCAGAAATTTACAGGCGATGATTCAAGGCATTGAGGTTGAGGACACAGCGTCTTTAGAGGCTGCTGATACCGTGTTAGAACCCGATCAAGAGTTGTGGCTGGAAGCTGAGTCTAAAGCAGGTTTAGGTATGCCGGTGGGTTATTATGCATTATTAGATTCCGCATGGCGCCATAGGCAGGGCAAGTCTGCCGATCAACATCGTGATGAAGTAGCTGCGTTATATCAAACCATGAGTGAAACCGCACAGGCTAATGAACAGGCCTGGAATCGTAAGGACATTAAAGCTGATTTTATTCGTAATGCGTCTGAAAAAAATCCGATGCTGGCCTACCCGTATACCAAACTACATAACAGCAGCTGGAATGTAGATCAGGCTTCGGCGCTGATTTTCTGTTCGATTAAAAAAGCCCGTGAGTTAGGTATAGATGAAAAACACTGGATTTACCCGGCCTGTTCTACCGAGAGTAATTTAATGCAGGCGGTGAGTCAGCGGGCCGATTTATCCCGCTGCTATGGCGCTTACCATGCTGGAAAACGTGCACTGGCCTTGGCCGATATTTCTATTAACGATGTTGACCTTTTTGAGTTGTATAGTTGTTTCCCGGTAGCCGTTTTAGGTTTTGCCGAAGAGTTAAATGTATTGGGTAAACAAGATTTAACCGTTACCGGGGGTATGCCTTTTGCTGGCGGTCCATTAAATAACTTTGTTCTGCAATCCACGGTGAAAATGATAGATGTGATGCAGGCACAAAATAAAAATATTGGCCTGGTCAGTAATGTCTCGGGCATGAATACCAAACAAGCGTTTAGTTTATTCAGTAAAACACCACGTGCCTTTGTGATGGAAGATGTAACCGAGGCGGTTATCGCCGATTCTCCTGCCAGGGAAGTGCTTGATGATTATACGGGCGTGGCGGTGATTCAGGCGTATACGGTTTTATATAATAAGCAGGGTGCTGAAAGAGTGCTGATTATTTCTGAAAATGCTCAGCAGCAACGTCAGATTGCTTATTCACTGCAAAAAGAGTTAATGGATTTGGCTTTGGCAGAAGACCTAATCGGAAAAACTGTGAATATCGAAAATGGTTTATTTGAGATGAGCTAGTTTTTTCTGATAGGGACAATCTTAGTCGATTGTCTTTAATTATTAGTCATTCGTCTTTGTGGCTGGATAGCAGGTTTTTTATCAGGTATTTTGTCTGCATTAATTCTTTAGGGATGAAGTTCCATGAATCATTCAGATGTTTTAGCGGATGTATTATCGGTAGGCCAGGTTAGCAACCGTGTGCTGGCGTATAAGGAAATGCCAACACAGTTTGGTATGTTCTTTGATTTACCCAATATGGCTTCTTTTCAAATAATCAGCCGGGGTAAGGCCTGGGCACGCTCCAGCCCGGATGCAACACCGGTGGCATTAAATGAGGGGGATATTGTCTTTTTCTCCAATAGTTCCTGGCATGCTATTAGTTCACATATCGATAGCCCGATTCAGCATTTTGAAGACGTTAAACCTCTGTTGAAGCCGATAGATTCCCAACATGATTCTCTGTACCCCGATACGGTCTGTGTTTTCTGTGGTTGTTATGAACTCAGCAGTGAAATGCAGCATCCGTTTTTTTCACAATTGCCTTCGTTTATTCATATTAAGGCCGAGCAGGTTGCAGAAGATAGAAAGCTGCAAGCCTTGATTGAAATATTGCTGCGTGAAGGTAATAGCAATGAGATGGGCACATCGGCGGTGATTGCCAAGTTAGTGGATATTTTACTAATATTTATCGTTAGAAGCTGGATGCGTGACAATGCAGATATTCAACAAGGATGGTTAGCAGCCTTGGGTGATCCCAAAATAGCCGAGGCGATTGCGTTGATGCATAAACTACCAGCCCAGCGTTGGACGGTTGAAAAACTGGCTTCTGAAGTTTCGATGTCCAGAGCTGCATTTGCCAAAAAGTTCTCTGAATCTACCGGTGAAAGCCCGGGGGTTTATCTGACCCGTTGGCGTATCGATTTATCCGCCAAGCTCCTGCGTGATTCAGACCTGCCGTTAGTGGAGATAGCCAATAGTGTCGGTTATGAATCTGATACGGCTTTTAGTAAGGTGTTTAAAAAGCAAAGAGGCACGCCGCCAGGGGAATATAGAAACCATTGTCGTGCAGATCATCAGGCTAATCTCATTCAATAAAAAATAGTAATAAAATAAAAAGACGATCGAATAGTTTTTACAGATTAACGATGATTGTTGATTTTTTTCTAAGCCCTTAAAGTAGTTACTCGTTGAAGACACTATCATTCTTACGGGTAACGGACGATGACAAACACAATCGCAAAGTGGCTGGTGCAGTGGCGCTGGCTTACGGTTCTCATGGCCTTGGTCATGATTTTTTTATTGGCAAGTGGCGGGCGTTATATTGCGTTTGCCGGAGACTACGAAGCGTGGTTTGATGCCGATAACCCCGAGCTCAAAGATTACCTGAAGATACAACGCACCTACGAAAAATCTGACAGCGTAGTGTTTTTATTATCCCCTAAACAAGGGGATGTTTTTACCCGCGAAACCCTTGCCAGTGTTCAATGGCTAACCACGCAGGGCTGGCAGATGCCTTTCTCTACGCGGGTGAATTCCTTAAGCAATTTTCAGCATACCTATGCAATGGATGATGATCTTGTTGTTGAAGATTTGGTCAGTGATTTATCGGTGCTTAGTGATGCCCGTTTAGAAAAACTGCGCGACATTGTTCATGACGAACCTGCTGTGTATGGGTTGATGATATCTAAAGATGATAAGGTTACTGCGGTGAGTGTTACGGTAAATTTGCCGGGTGATCAGGCGGATGCAACCCCCAAAGTTGCAGCGTTTGCCAGAGCGACAATCAAACAGTTAAAAGCCGACAACCCTAATTTGGATGTGCATTTAAGCGGTATTACCATTCTTGATAATGCGTTTATTGAAGCCTCCCAGGGAGATATGGCGACCCTAACGCCGATTATGTTTCTGGTCATATTAACTGGCTTGATCATCTTATTGCGTAGTGTCTACGCAACCTTAAGCATTCTTGTATTAATTGTTTTATCGGTAGCCGCAACAATGGGATTCTCTGGCTGGTTGAGTATTCCTTTAACACCGCCATCGGCTTCTGCACCTACCATCGTGATGACGGTTGCCGTGGCTAATGCGGTGCATATTGTATTAGCCTTTATGCATAACTTTTCATTAGGTGGTGACAAAAAGGCCGCGATGGTTGAAGCCTTACGGGTCAATATTCAGCCGGTAGCATTAGCGACCGTCACCACAATTGTTGGTTTTTTGTCTATGCACTTCTCTGATATCCCTCCATTTCATCATCTAGGGAATATGGCAGCGATGGGAGTCGCCGTCGCCTTTATCTTATCGATGACCGTGTTACCGGCCTTGTTATTATTGCTGCCGATTAAGGCGCAGGAAAAACAATCTGAGGTGAAATTATTCTCAGCTAAGCTAAGCCACTTTGTTATTGATAAACGTAAAGTATTATTGCCAAGTTTGGTGCTTGTATCGGTGATGTTATCGGCAGGTTTGGCTAATAATGAAATGAATGAAGTGATCTCGGAATATTTTGATGAATCAACGCAGATACGTATCGACAGTGATTATGCATCAGAGCATTTAACCGGCCCCTATTATTTGGAGTTTTCATTGGACAGCGGTGTGGATGGTGGCGTTAGTGACCCTGCATTTTTACGTGTTTTAGAGGAATTTTCCCGCTGGATGAATCAGCAGCCGGAAGTGGTACATGTGTTATCGATTTCAGATACGTTAAAACGCTTAAATAAAAGCTTAAATGGCGATAATCCGGATCAGTATAAGCTGCCTGAAAATCAAGCTTTGGCTGCACAGTATTTGCTGCTTTACGACATGTCTTTACCTTATGGCATGGATCTCAGTAATCAACTGAATATCAAAAAGTCATCCACCCGTGTGATGGTGTCATTACATAATTTGTCGACGCAGGAATTGTTGGCATTGTCTGATCGCACTCGTCAATGGTTTGATCAAAATGCGAATAATATAGCTGTTAATTTCAGTAGTCCGACCTTTATGTTTAGTCATATCTCCAGCCGCGCAGTTGGGCGTATGGCGATCAGTGTAGGCATTGCGATGAGCCTGATTGCCTTGTTGATTATTGCCGCCTTAGGTTCGGTGAAACTGGGTTTGTTAAGTCTGATTCCCAATACCTTGCCGCCGGCTATTGCATTTGGTTTATGGGGATATTTTAACGGTGAAGTCAGCTTTGCAATGGCTGTGAGTGTCACGATTGCGATTGGTATTATTGTGGATGATACGGTGCATTTCTTAAGTAAATATCAACGGGCCAGGAAGGAAAATGGTTTGTCTCCCGAGCAATCCATTCATTATGCCTTTGAACATGTGGGCTCGGCATTAATCGTAACGTCTCTTGTATTAAGTGCTGGTTTTCTGGTGCTGGCCAGCTCTACTTTTAAGCTGAATATGGAGATGGGCATTATTACGATGCTTAGTATCAGCTCAGCCCTGATTCTGGATTTTCTGTTACTGCCGGTTTTATTGCTGGCTTTTGATAAAGATAAAAAAAGCCCTTCCGCGGTTTATGAAAACGCTGATAAGCCCCTAACTGCAAATTAATTTCAAGAGGATAAAATGATGTTAAACAGATTAAATAAATATACACAAATATTTTTCTTATCGGGTGCTCTTATTGGGGGCAGCAGCTTCCTGCAAGCCAGTACACAAACGTTAACTCCTGAGCAACGTGGCCTGGCGATTGCCACAATGGTAGAGCAGCGTGATGCTGGCTGGCATGATTCAAGCGCCAGTTTAACGATGACCTTAACAAATGCTCAGGGTGAGCAGAGTAGCCGGCAGTTACGTCTAAAACTGCTGGAAATGCAAGGTGACGGGGACAAAGGTTTAACGATTTTTGATTCGCCCGGTGATGTACGTGGTACGGGATTTTTAAGTTACAGTCATGTATTGGAAGCCGACGATCAATGGCTATACCTTCCGGCTTTAAAACGCACCAAACGTATAGCTTCCAATAATAAATCTGGGCCTTTTATGGGCAGTCAGTTTTCTTATGAAGATATCAGCTCATTTGAAGTGGATAAATACCGTTACACTTTTTTACGTGAAGACACATTAGATGCACAGGCTGTGTTGGTGATGGAAAGCGTTCCTAAATATGCTTATTCGGGTTATACACGTTTAGTGACATGGATAGATGCCAAGCGTTTTATTCCATTAAAAATTGAATACTACGACAGGAAAAATCAATTATTGAAAACGCAGATTTATCAGGATTACCAACAATACATTGGGCAGTATTGGCGGGCGAATGTGCAAACAATGGAGAACCACAATAATCACAAGGTCACGCGTCTGGATTGGAGCCAATATCAATTTAAAGTGGGCTTAACTGAGAAGGATTTTAATCGGGCTGTTTTAAAACGCTTATAAACGAACATTGATACCGTCACTGTAATGTTTCTGCTTTGCTGTTATTCTTGATTGTTAAACGCTTTAATTAACCATCCTGAATAAATACCTGCGGCAAAGTTTATGAAAAAGTTGTACATCGCTATTGTGATTTTATTTGTGGTGTTAGTGACGGTTATTATTATCAACACCGTATCTTATCAATCCAGGCAAATGATAGTTGCACCTGTTGCACCTGTTGCGACTATTGCTGTTGATGCCAATAAGGCTGCCCAACGGTTGGCCTTAGCTATTCAATTACCGACAATCTCTAATCAACAAGTGGATGTCTTTAATGCTAAAGCCTTGTTGCAGTTGCACGGTTTGATAGAGCGCCAGTTTCCGCTTGTGGCGGCACAATTAGAACGGCGTGTGATTAATAATTATTCCCTGCTGTATCAATGGCCCGGAGCCAATCCTGATTTAAAACCTGTTACTTTTCTGGCGCATATGGATGTTGTGCCAGCAGAGGTCGAGAGTTTAACGCTTTGGTCCTATGCACCTTTTTCCGGCACATTGGCTGAAGGCTTTATTTGGGGGCGAGGGGCCATGGATGATAAATCGTCCATGTATGCCTTGTTGGAAGCCGTTGAACATTTATTGGCTCAGAGTTTTGTACCTCAACGTACTCTTTATTTGGCTTTTGGCCATGATGAAGAAGTAGGGGGTGCGCAGGGCGCGGCCAAAATTGCCGAATATATGCAAGAAAAGAGTATTCATTCTTTGTTTACTTTGGATGAAGGCATGGTGATTGTGGATGCGCAGTTATCACCGGCGAAACAAGCCACTGCGATTGTGGGTATCGCCGAAAAGGGGTATGTCTCGGTGAGCTTAACGGCCAAGGCGCAGGGTGGGCATTCATCCATTCCGGATAAGATTTCTGCAATAGGACTGCTGGCAGAGGCGATTCTAGCTTTAGAAGAAAATCAAATGCCTGCCAGTTTGGATGGCCCCAGTGGAAAGATGTTTGAGTTTATCGGCCCGGAAATGACCGGTGTCCAGAAAATGGTATTTGCTAATCGTTGGTTGTTTAATCAGGTGATTTTATCGAGCTTGCTGGCGAAGAAATCAACTGCCGCTTTGATCAGAACCACTACCGCAGTGACACTGTTGCAAGCGGGGGTGAAAGAAAATGTGTTGCCGTCACAGGCAACTGCGGTGGTTAATTTTAGAATATTACCGGGCAATGATGCGCAGCAAGTTTTGGCGCATGTCAGCAAGGTTATTGATAATGACAACGTATCAATAAGCTTCACAAAAAATAGTGTGAAAAAGCCAGCCTCTTTGGTAAGTGCAAGCGATACGCCAGAATTTTTAATGTTAGAGAAAACCGTAAAACAGATCTTCCCCAATACATTGTTCACTCCGGGCTTGGTGTTAGGCGGCACAGATTCTCGCCATTATGAAACTGTGGCCGATAATAATTATCGATTTTTACCTTATCAAGTTTCAAACGAAGATTTAGCTAGGGTACATGGTGTTGATGAGCGCTTAAGTATTAAAGCCTATGGGCAGATGATTCAATTTTATAGACAATTAATGTTGAATGTGGCGCAATAAGTCTATCACTAGCCGTTTATTCGTAACGAATTGCGGCGATAGTCCAGACTTTTTCACCTTCGGGTGTTTGAACGACAACTTCATCATCCAGTGATTTTTTTAATAGTGCTTGCGCTAAAGGCGAATCCATAGAAAGTTTGTTTTCGCGTAAATTAAATTCGTCCGGACCTACGATACGGTATTCTTTTTCTTTGCCGTCATCGTCTTCCAGGGTTACCCAGGCACCAAAAAACACCTTATTGAGATCTTTGGGTTTATCATAAACCACGGTAAATGATTCTAACCGTTTGGTTAGAAACCGTACTCGGCTATCAATTTCCCTAAGGCGCTTTTTCCCATATATATAGTCCCCGTTCTCTGATCTATCCCCATTCTTCGCGGCCTCATGCACCACCTCGGTGACCTGCGGGCGTTCTATTTTCCATAACTGGTGTAATTCATCACGTAAGACTTTTTCACCTTCGGGTGTGATGTATTTGGATGACGGAGGTCTGGGGGGACGATAGCGGCCCATTGTTATTTGGCTCTTTTACTGAAATGGACTTTTGTTATACGCCTAATCGCTGATAAACCCAAGCAAAAGCCTGCGATTAATACTTGCGCTGCTTGCTCATCTATTGCTTTAGCCACACAATGGTTTGCTGTTTTTTCTTATTTTAGGACTAACCATGTTATTACGTCGTTTTTCTCCTCTGCGTCATTGTTTTAGCAGTTTTTTATTATCCGTGATGGTGATACCGGTTTTTTCTCAAGCGGTGACATTAACCGGGGATTTACAGCAGGGCGCGATGATCATTGGTCAGGCACAAAGTGCAGCCAAGGTGACGTTAAATGGTAAGCGTTTAAAAGTGTCGGACGCAGGCCTATTTGTTTTTGGTTTGGATAGGGATGCAAAACCGGGCGATAAACTTGAGGTGATCGGCAAAGACGGTGCTATCTGGCAGCAGAGCTTGGAGGTGAAACCACGTGAATACAAGATTCAGCGCGTGGAAGGCATCAGCAAAAAAATCATGTCGAAAAAGAAAAGCGACGAGACCTGGGCCCGCATTCGCCGCGAAGGGCAGGAGATTTCACAGGCCCGAAAAAAATCATTAAACCTAGAAGGTTTTAATCAATCGTTTAAATGGCCATTAATTGGTCCCATCACAGGTGTATTTGGATCGCAGCGCGTCTATAATGGCGAGCCGGGACGTCCACACTACGGTGTTGATGTTGCCGCAGCGGTAGGTACGCCTGTTGGAAGCCCTGCCGATGGGGTGATCACCTATGCCGATGATATGTATTATTCAGGCGGTACAGCGGTGATTGATCACGGCTTTGGCATTTCTTCCAGCTTTTTGCATATGAGCAAAATTTTGGTGAAAGTAGGCGATACGGTAAAGCAGGGTGATGTGATTGGTGAAGTAGGGGCCGGCGGCCGAGCATCTGGCCCACATCTGGATTGGCGTATGAATTGGTTTAAACGCCGCATTGACCCTCAGTTATTAGTGCCCGCAATGGCAAAGAAATCAGAACAATAGAACACATAAAGAGAAAGCAGCATGATTGATGAAAAATTATTAGCGATTCTTGTTTGTCCAGTAAGCAAAGCGCCTTTGGAATATAACAAGGCCAGTGATGAGCTGTTCTGCAAGGCAAGTGGTTTGGCTTATCCTGTGCGTGATGGTATTCCGGTGATGCTGGAAGAAGAAGCGCGCCAATTAACCACTGAAGAAAAAGCCTAATCATGGCCGATGTGTCTATCTTCACACGTATCATCAACGGCGAAATATCCGCTGATATCGTGTTTGAAGATGAACATTGCATTGTGCTAAATGATTTACACCCGCAGGCACCGGTACATATGTTGGTGATCCCGCGTAAGCCACTGGTATCTTTAGCCGATGCAGAAAACGAAGATGCGCCGTTATTGGGGCATTTATTGTTAATAGCCAGTAAAATGGCGAAAAAAGCAGGTATCGAAAACGGCTTTAGGTTAATCGCCAATAATGGCGCTGCTGCGGGGCAAAGCGTTTTTCATCTGCATTTTCATGTTTTAGGTGGCAGGCAATATGCCGAAGCAGGCCTGAATCAATAATTATTTTTAATGACTTTCAAGATTTTACCTATGAGTAAGCGTCCTACTTCTACCGTCGATATTCGCGAAGCATTTTTATCTTATTTCGAACAACAAGATCACAGCCGTCAGCCGTCCAGCTCGCTGATTCCTGGCAATGATCCTACGTTGTTATTCACCAATGCAGGCATGGTGCAGTTTAAAGACGTTTTTTTGGGTGAAGATAAACGCCCATACAGTCGAGCAACGTCTTCACAGCGTTGTGTGCGTGCCGGTGGTAAACATAATGATCTGGAAAACGTCGGTTATACCGCCAGGCACCATACTTTTTTTGAAATGTTGGGTAACTTCTCATTTGGTGACTACTTCAAAGAGGAAGCGATTAAGTTTGGCTGGGAGTTTCTAACTAGCCCCGAGTGGATGGGCATACCAGCAGAAAAGCTTACTGTTACCGTCTATGCCGATGACGTAGAAGCGTATGACATCTGGCATAAAAAAATGGGTTTGGCAGAAGATAAAATTATTCGCATCGGTGATAAAAAAGGCGAAAAATACGCATCAGACAATTTCTGGGCGATGGGTGATACAGGCCCCTGTGGCCCGTGTACCGAGATATTTTACGATCACGGTGCTGATATTTGGGGTGGATTACCGGGTACACCAGAGGAGGACGGTGATCGATTTATCGAAATCTGGAATATCGTATTTATGCAATACGAACGTTCAGCTGATGGAACTATGAATAAACTGCCTAAACCGTCGGTGGATACCGGTATGGGTCTTGAGCGTATCGCAGCTGTAATGCAAGGGGTGCATAACAACTACGAGATTGATTTATTTCAATCTCTATTAAAAGCAGCCGCCGATGCGATTGGTTTTGATGATTTATCTAATCAATCGTTACGTGTTATTGCCGATCATATCCGTTCATGTAGCTTCTTGATTGTTGATGGTGTCGTGCCTTCCAATGAAGGCCGAGGTTATGTATTACGCCGTATCATGCGTCGTGCGATTCGCCACGGTAATAAACTGGGCGCTAAAGGTAATTTCTTCCATAAGTTGGCTAAAGCTTTGGCCGCTGAAATGGGTGAAGCTTACCCTGAGTTAAATACACAATTGGCGCAGATTGAAAAAATCATTCTGGCCGAAGAAGAACAGTTTGCCAAAACTCTGGAAAATGGCATGCAGATTCTGAACGAAGCACTGTCGAGTGTGAAAAACGGGCAACTTGCAGGTGATGTGGTATTTAAATTGTATGACACCTTCGGTTTCCCGGTAGATTTAACCGCCGATATTTGCCGTGAACAAGAAATTACCGTCGATGAAGCTGGTTACACAGCTGCGATGGCCGAGCAACGTAAGCGTTCACAAGCCGCCGGTAGTTTTGCGGTAGATTATACCAAGAACTTTAAATTAGAAGGCCAAACCGAATTCAGCGGTTATGACAATTTATCGGCCGAGGTAAAAATTATCGCGCTTTATAAAGGTGATGAAGCGGTCGATAGCTTATCCAGCGATGAAAAAGGTATTGCAGTACTTGCCGACACACCTTTTTATGCAGAATCCGGTGGCCAAATAGGGGATTCAGGTTTTCTAACCGGTGAAGGTGTGAAGTTGGAGGTCGGCGATGTGACAAAAGCCTCAAACCATCATTTACATCATGTATCGGTCTTGGCTGGTTCTGTAAAAGTGGGTGATAGCCTTAAAGCCGAGGTGAATGCCGATGTGCGTATTGCTACTGAATTAAATCACTCGGCCACACATTTATTACATGCAGCGCTTAGAGAAATTTTGGGTGAACATGTAACCCAAAAAGGCTCGTTAAATAATGCCGAACGATTACGTTTTGATTTCTCTCATTCACAGGCAGTTGATGTCGCGCAATTGGCTGAAATCGAAGATAAAGTGAATGCACAAATCCGTTTAAACACCGCCATTGAAACCACGGTAACCGATATGGAAACCGCGGTAGAAAAAGGTGCGATGGCTTTATTTGGTGAAAAATACGGCGATGATGTACGTGTACTTTCAATGGGTAGCGAAGGGGATAAAGCCTTCTCTGTAGAACTGTGTGGCGGTACCCATGCTTCACGTACCGGAGATATTGCCGTATTTCGACTCGTTTCAGAATCAGGTGTGGCAGCAGGGGTTAGACGTATAGAGGCGGTAACCGGTCAGGGCGCGCTGCATTTTGATAGAAATAAACAACAGCAGTTAAATAACGTTCGCCAATTAGTCAAAGGCCGTGATGACAATGTGGTCGCTAAAGTGGAAGCGTTAATAGCTAACCAGAAGAAACTGGAAAAAGAGTTACAAGCGCTTAAAGATAAGTTAGCCAGTGCCAGTGGTGGTGATTTGGCCGCCGATGCAATTGATGTAGGGGGTATTAAGGTGCTGGCAGCGATGATAGAGGGGGCGGATCGAAAAAGCTTATTAACCACCATGGACCAGCTAAAAAACAAGTTAGGTTCGGCAGTCGTTTTATTAGCGACGGTTGATGATAAAGGCATTGCGCTGGTGTCGGGGGTGACTAAAGACTTAACTGCTAAGATAAAGGCCGGTGATTTAATGAAAGACGCCAGTGGCAAGTTGGGTGGTAAAGGTGGTGGGCGACCTGATTCGGCTCAAGGAGGGGGTACCGATAAAGCGGCTTTACCTGGAGTTTTAGATGGACTGGTTGATTGGGTTAAAGGCCAGATATAATCACGCTTTATATCAAGCCCTGTTTTTTACAGTTTTTTAGTTTTAAAAAGCTCGTATAAAACCATAATCGAATAAAGGCATAAACCAAGTATGAATTATTGGTTTATGCCTTTTTTTTTAGCCTCCTATACTGAAATTAAGTAGACAGATAGCTACACCCGAAAAAGGGATATTGGCTGACTCATATCCTTGTTTGCGCTGTTCGGTGTCAAATGTCCTTAATTTGAGTGATTTAAGTGTTAGCAAAGCGAATTTTGTTTCAATTTGCGGTTAGATGTTGTTAAATGCCGCCTGAAAAATTCTTAACAAACCTTTGCTTACCTTAAATACCTCTGGTGGTTTAACGGGAAGCGAACCCCAATGAAAGATATGTCGACATGAGCCTAATAGTTCAAAAATTTGGTGGCACATCCGTAGGTACCGTTGAACGTATTGAAGCGGTAGCCGAAAAGATTGCAACATTCCGTGACCAGGGTCATGACATTGTTGTGGTTGTATCGGCCATGAGCGGTGAAACCAATCGCCTGATTGGTTTGGCTAGCGAAATTCAAGAACACCCAACCGCAAGAGAGATGGATGTTCTGGTTTCTACCGGTGAGCAAGTCACAACTGCATTGCTAAGCATGGCGCTGAATAAACGTGGTTATGCTGCAAAATCTTATAATGGACGTCAGGTACGTATCCTGACTGACGCCACCCATACCAAAGCCCGCATTAAAAAAATCGATGATGAAAATATCCACGCTGACCTAAAAGCCGGTTCAGTGGTTGTGGTTGCCGGTTTCCAGGGTGTGGATGAGAAAGGTAATATCACCACCTTGGGTCGTGGCGGTTCTGATACCACAGCGGTTGCGTTAGCAGCCGCGTTAAAAGCCGATGAATGTCAGATTTACACCGATGTTGATGGAGTCTATACCACGGATCCTCGAGTGGTAGATTCTGCCCGTAGATTGGATAAAATTACTTTTGAAGAAATGCTGGAAATGGCTAGCCTGGGTTCAAAAGTGCTACAAATTCGTGCGGTTGAATTCGCCGGTAAATATAAGGTGCCTTTACGTGTGCTTTCCAGTTTTAAGGAAGGCCCGGGCACATTAATCACCTTAGAGGAAGGTTCTCAAATGGAAAGTCCTGTTGTAGCTGGTATCGCATTTCAGCGTGATGAAGCTAAATTATCTATACTGGGTGTCCCAGATTCACCCGGTGTGGCTTCAAAAGTATTGGGTGCAATTTCTTCGGCTAATATTGAAATCGATGTGATTGTGCAAAATGTTGCAGCCGATAAAACTAACGATTTAACCTTCACTGTGCATAAAAATGATCTAGCTAAGGCTGCTGCAATTTTAAACGATGTAGCCAAAGAGTTAGGTGCACGAGAAGTTATAACCGACGATAAAATTTGTAAAGTTTCTATTGTAGGCGTAGGTATGCGCTCACATGCGGGTATCGCAAGCAAAATGTTTGCCTGCTTGGCTGAACTTTCAATCAATATTCAACTCATAACAACATCAGAAATTAAAATCTCTGTAGTTATAGATGAAAAGTACATGGAATTGGCTGTACGAGGGTTACATTCGGCTTTTGAGCTGGATGGGGAGCCAAAAGTAGCTTAAGAGGGTTTAAGCTAGTTAAAAGGGAAGAAGTAAACGGAATCGGAATCTTGTTGTTGTTTATTCATTAGCAGGGTTTTGATATTGGGTTAATTACTGAGAGGAACAGGTGTTGTTTTTTGATACCTGTCAACAAGGCTTAGGAGAAACTATAATGCTTATTCTTACTAGACGTATTGGTGAAACTTTAATGATCGCTGATGATGTTACCGTCACCGTTTTAGGTGTAAAAGGTAACCAGGTTCGCATCGGTGTTAACGCACCTAAAGATGTTCCTGTTCATCGTGAAGAGATTTACCAGCGCATCCAGCGTGAAAAAGAGTTAGAGCAACAACAGAAAGAAGCTGAATAGTCTATTTAATAGACGAATTCTTGTTAAATAGTTTATTAAATAATCTATTTAAAAGAAGGAACGAATAATTGCAGAAAACGCTTTGCTTATCAGCAAGTTGTGCTATTATTCGTTCCGCGCTGGTGAGGTGGCCGAGTGGCCGAAGGCGCTCCCCTGCTAAGGGAGTATAGGCTAATCCCCTATCGAGGGTTCGAATCCCTCCCTCTCCGCCATTTAATTCCCGGTGGTTTCTACCTTCCTTCTAGTGCAGAGGGTGATAGGTAGGAGTTACTCTATTTTGGCTTGATCAACTTAACTCTTAAGTTGATCAAGCTAAAATAATCATCTAAAACGTCAATCCAGTTCATACCTTACTCCGTCATCTAAAGCATCAATCCAGTTCATACCTTACTCCGTCATCTGAAAAGTTTTTTATCTTTGATGAAGTCGTTAATGGATTGGTGTCTTTCATAAAGCTATTATTCATTAATTCCTCCTGGGGCGGGTGGTGTAAGTTGTTGCCTGCTTCTAGTGGTTAGATTTTGAAAAACTCTGCTTAAGGGGAGCTCTTGAGGTTTTAGCGTTTGAATGCTTTATTGAGAGTGGGCTTTTGCTTGGTTTTGATCAATAAAAGTACGTTAGTAATTTAATTACATCTTTTTGAAATAAACCCTTGTATTGAAAGTCCTCATCTCT
>JABSRQ010000054.1 GCA_013215055.1 Pseudomonadales bacterium | reverse complement strand
CTTCTTCCAGATAAATGAATTGGATAACGGTGCAAGTCGCCCATCCTTTGATGCGATTCCTAAAACTGATTGTAAAACATTAGGTATTTTAGGTGCCGGTCAAATGGGTGCGGGTATCGCTTTTGCTGCGGCTAAAGTAGGTATCGAAGTTGTTCTTAAAGATATCTCACAAGAAAATGCTGACAAAGGTCTGGCTTATTGCCAGGGCGTTTGTGATAAATTAGTTGGCCGTAAGCGCATGACGGAAGAAAAAGCCGCTGCCTTGATCGCTTTAATCAAACCTACTGCAGATGCTGCTGATTTAGCTAACTGTGAGATTGTTGTTGAAGCGGTTTTTGAAGATAGAAAAATCAAAGCGATTGTATGTAAAGAAACTGAAGCGGTAACCGCTGCGGATTCTGTATTTGCGACCAATACGTCGGCTTTACCTATCACCGGTTTGGCTGAAGCATCTTCACGCCAGGGTAACTTCATCGGTATGCATTTCTTCTCACCTGCTGAGAAAATGCCGCTGATCGAAATCATCAAGGGTGACAAAACCTCTGACGAAGCGCTGGCGAAAGCCTTTGATCTGGCGATTAAATTGGGCAAAAATCCGATTGTGGTTAACGACGGCGAAGGTTTCTTCACCACGCGCGTTATTGCAACGACGATCACCGAAGGTGCCGCGATGGTACTGGAAGGCATCAACCCGGTTCTTATCGAAAATGCGGCCAAGCAAAATGGTTCTCCAGTAGGCCCGTTGGCTGCTATCGATGAAATCTCGCAGGCAACCGCTTACAAAAATGGCCAGCAGTTAAAAGCCGATAAAGAAGCTCGTGGGGAAACCGTAGAGCCTAACCCAGCGTCTATCCTGATTGGTAAGATGGTTGAAGACTTTGACCGTAAAGGTAAGGCTTTTGGCGGCGGTTATTACTCGTATCCAGAAGGTGGAAAGAAGCACATCTGGGAAGGTTTGAAAGAGCACTTTGCTCCTGACGGCTACAAAGCTATTCCATTCGAAGACGTACAAGACCGTTTGACTTTTTGCCAGGCGCTAGAAGCTGTACGTACCATGGAAGACGGCGTTGTATTTAATGCGGCAGATGGCAACATCGGTTCTATCATGGGTATTGGTTACCCTGCACAGACCGGCGGTGTATTCCAGCACATCAATGCTTATGGCCTGAAAGCGTTTGCAGAGCGTGCTCAATACTTGGCTGATACCTACGGTGAAGTATTCACTGTTCCTCAGTTATTGTTAGACAAAGCTGAAAAAGGCGAAAACTTCTAAGCATGTGTTAAACGCTTAATAGTTAAACCTTTAAAAAGGGCAGGGTGAAAACTCTGCCCTTTTTTAATATCAAAAATAAAGCTAACGAAATTATAGTTGTGTGTTATCAACAGGGCTAACAACACCTCGGCCGCCTTTATTTAATACGTGAGTATAAATCTCGGTGGTGGCAACATCAGAGTGACCTAACAGTTCTTGAATTGTTCGGATATCATAAGACTGCTCCAAAAGTCGTGTGGCAAATGAGTGACGAAAAGTATGACAGCTTGCAAATTTGTGTATCTCACAATTATTAATGGCAAGCTTAACCTGTTTTTGAATGGCACTTTGATGAACATGATGACGGCGTTTCTTTTTTGAACGTGGATCCACTGCAATATGTGAAGACGGAAATAGATATTGCCAGTTAATATGCCTGGCCTGAGCAGGGTATTTTCTAGCTAATGCATAGGGCATATAAACTTCGCCATAACCATCTTCTAAATCTTGTTCATGTAAGAGTTGGACACGCTCAACTTGACGGTGCAAACGTTTGTGCATTGTCTCGGGCAACAAAGTACGCCGACTCTTTAGCCCTTTGCTATCCAGAATATGGAGCTCGCCCATGGTGAAGTCGATATCCTTTACCCGTAATCGAGTGCATTCACTGACACGCAACCCCGAGCCATACATTAACAATCCCATCATCTGATAAGATCCTGCAAGTTTGCTAATAACATCCATTGCTTCATTGTGTGAAAAAACCACTGGAGGCTTAGGTTTACGCTTTGCGTATTTAAATTGTAGCTTTCCTAAATCTTTACCTAAGAATTGTTTGTACAGGAATATCAGTGCATTTAAGGCTGTAGATTGTGTAGAAGGCGAAGCATTCATATTCACTGAAAGATTGTTTAAAAACGCTTCAACATGGTGTTTACCCAGTAACTCTGGTTGTTGCCTGTCGTTAAAATATATAAATTGCTTGATCCAGTAGATGTAAGTTTTCTCGGTTTGCCAAGATTTGTTTTGGCAGCGCATGAAATATCTTACTTTATCTAAGAAACGTACGGGTTTTTTAGGTAAGGGGATAGGGATATCGTCAAAGTGATTCATACTGTGTACCCTGTATTTATATACAGTAAATATAGACTTAACCCCTATATAAATCCAATTACCGAAGAATTAATCGGTATATATTTTATGACTGGACTATCTCGTTGTAAGATATTGATTTATATTGAATATAAAGGTTTCATGTGGGACAGGTATGCCGAATTCAAAATGAGATATATCGACTGGATCTGTATATTGCAGAAGAGATGTACCTCATAGTTCGCTGTAATAATTTGATTTAATGCCTAAATATACGGAAGCTAGAAAAAATAAATTATAATATACAGAAATTTAATATATCGATTTCATCGTTATATTAAGCTGTTATGGCAATTAAATGAAATTATTTTATCTAATATCAATTAGCTTCTTATCAATATTATCTATTACAATTGAAGCTAACACAGACGAGTATTTATCCAATAATTTATATGAAATCAATGTAGAAGTTGAACCTGACAAACTAAAAAAATTGCAAGGGCTTGCTCTTTGCATTAATGATAGGTGTAAAAACATCTGGTTAAAAAAAGATGATGCAAAACTTTGTGATTTGAAATGTGATTTTGGAATATTTTACATTAATAATGTAAATAGCTTTGATGTTAAAATGTGGCATGTGACGAAGGTGAACAAACGAATTCCTCGTCGCATCGTAGGTTTTGATGAATGTAGCCTTGATAAAGAGTGCAGTAATGAGAACTATAAAGTTAACATTTCTATAACTAATAAAAACTTTGATGGTACCATTAATTTAAATAAGTTCTTTAATCGAGGTAAACCAATTGGAACTAGGTAGCCATAACAAGGGCGTGCAATCTGACAGTCAAAACTGTCACCTTTTGTGCGGTGGAGCTGCACAAAAGCCGCCATTTTTGCCTGCAATTGACGCCGGCGTTAAGTTGCCAATTTCGGCCATAGTTATTTTTTCATAGCCTGTTCTGCTCTCTAACATCTAATGCTTTCTCTCACGGCTGGGCTCATACTTATCACTTTCTGGCATTCTTCGTAGTAGGCACTTTTTAAAGTTTGGCTGCGATTATCCAGTATCGGCGTCTTAACAGTGTGTCTTACTGAGCAATATGTATTGATCAGGTTTACGTATTTAACTAACCATTTCGCCATTCATCATCACGCTAATTGCACCACCTTTAGGGTTGTGCATTTCAATATTTTTGGTCTTTTCGCCATTCAAGTGTTAGCATATTTTCTATGCAATATTTAGTCGCACTTAACCAGCAGCAGCACCAGACTCCGCAAACTGTCACTTTTTGTGCAAAGAGCCGCACAAAAATTGCCAGTTTACTTCGCAGGTGTGCTGGGCGTTATGTTTCTTAGTAGAGTAGGTTAATGGATCTCACATCACTAATATTGTTCATAGTTACCTTTACTTCGATTCTGATATTACCCGGACCAAATGTCGTATTTTCGGTAGCTCAATCGCTGCAATATGGCGCCCTTAAATCAATATATGTCCCACTTGGTTTTATGGCTGCTACTGGCATTCACGCCGTGATGGTATTTTCAGGTTTGGGACTAATTATTCAGAAATATGCCATTTTGCTTGTTGTGCTTAAGTGGTTTGGTGTTGCCTATCTAATGTTTCTAGCTTACAAATCAATCATGGCCAAACCATCAAGTTATGCTGTTTCTGGCAAGCAAATCTCAAAATTCAAAATGTTCAAATCTGCTCTTTTGGTCTCCTTAACGAACCCTAAGGCATTGTTGGCTAGCTTAATGGTCTATCCCGTTTTCATTAGCCACGAATACTCATTTTTAGTGCAGGCAGTTGTTCTTACAGTTTGTGCTATGGCTATTTCGTTTAGTGTTTACGGTATGTATAGTCTTATAGCTTCTGCATTTAAAGGTAAGATTAGCAGCACAGGCTTTGCCAATAAATTGGTTGCGGCACTGTATACTGGGGCTGCGGGTGTGCTGGTTACAAAATAAACATAAGCCTTAGGATGGGTAGAATGAATGAAATTATGGAAGAACTAACAGTTGCGGAAAGGTATCTTACGGAAATGCTGGAAGCCGACCGAATCGGTGACTACGAGGGGTTTATCAAGCGATTCGATAAAATAGATTTAGGAGGCTTTGACAAGGATATCTTTCTAAAAGATACAGAACTAATGCGGGAAGAATTGGGTGTTTATAAAAAACGATTTTATCTTGGTTCTCTAAATGGCTTTAAAGATGATGACCATCCGAGATGTTTGAGGTTTGTGTGGCGTGCAATATATGAAAAGAACGAAGCTCTTATAATTGTAGGGATTCATGAAAAAGGCGGAGTTTGGTATGTCAATGATAATGTGGTTTCCAAGTAGACATATGCAGAGATTACCTTTCTGCCCGAGTGCCAGCCATAACAAGGTGCTGCTACGGAAAATTTACTCGCTAGCGCTCCTATATCTCCGCAGAGCACGGCATTAGACTTAATCGGAATTATTCGATATTAATTATAGAGTGATTTACAAAATGAAACCTACGAAACTAATTTTTCTTCCTGGCGCTGGAGGAAATAGAGCTTTTTGGATGCCAGTCTCAAATTTACTTAATCATTCGTCTATTAGAGAATTTATTGAATGGCCGGGCATAGGTGGTGTTGAAGAAGATTCTAGCATAAAAAATATTAACGATTTAGCAGATAGCGTTACAATTAAAATTGATCAACCTACTGCCGTAATTGCACAGTCGATGGGAGGAGTTGTAGGACTTCTTTCAATATTAAAACGACCAGAATTAGTTACACATTTAGTTCTTGTGGTTACGTCTGGAGGAATCCCTGTAGATGATATCCGTTCAGAGGATTGGCGTCCTGAATATATTGAAGCTAACCCTTCATATCCCGATTGGTTTACGAATTATACTGGGAATTTAACTGACAAATTGATGGGTATTAACATACCTGTATTACTCATTTGGGGCGACTCCGATCCCATTAGTCCTGTGTCAATAGGGGAGAAGTTGGATGGTATATTTCCAAATTCACATTTGGAGGTAATAACGGGAGGAGATCATGGCTTAGCCAATACCTTATCGAAAAATGTTGCGCCATTGATCCAAAAACATCTAAATAAAGATTGATAGTCACATAAATAATTTGAAATTATTATAAATGTAATCAAGAGGAAATCAGGTCTAACAAGTTAAATCACGCAGACGTGGAAAAGTTGTCACTTTTTTTGTACCAAAAAAAACGCCAACTTCACCGCGCAGGTGTTTAAGGCGTTAACGGCTGCTTTAGAGAGGAAATGGAGTTCGACTAAATTTCTCAATGCCTGGTTATGACACATTGCAGGCATTATTAATGCCTTAGTTTTAAGATGACTTCAATATATTCTTTAGCCTCCGAATTGCCTTAAAATCACTTTAATTGTAGATGATCATATTATGCTAGCAATGGGCGCTAAGACTTTGCTGGTAAGAACGGCGGTTACTTTAACAAACATTCGCTAGCATAAAGTGAGCAAAGCGCTCAGACTTTACTAGCAAGAACATTACTATAAGTTGTTGAACTAGAATTGTGGACCTTCCCTGACTTGAACTGCGGACCTGCCGATTGTGAGGCCCCGTGAGTGGAATCAGAAACGCGTAAATAATGCAGCATTAAAAGCATTCCTAAACTGTGTCTTAGCTATTTTCTTACCCGTGTAATAAGTTGAATTAAGGTTTTAGTTTTCCTGGGAATTGTTGTTACTGCTTGCTCAGCTTAGATCTAGCGGTTCAGAAAACTTATCCAAAATAAAATCAATGAAAGCTCTGCACTTGGCTGGCATATGTTCTTTGCTTTGATAAATAAGGTATAAGTTGCTTTGTGGTGTTTCCCATTCAGGCAGCAACTCTACTAATTCGCCTTTCTTAACATGCGCCTCGGTTAATCCTTTTACTAGATAGGCGACGCCTATGCCTGCTACGGCGGCTTTTAAACCAATCAGTGGATCTTCAAGCGCCAAGACCGTTTTGGGTTGAAATTGTATTTCGTTAGCCTCTTTTTTAAATCGCCAAACGGTGTCGCTGTTTTCACCTACCACACCAATGCAAGGGACTTGATGCAAATCGTTAGGATGAGCTATGGCCTGGTGGCGGTTAATAAATTCAGGGCTGGAAAAAATGCCCCAATGGTGTTCTGTGAGTTTTCTGGCGATGAGATTGGAGTTAGGCAAGCTATGTTGCCTAAAGCCAAAATCAAGATGGTTGTCTTGCAAATCTAAAGAATTATTGCTGTAGATCATTTCAAATTCAATTTTGGGGTACAGCAGTTGGAACTCAATCAACCAATCACCTAAAAACAATGAGCCCATGGTAGCCATCGCACTGATGCGCAACAAGCCCTGTGGTTCTTCCAATTGGCTGGCCGCAATACTGCGTATGTCATCCATAGAGGCGATGATATTGAGGGCCTTTTGATAAATCATCTCACCGGCTTCAGTTAAATAAACCGCTCGTGTCGTTCTATCAAATAATCTGATGGCCAGCTCTTGCTCGATACTTTTCACGCGTGCACTGGCTGCAGTGGATGATAGTCGTAAAGACTTTGCGGCTTTGGAGAAGCTGTTATGTTTGGCGACTTCAACGAAGACGCGTAAGGCATCGATATTCATAATATTAGCCCGAAAAACGGGATTGTATTTCCATTTATTCCTATCTATTAAGGGATAATAACATGTTCTAGTATGAGCTCAACATTCAGGCAGTCGTGCCAGCCAAAACGGGTAGCGGGCTTAATAGAAAGGGGTACAAAGCATGGAAATCAAACGTTGTTTAATCACCGGTGGTTGCGGTTTTATCGGTAGGCATCTGGTAGACGGTTTTGTTAAGCAGGGCTATGACGTTAGTGTATTGGATTTTGGTGGAAAACCGTTTCGCACTGATGTTCGTTTTATTGATGCAGATATCTGTGACAAACAGGCGGTTATTCAAGCGTGTGAGGGCGTGCATACCATCATTCACAATGCCTCTATCGTGCATACCAAACAGAGCCTTGAGGATAAAGTTTGGGCGGTTAATCATCAGGGTACGTTAAATGTCATCGAAGCTTGTAAAAAGCATAAGGTTGCCAAGCTTATTTATATCAGCTCTGCATCCGCGGTGTATGAAGGTGTTGATATTGAAAATGGGCATGAAAGTTTGCCCTATTCAAGTATTTCACAGGCAGCTTATGCCGATTCCAAGATACAGGCCGAAAAGGATGTGCTGGCTTTTAATGGTGTGGCGGACACGGCTTGCTGTGCTATCAGGCCGCATGTGGTTTTTGGGCCAGGTGATAATCGGCTAATACCTTCCATACTGGAAAAAGCTAAAGCTGGTCAGTTAAAAAGGGCGATAGGTCATCGAGATAAACTATCTGATTTTACCTATGTGTTGAATCTGGTAGATGCGGTTGTTGCTGCAGATAATAAACTTGGTTTGGACTCGGTAGTTGCAGGGCAGGCCTACTTTATTACTAATGCTGAGCCTATGGCATTTTTTGATTTTGTTGATGATGTTTTACGGGGATTTGGTTATTCGAGTATTAAGAAAGAAATTCCTTTTTTCATCGCTTATCTGGCAGCCTGTGTTGTTGAGGCCTGGGATAAAATCAAAGGCAGCAGTTTTAAAGAAGGAGGGTTAACACGTTTTGCTGTGAAATATATGGTGACTCATCATTATTTCAGTATTGATAAGGCGAGTAGGGAGCTTGATTGGCAGCCCATAGTATCGATAGCAGAAGGTATTCAAATGACCGTTGATGATTTTAAGGCTAGAGGGCATTAGTTTATAAACGGATGTTGGAAAATAATTTTTAAACAGCTATTACGAATAACGTTACGAGGCCCTAGATCATCTAACACCAACTTGGGGCTGTATATGAAGAAGTCTGCAAAGAGAGTGTTAAATTAAAAGATGTTTTTTGATAACAAGTAGGCTTTAACACTTTTGGCTTTGCTCTGCGCTAGCTTTCAGCTCTTCGATGAAGGCGCTTTTTTATATGCCTATTTTCAATGTTCTAGCTGTGCGATTGCTTTAATGCTCCTTGATGGTTGCCTGTTTTTTGATAGCTCTGCTAATTGTGATGTAATTCCCCATTGCGGAAGCTAAAAACTCTATATTAGAATGGTGACATCCTATACGAGTAAATAATTATAAAAACTATCGATAGAGTGACCGCAAAACCAAGCTGGATCAGCCGAATGTCAGATCTGCGCATTCTCATATTGCTGTTAGCCGGCTTATTGCTGAGTGATGTTGGCAATGAATTTTTTTCGGCTCAATATATCGATCGTCAGCTGTTTAGCTGGGCCAGTCAGCTAGACCCCAGGCAAGCTAAGGTGGACGATATTGCCATCATCACTTTAAGTGATGCACAACTGAATCAATTAATTTCTCCCTCGACTCAGATCACAGCGACTAACAAGCTGCTCCAATTCCTACAAAGACGACGTGATGGGCAAGTTGCATTGTTATTGGATGATCTTCCACATATCAGTGAGGCCGAAAACCAGCTGTTATCAATATCGCATCAGTTGCCGTTGTTTAGTGTCGATCATAAAAAAATGCAGATTTATCATCAAAGACATAAACAGATACAACATTGGTTGAAACAGGACGATGTCATAGTCGGCCTCAGTAATCCGTATCAATCGATAGCTGGGGGCATATACACTGAACTTGTTTTTTCTGGCCAGATAAGCTCGGCAATAAATAAGCTACCCGCTTGGTTTCCACTATCTTTACTGATGGATCCAGTGGCGCACAGTGAAAACCCATGGGCCAGTTCTATGTTTTATTCGCTGTTACTTTCACATAATAAGACGTTTTCTACCGATATTGCTTTAGCCCTGTATTTACAAAGTTTGGCGATAAACCCAGGACATAAAACGTTGCGCTGGTGGGACCATCAGACACTGCGATGGGAAGGAGGGGATTTACCTCTAGCCAGCGATGGACGAATTATACCGTTGTATAACAGCACATTTGGCAAGACATCCAATATCCGTCACTTTAACCTGAAGCAGGCGCTTGCTGATTTCCCTCAACACAAAACCCTGATCATTGCAGCTGATGACAATGTGCAGTTACAACAAGTGGCGGATAGCTTCTTGAGTTTACGCAGCGGTCATTATTATTATCAGCCCATTTGGGCCAAGGCTCTAGGTAAGGCCTTGATTATATTATTGCTGTTACTTAGCCTCTTTATTATGCCAAGGCTGCCTTTGAGTAGCGGTTTGTTATTAACCGCATTATTGATTATGACGGCGATTGCGTTGCAATTGGTTTGGCAGATCACGCAGCAGCAGTTTCTTGCTTTAGGTGCAGCGATGCAATTTTTACTTTTTGCATGCCTGCTGATGAGTCTGCGCAAACTGCATTCCAAACCCTATAAAGTTTTGCTGCAAGCTTTTCAAAAAAATACACTGCAGCTGGCGAGTCTGCAACTACAGCAAGGTTTATTGGATGAGACAATTATCAGCCTGAAACAATGCCCCGCCAGTAAACCGATGTTACTGCTTTTTTATGATGCTGCAGTGGCTTTGGAGCGTAAACGCCAATATACACAAGCGGCACAAGCTTATGCTTGTATTGCAGCGCTAGCACCGGGTTTTAAAGATGCTAAAGTCCGTGCAGTAAAACTTGCAGCTATCGATAAACCGCAGGGTAATGATGCATTGTTAGCACAACAATTTTCGCAGACTCAGACTTTAGCCATGCCTATGCTTGAGCAGGGTTTACAAAAACCTGTGCTGGGTCGTTATCAAGTTGAACGCGAATTAGGCCGTGGTGCCAATGGCATCGTGTATTTGGGACGTGATCCCAAGATTGCACGCCAGGTGGCTATCAAAACATTGAGCTATAAACAGCTGGAGCCGGCTCAGAAAAAGCTGGTACTCGCACGCTTCTACCGTGAGGCAGAAGCGGCTGGCAGGCTCAGCCACCCTGCTATTGTCACCGTTTATGATATCGGTGAGGAACATGATATGGCTTTTATCGCCATGGATTTTGTTAAAGGCCAACCGTTAAGCCGTTTCAGTCATGCAGAGAATTTGTTGCCCCCCGCGACGGTGTTTCAGTTGATTTCCGAGGTGGCAGATGCCCTGGATTATGCACATCGGCAGAAGATTGTGCACCGCGATATTAAACCCAGCAATCTGATGTATAACCCTGAGACGGGCATTATCAAGGTCACCGATTTTGGTATTGCCAGGTTGACGGATGATTCCTGTACCAAGACGGGGGATATTTTTGGCAGCCCGGTGTATATGTCACCCGAGCAGCTCAGTGGCAAAAAAGTCAGCGGTCAGGCCGATATTTATAGCCTTGGGGTGACGTTTTATCAGTTGCTGACAGGCCAACCGCCCTTCACCGGTGACAGCCTTCCGGAGCTGACTTACCAGATACTTAATCGTAAACCTAAAAGCCCGCGCCAGATTCGCCAGGAATTGCCTGCTTCTGCCACCCGGATTATTAACAAGGCTATGCATAAAGACCCCACTAAACGTTTTGTTGATGCCGGTGAAATGGGGCAGGCCATTCGTAAAGCGATGTTAAAAGATTTCGCTAAGGAGGCTGTGGCATGAGTTGGCAGATGGCAGAGATCAGTCATGAGGGGTGCTTTAGGCCGCGTAATGAAGATAGCGTTAGTTGTTTTTGTGTTGAGCTGAAAAGCTTAAAAGAGACCGTTGCAGGCGGCTCAGAACAGGCCTTTTTTGCGATCATCGCTGATGGTGTTGGTGGTCAGCGAGGAGGGCATATCGCCAGCCGATTGGCGGTGCGTTATTTTCAGCAATATATACACGATCATACGGCTTATTTACACAGTACTGAAAGCTGTAGGCAATTATTGATAGAAGCAGCAGAGGCTGCAAATCAAGTTGTTTGCCAAGCGCGTAAAGATGATGCTACTTTCGCCAAGATGGGCACAACGCTGGTGGCGGTGCTGATTATAGACGATCAGATGTTTAGCATTCATGCCGGTGATTCACGTGTTTATGCCTTTGATGATAGCAAGTTAATACAGCTTACCCGTGATGATAGTTTGGTAGAAAAAATGTTAGAAGATGGCGACATCGAAGCGGCACATATAGACAATCTACCTTATAAAAATGTACTGCTTAAAGCGCTGGGCAGCGATGCGGATATCAGTTTCAGTATTAATCATCGATTCTTGGATGAGGTCTCAGTATTGCTGTTGTGCTCAGACGGGCTTTATAACGCGGTATCGGATCAGCAGCTCATCATGCAGCTTAATAAAAAAGTCAGTGCTAAAGACAAAACCCTGGCACTGCTGAAACAAAGTCTGGATAACCAGGCGCGAGATAACGTCAGCGCTATTGTTATTCAAAAAACACTTCATGTTACCGAGGAATTAAACCATGCCTGAATTATCACAAATGGTCGACGGTGTTATCGTCAATAATATTATTTTACAAGAGGGCGAGATTTCACTGGGTAGGCATCCGGAAAATACCGTACAGATCAACGAGATTGCGGTGAGTACACGTCATGCAAAAATTCGTTTAGAAAAAAATAAATACCTGGAAGAGATTCTGGATATTTTTGTCGAAGACCTTAACAGCACCAATGGCACCTTCGTGAATGATGAACGTGTTGAGGGCTCACGCCGACTGGTGAATAACGATGTGGTACGACTAGGCTGGAATGAGTTCAAAATTGTTGATGGCATTGAAAGTACCTTTGAAGAGACCGCTCATATTCTTGATGTCTAATGGATGATGGGCAAGGCTTTGGGATTTTAGACAATGATACATTTAGCCTTGCCATTGAAGACGCTCTAGCGATCGTTTTATGCTTCAATTTTGTATGTGAATGCTCTTCATTTACGTTTTCACACAACCTGAACACAAAGCAGCCATTAACCTTGGGATGATCGAGTATAAGGTGGAATAGCCCCAATTCCCTTAAACGTTGATGAACAAAATGTTGATGTGCTTTAATAAACTAACGGGATTCAGTGCAGTAGAGTGGTAATAGGTCTAATGCCATGCTCTGGTAATGCCCAGTGTTTCTAACAGGTAACAGCTAGCTTAGGTATGCCCCACGGGGCTATCTAGATTCTATTTATAAGCTTTCATATCTAATAAAGACTACTTACAGTATTTGTAAGGCTGATAGTACAAACAGTATAACCATCATGACTACCTAGGTAATCCAGCCTAGGTAGATTATTCGTTTCTACAAAGCTCCGAACTTTTTATAAGTTGTGATGACTAAGTATTATAACTTACATATGAGCAGGACGTAGCAATGAAAGAACTACTCGTTGAAGCAGCAATAATTACAGGGTTTATTTGGATACCCGTATCTTTTGCAACTGTAGTCGTCACCTCATCTCCTTTATTTAAAGCGGTTTTGTAATCAATAAATACAGCCAATACTGAAGGGGATAATTATGTCTAATACAAACACCGATAAGCCGTAAAATCTGTTGTAGTTGCTGTAGAAGGTTTAGACCTATTCGTAGGGTTAAGAGCATATTTTTCTGATTATTGTGCATAAATAATCAACACAAAAGGGAAGTTATGCAAGCTCAGTTTTCCGAGTAAAATAGACTTTCCTATCACGATTAATAACATGAACATAGGTAGAGTCGATATCATGAAAAGTCTCCAAATAGGTAGGAGAGCCATCAAACATAAAATCGACTCCACTCTCATCACAGTAATCTCTCTTAGCATTATTCCAATTTTCATCATCGGCATAGGGTAAATGAACATCATTTAATCCGTTCAACTAGGTCAGTAGCGCAGCTGGTGGGTCATGTGACTCAGGCAGTTGTAATATAATCTAGGATCTTTTTGATGATGATGGGACTTTTAATGGTGGCAATGATTTTGACCATAGCAGCGCATTTTCGCAGGCTTCTATGTCAAAACTGAGCGCGGTAAAAGGTGCTGGGGTTTTCAAATTCAGGCTGATTACTGATGGCTTGGTTGCTTAATTATTTCCTGTTTAAATAATGAATCACCTCTTCGGAACGGCTGCTGTTTTTTAATTCCAGATAGGTGGCAGCTTCGGATTTTAAACGACGGAATAAAGTTTGTGGTGAAATATTCAGCGTCTGGATTATCTAAATATAGTGCATGGGCTGCACAGACCTTGTGGATTATTTATTTTTGATTCAGTGGGGAGAGAAGGCCTTAGTCATGTTTTAAAGCCTTCTCTGTATTGTTAAATCTACGTTATAGATTTAATGGTGCAGCACAAGAAACCGTGCCGTTAGGGCCAGAGTCAGATCCTGCAAAGTAAATGCGTTCGCCAGTAACAATATCATAAAGATAATGTTGATTACCTATTCCTGTATCAGTAGAGATAGTTCTATATCGGTCTACACTTTCAGGCCAGCCATGTGTTGCCTTTACATCCTGATCGCTTTCAATAAGCAGAGTTCTTAGGCGCTCAACAGGCGGTAGTGCCCAGTCATCACGGCCGCCAACAACTAATGCTTCGCAGTAATTTAAGGCTCCTTGATAAGTGAATCGCGTTATATTATATGAGTCGCTCCCCTGAGAGGGTAAATGCATTGCATTAGCTTCGATTAATGTAGCCGGACAAGTCATGGCATAACCCGTTATATTAACGATAGCATCTGTACAAGCCGCATTAAGATCAAGCTCTCTAGCATTATCCACATGCAACGTAAGGCTTGCAGTAACACCATCGATAGATGCTGTAATGACAGTAGAACCATCAACCAGGCCTGTGACCTTCTCATTCTGCCAATCAACGGCTGATAAGCTAACGATGCCATCGATAGAGCTACTCCAAGCAACTTGAGAGGTCATAGTCTGAGTGGCGCTATTACTCATTGTTGCTATGGCTTGTACATAGGTAAAACCTTCTGGAATAACAGTATCTGTATCTGCTGTGATGACCATGGATTCTACTATGGCGTTTGTCACTGTGATTTCTTGGCTGGTATTAATTTCTTTAAAGCTAGCTTGAACGGTGGCTGAATCCAATTTAAGCGCTTTCATAAAACCGTTACTATCAACGGTTAAAGTCTCATTGTCTGAGCTGGTCCAATATAAATCAGCATTATTAATAGGTTTGGTTTCACCGGTGGTATAGGTTGCTTCGGCTGTAAATTGGCTGCTAAGACCGGCAGGAACCTCATTGCCATTGCTGGAAGTAATCGCAATGGAGGTAACCTCAGCATCAGACACTTCTAGGGTCAATTCCTGACTTGTTGAACTAAAGATTTCAGCAGAAATTTGCACAGAGCCCATCGCATGAGAAGTCGCTACACCTTTTACAATACTGGCAAAGGCTTCATTTGAACTATTCCATTGAGCAGCATTTGTAATGTCCAAATCTTTACCGTTACTTAAATGTACCAAGGCGGTATAAGTTCTGCTTAAACCTGCGGCAATAGGGCCTGATTCAGTTGTAATAATGGTGACTGCATCTATCTCAATCGCATGCACGGTGAAATCTACAGCGGCTGATGTAACAGTATCTATAGAGGCTGTAATTTGCACTACACCTTTAGAGTGCGCAGAGGCGATGCCGTCCTCATTGATGGTCGCAACTACATCATTTGAGATTATCCAGGTGACGCCATTGGTCACGGTTTGAGAGGTGGCATCAGTAAAATGTAATTCTGCTGTAAATTGTTGTTTAAGCGTGGCGACGGTTTCATAACTGTCGGCCGAAACGACAATTTTATCGACAGCAGCCTCATCAACAGTGACATTAAAGAGATTACTACGAATCGACTCATATTCAGCCGAAATATCCGATGGTCCTATTTTTACAGCTGTGGTTAAACCGCAGGTATCGATACTGACATTCTCGGGATGAGTGCTGACCCATGCAGCCTGATCTTTAGTGACATCCAACGTTGTTCCATCTGAAAAGTGAGCGATGGCCTGATACTGTGTGCTCATGCCTTTATGCATTAAATATTGTGTACTGCCCTTCAAAGGATTAATCATACTTATTGTCACACTGGTGACAGAGATCTCTGCAGGAGGAGGCGTTGATGGGTCATCGTCATCGTCACCGCAGCCCAGTATAAAGGTGCTTAATAAAAAGACTAAACTAAAATTCAATAGATGGGATAGAGAAAATCCATGAGGGGATTTTCTACTTTGGGACTTAAACATAAAAACTTCCTTTTTAATTACCGCAATCATCAACTCCCAGGGGATGAATAAGAAAGATGATTTGATGTGATCTGACTACCCGTCCATGGGAAACTTGGCGAACTTTAATAGAAGTTAATTAATATACAAGCAGTTTTTATGCCTTTTCAATAGAAATGCCTGTGTCATCATTTTCCCTGTGATGCAGTGACGAAAACGACAGACTTAGACAAACCTACCCAGACAGGTAAACAGGATTCTCAAGCCATAGTTTTTTGTCGATAATCGTGCCCTGATGTTTTTTTGCTCTGTCTCGTGCTTGCTCAGCCAATTTATGTTTTTGATAGCCGCGTTTACTGAGGAAGACTATACTGATTTTTAACGTTTGAAAGATTTGCATTGCATGTGTTCAAGTCAATCATCTTCATTTTTGTATTCAGCCTGATATCAGGCAATCTCTATGCTGAAAAGATAAGGGTCGTCTCTGATCCCTTTTGCCCTTATATCTGTGAGGGCAAAGATAAGGGAGCGATGTTTGATATTATAGATGCCATTTTTTCTGCGCAGGGCTTTAATGTCTCTTTGGAGATTGTATCCTGGAAGAGAGCTGTCTCGGTAGTAGAAAGCAGTAAAGCCGATATTATCCCCGGCATCCTCAATGGTGATAACTACCCCAATTTATCCTTTCCCGAAGCTTCGATCAGTCAATTTGAAGCCTGTTTTATTTCATCAAAATCATCAGTTTGGCGCTATTTAAACTATTCTTCCTTGGTCGGTAAAAAAATAGGTTTAATCAATGGTTATGACTATGATTTTGTCGAAATAATAAAACTCATCGATGAATTTCCTCAGAATATTTATTATTTAAGTGGTGAAAAAATAACAGAAAGAGCCATGAAAATGCTGATGCATGGACACATCTCCACCTACCTTGATGATATTAATATTGCTAGATATAAGATTAAGCAAAATCATTGGCAGGATAAAATCAACATTGCTGGCTGTTTATCTCAAAGTCTTAGAAAGGTATATATAGGATTTACAGCCTCTGATAAGGGACGCAATCTTGCTTTTATGTTTGATAATGGCATAGGGGATTTACGCCGATCCGGCAAGCTGAAAAGCATATTGGAAAAATACGATTTGCAGGATTGGCAGAGCCAATAACAGTCAAATGCCTTATTCCTTTCAAGCTCCGTAGTACGGAATAATGCATCACTCCATACAGCACTAAAATTAATGAAAACTATTGCTCATCGGCAAGCTAACACAATATGTAAATGGCTAATTACCTTGCGTCTAAAGAGCAAGTCGAGAATATAAAATGAGAAATCATCAGAGCCTGACTCGGTTAAAAAGACATCCCGCAATCGATGCCAGATTTCTATAAGGCGCCAAGTTTTTTTTGAAAGCGAGAAAAAACGCTAGTTTACCAAGAGGCGTGCGCTAATCGAAGTGTAGCCAGTAAACCCGACGCGGCGATAAAAAAGAGGCGAAAAATAAAACAACAAGAATTAATCAACTGTAATCTGAACAGGGAATTTGAGAAGTCCCCTTATAAACATTTGACCTGGATACTGATAGAATAGGCTGACTATATAGGGACATATCAATGCAAGCTTCTTTATTTTCTATCCTTTTCTTTTTACTTATCTCCATGGCTGTAGTATCCACTGTAACAGCTGAAACTGTCGCGCAGACAGCGGAGAAGGAAAAGCATATCTGGTATGTCCTTACATGGGAGAATGATATGTTTGTTCAAAGCGATAATGATTATACCAATGGATTAGTGTTTGGCTGGGGACATAGTCCTTCAGAGACCTTTGAAGATCTGGATATTCCAGACTGGATTCGCTATATCTCCGAATGGACCTATATCAATGCCGGTGATGATAAGACTTATTCTGTAAGCTATGGCATCTCACAAGGCATGTTTACGCCTACGGATATTTCTGAAACAGAGCTAATACCCGAGGACAGGCCTTATGCGGGGCTGCTTACCTGGCAAGGGCGTATAACCTCCTTTGATCATAGAACTGCTAACAGTCTAGCCTTGACTCTCGGTATGGCGGGGCCAGCCTCATTAGCCGAACAGTCACAGAAAACGATTCACAAAATGACGGGCTCAGAAGAACCCATGAGCTGGGATAATCAAATTGAAAATGAACCCGTTTTTACAATTGATGCCGAGCATATTATCCGCATGGGTTACCTGGAGGTGGGTGAGCAAGTGGATGTCGACGGCAACTTTTATAGCACGGCAGGTCTGGGAAATTTACGTTCAGAAGTGGGCACAGGCTTTGTTTTTCGTATCGGTACACAACTTGATAAAGATTTTGCTTATGTGAATCCGTCACCGGCACGTCGATTCAATCGTTTAGGTTCAGGGAATACGGTAGGCTTTAATTGGCAGATTGCTACGGCATTATATGGACGCTATGTTTTTAATGATATTAGCATTGAAGGTAATACCTTTAAGGATAGCCATGGGGTCACGCTCATTCATGAACAAGCTATTATGAGTATCGCTTTTAAAATGAGCTGGCATAACTGGGGAGGACTTTTCACTGTTCAACGAGGTTCTGATACATTTGAAGAGCAGGATAGTAATGCTACATTTGGGGCAATCTCTTTCACTTATCACCATTAATGCACGTTCAGTATATGAAACATAAGCGTTCATTTTCCCTATACGATAAAGTCATTCCCGGCCTATAAGGCTAACTCACAGACATTGAGTGTGAAAAGGCTAAGTTGATGGCTTTTGAGTCATCTATCTAAAAAAAGACACGAATTTAAATACTCTGTAATTAAATTCGTGGCAGGTCTATTAATCCATACGGCTATACTTAATTTCTACACTACCAGCACCTATGGCAAGCGTTGAATCATCAATGATTTTTAGGCTGACCTCTTGTTCGTCTTTAGAAAGTACTAGATATTCGATGTCTCCACTTTCTCGTACGAATATTTCATCGAATATTTCACGTTGACCATTATTCTCCATGAAATTCTCACCTATAGTGAGCTTTTGTTTGGGGATGCTTAATACCATTCCACCCGAATTCATTTTTCCTGATGATTCATAGTCACCTTCAAATCCATGGCCTCCACATGCGGCCAAAAATGCAGTTAAAGCTGATGCTGTTATAAGCTTAATTGTTTTCATTTTTCCATTCCTTGTAGATTTTAGTAAAATGTCTATCGCTTGAATTGATGTAGTTATTTCATTTAACGAGATGAGTTTTGGGAGTTCATATTCACGATAATTCAAAATGGCCGATTGCTTACGGTTTCATTAAATTCACCGCTGCCGCCTTGGAAGGTTCAAAGGCATCATTCAATCAAACAGAGGGCCTATAACTTAAGCATTGACACGCTGAAGTATTTGCTTAAGTTTCAACAAAGACGCTTCAGGTATTTCCAAAAGCGGCTTGCGCGCCAGACCTGCATTAATCCCACGCATCTCCAATCCTGCTTTCACCGTGGCAGCTAGGCCGCCCTTTACAATGAATTCCAGTAGCTCCAGCTGTTGAGAGAAAAGCTCTTGCGCCTCTTCAGCTTCGCCGCGTTGCACGGCATCAAACAGCGCCTTAGGTTTGTCACCGATTAAACAAGGGGCTGCGGTACACCAACCCGCGGCTCCTGCATTTAGGGCTTCCAACGCCATATAGTTACAGCCATTAAAAAACGGCACCTTGCCCTGCGACAGCTTATAGATTTGGTGCATACGCTGGATATCTCCAGTGCTTTCCTTAATCATGGTGACGTTTTCGATACCCTCCACCATAGACAACATAAACGCCGGTGACATATCGATGCCGCTGGTGGCTGGGTTGTTGTAGAGCATGATAGGGATGTTGATAGCATCCGAGATCGCCGCATAATGCTGGTAGATCTCTGCTTCGCTAAGCTTGTAATAAGACAGTGGAGCAACCATGATCGCATCGGCCCCTATGCCTTCTGCAAACTGTGCACGTAGTACTGCGTTAGTGGTGGTCAGTTCAGAGATACCAATAATTACAGGCACACGCCCGGCAACATGTTCAACACTGTATGTGGCAACTTGCTGCCACTCTTGTTCATTCAGATAGGCACCTTCACCGGCACTGCCCAGTGCTGCAATGGCACAGGCACCGCTGTTGATCAGCTCATCAATCACAATACCTAAGGTTGGCAGGTCCACTTTCCCATCCGCTGGGGTAAAGGGCGTTACTGGGTAGGCAATAATGCCCGATAGCATTGGCTGGCTCATTTTTCCTCCTCCCGTATCGCTAATTGGCCAAGGTTTTGCAACATAGGAGCATTCTCACAGGCCAGGTATTTTGCAGCATTTTTAGGGTCCGTATTCACATGGTGATGCCATGCCCAATTCGGGATATAGATGGCATCGCCTTTTTGCCACTCAACTTTCTGTCCTTCGATCATGGAGTAGCCCCTGCCCTCGAGTATGTAAGCAATCGTTTCATACGTGTGCCTATGACTATTGGACCTATCACCCGGTAGTAGTCCTCCGATGGTCATGCTAATGCTGTTGCTGGGCAAATCGACAATATGCACAGGGTGTTTACGCTGCGCAGAGAATTGAGCGCTGACTTCGCTGTTTTCAATGCCAACATGGGCCAGCCGTTTAGGCATTTGTACTTCGATTTGGGCGTTGGTTTGCCCAAAATTTGCTGAGCTAAATTGTTTGCTACTCATCTTATCTATCTCCAGATGTTATGTATTAAAAAGAAATAAACTGAAGTCAGGCCCGACTGAGGACAATATTGCCGAAAGCTATTTGCAAAGTATAAGTTTTTGTTTTTATCGGTTTGATAACTTATATGAATCAATTAAAGTAAGCGGCATGCCGCATAAAGCCCCGTTAATTATTCATAGCGTTAAGTTAGAGCCAATATGGAATTAAGACATCTGCGTTATTTCCGTGTGGTAGCTGAGCTACAACACTTTCACAAAGCCGCGAATCAACTCTGCATTTCCCAGCCTGCGTTGTCTAATCAGATTAAGCAGCTAGAAGAAGAACTGAACACCAAGCTCTTCGAACGGGTGGGGCGTAGCGTACGTCTGTCGGAAAGTGGAGAGCTGGTGCTAAGTTCTGCCAAGCAGATTCTGAATCAAGTGGAGCTGATGCGGGAGTCTGTCGCGGATATCGAATCGGGCAACGCAGGTAGTTTAAGAATCGGCGTATTACAATCGATCAGCGCGCTCTATTTGCGTCAACTCGTGATAGATTTTGACCGGCGTTACCCCAATATTTCCCTGCATATCGAAGAGCTGCCCAATCATCAGATTGAAAGTAAAGTGTCGTTGGGGGAGATCGATATTGGCATAGGTTTTATCCTACAAAAGGAGTACAAAAACGTCGAGTTTGAGACGTTATTCAGCGAGAGGTGGAAGCTTGTGGTTGCGCCGCAGCATGAATCCCTGGTGGCTGATATTATGCAAGGCAGAAAACACGGTTTAAAAGCTATTCTACTACCGGAATATTTCGAAACCCGAAAAGTCGTGAATCGTTATTTTGCCGCTAACAATATCCAATTTAGCCAAATTACCGAGGTGAATTCGATTAGCTACATTCTTGATCTGGTGGAAAGTGGCCATGCGTTTACGGTATTACCGGAGGCGTTCTCTGTGCTGAACGCCCGTCACTCACTGCGGGCATTTTACCTCGATCCCGAACTAGAACCCCGTAATATCGGTTTCCTGATAGGTAAAGATCGAGCGCAAAAAAACTCAGTAGGAAAGTTTCGTGAACTGTTCTATGAATATCTTGAAAATCGTTAGATTTTGTCTACGGGTGTAGCTACTGTAATATCATTACCAAAGCAGGAGTGAGGTTCGGTTTCTGATCCGAGACCTTATTGAAAAAGTGTAGGTCTTTAATTAAACCTTACGATGACCCAAGGGCCGCTTACGGATATCAACATGGTTATAGTTGAATCACAGCTCTACAGTTACTCCTGATACAATCAAGTCATATCCTACTGGAATATCCTTACTAATAAATACTATGTTAGGATTTTCCATGCTGACCTCCGTTATATTGTCGAAGATATAAGTATGGCTCTGGTCGCAAGATTAGCCCACTTAGGAGATCAGAAACCTAGAAAGTGGGGTTATTAGTTCTATGCATTTATAGCTCATAAGGAAAAATTTTGAATTCTAAAAGTTTATTTTTTGTCTTTTTTATTATCACATCAATAGGTGGTTGTGGCTCAGTTTCTTCCTCTTCTGCTCGATACGTTTCAGTTTCAGAACAAACTAAAGGGCCAATTGATATCTCACGCCAAGGTTTACCTAAAGGTTCAGAATATGAAGTAATTGGCATTGTGAAAGCAAATGCCAGAGAAGGTTATGATAGTGTTGAAAGTTTGTATCCGTTGCTGGTAGAGGAAGCAAGAAAAGTAGGTGCCGATGCTATTATTAATGTTTATGGGGGAAGAACTACTACGGCTTTTTCTTGGTCTGCTCCGTATGCTGGTGGAACAGCTGTAAAGATAAAAAATTCTGAAACATCAAAAACTCTATACAAACCTGCACCTCCTGTTCTTTTTAACCATGATCAAAGGGTAGAAATCTATACGTTAGGAAATAAGCCAGAGTATAAGTTTAAAAAAATTCAGTATTTATATTCCGATAGCTGTAATGATCCAATAGTTGAATCAAATCACTCCAAAAACAACCTTGCTAAGCTTGTCTCTTCAGCAAAAAGTGTACAAGCAGATGCCATTATAGATGTTAAATGTGAAGACTATGTCTCTGTAGATTGTAATAATTTTAATCGTTGTTATGCAAAAGCTATTAGATGGGAAATGTAAAGTCATCACATAACCAAGATAAGTATAAGGAGGATTCCCTCCAAATTCTCTTAAACCATAATGTACAAAATGTTGATGTGGTTTAGTAAACTAACTGGGTTCAGTGGCGTAGAATGGTAATAATTCTAATGTGATACTTTGCTAATGCCCAGTGGTTCTAACAGGTAAAGACTAGGTGACATGTTCCCTACAGGACTTTGCCTGTACGATGTGGTTAGTATGCTTATATTAGAAATGTATCTCTGGTGGCGGCCTAGGGCCTCGCACGCTACCTCAAGGGCGGGCCGCTCAATCCGCAACAAATTCAGTACTGCGATATAAAGCATATTGGGCCTTCTTTACGACTGTAATTTTGACTTTGACCATTACCGTGAGTGGGCGAGTTTAAAATACTGACAGCTAGGCCGGCCATACCTTTGCCACCTCATTTAGATGATTTCACACAAGTCATTGCTTACCATGATACTTATCAAAAATGTTAGGTGTCGAGCTGGTAATGGTTTCATAGTACTCTATGTCCCGAACCTACATTTTTCGTAAACATTCAGCAAGGAATGCAATGTTATGATGACCTCATTAAGAAAATCCCTTTTTTTTAAGAAGATAGCGCTTCTTCTCGCTTCGGCTTTTATCTACTCTCGTCATTATTTTAAACTCAGCTTACATTGGCTGAAGGCAAAAGGCTGGCGTTCACGAGCGGGGGAAATCGTTCCTGTAAGGCTGACTTTTACCGATGTTGAAGGACAGCCTATTCAATATGCATCAGGAGTAACCACACCTTATCTGTCATTGCTGGCCGGAGGAAGGTCTAAGGTCAATGCTGATGCTGTGGTCAGAGGAGTGAAGCGGGCATTATACGATCCAGTGCAAGATGAAGTAGTACCGTCAGATGATTACTTGTTTAAGATGATTAATAATAGCGCAGCATGTTATAACTTAATTAAAGACCCTGAATATGCAGGAATGGTACTCGATCTATCTGGTCTCGATACATACCATACCAATCCGGATCGATATTTCGATATTCGAAAAGTTCATCTAATGAATAATAGCCTGGCCTCGATTACAATAAAAAATGGGCATGTTGTAACCCCTGAAAGTAAGGAATGGAATAAGGCCAAGTTACACTTAATCAGTAATCTGAATCTTCTTTTTCCTGCCCTGTCACATAACTGGGTTCATTTTCATTTTTCGGACATCGCTACGGTAATAAGCCATAACTTGTTTCCTATCGGCGAGGTTTTACATCAGTGGCTGTCACCATTTATGATCAGTAATCTCAGTACCAATGAAAATGGTAAGGGCGGTGCTGTTATGGATAGGGATATGGGTGAGAAAAAATTCTTTTTCTCCGACTACCTCATCATTAATCATACCGATAACGAATATTTTGTTGATTCGGTGGCCGGTAGAACCCTGTCGTTCTACAGCGGAATGAATAACAAAGGGGCTAAAGGACCTGTGGTATTTGGCTTCCCACCAAAGTTTCCTGCTGAATATGCCGATGTGCCTTATGTAATGGCGCTGGAAGCGGGTTATAAGGCCAGCAAGAAGTTTGTCGATAACTCTCTGAAAAGCATGAATGATGAGGAAATCAACCTTCTACAAGAATGGAAATATCATGTCGTCAAGAGAACGACTCAGCAATTCCCCGCGAATGAAACCTGTCTAGCCAGTGTCCTATCAACCTTTATCTGGCAAGTCTGTTGGGTGCATACACTGGATCACCAGATGTATTTTAAATGGACCGATGGATTGAACTCAGCGTCTGGAACTTTGACCGCATTTCACGAAGAGGGAAGACTTTTTAGTCGCAAGAACCAAATACAGTTTAAGAATATGGCCGATGTCGCCATCCGTTATAACCCAAATGGAGACAGTCTAGCTGATATCACCTATAACGATAAACGATTACAAACCGCCCTGGATGAATATCGTTCTGATCTTCTATCTGTAATAAACCGTCATGTTAAAACAGACGCAGGAGGTGATGATTTTAAGAGCCTATCACTTGATGAAATAGCGCCCTCCGTGCTGATGTAAGCACATAAATTGTAAGCGGCTACCGTATCGCACGAGGGGATAAGTAAAGAGCGGGGAATAGCAAGAGTTGTGGCTGCTTGAATAGGGAATTAGTTAGCGAGGCCTGAACCCGTCACGGCCATTCTTATTACCCTTTATGGGGGCGTTGGCGTTATATGCACAACAGGTGTTATGACTCTAAGGATGTAACGTATGCCACCAATCAATAGTGTGGGATTGTCGTTGCGCCTGAGTGGGATGGGGTAGTGGGGTTCTTACAGTTTGTAAGTGATCTTGAGCCTACAGACAGTAAAGGTTTGCGCTTAAAGAGGTTAGCCGCTTCTGTGAGCTATTGTGCAAGCAATTATAAATGGGTTTTAAATTAGGTGTTAGGTTGTGATTAGAGTTAGTTATGAAGCCTGCGAAAGCGGGTTTTTTTACGCCTTGATAATGTGACTTTGCCCATTACAGTAGTTGGCGAGCATCTGCAATGCTGAAAGTGATACAGGCCGCGCGTTTGCTCCATATTGTAATGGAGTATGTTAATGCTCCAAATTAATCATTTTGGAAAATGTAAAGAACTGGGAATATATGGATTTAATCGATATATATCTGTATAAATATATCGAATTGTTCGATTGAGAACGCCCCTTGCTGAGTGCGTGGGCCGGTATGGTTTTGCGAGCACTTCTGAATAAATTATATCGATTTATGCGTTATAATTAGCTTTATACGGAATGAGTATGAGAAATGAAATTGGCATCGCGATACTTTTTAGCTTTATTGGTTTTTTCTTAGGCGGTCAATATTTTAAGTATTCTGCCGGAAATTGATTAGATGAAATAGTAGAACAAATAACTAGAGATGAATGGATTCAAGCTAAAGGGTATTTATCTATATCTATCTTAATTAGAAATACAAAATACGACGATGCTTTAAAATATTCCGAAGGAATGATAGCCCTAAATGTAAATGGGTTTACGGATAAAGGAAAAAAGATGGATGATTTAAATAAATATGAACTAAGCATATTGGAAAAGATTAAATCATATCAAAAAAATGATTGTTCGATGAACTGCCTTAAAGAGTTAGATGGTATTCTTAGGTAATGGAAAAACGTATAACCAGCGCAGGTTGTCGGAACAACTTTCCACTCCTTCGTCGCTACAAGTCGTCCGCAACTGCGGGCGTTATGCAAACATATTTGAGAGATAGGTTAAGTATGAGACAAGTTCTTTTATTCATGTCTGTTCTATTTCTTGCGTCATGTGGATCAATGAAAACAGTAACAAGTTCTAATCATGAAATTGGTTCTGATTTACAGCGAAATAAAACTAAATGTGAATCAACCACGAGGGTCTACAGTGGTGTCACTTATGACTTTTGTCGCTTTCATGCTAACGAATCAGGATTAAGCTATAACGAGATTATATTAAGTTTCTACTTATTCGATATGGTGATATTTTCACCAATTGTTGATACTCTGCTTTTGCCTGTTACTATTTATCAGCAAGTCAGTTATGGAAATTCAGAAGTGTATAGAAGTAAAAAATAATGCATAACAAGGTAAAGCACCGACTCCGCAACAGTGTTTGCGGCGTTAACTATTTCCATTTAAACTAATCTGGAACCTCTTCGGAAGGCTGCTGTGCGTCAGGAGGAACCCTTAACAAAAAACACTCCTTAGTGGGCATAAAAAAACCCAACATTTAGCTGGGCTTTAGGTTTTTAACTTACCCTTTACAGGCCTACAAAAGATCTTTTTCAGCTTTCAAAAAGAATCTTCCTGCAAATAAAATGCTTAGCATTAGTAAGAGCAAAGTACTAGTACTCCCTGGCTTGGGGGCAGTGGGAACTACCACTGCTTCAATTGGCCCTATGCTATTAGAGCTGGCACTTTCAGCTTCACCTAGATTGTCGGTATAGGTTACATCAACAGTAATAGTATTACCGATATCACTATTATCCGTAACATAACTATCTTGGTCAGTACCTACACCAGAGCCATTGGACATCCACACATAAGAGACATTAGAAAAACCGTCGGCATCAGTAACCGTTGCGGTTATGGTATCGCCTGAATTTGTTCCACCGGCGATAGAAACAAAGCCTACTGTATTGGGATCTTGTATCAATACCAATCCTGCGAATCTTTCAGTTGTTTCTAAAGCTTCGATAATATTAGTTTGTTCCTGAACAACGTCGTCATGATTGCCTGTATGGATGCCTATATCTGTTGTTGCAGAGTCACTAAATACAAAATAGTATCGCAATTGACCTTCCCAGGTATATCTGTCCCAGCCACATTGGTTAAAGTAAGCGGATGTCTTGTTTGTACTTGCATCATTACCCGTTGGGAGTAGTGCGTGCATCTCAGCAAGCGTGGCCCAGTGATAGCCTGCCGGTATCTCGTATGTATCATTCGAATTCCAAGTGGTTGACTGAGATATCGCAAAAAAGACAGGTTCGCCAGATGAACTCTGACGTATGCCTCCGCAATTATCAGTCTGTAGCCACCAATCATCCAAAGCAATTTCAGCGGCATTAACAGAGAGGGTTGAAGCTAGTAGGGTTAATAGGGTTAAGGTTTTTTTCAGCATAATTGGGTGTTCCTTATCAATTAATAAGATGATCAAGTTTAAGCATTGTCATAGCAACAGCTAATGAAGCATGCCAACTCATAGGTATCGATCGTTATAAATAATGGGGTTAAAACTGAACGAGATAAGGAAAGCCTGGAGGGCGGTGTCCATACCAGCAGCTCAAACATCCTGTTTTTGAATCGTGTGAATTGTAGCTTAGTGTGAACCCGTTAACAAATAAACGCTTACACTATGTGGTCACTATTTGTGCATTAATCGCTATATGGCTAAGGGCTTCTTAAAGGCGTTCTAGAATTCTACAGATAGGGTTAAGGCTAACTGAGGCTGTTGACACAAACCGGCCTTATAGATTGGCCGGTTAACTTGTTCCAAATAAACTACTTTGGAAATTCTATGACGGGCTGGTTTGTGTCATAACCGGGCATTGAGAAATTTAGGCGAACTCCATTTTTCTCTAAAGCAGCCATTAACGCCTTGCTCAGCGCTGAGTTAATCTGGCGCTGTTTTTGCCGAGTTTATGGCAAAAAAAGTGACAGGTTGACGAGTAAGACTGCATAAACTTGTTAGATATTCTCTAATTTTTCTAAAGCTGTTTCTGAGTGTATAGAATCAACCGGATTATTTTTCACATAGTCTTGAATGTCTGGAATTAGCCTAGTTGCTTTCATGTCAACCAAAGCCTCCCATAAATCGTATCTTGTACATTGGCCTGCTTCAGTATCAAAACCTTGATCTTTAAGTAATTTGAAAATTCCTTCAGCAGCTCCAGGAACCTTTTTATATGATTTAATTGCTGAAAGAATCATATTAAATCTACGTTCATTTGACCGTTCATTTATCAACATATCCACAAGCACAGGAATAGCATCAGGTTCTTTGACTGCTTTCAAGAACTGAATTATCGCTCGTTTGAAATTAGCACCACCACCTTGTTTTATTGCGTCTTTAATTTCAGGAGTTATCGTTTTTATATTCTTAGACAAGTACTTGTATGCAGAAGAGGCTACGTGCCAGTTATTATCAAAAAGTGCATCGTAGAATAGTGCTAAATCCTCTTTACGATTATAAGTAACTATTTGTTTAAATGCCTCCCCTCTAACATCTCCATATGGATCTCTCGTAAACTCAAGATACTGCTCGATTGTTAAGTGTGCAGGGTCATTTTCAATAATACTTTGGAGAGCCATATGCCTAGTAAAACCATCCATACTATTCAAACCTTTTTCTACCATATCGGTATTTTCCGGATCTATTTGAGTAAGGATAAACTCGATTTTTGAAAGTACTTCTGGGTCTTTTTCTGTTTCAATCAGTGAAATAAGAAAACTATTACTAGCATCTTTGTTAATTCGACCAAGAGTAATGGCCAGCAAGTATTTATGGTGTGCATCCTTTTCAGAGTTATACGTCGAAATTAAAAGATCTATTGCTTCCTTTGAGGCAAGTTGACCTAACCCACTATAGCCAGATTCAATCAAGGTTTTATTATCGGAAACAATGCAATCTTTCAGTATAAAAAAAGATTCTTTCTTAAAGTTTTCAACAAGCTCTGAAACAATCCGATGGCCTCTATAAAAACAAGTTACCCCCTGGTAATCACCATCGCTTTCACGCATATCAGGGATTTCTTTGATTTTGTTTTTTATTCTCTGAAAATGTAACTCATCCATTTCTCATTCTCCTAAATCTAACGCCAGCGTCAACTGCAGGCAAAATTGGCGGGTTTTGTGCGGTTTTTGCACAAAAGATGACAGTTTTGACTGTCAGATTGCACGCTCTGGTTATGTGATTACCATTCACGAGGTGCCATTGCCTCCTCAATATCTAAATTGTAACCATAAGACTCAAGAATATGAGCAAAGTCTTTTCCTATATTTTCTCTGGCTGCGGTTTCTATTTCACTTCCATTCTCGCCAAACTCATTGTTAAGTTCATTAAACTTTTCAGTTGCAGCATGTGTAAGCTTATAAACAGACTCAGAACTTTCAGGCTTTTTCTCTTCAATCTTAGAGCAGAGTTCGAGAAGGATTATTTTCCCTTTATCTACGATAGAGTTCGGAAAGTAACTATCTTGATACATTTCATCGAGAAATTTATATTCCGTTATTTTAGGATTACTGACTTGTATATCACTTCCGCATCCAATTCCTAACAAGGCTAAGAACGATACTAAAATACTCTTCTTCAATTCCATTTCTCTCTATTTATTACACATAACGCCGGCGTCAACTGCGTAGCAGGCTGGCGCGCCTTTGTGCGGCACGCACAAAGCGTGACAGTTTGCGGAGTCAGATTGCACGCCCTTGTTATGCCATTTTATAAATTGAATTGCCACTGGATGGAATTACCGTTTATTTGACGACTAACAAACCCCATATGGCCATAAATAGGCCCAAGAAATGACAAATGCCTTGGCGTCAAAGTACCATTTGATATTGATAAAGTCTGCCCCATAACCCACTCTCCAACAGAACCGGCTGTGGGTGATGTCATGCTAACTCCAACTTTAGCGATATTGTTATTTTGAGCGGCAAGATTGTATGCGAAATTAAATACCGCATGAAAAACATTCCACGGAATAGTATATGAAGGATTTTCATTTGTATGGTGTAGCTCAACTCCTTCTGATGTAGCACTCCATGCAAAGTTTTTTTGGTTTTCTGGATCACGATGCCATGTTTTAGCATTAATCATCTTCATTCCTTAATTACGACCTAGGCATAACAGTGTTTTTCAACGGAATGATTCGGTGTATACAAATATATATCGAATCATGCAGTGTAGTGAAGAATAAAGTTTTAATGGGAAAAAGTTAAGCACCCATTAAATGTTCAATTATTGAACAGCTGCTTTTGAGAGAAAAATGAGTTTTATCAAATGGGCAATTAGACTGGTTATGACACAAACCGGCTTTATAGATGAGCCGGTTAACTTATTCCATTTAAACTAATTTGTTACATACACCGAATGATTCAATGTATATTTGTATACACTGAATCATTCCGTTGAAAAACACTGTTAGGTGTCTAAGGAGAGAATATGTTGGGCATAGGGTTATTGATTTGTTTGGCTATTTATATTGCCATAATAAAACTATTAGTTCGTATTATCCCCTCCCGTACACATAAGGCAGTCCTTGTTTTCATGGCTGTAGCATTCCCTTTGATATATCCGTTTCTACATAAAATCTACCCCAGCTATCATCAATTTATAAGTTTATGCGAAGCCAGTGACCGGAAAATAATACACAGCATTAAACATATAGATTATCTTTACCTTGGTAGTTCTTCAATGTGCAAGAATGGATTTGAAGATCTTGCAAATTATAAAGGCATTGAATGTGACTACAAACCTAAAGAAAATAGAGAGCCTGGTAATGATAGAGGCACATTTCGATATATAAGAGGGGAAAACTGGTCTAGCCCATCCTGTGGTGAAAACTGTCTTACAAAACCATATAGAATTCAAAAAGAAGAATGCCAACTTTCCTGCATGGAAAGCGTTAAAATAGAAAAGTTTACAAACCCTTTTGATCATAGGTTTATAAAAAAAGAAATAATTATAAATAAATTGTATCTCAACGAAAGCACCATTATCGATGGAGAGGAAGTCTTAGCTGTATTAAAAAATTACATTTACTATCCTTACGGAAACACTTGGGCAAAGATACTAGGGGCGTCAAGTAGCTTGGCACCTAGATCATATTGTGAAAATAAATTATTTATACATAATACGGAAGTTTATAAGCCCAATGGTTCATGAGCAACGACACCTAACAAGTGGCAGCACCGACTCCGCAATTTTGTCACTTTTTTTGCCAAAGGGCCGGCAAAAAAAAACGCCAAATTTGCTCCACTGTGTGCCAGGCGTTAACTTGTTCCAAATAAACTAATTTGTTACATACACCGAATGATTCAATGTATATTTGTATACACCGAATGGCTCTGTTGAAGTAGCTGTTGAATGGCACAAGAGAAATATCTAATGTCTGATAGTGAATTACAACAATTAGCCAGCAAGGTTGGAATATCTACAGATAGACTTGTAGGTGTAGGTAATAGATTAATTACCTCTATTGAAACCGGTTCAAAAAGTCAGGAAAAGCACCAAAAGTCTATTGTTGCATTGACCGTAGTTATTGCTCTTTCTACAGTGATTTATACATTATTAACTATCTGGTCTACATCTATTCAGCAACAAGAGCTTGAATTAAAACTAGATAATGACTCTAAAAAAACAACTGAAACTACGGTGAAGAGTAACACTTAGCAACACGCCCTATGGACTTTTTGTGCTGGACAGAGGCCGCTCCTGACACTTTGGAGCCCTAACCAAATACCGAGCATACCAATCCTGTTAGTTGTTACTAGGAATGTTCTAGCTTAGGCTCCAATGTGTAAAAACCAGCCGGTCAGATTTTTTAAAATGAGGTAGATAGTTCGCCAACAATGAGGCTATTACAGCCCATCAGTGTCAAAGAACCTATTTCACCCGCACTTCAGTTACCAGATGCGTATGGGCCGCGACAGAATATAGCGATCTAACCAGCAAATAACTTTCTAATCTCAGTATTCTTTAAAGACATGCCTATGCCTCTTTGTTCATTCACTATTTAATACCAATAACCGATCTAACAAGTTAACCTGATAGTCGGTTACAGACTATAGCCTCTGAATTTTTACTGACTGAAGTGTTGGAACAGTAATACAAGTCTTCGTACTGTTTGATGAAATCTCGGTTATATTGCTTATACCCTACCGGCCTTGATTGGCGGGGAAATGAAAAATTGGAAGGTTTAAGGAGGAGCTTAATGTCTACAGCTGCATTTCGGAAATTGCAGATGGATATTGAGTTACCTGGTTTATTGAATGACTTGGACTACCTCATGGAGGCGCACTGGCTGAACCATGTAAATGTCGATAATTACCAGGGCCAATGGCGAATTTTTCCTTTACGTTGTGCTGTTGAACATCAAAATGCACATCCTATTTTGCAGGCTTTTTCTATCGAAGGTGTGAGTGTTTGGCAGGATATGCCGATTTTAGAGCACTGTCCTGCTATTCGAACTGTCCTGGCTAATATCAACTGCCCAATCAAAGCGGTAAGGTTAATGCGATTAAATGCTGGAGCAAAAATTGCTGCGCATAATGATGCTGGTTTGGCTGCTGAATTTGGTGAGGCGCGTCTGCATATCCCTCTTATAACATCGGATAAGGTTAGGTTCATCGTAGCTGGGCAGACTGTGCCAATGCGGGCAGGTGAACTGTGGTATATCAATGCAGATGAAACACACTGTGTTGCTAATCTCAGTAACATTGATCGGATTAATTTGGTTATAGATTGTGAGGTTAACGATTGGCTAATGGGGCAATTACACGGTGAAACCCTGGCGAGTTAAAAGATGGACCAGCAGTATTAAGGCGTTTTAAATGGGCATTGCATTAGAGATGAGTATTAGAGATCAGGTTGTTGAATGTATTCAGCAAATACTGAGTGACGATAATACGATGGGTGATTGTAAAGTTTATATTGATCATTTACTTGGGGTGTTTGCAGATATTACTTCTGTATCTGCCTTACAAGATCTTAATACGCAGCAGGATACTGTGTTGAGATCGGG
>JABSRQ010000053.1 GCA_013215055.1 Pseudomonadales bacterium | reverse complement strand
TTGGGCGGGGAGTGACAACCCTGTCTTAAAGGCACAAACAGGGTTGATTAAAAAAAGGTGGGGGGGTTATTTATACCGTTTATCCACCATACGAATTATCGGTTTCTCGATATAAACATGTAATACCGTGGCAAAAGCTGCGGTGAACAGGACCGTTAATGCATATACGGCAAAGATTTGCCATACCGCAATGTCGGTGATGGCGTGTCTATCGGTGGTGCCTAATACACACACGGCGGCAACAACAATAAACGGGAAATGGAATAAATATATCGGAAAGATCAGCTGCGCAAACGGGTAGAGCAGGCGGGTTCTGAATATACGTTCAAAGAATTTTGAAGGCCCATAGGGGTTTAACACCATAAACACCAGAATCGCGATGCCCATGCTATAGCCATAGCGTGCCAGGGATAAGAATATGAAATTCCAAAATGGGCTGAAGTCTTGATAAAACTCGGCATGGCGATTATGAAACGGCACCGATACGGAAAAATAAATCATCGCTAAACCGGTGACCAAAACAGAGATATTCACCAGCGGATAACGCTCAAAAACTTTGCGTATAACGTTGCCATGATAATGGTGTAACGCGGCCATTAACATGCCCATTAAGAAGCTGGCAATACGCATATCAAAATCATAATACAAGGTTTGAGATAATAACTTGGCGTGTTCTTTATCGCTTATCGCATCGAAGAATGGGCGTTCATATAAGCTGGGTTCCATATAGAGAATCCACATACGCCATACCGTAGTGGCTAAAATCAAGCCGACTAATAAAGTGATTTTGAAGCGGGTTTTATAAAATAAATAGATATAAAACAGCGGTAATAAGAAATAAAACAGCATCTGTAAATCCAGCGACCAACCCACGGGGATGATGGTGCGCTGTGAATCAAAATAATTGGAGGCAAAAAATAGGTTGGATACCAGATAATCTAAATTGTGGCTGCCAGTGGGCATATAAATCAGCAAGGCCAGTAAAAACAATGGCAGTATACGCGCCAGACGGCGTTTATAGAATGTCGCAACTTGTAAGGTTTGGTTTTTATCAAACTCCTTAAACATCGAGAAACTGACTAATAAACCACACATCACAAATAACGGGTCTGAGCCCTGGGCATGCCATAACCAGTTTAACCATTCAGGGAAATTACGGATAAACTCATCTTCGCTGGAGTTTTTATGTAATAGGCGTACGACTCCAAATAATACATGGAATAATACCATCAGCAAGATGGTGAGGCCACGGGCACCATCCAGGCTGGCGTAGCGCTTGCTGGAACGGATAAATATGGATTTAAAATCCGCCTTGGGATCCAGGGTTTCTTTATAATCTGACCAATAACGCACAATGATGTCCTGCTAAAAGAACTAACGGATGTGGGTTAGTTCTGGGCTTAAAAGGCTTGTATGAAGAAGTATAAACCCGCGCAGACTAGCAAAAATTGCCTATGAAATCGACAAATATCAGGGCCGTGTCAGGAATATGGCGTTAGCTAGCCGTTTTTAGCGTATTTGAACTATGTTTAAACCATCATCGTTCTTGCAAAATAAGGTTCAGCCATGGCTTCAGATTCACTGCTATTGAATAATATTTTAGAGACTATCGGTAATACCCCTATTGTGCGTATCAATAAGCTGGCCCCTGCACATGTGAATGTTTATGCCAAGCTGGAATCTTTTAACCCTATGGCCTCGGTAAAAGATCGGCTGGCCTTAGGTATTATCGAAGATGCCGAACAATCCGGGGCTTTAAAACCCGGGCAGACGGTGATTGAGGCGACCAGTGGTAATACCGGCATTGGTTTGGCAATGGTCTGTGCGCAAAAAGGTTATCCGCTAGTGGTGACGATGGCCGAGAGCTTTAGCATAGAGCGGCGCAAGATGATGCGTTTTTTGGGTGCCAAGGTGGTGTTAACACCTGCACATCTAAAGGGTACGGGTATGTTAAATAAGGCGCAGGAGTTAGCCGATAAATACGGCTGGTTTTTATGCCATCAATTTGAAAATGAAGCCAATGCCAATATCCATTCCAAAACCACAGCCGAAGAAATCCTGACAGCTTTTGCAGATACACATCTGGATTATTGGGTTACCGGTTATGGCACTGGGGGGACATTAAAGGGCGTGAGCCGGGTCTTACAGAAAAAAAGCCCTGATACCAAAGTGATCGTCTGTGAGCCGGATAACTCGGCCTTATTATTAAGTGAGATTAAACAACAGATGGATGAAGATGGTCGGCCAACGGCCAGCCATAGCAAGTTTCGACCCCATTTAATGCAGGGCTGGACGCCTGATTTCATCTCCAAACTGACCGCCGACAGCATCGATAATCACTGTGTGCATCAGGTCTTGGCGATAGATGGTAAAAAGGCCCTGCAGTTGAGTAAAGATCTGGCCCAAAAAGAAGGCATCTTTGTGGGCATCAGCGCAGGTGCTACGTTAGCAGGCGCGCTGGCTGTGGCAGAAAAAGCCGAGGCAGGTAGCAATATCTTATGTATGTTACCCGATACTGGCGAGCGTTATTTATCGACACCATTATTTGATGGTATTTCTGCCGATATGTCGGATGAAGAGTGGCAGCTTTCTCGTGCTACCGATGCCGCCCGTTTTGATCAACCTAGCCCAGTAGCGCCAGCAGTGGCCGCTGCACCTGCACCCGTGATACCGGCGGCCGAGGATTATTTACAGCAACTATTAAAAGATAACTCTCAGCCTGTGCTGTTATTTGCACTGGAGTGGTGTGAATTTTGTTGGTCGTTAAGAAAGGTGTTTGCCAAATTAGACATCGATTATCTGGCGGTTGATCTGGACAGTGTAGATTTTCAAGAAGACGATTGGGGAGGGCAGATTCGGGCTGCATTAGCGCAAGAGACTGACTGCTTTACGATACCGCAGGTATTTATAGCTGGCGAGTTTATCGGCGGCTGCAGTGAAACGATGGAAGCGCTTAAAAGTGGCGAGTTTAGCGAGAAACTATGCGCAGCAGGCTCAACCATGAAGGCGGTTGATTTTGATCCAGTCAGTTTTTTACCTGGCTGGATTCAGCCGCGTTAATGTTTAATTGAGTCAGAAGAGGTTAATCTACCCAATGTAATACATTGCGAATGATGGACCAGCGTGGGGTATTATCCTGCGCACCTTTACCTTCAATCCAATGATCAAATAACGCCGCAACCGTGCCTTCTTTCTTCTTAATCGTGACCCATTGTGAGATAAATCGTGCCCAGACAATATCATTTTTGGGTGTGGGGTAGGCCATGGATAGTTTAATCTTTCGGGGCTCGGGCACCACCACGGTATAAGCCGGGTAAAGCAGCGTCCAGGCCGAGCCACCTTCGGCGGAATAGACGATGGCATCAATATTGGGTTCATTGCCTTTCAAGAAGGCTCTGGGTGATGCAACCGTGATGAGCTCCACGTTGGGTATCGCATTTTCTAACAAATGTTTAAAGGCCGTATCAGAGACAACCGTACCCAACGTAAGATAGGGTATATCTTGCAGTGACGACAGTGCGGTAAATTCTTTACGCCGATGATCTGCAACCAGCAAGGCCAGCGTTAAATCCATAGGTGATTCACTGAATTCCCAATCTAACGCACGTTGCGTAGTTATGGTTAAACCGGACATGACGATGTCTATTTGTCCGCTTTCAAACAGGACATTGATATCTTGGTGTTTCACTCTAACCAATTCCAGATGTACACCCAGATCATGCGCCAACATATGAGCCATTTCTATATCGAAACCTACCACTTCACCTTGCTGGTTAGAAAATGCAAATGGCAGGGATTCAGCCAGATAGGCTACACGTACCGTACCACGTTGTTTGATGATAGCTATGCGATCCAGATTTTGATGCGTATTTTTGTTTTGTTGAGTGTCTATTTCAGGCAGGGAATCTTTATACACGGTGACCGGCACGGTTCTATCCATCCAACGCATTTCTATCAGCGCTTCGTCACCGGCATATTCTGCATCCATGACATTATTTAAATAGAAATTAACGCCTGTTAATGAGATTACAATGGCCAAAATTGAAAGGCTTATGGCCTTTAACAGCGCGCGACTATTCCATTTAAAGACACCGCGGCGTATGGCTAATACCACCACCGTTAGCGACAAAAGATGCACCGCACCTAGCACCACACGAATCCTGTCGGTATAGACGGTAGACATCATAAACAGCTCCATCATATCGTTAGGTATACGCATTAAGTCGAGTAAAAATGGAATACCGATAATAGGTGCAACAAAGCTACTTAATAAAGAGGCGGCCTGAAACATCGCTTGATCGGATAAATCTAACGAGCGCCCCATATACCAGGCCGAGAAAGGCACAAACATCAAGATGATATAGGTACCCAGATTGGGAAAGGGATAGGCCAGCGGCATTAATACTTCGGCACCTGAGTCGGTATGTTCATCATCCAGATCATATTTTTTAAACAAGGCTTTTACGTTTTCTACCAGCTGCGGCATCAACACAATAATTTTGGCTGCGGCAAAAATCATGATCAGTGTATCTTTGGGAATGGAGAGTAGATCTCGGTAACGAAAAGGCGTAACGGCACTGACCAATAATGGCAAAACAATAAAGCTCATCACCAACGCAATCACCGAATAGGTGATTAGATAGGCCTGCAATCGGCTCAGTTCATCTAACGAGATGGTGCTGGCAGTACCTGCCGCAATCGCAAAAACACCGAGTGGTGTTAATTTGATCACCATCTTATTGATGCGGTTTAAACCGGCTTCAATCACATCCAGCCCTTGTAAAAAACCACCACTTCCGGGCACGCCGCTGACCCCAATACCCAATAAAATACTGAATAACACCACCGCAGGTACAACGTTATTGGCTAGGGAGTTAAATGGGTTGGCAGGAATATATAGCGCCACTAAATCTAAGGTTTTTGTGGGTTCAACCAAGGCGGTGCGGAAAAAGGAGCCACTTTGCCATTCTGGAAAGGCCAGTGGTATGACAATTAACATCACCATGCCTAAGGTTAATAATATACCTAGGACCCAAATGGCAGACAGCAATAAACTGCGGCTCTCGGCCCATGAAATTCGCCCGAGATTGGCAATCAGGGAGACCACGATATAAGGCAGCACAGTCATTTGTAATAAGGCGATATAGATATTGCCGGCGATAGAGAACCCGCTGGCATATTCACCTAAAAATAGGCCAATAAAAATGCCTAAGAATAAACCTAATAGAATTTGTTTGGTAAAACTCATAACGTCAATATCTCAGAAAACACGGGTGTAGAATTTGACTGAAAAATGACAGAGCCAAATAGCGGTGTATTTAAGCATAATTTGCACAAGTGATAAAACGGCTTACGTTAATCTTTTGTACGTCACTGCAGTGCAGATAAAGGGAGTTGATATTAATGGGCTTAGTATTCATTAATAGCAGTAACTAGTGATTCAGCTGACTCGAAGATACTGGCGTGAAAGTCCCAATAAAAAATGGGTATTAGCTGCCATTATTTTTTCTACTGTGTGTGGCGCTAAATGCGTGAATTCATCTGATGCTCATCAATAAGTTCACACAGCTGTGGGATATAATCTTCATCATACGGTACTCCCGTTGCGAATATTTCTCTTCTGCCGGAACGATATTAAATTTAACCGTTGGTTTTAACGGGTAGTGATAGTTTATTTTTTTATAAGAAAAAAAAGAAAACGATGATTAAGGAATAAGCGAAGACTAAAATTGGAAAACGTCAGGTTATTTAACATGTACCCCGACTTCTTAGGAGTTAATTCATTCCCCATAATTACAGTGCTTGAATATAAAATCAAGCTAATTTATCCACTAAAAAAAGTGCATATTTTAGCGCTTGCTTTAAAGAAAGTTAGGGTGCAATCTACAGCCAATAGCAGGTGTTTAAAGCAGTAAAAATAATAATAAAAATGATGATAGGGTTGTTGTCTATGAGAAAACCAGGGTTTAAATTATCAAAAATTAGTGCTGCGATCATGATTGCATCCAGCTCCACATTCATACAGGCACAGGAAGAGACTGCCGATAATAACTTCAGCCTAGAGGAAGTTGTTGTAACCGCTCAAAAACGCAGCGAACCGCTGCAAACTACCCCGGTAGCCGTTACCGCCATTAGTCACGATGATATCGTCAGATTCGATATTAACGATGCGTCTGATATCGATCAGCTGGTGCCATCCTTAACCATTACCTCCTCACCCACCTCCAAGTCTTCCTTGTTGATGAGTATTCGTGGTGTTGGCGTCGATGATTCGCAGATCAGCGTATCACCCGCGGTGGGCACCTATATTGATGGAGTCTATGCCGGTCAGACCCTGGGTTTAAATGCTGAGATCGTCGATCTGGAACGGGTAGAAGTATTACGTGGCCCGCAGGGTACTCTTTATGGACGAAATACTACCGGTGGTGCGATTAACCTGATCTCATCTAAACCCAGCCAGGATTTTGGTGGCCAGTTGAGGCTGTCGGCAGGCGAATATGGCTATCAACGGGCACAGTTGCAGATCGATAGCGGTGAATTTGGCGGTTTTGCCAGCCGCATTGCGATATCCAAGGCCGTTACCGATGGCTGGCGTGAAAATACAACTCCTGGTGCCGATAAGGACTTTGGTGCGGATGATAAAGAGGCCGCCAGAATCGCGTTGTCATACACGGGTGTAGACAGGTTGGAATTGCAATATGCCTATGATCAATCCAAGCAGACCGGGCCGCAGGAATATTACCAGCTAACGGCCCATGATCCGGCTTTTTCTATCCCGGTCTGGACCGGCCAATATACCCCTTCCATGGCTGCAACTCCTCCCGAAGGTTTTGGCTTATCCCTGGATCCTGCAGCTGTGGGGGTAGGAATCTCGGCGCAGGATACGGCGGCGGCGATGGCTGCCGACTGGAGTTCACAGTTTGCCGCACAAGTTAATACACAAAGACAGGATACCGGCCAGACTCAGGGAAACATCGAAGATACGGTGACTAAAGTCAGTGGGCATAACTTTACCGCAAGCTTTCAGGCTTCGGATTATTTGACGATAAAATCCATTACCGGCATACGTTCATTGGAAGAAGACCTGCATATCAACTTGCAAGGTGGCGTCGTAGGCCCGTTTACCGATCCTGCCTTAGTTGGCTTCTTCACCGCAGCGGTAGGGCCTGATATGGCTCCTTTGATGTCGGAACAATTGTTTTTCACCCTTGTGGATCATGTTAAACAAAAACACGATCAGATTTCTCAGGAGTTTCAGTTTATCGGTGCCAACGAGGCCGATACCCTGCAGTATGTGATGGGCCTGTATTATTATGAAGAGGAGGGGGAAGAGGACAGCTTGAATATTCTATATTCACGCCATGTCAGTGTAGAAAATTCCACCGCGGCGGCCTTTGGTCAGGCGACCTATACACCAGAGTGGGAAGCCACTGATGATAGGCTGGCCTTCACTTTAGGTGCCCGATATACCTCGGATACACGCAAGATCAGCAAAGACTTCCGTGTGCCTAACACAACCACGGTGACGGATACCGTCTCCGATGAGGAAACATTTGATAACTTCAGCCCCAACTTTATGCTCAGTTTCCAGGCTACGGATGATATGTTTACCTATGCCAAGGTCATGACCGGTTATAAATCGGGTGGTTATAATGTGCGCTCTGATGCCGAGGGCATCAAACAACCTTATGATGAAGAAAAATTACTGGGTTATGAGCTGGGTTTAAAGGCAGAATGGTTTGATAATAAATTACGCAGTAATATCGCCCTCTACCAGAATAACTATGACGATATGCACGTGACTCAGATTCCTGATCAGACCGAAGCCTGGGAAACCAATATCATCAATGCGGCTGAGGCGACGATTCGAGGTGTGGAGTTGGATATCAACGCACAACTTATGCCGGGCTGGTTCTTTAATGTGGCTTATGCGTATACGGATTCTTCGTTTGATAAGGTGATCGATGAAGAGGATACCTATGGCATGGGAGCGGGCACCGATATCAGTGATTTTTGGCAGATGCCGTTATCACCGGAACATGCCTTCACGCTGAGTACCGAATACCGTGTAGCCGTGGGTAATATGGGTGAGTTGGCATTCTTGCTGGCCTATAACTGGCGTGATGAGCAGGCAATGACCGGGGCATCCATCTACAAATCTCCGCTGACCGGCACAGCGGTAGAAAACGAAAATGTGATGATAGATGCCTATGGTATCACCAATGCCAGAATCAGCTGGGATCAGATCCCGATGGGTAAGAGTTTGACCGGAGTGGTTTCGGTCTGGGCCAAAAACCTGACAGATGAAGATTATGTGGCCTATCAATTCACCGGTTTCACTCAGGGGCCCGTGGGTTACTTCGGTGCACCCAGAACCATAGGCGCGGATCTTATGCTGAAGTTCTAAATCAACAAGGGGGGAAGATTATCCCCCCCCTTTATTTACACTATCTATATTGACACTAGAATACGGAACATGAAGTGAAAAGTATGATGTTTTCTCTGCTGCGTTTTATCCGTCGGAAAAATACTGTATTCCCGGCCATTGTATTGATGCTGGGTTCAAGTTTGACGCAGGCCGAACTGCAATTAAATGGCATCGCTGAATATAACCAGTTACGCACCAGCTATTATGTTGCTGCGCTGTATTTACAGGAGAAATCGGCAAATCCCAAAGCCATCATGGCCAGCCATAGTCCGGCCAAGATGGAGCTGAGTATCATTACCTCTAAATGGCGTAACCGCTCCTTCTCCACCTATGTTAATAGTCAGTTTAGTATTAATAATAGCAAGTCCATTACCCAAAAATATGCCAGTGTCAACAGTCCTGTGAATGTCCTGGCGGGCCTGGCACAAGCCACACCACTTCTGGCAGGTGATGTTATCAGCATCGAATACAGTCAGCAGGGTATTACGGTGTTAAGCCTCAACGGTCAGCCCTTTAGCTCTGATCAGGGCAAAACCTTGTTTAATGCCCTGTTGAATATGTGGATAGGAAAACGCCCACCTTCTCGTCAGTTTAAGGCCGATATCCTGACGCTGGCGGATGCAGAGGTTACCGCTGATACCTTTGAAATTTATCATTTATTAAGCCCCAAACCCAAACGGCTGGATTTTGCCAAGACCATCGCCATCGGTGTGACGGGTTTCAGCGCTGAGGCGATTAAGCTGGATAAATCGTCGCAACATTCAAATGAGCAACAAAAGGCTTTAGATAAAGCCAAAACGCAGGCTTTAGCCGAAGCGGCAAGTCAAGCCGAGGCCGAGGCATTGGCGATAACCGCGGCGACGGCTAAGGACAAGGCCGATGCCATTGCCAGAGCCAAGGCTTCTGGACAAGCCGCCATGGCCAAAGCGGTAGAAGAGCAGGCAGCCGAGATGGAACAAGAGCGTTTAGCCAAGGCTGCGGAGCAAGCGAGGGTCAAGAAATCCAGAATTGAAAATGAGTATCGTCAGCAAAAACTGGCCCAGCAAGAGATTGCCTTGCAACAAAAACGTGCCATTTTGGAATACAAGACGGCGTTGCGCCTGAAGGTGACGCAGAAAATCAGATACCCTGCACGTGCCTATGAGTTAGGCCAGCAAGGTACGGTGGTGCTTGAGATTACCAGCAATGCCACGGGTAAGGTGCTTAGCTCTAAGGTGCACACCCAATCGCCGTATAAATCTCTGGATAAAGCGGCAAAAAAAGCTGGCAGGAAAGTGAAACCGGAAACGTTTAACAAACTGATAAAGGTAGATACCATCACCACGCTGGTCAGAGTGGTGTTTGTACATTAATGCCAGAAGAAGATTAAATGGCTGATGAGTTAGATATTCCGAGAGTGTCTTACTCTATCAGTCAGCAGGGTTTTGAACACTTAGATCTTCTTGGCAAAATACCTGTACTGCCTTACATGGCGTATGCTAACCCCGCATGAATTAAATTGGGTGAACCTTTTATGGGCTCGATTTTTTTCGATCTTTCACCTAGAAAAATAGGCCTGCATGTAAAGAGGACCCACTGCATAATCTGCTCCTGAAAAAATTGTGTATGATGAGTCCGTGTGGAGTTTAATATCGCAGCTATACCTTTAAATTGCGAACAAAAATAAAAAGCCGAGATGATCAAACGATGACGATAACAACATATAAAAGCCTGTGGATTGAAGAAACGGAAGATGGTTTTAGCAATAGTATTGTAGAGCGCAATGTGGCGGATTTACCTGCCGGTGAATTAATCATTCAAGTGCATTACAGCAGCTTAAATTTTAAAGATGCGTTGTCAGCCTCAGGCAATAAAGGGGTTACTCGTCAATTCCCCCATCAACCGGGTATTGATGCCGCAGGTGTAGTGCTGAGTTCTTCACAGTCCGATTTTTCCGAAGGTGATGAAGTCATTGTCACGGGTTACGATTTAGGCATGAATACGGCGGGCGGCTTAGGGCAGGTGATTGCGGTTCCTGCAGCTTGGGCCATTAAAAAGCCTGAAGGCCTCTCATTACGAGAAAGCATGTTATTAGGTACTGCCGGTTTAACCGCCGGTTTATGTATTAATAAATTGCTGAAAATGGGCTTGAAGTCAGAACACGGTGATGTTTTAGTCACCGGAGCTACCGGTGGTGTAGGCTCTATTGCGGTATTTTTATTGGCACAATATGGTTTTACTGTGGCAGCCAGTACAGGAAAATCGACACAAACAGATTTCTTAAAAAGCATTGGGGCAAGCGATGTGATAGCGAGAGACGAGTTTTCAGATGCCAATAAAAAACCATTATTAAAAGAGCGTTTTGCTGCTGCCATCGATGTTGCTGGCGGACAAACACTGAGTAATGTTTTAAAACAGATCAAGGCCGGTGGTTCAGTGGCGATTTGTGGTTTGGTTGAGTCGCCAAGGTATGATGCCACGGTGTTGCCATTTATCTTACGCGGCATCAATTTATTAGGTGTGGATTCGGTGGAAATCCCTGTGGCGAAAAAGCAGTCCGTGTGGCAAACATTTGCCCAATTAAATGATTACAGCGCCCTGGAAAGCATCAACACGGAAATATCGTTAAACGATGTTCCTGGCAAACTAGATGCGATATTAAAAGGTGAGGGCACAGGCCATTATCTGGTTAATATGTCTGATGACGCCGGTGCATAATGGCTTCTGAAAAACAGAAAATGTTAGCTGGGGATTGGTATAATCCACATGATAAAAAATTGCAGCAGCTGCGGTTAAAAGCGAAGCAGGCCTGCCACCATTTTAATCAATTAGCACCTACTGAAAACCGTGAACGTAAAGCCCTGATTCAGCAATTATTGCAAGTTGAATCACGGGCCGATATTGAATCGCCGTTTTATTGTGATTATGGTTTTAATACCTCGGTGGGGAAAAATTTCTATGCCAATCACGGCTGCACCATTCTTGATGCGGCAAAGGTACAGATAGGTGAAAACTGCCTATTAGGCCCGAATGTGGTGATCAGCACAGTGAATCATCCTTTATCGGCACAAGAACGACGAACCGGCATAGAGCAGGCGAAGGCCATACACATTGGTGATGATGTCTGGTTGGCAGCTAATGTAACCATTGCTGCAGGTGTTACAATCGGTAATGGTGTGGTGGTGGGAGCTGGCAGTGTTGTATTACATGACTTACCCGCGAATACGCTGTGTGCGGGCAGCCCGGCAGTGGTGATTAAAGTCCTGGTTTAAATTAGCTAACCACCTTTAGATATCCGGATTATGTTTGATAGGCCAGGGATATGAAAATGACGTTGCCATCTTGTCGATGAAACGGACGGCATTCGCCAGCCCTTCTTCTGACTGAACCTGCTCACTCATAGCACTTGCCGCAGCGATGATCGCCTGATCCGTTGTCACCGCCTTGATACCTGCTGCTATGCCCTCAGGCGTCAACGTCGGTGAACCCACCATGCCCAAGTATCTGCCAATTCCTCTGGCCTGTACGAGCGAGCCATGGAAAGGTTGGTCGCCTTGCATAGCGCAAACGATAGTAGGGCAGCCGGCACGAATACCGGCAGCGAGAGTTCCTGCCCCGCCGTGATGTACAACAGCCGCACATTGCGGAAACAGCCAGTCATGTGGACACGAGTCGATTTCGAAAACATTCTCTTTAGCCCATGCATAAAGTTGTTTACCATCCTCGGTTGAAGTGTCAAGGGTTTCTCGGGTCAGGCCAGCCCAGCCACCTAACATCACACCTTTAACGCCTGCAATTTCCAGGCTTTTAATCGCTAAGGTTGAGAGCATTGTGCAAAACTCAGGGTTGCCTTTCATGCTACCAAATCCGATGTAGACCGGCTTGTGCTTGAGGAAATCGACAAGTTCTGGCGCTGGGGTATAGTTGCTGCCGCTGGAGAGAAACCACCAGCCGCCCATCAATTTCTGGGTGGGCCAATCTGCAGGTTGTGGACATAAACTTGCAGAGACGGCACAGATTTGCGGCAGCTTGTGTGGCCATATGTCAAATTGAGAGCCGTCAGTGTAGGTGGCTAGTGGAAGCCCACAAATCTCGCGCATCATGTCGAACTTAGGTTTGATCGTCTTTGGGTAAACTAACGCTTTGATTTTGTAGAGACCGCGATTGAGAAACGCAGGTACTTTTCCTATCTCCATGGTAAAGAGTGGATACTCAGAGGTCGGATGATTGATCTGCAAATCATAGGTGACCACAGGGATTTGTAGTGCTTCAGCTATGCACATAAACGGTGCGTAGATTAGATTAGGCACAATAAGCACGTCGGGCTTGAAGTTATGTGCCGCCGTTAACGCACTCTTCATATCCTCTTTTTGCGTGGCTACATATTCCGCACTGTTTAAGTATTGCTTCGCAAATTTGGCCAGTTTCATAAAGCCGCCGATAGAGCGGTCTGAAAGGTCGGCGTGTGCAAACATATTTTCCACAAATACTTCGATATTTTCTTTGGCAACCACACAATCAATGCCATTAGCCTGAATCAGATCGGTTGCCGGAGGTGTGCCAAAAACAAGCACGTCCCGGCCCATTTTTTTAAGGTGTAGTGCCAGTGAAGTGACAGGTTGCAGATCGCCACGGCTGCCCCAGGCGACGATCATAATACGCTTTGGTGATGTCATTGAATTGCCTCGTATGACGGGGGCTAGATTGAGAGTGAGCTTAACCGTTTAATAGGTTGTAGGGCAATGCATGAGTTTCCTAAAAAAAAGTTCTGACTAGTAAAGTCTGAGCGCCCATTGTTAGCATAATATGAGCATCTACAATTAAAGTGATTTTAAGGCAATTCGTAGGCTAAAGAATATATTGAAGTCATCTTAAAACTAAGGCATTAATAATGCCTGAAATGTGTCAACCAATGCCATTAACTTAAGCATTTAAGCGATCCTTTTATAGGCCATGGGGTATTTTTTCCAGTTCTTTCGTTTGCTCTCTCGCCCTCAATAAGCCCGAGATTGTTAAGTCTCGATTCTCTCAATGTAAAAGCACTGATGAAATTTTATTCATGCCTTAAACAAGGGGGTATCAGCTCGATAGAGAAATAAAGTGAGATACAGATAGAAGAGTTTAACTAGCATCAACTTTGATGCAGCCACCTTCATGCTCAGGGGATTATTAGTAAAAATAAGTGATGTTTTTGTGCAGGCTTTTTAATCCCATAAGTGAAGCCGTAGGCTGCACTTATGGGATGAGTTGTTACACGGGCGTGTAACAAGCTGGATTATTTAACGTGAAGCACAACCTTCACAGAAGAATCTACATCTCTAGCATCCAAATAGGCGATGGCACTTGGGTTACTCGATATCATATCCTTCACCTCATCTGCACCACTCAACACCTTGGGTGGCTTACCCTTGGAAGAAAATAGCATTCTAGCCCAGTAGGAGCTTAAGCGAGATGCACTTTTTCTCAGCACCTTGTCACGAAATTCATCGCGGGTTTTATTGCCTTCCGGCAAATCGAAGATTGCGACCTTATCACCATTGGGAAAAGATTTATTTTTGCTCAAATAAATCTTGCGAATAATCACAGCATCCAAACTGTTCTTATTATCCGGGTGAACAACCACAACGGTTTCAGCGGCAGAGAAAGATGGTAAGCCTAGGCTTAATACCATCAGACACGTTATTAATTTCAACATCCTGAATGTCATAAATCCCCCTTAAAAGACCAGATCTAATGCTACACGAAAGGCGTCAGCATCAGTGGTGGAAATTTCTGCGGTATTACCATTCATACCGTCACGTATTTGATGCAGGTATTCCATCTTAAAAGCTGCCGACCTATGAAAATCCCAGCGAGCACCCAGCGTATAGGTTTGAGACTCTTCGTAAGTTTGTGCCTCGATACCGGTAACGGTTCCCTGAACAATATGAGCAACTGTTGCCTGAGTAGTATCATTAAGCATATAGGGTGCCATATTACCGTCTGCATCAGGTGCAAATAACGGTATAGCAGCATGATCAGCCGTTATAGTTTGAAAATCTTCATACACCTCTTCATTGGCTTTATCATCATTGACGCTATAGGTCAGGCTCACAGACCAGTCACCAGGCAGTCGAACTCCGGCCATGGCGTAATAGGATTTTAAGTCACCCACGGCGACATTTTTGTCCATTGTGATCATGGTCGCTTCAGCACCGAAGAACGCATATTCAAAGTCCATAAAGGCTCCCAGCCCCATAAACACAGCATCATCCTCTACAAACTCGAAGTCTTCTCTGACCCCGTTCAATGAATAGCTTGGATCGGCCGTCTGCTGCTGCACATTGCCTTCAATTAAAGCCAAACCATCAAACAGGTCTGCAGTCGCGGCAGAAGTATCTGCAGTGGCTTTACCACCAAAATACACGGCTCTTAATGTCAACCAGTCACGCTCAATAGCCCAAGCAAAGCCCACACCATTTTCAATAATAAGATCAGAGCCTAATGCGGCTTCAAATTCCTGGGTTTTACCCGTCCACAACAACATCTCAGATGTCCACTGACCACCCATATCAGCCGTCCAGGCCAGCTTCACACCTTCGGTGGAGCTGATGCTAGGCACGCCATAAACAGATTGTGGAGGTGAGATCCATTGATAGGCATAACTTACATCCAGATAATCAGAATACATATACAGCGGCATTCTAACTTTACCTACAGATAGGCTTAAGGTTGGCATGAAGTTATAAGTAACAAATAACCAATCGACATTGGGCTCATAGTCATTAACCCCGTTGGCAACGATCTGAGCAGTAAAGGTCAAATTATCTTCTAAATCTGCGTCCAGACGCAGACCAAATTTATTAAAATCACGGTATTCACCTTCTTGGGGAATACTACTGACAGTGCCTTCCTCCTTATCACTGAAGGTTTTTCCATAGGCTAGCGTAGCAAAGCCCGAGACATCAAGCTCACTGTTTGCAGCAGCAGCCTGTAAAGGCAGTAAATACGAAGAAAAAGCAGCCAGGACGGCGGCTTTACGAAAAACAGTTTTCATGAGTTTAAAAATCCCCTCATTGCGATAGCATGATAAACAACAAGGTCTTCGCGATATTAATTAGCGAAGTCAACCCCTAACCGCTATAGTCCATTAAGCCCTGTCATTTTTTTAATTTAATGTGCCTCCTGCAACGACCGCACCTTAATTGATTATTGTGTAATTTTAAAGCAATTAATCATGTCTTTTCAATACTGCAAACTACTACCGTCTATTTAACAATTGTGTAACATTAATACACTGCTGTTGGTGATATGTATCTTCATCTGTACTTTGTAACACAATGGATAGTCGTGTGAACGCCAGCCATGTTCTGCAGGTTATTGAAGATAGCTGAGCCTCATGGGTAATCAGCTATAGTTTTAAAGATAAAGACAGAATTATCGACGCTTGGAGAAATACTGCTACAGTTCAAGAAATACACATGATGCTGACTCATAAAACATAAACTAACGCACTAGAGTTTTCATAGCTCTGCAGTATAAAAATGAAATAAATGATGCGAGAGGTCACTATGATCATGACGGATGACTGTGTAACAGTGATAGAGCTAACGGCACATCGTATTTCAATAGGCTTGATTCTTAAAGCAGGCCTTCATGGCAACATCATTATTTAAAACCGTACTTCTAACAGCTGTTGTACTGCATGACTTGCCGGCTAATAGCTTGGGTGCGGACAGTCTTGAGGTGGTAATCCTAATCAATGCGTTTTAAACGTTTGTTAGCTATGGGGATTTTTAAGCGCTTCTATAAACCAGGCCAGGGCTTTACCGCTGGCGTTTTTACGCCAAGCTAGGTACAGCTCATCCTGCTGGCTGATACCTTCAACCGGTAGGCTGACTAACTTCCCCTGATGAAGGTACTCTTCAATCAAACTTTGCGGTAAAAATCCTACACCCAACCCTGCCACTTGCGCGGCTATTTTTTGCTGCATGCTGGCAACTGAAAATTGCAAATTGTCAGAGTAGACCCGGCTGGTTTGTGGTGCCTGATCTATCGCAGAGTCGCGCACAACAACCGAGCGATAGGCCGCGATATCTGCTTTGTTTAATACCCGGTTTATGTCTGTTAAAACATGTTCAGGATGCACTGCAAACACCCAGTTAACCGTTGCGAAAGGCGCAAAACTCAGCGTTTTTTGTTCGGCCTTCATCTGACTGGCACCGATCATTAAATCCAGGCGCTGGTGTAATAAAGCATCAACACCGCCGGATAAAACTTCTTCATAGATGGTGATCTTGATAGTGGGATTTACTTGATAAAAAACCTTAATCACATCAAACAATTTTGCGGGATTAACAACGGTATCGATGCCGATACGCAATGATGATTCCCAGCCACTATCGGCTTGTCGGGTTAACTCGGCTATACGTTCAGCCTCTGCTAATAGCTGGCGCCCCTGCGTCAACAAAACTTCACCGGCTGCGGTTAATACCGCACGGCGCCCCTGTTTAACAAACAGTTTTACGCCTAAATCCTGTTCCAGTTTTTTTACGTTATAAGTGATGGCAGAAGGTACACGATAAAGGTGTTCTGCCGCAGCCGAAAAAGAGCCTCTTTCAGCAATGGCGGCTAATACCTGTAAACCTTCTAAAGAAATGGGGCTGGGCATAATAACTGTTCAGTTTTTTTGATGTGTATTGTTAAAACGTTTCGATTTTTTAAATCATTATCGCCCGCTATAGTGATTACATCAACTACAGAAATTAATTTAAAAGTTAAGGTGGGTTCCAGATGGGTTTATTAGTGAAGGGCCAGTGGCAGGATCAATGGTATAAAAATATTGATGGCGAATATAAACGTGAAGATGCCGGCTTTAGAAACTGGATAACTGCCGATGGTAGTGCGGGGCCAACAGGGCAGGCGGGTTTTAAGGCAGAATCCGGTCGGTATCATTTGTTTGTATCATTGGCTTGTCCGTGGGCACACCGCACATTGATCTTTAGGCAAATAAAAGATTTAACCGCGCATATTGGTGTGACGGTGGTAGCAGCGCCTATGTTGGAAAATGGTTGGGAATTTCAGCCTTTAGCAGACGATATCAACAGTGATGAAAATCCCATATCGGGTTTAAGTTATTTACATCAGGTGTATACACAGGCCAAGGCAGATTATACCGGCCGCGTCACGGTACCGGTGTTATGGGATAAAAAAACGCAGACGATTGTGAATAATGAGTCATCGGAAATTATTCGTATGTTTAATACAAGTTTTAATGAGGTGACTGGTAACCAGCAAGATTATTACCCTTCCGAATTACGTGAAAACATAGATGAGCTCAATACACTTATCTACCATACGGTAAATAACGGTGTTTATAAGGCAGGCTTTGCTACCAGTCAGCAGGCTTATGACAATGCTTTTGAGCAATTGTTTTCCACATTAGATCAACTGGATGATCGACTGGCTAAACAACGGTATTTAACCGGTGCGACTATCACCGAGGCCGACTGGCGTTTGTTCACCACATTGATTCGTTTTGATGCCGTCTATGTCGGGCACTTTAAATGTAATCGCCAGCGCATAGAAGATTACCGCCATTTATCGGCGTATTTACGTGATTTGTATCAGCAGCCGGGTATCGCAGACACCGTGCATTTTGGCCATATTAAACAGCATTATTATTTTAGCCATACGATGATTAACCCCAGCCAGATTATCCCCAAAGGGCCGCAGATTGATTACCTGAGACCACACTATAGACAGCAGATGTTTAATCATAAATCAGCAGCGCAGCAGCCAGCCTAAGGAGGATGTATGCAACGACTTATTAAGAATGTGATTACCAGCCGGGCGACCAGCGATGGTGCCGGCGTAAAATTACAGCGGGCTATTACCCCAAGCGTAGCCAATATCGATCCCTTTTTAATGTTGGATGAAATATCCTCCGATCAAGGCCAGGATTATATTGCCGGTTTCCCCGATCATCCCCACCGCGGGTTTGAGACGGTGACGTATATGTTACAAGGTAAAATGCGCCATAAAGATCACTTAGGTAATGAAGGTGTGTTAGAGGATGGCGCAGTGCAGTGGATGACGGCCGGAAGAGGCGTGATTCATTCGGAGATGCCCGAGCAAACCGAAGGTCTTTTACACGGTTTTCAGTTATGGATTAATCTACCGGCCAAAGACAAAATGCAGCCCGCAGCGTATCAGGAATATGCGAGTGATGATTTTCCCATCGTAAATATTTCTGCCAGCAGCAGCATAAAGGTGATGGCTGGTACTTTGATACAAGGTGATAACAAGGTCACGGGCCCTGTAAAAAACATTGCCACCGAGGCGCAATATTTTGATATACGTTTAAGCCAAGACGATGTGGTGGCTATCCCTACAAAAACCACTCACACGGTGTTGCTATATTGTTTTAAGGGACAACTTGAAATTGCCGGCAAGGTGCTAGCGCAGGGACAAACAGCAGTATTAAGCCCAGGGGATTTGTTGTCAATCAAGGCACTTGAGGATGCGGCCTTCTTGTTTTTAAGTGCCCAGCCGATTGGAGAACCCGTGGTGAATTATGGCCCGTTTGTGATGAATACGGCGGCAGAAATCGAACAGGCAATACAGGATTATCACCATGGTTGTTTAACGGGGTAATCCTGTATATGAAGGAGATGATTTTATAAAAAAGGCGAGCTCAATGCTCGCCTTTTTGTTTTTATGGATTGTCTCGCTCTTTTATGGCGTGACGACACCACCATCGGTAATTGTCCAGTTGTAAGTGCCTGTTAGCACATCCTTAGCGGCTTGAGCGCTACTAGAGTACTGGCTGTTTCCACCATCAAATACAACATCACTTTGTAAGCTTTGCCCGCTCCAACCTGTAAGGATTGCATCATAATTGGCCGTTGATAAGGTAATGCTTTTAAACATGCTATTCATACGGTTTACAGATGACACATCCCAGTTACTGATATCTTGATTAAAAGCTAATGCATCAACAAACAGTTGACTTATAGTTTTAACGGATGACACATCCCAGCTAGAAATATCTTGATTAAAGGCTTTAGCACTACTAAAAATAGCAACCATACTTGTCAGTGATGATACATCCCAACTACTTAAATCTTGGTTAAAAGCGTAAGCGCTTCTAAACATATAATTTAATAGTTGTACGGATGAGATATCCCAATTGCTGATATCGCCGTTAAATATGGTAGCGCTTTCAAACATTGACCTCATATCCACAACTGAAGAAACATCCCAACTGTTAAGGCTTTGATTAAAGCTATTGGCAGATAAAAACATATAGCTCATATCGGTAACTGAAGATACATCCCAGCCGCTAATATCCTGATTAAAGATGATTGCTGATTGGAACATATATGACATATCTTTTACCGCTGATGTGTTCCAATTGCTAATATTTTGATTAAAAGCTTTAGCTTTGTTAAATATGGCACGCATGGATGAAACAGAGGATACGTCCCAGTTAGATAATGGCTGATTAAATACTGTTGCTCCTGAAAAAACACTAGTCATGTCGGTAACGGATGAGACATCCCAATTATTTAAGTTTTGGTTAAAAGCTGCAGCATCTGAAAACATAGAAGAGATATACCTTAAAGATGATGTATCCCAATCCGAGATATTGCCATTAAAGGCCCTGGCGCCATTAAACATGTCACTCATGACAATCACAGAGGACACATCCCAGCTATTTAAATCCTGATTAAAAGCATGTGCCGCATTAAACATATATGACATATTGGTAACAGAGGATACATCCCAACGGCCAATGTCTTGATTAAAAGCATTAGCACCTGCAAACATACGAACCATCGAGGTTACTGAAGACACATCCCAGCTACTGATATCTTGATTAAATACTATTGCACCAGAAAACATTTGTTTCGTATTTGTTACTGACGATACATTCCAGCTACTCAGGTCGCCATTAAAGATATCAGCACCATAAAACAGCAGTTCCATATTCGTCACCGAAGAAACATCCCAGTTATTGAGGTCTTGATTGAATTTGTTTGCGTTCAAAAACATCCTACTCATGTCGGTAACACGCGATAAATCTGGTGAATCAACAGCATTGCCAACTAGATTAAAGCAAGTGTCAAAGGCTCGATGCATGCTCTGCCAACGTGTAGTGCCCCATTGTTCAATCGTCAGCAGTTTTTTATTATCATAAGCTGAGGCTCCAAAATATATTTGAGGAAAATCACCGCTGATAGAGACTGTATAAGTACCCGCAATAGCATAGGTATGGGTAATATCGCCGGTAACGTTGCTGTCTGTTGAACCATCTCCCCAAACTACTTGGTAGTTATAGCCTTCACCCGATGTACCAATTTTAATTTGATCATCATTACTGCTACCGGTGTTATCGGTTTTCCAGGTGGTGATAAAGGCACGTTCTTCAACAACATTAATGGTGCGAGTGATATCACCGCTTTTATTGCCCGCGCTATCCGTTGCGCTATAGGTGATGGTGTAGCTGTTGAGCGTACTCGTATCGACGTTGCCATTGCTGTCTACTGTCACGCTTGCATCTCTGTTATCCGTGGCTGTAGCGCCAGCATCAATATATTCTTCGTCTTTGAACAGCGTGATAGTCGTGTTGCCGTTAAGAGAAATAACAGGTGCCGTTAGATCGGGTGTTAAAACATGAACAAGACGCGTTGCACTGGCAGTGTTATTAGCTAAATCAGTGGCAGTGTAGGTGACGGTATAAGTAGCGGCAACATTAGCATCTACAGGGTTATTTGTTGAAACGATGATTGTGCCATCTTGGGTATCTTCGGCGCTGGCACCTGCATCGGTGTAAGCATCACCTGCGATAATAGTCACTTCGCTATCACCGTTAAGGGTAATAACTGGCGCAGTAACATCTAATACATTGACTGTTCTATTAACTGTGCTGCTGTTGTTGGCGCTATCGCTGGCGCTGTAAGTGATGGTGTATGTGCCAGCTTTATTGGTGTCTACACTGCCGGAAGTGGTCACGGTAATGCTGCCTTCTTGAGCATCTTCTGCGGTTGCACCTGATTCTGTATAAGCTGCTCCGACATTAAGATTGATGATGCTAGCGCCCTGTAAAGTAATTATTGGTGCGGTTACATCAAATACGTTGATAATGCGGCTAACGCTGCTGCTATTGTTGGCGCTATCACTGGCATTGTAAGTTATTGTATAAATACCGGCTTGGTTTGTGTTTACGCTGCCAGTGGTGGTCACTGCAATATTGCCTTCTTGAGCATCTTCTGCGCTTGCACCTGATTCTGTATAGGTATCACCTACGTTAAGGTTGATACTACTGCTGCCCTTCATCGTGATGACAGGGGCAGATATATCAAAGATGTTAACCGTGCGGGTTTTGTTACTGCCGTTGTCGGCAGAATCGCTGGCACTATAAGTGATGGTATATGTGCCTGCTTTACTGGTGTCGACACTGCCTGTTGTAGTGATGGTGACGTTGCCATCAATGGTATCTTGAGCAGTCGCGCCGGGTTCTACATAGGTAGTTCCCACATTGAGGCTGATGGTCTCTTTGCCATTGAGCGTGATAACGGGAGCGGTCACATCGAGTATGTTAACGGTTCTTATTTTGTTACTGGTGTTATTAGCTTGGTCTACCGCCGTGTAGGTGATGGTATAGCTACCGGGGGTGGCGATATCGACATTACCCGATACCACTACTGGTGTATCGCCATCGATGTCATCACTGGCTGTTGCGCCGGTTTCAATATAAGCACTGCCCACATTTAAATTAATTTCAGCATTACCCACAAACGTAATAACAGGCGCGGTAGTATCCGGCACTTGGATGCTGTGTACGATGACTATTCGTGTCAGCTCACTGGTATTGTTAGCACTATCGCTGGCGCTGTAGGTGAGGGTGTAACTGCCAGATGTATTGGTATCTACGCTGCCACTGAGGGTTACGCTGGTATTACCTTCTTGATCATCCTGTGCGGTGGCACCCGGCTCGAGATAAACCGTTCCTACAGTCAAGTTGATTTCACTTTCACCGTTGAGGGTAATCACCGGGGCAGTCTCATCTAACACCGCGGGGTCGCTTACCGTGATAATACGAATCACGGTGCTGGTGTTACCCTCGCTATCGGTTGCCGTGTAGGTAATGGGGTAGTCACCCGGGGTGCTGGTATCTACATCGCCGCTAATTGTTACGGTAACTTGGCCTTCTGCACCATCGATGGCGATAGCACCTTCTTCAGCGTAGGTGTCTCCAGCTTGTAGCGTTGTATTGGACTCGCCATTGAGTTTTATTACTGGCGCTTCTATATTAGCTGCGCCTGGCTTCAGGCCATCTCCATCATTTTCACCGCCGCCGCTTCCACTGCTACAGGCGGATAATATAAACATTAAACTGAGGCAGAGCAGCCAGTTTAGGATGCTTTTAACGTGTGAATGACTAGTGGCTGGGAGCATCTAAAGATCCTTTTAGATTGGAGGGGGCGAGATAATGCAGATTCGAGTATTTTAACAATAAAGTATCAATCTACGATACCTTTACCAGCCTTATAAATTTGGGAGCAAGCTCTGTTATAAATGTATGTGAACAAATACATACTCGTTATAATATTATTAACGCATATAGTTGGTCTTGAGGTTTTATTGGCGTATTTAGCTATGTCTGTATTTGGTAGAAAATCTTATTCTTTGATGGCTTATATAAGTTGATCTTTGATTATGTCGATAAATAGTCCATAAAATATGAATACGGCTATAGCTTGTTTAGCTAAGATTCAGGCGTCAGTTTGGATTTTTTATAATAGTCTTGTAGCAGCCGGCCAATTCTGGGCACATCAATCGGCTTGTTCAATACCTCATACATGCCATGGTCGTGGCATTTCTTGATATGCTCGGGAAGCGCATGGGCGGTTAAGGCGATAATCGGGGTGATAGTATTACCGGCGCTGGATTCCAGTTTACGAATCGTATCGGCGGCGGTATAACCATCCATTACTGGCATTTCGCAATCCATCAATATCAGATGGTAACGTGGTGTTTTGCAGCCTAGTTGGTTTTCTTTAAACAGATCAACCGCCTCGCGGCCGTTATTGGCAATATCCACCTGGCAATGAAAACGCTCTAATGTCTTTTGGGCCACTAACTGATTCACTTGATTGTCCTCAGCCAATAAAACGTGCATGCCGTTGAGTGAAATGTTTTCTGTGCTTTCTTCATTATCTTGGTTACGCCAATAAACCATGATGGCTTGTTGATCGCTTTTGGCCTCTAATAAACCTTTTACCAGATAGCTAAGCTCTGTGCTTACCAAGGGCCTTGGTAAGTTGATGCTGTGACTGAATGCTTGGTTTAACTCAGCAAACTTTTGATTTTCATCCACTTTAAATGAAGCCGTTAATAACGCTGTGGGCACGGTAGATCGCAGGGATGGCGGAAAATGTTTTAGAATAGTTTTTTCGCAATCAGATAGTTGTCTCATATCAATCAAAAGAAAATGGTAATGCTTGTTTGCATCGGGTTTGCAATGCAATAACAGCCCTTGATGGATTAATGCTTTTTCTACAAAGGCTCTATAGCTGTTATCAGAGCTTATCAATATCCCTGTTTTTTTCTGGTTTGTATTATTATTTTGTGGGTGGGTTTGACGCTGCCCCAGCAAAGGCAGGGTTAATGTAAAACTTGTGCCTTGAGACTTTTGCGACTCAAACGATAAATTCCCCTGCATTAACTCTGATAATTGTTTACAGATCGACAGGCCTAATCCCGTGCCGCCATATTTTCTAGAGGTTGAGGTGTTAGCTTGAGTAAAGGCTTCAAATAAACCCTGGGATTCTGTTTCGCTCATGCCAATACCGGAATCTTCAATGGTAAATGAAAGCTGCATTTGTGGTTTTTCAACAAGTTTTACATAAATATGAATATGGCCTTTTTCGGTAAATTTAAACGCATTGTTTAACAGGTTAATCAGAATCTGCTGGGTTCTGGATGCATCACCCAAAATCAATTCAGGCACATCAGGGTTTATCCAGCACAGCAGCTCAATTTCTTTGATGCAGGCCTGTTCACGGTATATCTCACAGCAGTCTGCCAATAGGTGATGAACATCGTAGGTGATGGTTTCAATATCCATTTTTCCTGCTTCGATTTTTGAGTAATCCAAAATATCGTTGATCACGTTAAGCAGCGTTTTACAGCAGGTCTGGATAATATGGGTATATTGTTTTTGGGTATCCGTTTGCTTTGTGTCATTCAGGAAGCCTGTCATGCCGATGATGCCATTCATCGGTGTGCGAATTTCATGGCTCATACGCGCTAAAAAATCACTTTTGGTTTTTCTTTCAATATCAGCCGAGACCGCTTTTTTAAGATTTTCTTTACTGAAACGCTGTAAATCCAAAATACGCTGGCCAAGGATCGCCGCCATCACCAACAACTGTGTGGCAATGGTGATTTTATGCACGATCATCATTTGTGTGTGGTCGAAAAAATTAAAATGGATATTTAACCAAAGCAGAATCCCCACCGCTAATGTCGGTACCCAGGCTAATAAGAATAATGCTGCCGAGTGATTGCGTTTTAACGCCATATAACCGCTACCGGTGAATACCGTAAATAGCGCAGTAAACATTGAAATCCCCGATATGATATTGGCGCGTTGCATAGAATCATCGATAAATGGCCATATCATCGCTATTAAGGCCACTATCATGCAAAGCCTGCTGCTGTATTCGGTATAGGTAGACCAGGCGCTGGTGTTCATATAGCAGCGACCAAACTGTATGGCGCAGATGACGGTGACTGCAACCGAGACAAAAAGGGACTTTTGTTGCCAGTCGGGGGAATGGGGCCATAAATACATATAGGCTGTGCCATCGGTTATTGAAAAAATAAACGTAAGCCCTAGTGCGGCAGTACTGTAATAAAGATAAAGGACATCCCGAGTTAATAAAAATACCGTTAGATGGTAAAGAATCAGTCCAGCAGACAGGCCATACACAAAAGCAAAGAGTAAATTAAAGGTATTTGAGTATTGGATAAATCCCTGATGATCATAAAGGTATACGCCAAAGTGTAAGATGCTGTTGGTTTGTATGCGCATCAAATAATGGTGTGCGCTATTTTCTTGTAGGGATACAGGGAATACAAATAAAGGGGTGTGTAGCGGGCGTGACGAAAAAATATGTTTATCACCCGTATGAAATAGCTTTTCTATATGACCTGCGTTATCAATTTCAAAAAACTGAATGTCATCCAACAGGGCTCTGTTGACCTGTATATACATGTTTTTATCATGAGCTAGCGTATTTTGTAATGAGAATTTAAACCAATAGATATCGTCGGTAAAACCGGCGATAAATTCTGAGCTTAAAACGGGAGTAAAAGTCTGTTTTATAAGGTCTTGAGCAGAGGAATACCTGGATTCGTCGTTCCAAAAAGCGAGATGCTTAATAAAATTGGTTTGGCGAAATGTTGAATCAATGTGAAAGGGGGCGGGGACATGATGCGCACTGATACTATCGTTTCCATCAGCTTGTATGCCTTGGCAAAAAATCAGCATGATCAAGCAACAATAGGAAAACGTGATATTCAAATAAGCTGCTCCGTTGAGGATTATCTTATAGGGTTATTTATCTAGATAGATGATAGGCAGCAAGCTAAACGTGACGGTGTATCTAGAGCAGATGCCAGAATATTCAACAGTATAGCCCTAACTCTCTGTTCTCGCGTTTATCGTTGCGATTAAGTCATAGCTGTCAAAATAGGCCTTAATAATGATTCGAAGCTACACTCAAATGATGAATACCATGATGTGTACTCTTGTCCTGCATATTGCGATAGGGTTATTTTTTGCGGGATTACATTTTCCTAATGCTCTGTTCGCCTCAGAAGTGGAATATATGGAGGAAGTGGTTGTGACGGCCAGAAAGAGGCAGGAATTGAATCAGGACGTACCTATCTCTATTCAAGCCATCTCTGGCGCTAAAATAGAACATAACCATATCCAAAACCTCGAAGAACTTTCTCTGTATACACCCAATTTACATATCGGCCAGGCCGGTATCGGTGATCAGCTATTTATCCGCGGCATAGGCTCGGGGGTGAATCAGGGGTTTGAACAATCGGTGGGCTCGTTTATTGATGGTGTCTATTTTGGCCGTGGCCGCAGCGCCAGAAATGGTCTATTTGATATTCAGCAGGTGGAAATTATCAAAGGCCCGCAGTCGATTTTATTTGGTAAAAACACCATCGCCGGGGCGATTAACATTCAATCGGCCAGACCCAGTGATGATTGGATGAATTCGATAAAGGTTTTTTATGAAAACGAGACGGCCGAAAAAAGTGTGGCTTTTATCAGCTCAGGACCGCTCAATGATAGCTTAAATATGCGTATATCAATGAAGGCCTCGCAGTTGGATGGTTGGCTGGAAAACCCGAATAAAAGCAACGAACCCGCGTTTGAAGATTATCTTTTACGTTTCAGCTTAAGTGGTGTATTAAATGAAAGTTTATCGTTTTATAGCAAAATAGAAACCAGCCAACATGATGTTGAAGGTCGGGCCAGTCAGCTATTAAAATGTTCGGCGCAGTTACAGAGTATATTGGATTTAAACGGCCTGTTTGATGATTGTAAAAACAATGACATTAAATACGCCGCAGGGAAGCTGCAAACCAGTTTAGACGGTTTAAGCAGCTTTGATTTTAATCAGGAACAGGCCGTCACCGATGCCGATAATGCGCTGTTTACCCTGATTTGGGATAAAGAAGCCTTTACGATAACCAGTACCACGGGCTATCTCGCCTATACACATAAGGAGTTCACCGACGGTGATTATTCGCCGCTGTCTGTTTTAGCGGTGCAGCTGGATGAAGACTTCGAGCAATTAAGCCAGGAAATCCGTTTCACCAGTTTCAGTGATGCGGGTTTGCAGCATACCGCAGGCGTTTATGTACAGCGCAGTGAAGCCGAATTTTCCGGTGCTGCGCATATTGCCCTTTATCAAGTGCCAGATCCGCGCCTGCCGCCAACAAGCTTTGCCGGTTCCAGGCCAACCTCCTTTCAACAAACCGAAGAGAGTTTTGCGATTTTTTATCAGGCCCTATGGGATATCAACCTCGCTTGGGAATTAACCTTAGGCCTACGTTATACCAATGACTCTAAGGATGTAAGAAAGCGTCAGCTATTAGCCGAATTGAATCAGCTTACGGCCTCGGATAACCCGGTGATCATCGGCGTATTTAATACTTTATTAAATTCTTTTGCACATGATTTAACCGGTGAACGCAAAGATGAAAATATCTCACCAAATTTGACGCTATCATGGCAGGTCAGTGATGATGGCATGTTGTATTTTTCAGCCAGCCAAGGTTTTAAGGCCGGTGGTTTTGATGCGGTTTTGGGTAATGGTGACCCCAACAGTTTTGAGTTTGAAAGCGAAACCGTTAATGCACTAGAGATTGGCCATAAAGCGATGATTGCCGATGGGCAGGCGAGTTTAAATATTGCCCTTTTTTATAATCAGTTTGATGATGTGCAGATCTCTACCTTCGATGGTTCGCTGGGTTTTTTGGTCAACAATGCCGGGGCCATCACTAATCGAGGTGTAGAGGTAGACAGCCGTTGGGCCATCACCGATACACTTAAGCTGTATACAGCGCTGGCATATCTAGACTCCTTTTATACCGATTACCCCGATGCACAATGTTATGCCGGGCAAACACCGGCACAGGGGTGTATTGATGGTCTGCAAAATTTAAAGGATAAACCTACCCAGTTTTCACCTACATGGCAGGCTAATATCAGCCTTGAATATCTACGCCGATTAAGTGCGTTATTATCATTGAATTCTGTAGTGGATTTGCGTTATGTCGATGACTTTCTTATTGCCAATGATGGTGACCCGAATTTGATCCAAGACGGCTATGCGAAAATGAATATAGCGTTTAATCTGATACCGGTTAATGAGCAGTGGTTGCTGCAATTAATGTTTAAAAATATCAGTAATGAACAAACCAGTAATTGGGGTAATGATGTGGCGTTGTTTACAGGTTCATATTTTATTCATAACGAAAAGCCGCGTACGGTAAGCCTCGCCTACCAATATAATTTTTAATCCTATTGGGCTTTTTTTTAATCCAAATTTACCATTAAAACCCGCTGTATTAAGCTTGTTTTCCCTGCGGCATGGGTGATAATTTAGATATGAACATCTTAGTAAGGTTAATTGAGGTATTAGCGATTACAGCCATCATCTTAAGCTGTGGCGGTTTTCTTTTAACCGCTTTTGATGTGATACAGTTACATCGATATGTAGCTATGAATGTGCAGGATTTTTTATTCCTGTGTTTAATTCAAGTAGCGCTGTCAATTTTTATTATCATGGCCTCGCAAATGCTGATCAACCGAGATGACGCCGCTAAATCCCTCTTCCCTCCGGTATTATTGGCCCAGGTTTTATTTATTTTGTCTTGGTAATGTGTAGAAGTTAATCGTTAGGGGATTTTAGTGTATGTAGTTACAATGTCAGCTAAACATTCTTGTTAAATCTAAGAATAATGATCATCTAGGGATGGATTATGAAAAAGATACTGCTTTTTCCCTTTACGCTATTGGCGTTATTTATCGGTCAAATCTCCTGGCTTGCACCACCGTGGTTGCTAGGCCTCCATCAACTTGTTAGAGGCCATATAAAGGCTTCTATTGTTGTGCTTATATTGCTTATCAGTTCTGTGGCAGGTTTTCTCTATTACGACAGCCTACCCAAGCCTGTGATGATCAAGGCGACTATCGATAAACTTCATATTACCCCCAATTATTCTAGCGCCAAGCCTAGTAATTTGAATATTCATTTTGCCTATGATTTTTCCCAAATGCATAAAGATCAGGCCCGTCCCGAAGGCCAACCCTCGGTGGCGAGAATTGATTTAGTGGCTAAGGCCGTGACAAATGGTATTTCCTTATCGCCCGCCAAAAAAGGTCAATGGATGTGGCTGAGCGATAGACGTCTTCAATTTGTGCCGGAAACGGATTGGCCAGCAGGCACTGAATATACCGTCTCTTTTGAATCATCCATTTTTGCAGCAGATACGCTGCTTTCAAAAAGCAGCTATACCATCACAAGCCCCGTGTTAAAGGCAGAATTCAGCCATATTGAATTTTATCAAGATCCCCAATATATTTCTATTAGGCGTGTTATTGCGACACTGGAATTTAGTCATCCTATCGATAAAACCTCATTAGAGGCGAGCTTGGCCTTGAGCATGCGTGGCTCGGGTGAGATTATCACGATCGCGGAAAAACCTTATCAATTTACCGTTAGCTACGATAAAAATTATCGCACAGCCTATATTCAATCTGAGGCGATTGCCTTACCCAAGCAATCTAATTATATGAAAGTTTCTGTTAAAGAGGGGCTTGTATCGATTCTTGGCGGGCAGGCGAGCAAGCAAGCTGAAGAGACTAAGATTTTTATTCCCGATGTGTATAGTTTTTTAAAGATAGATGCCAATAGCCAGATCGTAAGAAACGAGAAAAACCAGCCCGAGCAATTGGTGATGTTGAACTTTACCGATAATATTGGCGAAAAAGAATTAATGGAAAAGTTATCCATGTATTTGTTGCCGGCTAAGGGACAACGCAACGGTAAACGTTATTGGAAGGGGCCAAGGCAGGTTAATAACAATGTATTACACGATAGTGAAAAAGTGGTATTTAGCGCGATTGCCAACGAAAAAAACAGCTCCAAAGTTTATAATTTTAAAGTGGATATACCCGAAGGCCGTTTTCTTTATATCAAGGTCGATAAAGGCCTGACTTCGGTGAATCAATTTGTGCATGCCTCTTTTTATGATGAGGTATTACGGGCACCTAACTACCCCAAAGAGGTTGATATCTCTGGAGAGGGTGCGGTATTAACCTATTCGGGTAATCATCAACTCAGTGTGTTGACCCGTGGTGTTCCCGCGTTGAAATATACCGTAGGGCGGCTACTACCTGGCCAGCTTTATCATCTGATCTCTCAAACCCGTGGAGACATTAATAATCCAAGTTTTAAACATTGGAATTTTAATGAACACAATATTGCCGATTTTGAAACGCAGATCATTCCGTTAAGTAAAGCTCACGCTAAGATCGCGAATTATTCATCGATTGATTTAAGTCAGTTTTTACCTAAAGAAAAAAATCAATTTGGTTTGTTTTTTATAGATGTCAAAGGTTATGACGAGAAGCGTCAACAAGAGATTTATCAGGCGCATGATAAACGTTTGATCTTGGTGACAGACCTAGGCGTAATTGTAAAAAATAATTCGGATAAATCCCATGATGTCTTTGTCCAGTCTATAGCCAATGGCCTGCCAGTTGCAGCAGCTCAAGTTGAATTGTTAGGCCGTAATGGCGTACCTATATTTACCGGTTTTACCGATGAACGTGGCCACGTAGCCGTGCCTATTACCGCAATGCTTTCGACTGAAAAAACGCCTACCGTTTATGTGATTAAATCGGGTAATGATTTATCTTTTATTCCCTTTGATTGGCATTCACGTCAAATCAACTTGTCGAAGTTTGATATCGGTGGTGTACAAGTTAATAATGCCAATAAACAGGCTTTAAATGCGTTTATTTTCTCCGATAGGGGTATTTACAGGCCGGGGGAAATTATCAATTTTGCGATGATTGTCAAGCAGATGGACCTCTCTAATGTTGAGAATATTCCATTAGAGTTAGTGATCAGAGGGCCACGTAATAAAGAACTTAGAGTGAATAAATTTAAGCTGCCGGCGATGGGATTTGCAGATTTTCAATTCCCAAGCACGGCTAGCTCAGATACCGGACGTTATACCGCCTCGTTACATCTGGTTCGGGACAACCGCTACCGTGGCCGGGAAATTGGCAGTACGGGTTTTAAGATAGAAGAATTTCAGCCCGATACGATGAAGATAGAAAGTAAGTTATTAAATGTGGTTAATAAAGGCTGGAATACCGAGTCGAAAATAACCGCAAGGGTAAGCTTAAAGAATTTATTTGGCACAGCGGCTCAAGATAGAAAGATGCAAGCACGTCTAACGATTCAACCTCATCATTTTCGTTTTATAGCCTATGAAGATTACACCTTTACCGATACCTTTTTTGATAAAAATCAAAAGCCATTAAGTGTTAATCGTTTATTAAGCGATAGCCGTACTGACGCGGATGGTATAGTTGAGTTTGATTTGGATGTAAGTCAGTTTAAGCAGGGCACTTATCGATTAAGCTTTACCGTTGAAGGCTTTGATCAAGCTGGAGGCCGCAGTGTGATTGCGGCTAATAGCGCTTTTATCTCCCCGTTAAGCATATTGGTGGGTTATAAATCGGATGGAAAACTGGACTACATTAACGCCAAGAGTAAAAGGCAGATCACGTTTATTGCGATTGATCAAAACCTGAAGAAAAAGACCGCGGAAAATTTAAGCCTGCGACTGATTGAGATACAAAGTGTCTCTACCCTGATTAAACAAAAAAATGGTACCTATAAATATCAAACCATTAAAAAAGAAGTTGAAGTATCAAGCAAGGCATTTGTGTTATCGGCAAGCGGTTATCAATACGATATTGATACCGCTTCTCCGGGTGATTATGCGCTAGAAATTATTGATGATAAAAATAGGTCTTTATCGCGTGTGCCTTTTTCGGTGGTGGGTTTTGCTAATTTATCCGGCAAGATCGATAAAAATGCCGAGCTACAATTAAAGCTGGATAAAAGTGATTATTTTCCTGGCGATATGATTACGATGAATATCAAGGCACCTTATATCGGTACGGGTTTAATCACGATAGAGACGGATAAGGTGCAGCAGTTTAGCTGGTTTAAAACCGATCAAGAAAGCACGGTGCAATCGATTCAAATCCCTGATGATTTAGAAGGCACAGCCTATGTGAATGTAGCTTTTGTGCGGGATATCAGTTCTAAAGAAGTGTTTACCAGCCCGTTAAGTTATGCGGTTCAGCCCTTTTCACTGGATAAGAGTAAACGCCGTATTACGATTGAATTAAACACAAAAGCGATTGTGCGGCCGGGCCAGCCTATGCAGATTCAATTCAAAACCAATAAGCCTGCCAGAATCGCCGTATTTGCGATTGATGAAGGTATCTTGCAGGTGGCTAACTATCAAACCCCGGATCCCTTATCACATTTCTTGAAAAAGCGGGCTTTAGGTGTAGAAACTTTACAAATTCTAGATTTGATTTTACCCGACTTCAACATCGTTAAAGCCTTGTCGGCCAGTGGTGGCGGCAGTGCCAAGAAAAAGGCCTTGGCTAAAAACCTTAACCCCTTTGCCAGAAAAACCGATAAGCCGGCCGTGTTCTGGTCTGGCATCTATGCTGCAAATGACAAAAAAAATACCGTGACATTTGATGTGCCCGATACGTTTGCCGGCGAATTACGCATTATGGCCGTGGCTGTGAGTGAAGATGCCGTGGGTGCAGCAAGTACATCAGCCATTGTACGAGGCCCGTTTGTACTCTCACCTAATGTGTTGATGCAGGCAGCCCCGGGGGATGAGTTTTTAGTGACGGTAGGTGTGGCGAATATTATCCAAGGTTCTGGAGAGCATGCCGAGGTAGCATTAAGTGTATCGGCATCTAAACAGCTTAAAATATTGTCGGATGCCAAGGTCTTACTGAATATCGATGAAGGGGGGGAGGCCAAGTTCACGTTTAAAGTGCGGGCGACATCTCACTTAGGCGCGGCGCAATTAACCTTCACCGCAAAACATAAAAATGAA
>JABSRQ010000052.1 GCA_013215055.1 Pseudomonadales bacterium | reverse complement strand
ATAAACGAAATCAGCTAAATCACTGGCTTTCAGGATATTTAACGCGAAAAATTCAGAGAAAGAAACGCTCTATCCTGATCTGCTGAAATTGGTACGCATCGTATTAAAACAAGCGCATCGTGGATTGGAAAAAGTCCTGCATGAAGCACCGATGACAACGGCTGCGGAGCAATGGAGGGAAGACGTTAGGCATTATCGTGATCTAATGATAAAAGTTATTGATCAAACACAACGGCGTGTTATTGATCATGAGAAAGTGCACTCATCAGAAAAAATTGTCAGCATTTTTGAGCCACATACCGATGTGATAGTGAAAGGATTTCGAGATGTTCAGTATGGCCATAAGATCAACTTAGCCAGTGACCTACGGGGTTTCATTACTTATCTTTGCATTGAAGACGGCAATCCTGCTGATTCAGAGCGCTTTCTGCCTGTTGTAAAAGCGCATGAAGAACAGTTTGGGTGCCTCCCTAAAGCGGTAGTTTGTGACGGTGGTTATGCCAGCAAGGAAAATGTTGAAGCGGGCAGAAGTCTGGGTGTAAAACGCGTAGTTTTTCATAAGCGGGTAGGTATTTCTTATCAGGCGATGGGGGTTAAAAAGAAAACCTTTAAGCGTTTGAGAAATTTTCGTGCAGGCATTGAAGGAAATATATCCGAGTTGAAACGCGCTTATGGAGCGAGTAAGGCGATGTGGAAGAAGGAGGATGGCTTCCAAGCTTTTGTCTGGTCATCAGTGATTTGCTATAACCTTGTTCGCTTATCACGAATGCAATCTGGATAGATCCTGATTTTAAGTGCTAGTGTAGTGTTTATTACTAAGTGAATATTATTCTGTTTTTTGATAAAATCCCTTTTTTTATAGATTGAGAGCTTTCAAGCATGAGAGTTGCAGTAGAAATCTCATTGAGCGATGAGCAAAAAAATACTCTGGTAAAATATGTTAATAGCAGGTCTACGCCCGTCAGGTTGCATGAACGTGCACAGATTGTTTTGCTGGCAGCAGACGGGGAAGATAACAAATCTATCGCTGAAAAGTTAAATATTCCTGAAAATAAAGTCGGTCGCTGGCGTAATCGATTCGTTGATGGAGGAATTCAATCTCTCTGTAAAGAAAAGCCACGAGGAAATAATCATGGTGGTAAGAATTCTTTAGAGCAGGCAAAGCTCCGCCAGCTTGTCATCGAAAAAACAACGCAAGAAAAACCGGCTGATGCAACACACTGGTCTACTCGATCACTCGCAAAAGAATTAAATATTCCACACAACTTTGTGCATAGCGTTTGGAAATCTGTTGGTTTAAAACCTCACTTGGAAAAAACATTCAAGGTCAGTAATGATAAAAAATTCGAAGAAAAATTATGTGATGTCGTTGGGCTATATTTAAACCCGCCAGAAAATGCCATCGTGTTCTGTGTTGATGAAAAGACTTCTATACAAGCTTTAGATCGTTCACAACCCGGCCTGCCGTTAAAGAAAGTCCGCTGTGGAACCATGACACATGATTACAAGCGCAATGGTACCAGTACACTTTTTGCGGCATTGGAGGTGGCTTCTGGTCGAGTAATTGGGGAGTGTTATCAAAAGCATACCCATAAGGAATTCCTGGGTTTTTTAAAAGAGATTGAAGCCCAGACACCAGCTGAAAAAGAACTTCATATCATCGTAGATAACTACGCAACTCATAAACACGAAAAAGTCAGAAACTGGTTAAAGAGAAACAAACGCATAGAGCTGCACTTTATCCCGACCAGTTCATCCTGGCTAAATTTGGTTGAGAGGTTCTTTGGTATATTGACAGAAAAGCAGCTCAAACGTGGCGTATTTACATCCGTGGAAGATTTGGAATCTAAGATTTTAAAGTATCTAGAAATGTATAACGAGAATCCCAAGCCTTTTGTTTGGACCAAGTCAGCAGAAGAAATTTTAGAGAAAGTTAACCGAGCGCGAGTCACCTTAGATAATCTTCAATTAATTTAGAACACTACACTAGCATAACGCTAGCAGGTCCGGCATAGTCATACCATTTATGGCATCCGTTTAACTGCTTACCTGTAACAGGGTCTAGCTCTATATGCTCGAAGTATGTACACCCTGTCAAGTACATAGAAATACAAATAACCACTACTCGCAATCTGATAACGATCACTCCAAATATAGAATTGTTATCAATAATAGATGGAAGAAATTATTAATAGTTCATTTTAAACATATCCAATAATGGTGTAGAACAAGGTAGAAAGGACGAACCGTCCTTATATCCTATACTGAGCTGTAAAAGGATTAACACCACCGAATAAATGAGTAAGAATCCGACTGCTGCAGAGAAACGGATAGCTAAAAAAACAGGGGAATTGGGTATATATGCTGCCTTAATAAAGGCTGGATAGATAGCACTGAAACCGCCTCTGCTGGCCTGCAATACATATCACTGCACCATATAGACGGCAGGACAAAGCCAGGCGCACACGCCAAAATACTCCCCCTCTGCCGCTATCATCACCAGGTACAACCACCGAACCAATCTTACCCGGATCTATTTCCCATTCACGGCTCATCAAAGCATCAATGGGAGGACGTTAACGGCACAGAACAAGAACTGTTAACACAATGCTATGGAATCATTAATGAACCACCACCAGCTTAAGATAGGTTTAATGCCTTCATTAACGCAGCTCTATATTCTTCCGCAAAAATTAAGCACCGGTCAATATACTGCCCCCCTTTAGGCGAGAGTTTAGCTTTAAACTTCGCCTGCGCCTCTGGCGTTGCTCCTTTTAACTTTTTGTCTATATCAAGGCATGCAGCAACATACTCTGCATTCTGCTTATTACCGGCTTCCTCTAAAGACTCCTGCAGCTGATCGGTTAATTGCGAGGCTAATGTTAATGAAGGCGTAATAATTAACGCCACGGCCATACACTTCAACCAGTAATTCGTTTTCATAAAGTCACCATCTAAACAGATACTGACTTAATCAAATATAACAAGTTCAATGAGGCTACCTAGAAAACCCAAGTAGTAAAAGGTAGATAGCTTCCCACCAAATGAGCCATAACAGGATAGTTTTAACCGAAAATAATAACGTGACTATATGATTCGCACGGTTTAAATACAGTATTTATAATCAGATACGACTTAGAAGATCACATAGATAATATCAATACATAAACATCTTAAATCGGCGAAATGGTTCCGGGTTCCTGAAAAAATACTATGTTGATACATAGCAATGGATCAAATGAATTCAAGAGTTTCCTTTAATACTCAATAAACTCGGTCACTCATAAATAAAATAAATATCCTCAATGTGAACGAAAGTTTATCCAGTTAAATTGTATATGGAATGACTCCATTTCAATTAAATGTATTATAAATATATTATTAAGACTGTTAGATATGACTGGTAATAAATTCTTGATCAGTCAATGTAAAATTTAGTGTTATAGATTCTTCAGGTACCTTGAGCTGGTCTGTCTCTAACTTGATTTTTTGGTCGAGAAAACGAGAAAACTCGGTTCTCTTGAGTGCTGCTACATAGCACAAAACAAAACCGATAGACAGCGGAAATCATTCATGCCAACAAGTAGAGTAGAAGACAGTTTGACTCAAACACTTCCAGATAGCTGGTATTGCGTAGGTCGAGTGAAGAGCCTAAAGACCAGAAAAATACAAACGGTTCAAATTTGTGGCAAAGCCATCATTCTCTACCGCGGTGAAAGTGGCGAGCCATTTGCATTAGATGCTCACTGCCCACACTTAGGCGCCCACCTTGGCAAAGGTGGCACAGTAATTGGCGAAGACGTTCGCTGCCCTTTCCACGGATTCACTTTCAATAGTGAAGGTAAGTGCACAGAAACCAGCTATGGCACACCTCCTACAGCCAAACTTTGCACACGTAGCTATCCGGTCATTGAAAGAAATAGCTTTATTTATCTTTACTACAGCGAAAACCAACGAACACCCAAATGGTCGATACCCGAAGAAGAACATGGCGACTGGTGCAGAATGTACAACGGAACATTCCTGGTTAATGCACACGTTCAAGATTTAAAAGAAAATGCTGTAGACCTGGGCCACTTCGCTACCACACACGGTTACCTCAACAGTCAAAGCCTCGCGCCCGTCACTTACGAAGGCCCTTATTTAAATAGCAAGGTAGCGTTCCAACGCAAAAACATCATGCCTTGTGACGGCCCCTTTGTTAACGTAAACCTCAATATGCATTCCCACGGTATGGGCTATACGATCACTGAAACCACTCTCCCTGATTGGAATGCTCGTATTAGACATTATATTTCTTATCAACCCTACAGTCTAACTCAAACTAGAATTTACTATGCCAGTGAAGTACATATGGATCTAAGCGGCTTAAAAAGCCATCCCCTCCTACGATTGATTCCTGCGCCGCTGATGCGGTTCTTTATGTCTATGGCAATTCTTTATGTGTACTTTAAAGACTTAGGCCAAGACGTTGCCATCTGGGACCATAAAGTGCATTTGAACGAACCAGCTCTGATTAAAGGCGACGGCCCTATACATTTATTTCGAAAATACTGCAGTCAGTTCTATTCTGGAAGCGGATTATCAGAGCACGACCTGCTCTATAATAACAAAATCGAAGAAGAGCAAATACTAAATAAAGTATAAGAAGTATTAACACGTAACGGGTTCAATCTCAATGTACAAATATTGGCTTTCATTGCTATAAACGGTACAAATGAATATAAATCTACAGGATTAAAACTAACAATATCCCTAGTTATAATTTTCAGTTCTAGCTGCAGTATTAAAACTAACAATATGCCTGGTTATAATTTTCAGTTCTAACCAGGGAGTCGTGGCCGTAGAATAGCCTGCCGGCTAAAAAAACGGCTTGGATAAATGTGGCATTAACTAGGTAAAGCCGATATATGACGCTTCATAACAGAGCTTAATAGTACTTATACCTTTGGATACGCCCTGCTGACAGCAGTGCAACTCAACCTCAGCCTAAAACACGTGTTGTAAAAATTGCATCATTAAATCAATAGAAAAACGGTTTGAAGTGTTAATGATTCGTATCTCTTCAAGGACATATTATGAATAAATCTAAAGTGCTAGAGACAGGTAATAATTACGGCAATCCTAACCGACCTCTGCCTGTTACATTGTTTAACAGTGTTGGGCGATGTGCTGAAAAATTAGGCATGAGTAAAGCGCTTAATGTCGAGACTATGCTGGTTAATGCAAAGAAAAAGTCAGGGTTATCAGATTTTGGGGATGAGTGGTTTTTAGAGCCGCTCAATATTTTGGTTAACTCCATTAATGAAGAGGCAAAACTTACACCTCTTGGAAAACTGATACAAAAGAAACGGTTAGAATATGCTTTGATAGTACGTTTACGTGTTGAGGAAATGTATAAAAAAAAACCTGGAATTTCAGATGTTGAGTTTGGTAAAATTATTGTTATTGCAGGTTTACAACGCACTGGTACGACGATGTTACATCGTTTATTAGCTTCGGATTCGAACATGCGAGCATTGATGTCCTGGGAGGCGTTTAGCCCTTTGCCCTTGCCCGGTGAAATAAAAGGTCAACCTGATCAGCGTATTAAAAAAGCATTGCAAGCTGAGAAGGGATTGGCCTATTTAGCCCCTGAATTTTTTGCTATTCATCCAGTTGAGCATGATGCACCTGAAGAGGATGTGTTGTTGTTAGACTTATCGTTTATGAGTCAATCGCCAGAGGCAACCATGTATGTTCCTTCTTATTCCGCCTGGTTAGAAAAGCAAGATCATAGTAAAGCGTATCAATATCTACGCAAGGTCATGAAAATACTTTTATGGCAACAGCCAGCTCCACATTGGGTGCTAAAAACACCTCATCACATGGAGTATCTTGATATTCTACTGGATGTTTTCCCTGAAGCGACGATTGTTCAAACGCATCGTGACCCGCAAAAAACGACGGGTTCTTTTTGTAGCATGGTGGCTCATGGGAGAGGTGTATTTAGTGATGCGGTTGATGCCAAAGAAGTTGCAAGTCATTGGGTTAGGAAAGTGAAGAAATTGATGCGAGATTCGATTGATGTTAGGGAATCACGAGGTGAAGAGCGTTTTATTGATGTCTCTTATTATGATTTATTAAGTGACCCTGAAAAAGAAGTTAAACGTATTTACAAATTTTCAGGCTTAGAGTTTGATCAAAGTGTTATGAATTCGGTGACTGCAAATAAAAAAATAAATGTACAAAATCGATTTGGAAAACATAAATACGATATCGCTGACTTTGGTTTAAGCAAAGATTCCATAGAAAATGAATACAGCTTTTATCGTAAGCGTTATGCGATTCCACATGAATAAAAATTCTAAATTTTAAATTTTAAATATAAAAACATGAGTCAAAGGGATTGATTCAGTTGTGAGTGAAAGATATGTCGAAAAATAAAAGTGGTCCCAATGCTATAGCCACTTCAAACAGTGTCTTATCGGCTGTTACTACGGCCTTATTTGATTTATTCAGCAGTAAAGGACAGTTACAAGCTACCAGTGATAATGAGCGCATTGATGGTAAAACGTGTTTAGTGACGGGCTCAAACAGTGGCTTAGGTAAAGCGGTTGCCATTGATTTAGCTAAGCGAGGCGGGCATGTGATTATGGCCTGTCGAAGTGGTATTCCTGAAGCTGGCGAGGACGTTAAACGTTTGTCGGGCAGTGATAAAGTCGAAATGATACAGGTCGATTTATCTGACCTAGAAGCAGTGAATGGCTTTTGTGATACTTTGAAAGCACGCAATATTACCCTTGATATTACCGTCATGAATGCGGGGCTTATGCCTTTGAATTCACGTCGTTCCCCTCAAGGCTATGAGCTCATGTTTGCGGTTCATTTTTTAGCGAACCGAGTGATGCTTAATCGAATGCTGAATGACAATATTATTACCGCTACTACAAACGATGCGTCTCCTGCGAGAATCATTTTTGTGTCGTCAGAAACGCATCAGTCTTCAGAGGCTATCGATTTTGAACATTTTGGTGATTATGTCGAGTATGGTCTTAAAGAGGGGCTTAAACATTATGGTACTAGTAAACTGCATTTAAGTACTTTTGTGAATGAGCTTTCTCGTCGACTTAATCCAGATTATGTTGAAGGTAACGGTAAGGTCAATGTTGCCGTTCACTCACTATGTCCTGGGCCTATTGCTTCAAATATCGCAAGAGAGTCTCCTGCTTTTTTGCGCCCTATTTTAGTGTCAGTAATGAAGCTTTTTTTTAACTCTCCAGCTATAGCCGCCTTACCCGTTATTTTATTAGCATGTTCAAAAACCATGAGCGATCGAACCGGGGTCTATCTTCACATGATGAAAGAGAAACCTTGCTCTGCTCATGCTCTGGATATTGATAGTGGCAAAAAATTGTGGCTGAAAAGTAAAGAGCTTTTGGGGGCTTTCTTGATAAATAGTGAAAATCTCGATAAAAGTATACCTGATTACCCATGAGGCTCAGCCACCTTTAAAAGCCGATATGGCAGTGGTGCCGTTCTAACGGCAACACTCATAAAGCGGGGCAATAACTCACTTAGATCAAAACGGCGATTGAAACGGTAACAGAACTCCCCAAGGTATCTCGGTAAATGTTTCGAGCTGATTGAAGTGGCTATAGTTCTCCGGACACATAAATACGGGTAATATTAAACAAGTATAAGAAGCATTAACGTGTAAATGGTTCAATCTCAATGTACAGATAGCTGAGCTATACCCATGAAAAGAAAAGCCAAACGAAATACATACGTCCAGAAAATCTAGATGGTATACGAGGGCAACTAGAAAACTACAAGCACTTTAAGGAATTAAGTGCGGAGTGGGTCAGCTTAGGCATTGAACATTCGACTTTGTCTATGGAATTAAAGAAAGAGAAGAAATGAAGTAGAAATGTCTAGAGAAATAGGCCAGCTGAATGTTCTTCTAATTGGATTTAAACTGGAAAACACTCAAGAGAACTCGGTTCTCTTGAGTACCTAAGAATTCCCCCTCTTTACTGATGGCACCACCGAAAGTGAGCCTCAACAGGGGAAAGGCTAAAAGGCATTTTTATTAATTTGACGCGAGTAATTCAATAACCTGCAGTGAAGGAGAATCCAGGTTAAAATAAACCGCTTTTTTACCCTCCCCGGCGGGCTGCAATTCAAAAATAATTCTGTATTTGTATGTGCCAGGGCGAAGATCTGGCACCACGATGCCAGCCCAGTATAAATAAAGCATGTCGTATAAAGCGTAGGGGGTCCGGATTTTGTCTGGTGCACCATAAATATTGCACTCAGAGCACACTTTTAGCTCTGAAACGTTGTCGCCATATTCGTTGAGAAAAACGATATTGACAATTTTAGGAAACGACGGCCATTCATTGTCCACGCGTGGCTCCATATCCAGTGGATATACAATCCAGTTAATTACTTGACCCTGCCGGCAGGTGGTGCGCAGCTCGGCATTCGCTGTATTTAATTTTTCAGGAGTGTTGTCTACCATGTACACACAATTGTCCAACGAGTTATTTTGAAGCGCTTTGTAAACATCAATAATGGTAACGATATTTAGCTGCACAGCATTAAGTTGTCCAATATTGTTCTTTTTCGGTTTATGCTTGATTTTCCCCACGGGGATTCTCCTCTTTGATGATGACTAACGTCGGAATGGCGCTAGACAGCATCTCCTCTGCCCGACTGCCCACTTTAAATTGAAGGTTGTAGGGGATCTCATGTTGGTCGGTATCTTTTTTCACGATGCCAACCCAGTAGGAAACATTGGTGCCTTCGTAATATTTCTTCTTTGGATTACAATAATCTTTATCAATCAAGATCCCCTCGATACTGGCAAAGGATTCAGTCTCCAGGGGCTGTGCCACCCAAACGACCTTATCGCCTTTTGAAACTTTAGTTTTCAACACCTCGGTTCCCTCTTCTGTGGATCCATTGACCTTGTTGTTATCTACCAGGTAATGGTTGCCACTCATCTTGTTTCTGGCCAGCACCCCCGCAACATCTACTACACAAACTATCGATATCGTTCTCATTATTTTTTCTCGTTATTGATTTTCATCATTGCTTTTACTTGGCATATTTAATGCCAGTTATTTTTAATAACAACGACAGGTCTATTGAGTAGCTGGGTAAATTGGCAACATCCCCATTGCGCCCTCGGTGAAACCATTAATCTTAGCCTCGGAGGTCACGTTGATATAGGAGTTATAGGTCATTTCTACCGGCATCCAGGTATCATCTTCTTTAGAGAGATGGTACAGGATGAGATGCAAGGTGTAGGCATAAACACCCGGGCTCTTATTCGTGACCACTGAGGAAGCCCAGTACCAGCCATTATTAGCATAATCAGGTGAGCCATGTTGATCAGGATATAAAATCCCTCGCTCAACCGCTTCACCACTGATTTCTTTTATAATCGGTGTCATATAAAGATCCGACTTGTATTCTTTTGTCACCGTTTGCCCGGTAATGTCGACCATTTTCAGGTGGGTACTTTTGACATTGCCCTGGTTATCCCTGAGCTGACTAATTACGCTGGTATCTTCGACTTTTAAGCCTTTCTTGCTCTTGAGTTCTTCAATGGCTTTTTTATCATGAATTCTCGATTGCGCAACCTGAAAGCCTTTGGGTAAGGTGGGAGGTACTGTACCAATTGCATAAGCCAACCAGTTTAATCCTTGCGCTTCCGCCATGGTGTCATCATGCCAATGGCTGCCATTCACTGCAGTGACGAGTGCGCCCGTACCTTCACCTTCCGAACCTCTAGTCTTCATATTGTCGAACATGTATATATTGCCTTCCAGTGTGTTATCTTTTAAGGCTGCCTCAGTATCAATCATCAGTATTATTGCTGACTGTTGTATCATAACGTTTCTCTTTATCGTTTATTGAATGAAAGATCAAACCCTCTTTAACGCAGCTGTATCCGTGTACATGATACTATTTGGTCCTTTGCCCATTTGCACTTCAAGCTTATAATGGTATAACTGGTTTAATATCATGCCCTGTGGCACGGTGCCAGTCCAAACCTTCAAATCAGGTCTGCTATTACTGCTATCGACGGCATGAGGCTCAGGCTCTCTACCATCATGAAGAAAAGTAATCTTTTTTATGGATACAGGGGTTTGTACATCAACCGCAAAAATCTGCCAGTGAAGCACTTGCCCTGGTACACATGAGGTTGTTAGGTAATCGGTGCCTTGGCCGATACTTTCCTTGCCTATCCCAAAGGGGTTGTTATCCATCATATGAAGACTGCCTTTAAGTGTTTCCTCTGAGAGTGCCCGAAGCACGTCTACCGATATGACGATATTGATCTGATTTGGATTGCTTGGTGCTACCATTATTTTCTCCAGTTAATGACATTAGGTTGTACCGTCGTACAAACAAGAAAAAAATCATCTTGTGAGTCAAACAGTTTCTTTCAATAAAAATTCGCCTAAGCGTGTCAAAGCCACTTTCAGGTTTTTGTAATTGCTGCCATAGGCGAGACGAATATGATGCTGGTCCCAAGGAACAACGGCGATATGCTTATCGTTCAACAGGTCATTAGCCAGCTGATAAGCATTGTCAGTTAAAACCGATACATCCACATAGATATACATCGCCCCTTGAGGGCGCTGGAAAGCAACACCGGATATTTTTGCTAATTGTTCAATCATAAATAAGCGACGGCGATCCAGCTCATTCACCATGTCTAACAGAGGTTGTTGGGTGCCTGTCAATGCGACTACCGCTCCCCATTGTGCAAACGTATTGGCGCAAACCACAGTGTTTTGATGAATGCGCACCAGCGCCTGAATCAGGCTAGCATCGGCGGCAACATAACCCAGACGCCATCCAGTCATTGAATAACTTTTAGAAAATCCATTCAGGGTCAGGGTCCGTGAACGCATACCCGGCAAGCTGGCTATGCTGATATGCTGCTGATTGTCGTAGATAAGTTTTTCATAGATTTCATCTGACATCACCAGTAAATCATGGCTTATCGCAAAATCCGCCAACATCCTCAGCGTGGTCTCACTCAACACGACACCCGTCGGATTACCAGGTGATGCTATTACAAGCATACGGGTGCGATGACTCAGGCAGGCTTGCAAATCAGCTTTGACAGGCTGATAAGCGTTATTTGCATAAACAGGTACTGACATAGGGATTCCTCCCGCCATTCTGGTAGCCATGGCATAGGCTGGAAACTGTGGGTCCAGAATGAGTACTTCATCACCAGGATTAACCAAACTCAGCATGCTGATCATGATAGCCTCCGAAACACCTGCGGTCACAATCACTTCATTGTCAGGATCAAACTCTAGCAAGTTATCCAGCATTAACTTTTTAGCAATTGCTTCCCGCAATTGTGGCAGGCCATAGTTCGATGTGTAGTGCACTTGACCATCCCTCAGCGCTTTTACACTCGCCTGCTTGATATGTTCAGGAGTATCAAACTCGGGCCGCCCTACGTCTAAATGAATCACAGATTGGCCGGACTGTTCCAAATGACTAACTCGTTCAAACATCGTGCGAATGGTCGAAAAAGGAATTGAATCCATTCGTGTGGCACTTTTCTGCACAGCTCCCTGACCCATTATGTGTTGCATGTTTCTACCTGTCATGATTAATTCCTTTAAAATTGATCTCTGATCAACGGGACTTTACCCACGGCTGTTCTGTGGACCTCCGTTGAGTTACGAATAATGGGTTTGATCTCAAAGCTATAATCCGATTCATCCATATACTCCATATTCGCCTCACCTTTATTAAACAGGGATAAAGAGCGAATCAGGGCTTTAATAAATAAAGGGCGAAGGCCATCGTCACCGAGCACTTTTTGCATTTGCTCATTCATGTACTCAACATCATCCACTTCGGCGAGCAGAACCAGTTCTTTATCTTTGCGGTAATTCACAAATTGAATGTCATGCGCCAGGGTCGCTAGATCAAACACAGCGGCCGTATTTAACTCACTGCATAAATAACAATAAACCTGAGAGGCTCCGTACTGGGTATCACACAAATGAATGATGTCGCCACTGCGTCCGGAAAACTCAAATTGCAGTGTTTTTAATGCTTGTGTATTGATATTGGGCCGACGAATCATACGATCACCGACTTTAAATCTGATCAGTGGTGCTTCATGGGCATGGAGCCGAGTGATTACAAGTTCACCTTCTTCGCCTTCATCAACCCAATAGCCCTCCTCATCGACGATTTCGATGAAATGCAGCCCGGGGACCGATGAGAGATAAGGCGACTCATGGGATAACTGTAAACCGATCATTTCAGCCTGAGTCGCGGCAAAATAGCTCATGATCTGGATGTTGGGATAAAGCGCTTTCAATTCAGCCTGTTTGCGTTGAGGCACTAAACCACTCCCAAATAAAGCCAGGTGAAAACTATTTTTTGCTTCCTCCTCCATACCTTCACCAAGATCAACCAAGAGTGAAATACTTTGTGAGATGCCCATGATGGCTTTGGAGCCTTTATAGGACATTATATGTTGATAAACTTCTTTGTTCACTGGCCCCGCGCCGATGAAATTTACATTGGGAATTTGTTGTAAAACGCCCCCTACCATCGTGCCACTACTCCACATCTGATAATCCGCCAGGGTAGTAATCATCCATTTGGGGCCGCACCCTTGCAGATAGGCGGGAAGCTGATAACGGCCCATAAATTCACCGGCAACCTTATAGGTGTCATGCAACTCACGCAGTGAATAAACCGTTTCGACCGGTAAACCTTCACTCGTTCCGCCGCTGGCTACGATCTCAAATCCCCCGTAAGAGAGAGGTACCACAAGACCTGAACGCTCCCCCATATACAACTCGTTTTGCGTTGACTTATCGGAGATCGGCAGCCTCTGCCACTCGACAAAGTCAAGTGGATATTTTTTAATACCTGACTGTTCAATACGGTCTTTCCATAGCGGATTAAGTAGCAGGGTATTAATCATTTGTTGTAGGCGACGCAACACCACAGCATCTTGAATATCTTGATCAAGTTCACTATAAGGCTTTTCAAAAAAAACCTCACATTGCTGCATTTTTTCTAGAAATGCAGGTAATTTAACGACCTCATCAATCGAGGCGGGTGATAATTCTGAATCAGGTATCAACTCATTTATAAAACGTTGAATCGTATCCGCCGTCATATCCATTTTGCTCATCATTATTTGCTACCTAGTGACTACTGACTGGTTGGAATTGCTCACTTTTTGAAGTAAATCAAGGCCGATGCGTCTAATTTCTGTTAATAACTGATTGAAGTGCTCAAGTGTCACCTCGTGATTCATAAAAACCACACGCAGAGCCGTTGTACCGTCAATATCCACTTTTGAGATAAAAAACTTCCCATCTTTGCGAATACGGTTTCTAATCATCAGTTGAAAATCCCCGATTTGTGTGGGCTCCAAACCATCTGGAAAATAACGGAAACAAAGAATATTGATCTCCGGTGAGTGCAATGTTTCAAAATCATGCTCTGTCAATAATTGCTGATAAACGCTTTGCGTTATATGGCAGAGATGATCGATCTTATTGGCGAATAACGATTTACCATATAGCATCCAACACACCCATAAATTCATGATCAAGGGCCGCTTGGTACACTCAAAGTTCTGCTCGGCACTGTCATATTCTGTGTAAATATCAGGTTTCTTTTCAAACACATAACTGGCCTCTTGATTAAAGGCGCAATAACTTTTCTGTTTATTCTTATAAAAAAGCAGGGTACACATAGCCGGAACAAACAGCATTTTGTGGGCATCCAAGACAAAGGAATCCGCTTTCTCGATTCCTTTTAATTTAAGGCGATGCTGATCGGAGACTAACAAACTGGCACCATGAGCACCGTCAACATGAAGCCAAATCTCTCTCTCCCTGCTAATCTCGGCCAGCTCATCGATGGGATCGAATGCTCCCATCGATGTAGTGCCCACCGAAGCAACCAGGCAAAAAACCTTTAACCCACTTTGTTCCGCCTTATCCAGTACATGCTGCACTTTATCAAGGCATATCTGTTTTTTCGCATTGGTCGGTAAACGAATAATCTGATCTTCGCCAATCCCTATGATCCCCGCTGCCCGGGATACGCTATAGTGTGAATCTTCACTGACGGCAATGGCTGGTTTAACCTTTTTGTGTAAACCCGCTACGCCTTCAGACCAAAATTGAGGGAATTTGTCGTTTCGGGCAGCCAAGATAGCGGTTAAATTAGCAAGTGAGCCTCCAGAAGTGGTGACCATTGCAAATTGACCCTCGGGCCAACCGATAAACTGATTCAACTCATCCGCCATAATACGCTCGACCACACTAGGCAACTGGGCTGCTTCGTAAAAAGATGAGGGCTGATTAACAATTGAACTGACTAAGTCAAACACACCGGCCAAAGGGATAACGCCGGAAAACTGTCTTCCCATATAGCCAGGTGAATGAACTTGAATGCCTGTATTAATATATAAATTAATAATAGCCTTCAGTTTATCTTCATCTGATATTTTCATTCCCGCTTGCTCAGACATGAGGTTTTTTACTGTCTGTAACAAAATATCAGGATCAATTAAATCAAGCCCGCGAATAGAACGATCACTCAAATGTTGCTCCAGTTTTTCAATAGCAATCCCCGCATTACGGCGAAATAGTTGAGGAGAAAAAACATCATGTAAAGTGTTTTTGTTTATTTGAAAATCCTCTTCCTCACCTACTGATCTCAAACATACCTCTAAATTATCAATTGCACTCATAGGATTTATTTCCAGTTCATATATAAAAGGGCTTACCAGTTCTTACCTCGATAGAACCGAGTTCTTTGATTTTATCGACCAAAAACCAAGTTAGAAACAGATGTACTCAAGGTACTTTAAAAATCTATAACACTAAGTTTTTACATTTACTGATCAAAAAAATTAGAGGCTATTATATCTAACAGACCTAATAGTATATTTTTAATACATTGAAATGAAATGGAATCATTCCATATAAAAATTTAACTGGAGAAAATTTCGTTTACATTGAAAATATTTCATTTTATTTATGAGTGACCGAATTTATTGAGCATTAAAGGAAGGGGTTGAATTCATTTGATTCATAGCATATATATCACCTTCGTCTTTTTTCAGGAACCCGAAACCATTTCGTCGATTTAAGATGCTTATATATTGATATTACCTATGTGATCTTCTAAGTCGTATCTGATTATAAATACTGTATTTAAACCGTGCGAATCATATAGTCACCTTATTATTTTCGGTTAAAGCAATGCAGTTATGGCTCATTTGGTGGGAAGCTATCTACCTTTTACTACCTGGGTTTTCTCGGGTGCGCACCTTTATGTCGCTTGCTTTTTGTGTTGCGGGGCTGACTGTTCGCACCGACAAACACGGTGTTTCCAGCATTGTTCGGGCGCTGGATCTGGATGGTTCCTATTATGATAATCTGCTTGATACCTTTCACAGTTCGGGGATTAAGCTCGATACACTGACAAAAATTTGGGTGAAAACTGTACTGCATCTATTTACCAACCCTGTGCGCATCAACGACCGATTGGTATTAGTCGGCGACGGGATCAAGCTCGCCAAGCAAGGAAAGAAAATGCCCGGTGTGAAATCACTGCATCAGGAATCAGAATCTAACAACAAAGCCGAATATATTATGGGACACTCGTTTCAGGCGGTATCGCTGCTGTGTCGGGCCGGTGGAAGTGTATTGGCCGTACCGCTGGCAGCCCGGATTCACGAAGGGGTTGTTTTTTCCAATCGCAGTAAAAAGACCTTGCTGGATAAAATGGTTGATCTGTTAATGATACTGGGGATTGAAGAGCCCTACTATTTTGTTGCAGATGCCTACTATGCGAATCAAAAAATTATTAAAGGCATGCTGGCAGAAGGCCATCATCTCGTCTCTCGTGTTAGAAGCAATGCGGTAGCGTATGAGCCGCATGTCGAAATGCATGAGAACAAGAAAGGACGACGGAAAATCTACGGTCAGAAAATCAAGCTCAAAGCGCTGATGGAGAATGAGGCTGAAATGTTATCGGCCTCAAGTCCTGTGTATGGCGAAGAGGATGTGACTATTCAATATTGTGCCCGCAATCTAATATAGCGTTCAGCCGGCGTATTGGTGCGCTTTGTAGTTGTTAAACATCCGACTCGCGGTAGCTGTATCCTGATGTCGACGGACACGTCATTGCCGGCGTTGGAGATCATTAAAATTCACGTTTTAAGATTGAGCATGCATTTAAGCAAGCGGGCCATGTGGTGGGCGGGTTTTCCTATCATTTTTGGATGAAGAAAATGTTGCCTTTAAAGCGCAGAAGTGGCAATCAATATATGCATCGAGAAAGTAAAACGTATCGAGAATTAGTGAAGCGTAAGCTCCATGCTTATCATACGTTTGTGATGGCAGGTATAATGGATCAAGGGTTAGTGCATTATTTATCATCCGAATATTCGGAGCTTGTTTGGCGTAGTTTTGGGTCCTGGCTTCGTACCATCCGTGAAGGTCTTTCACCGTCGGAGTTTGTCGTGGCAACAGCCCTACGTCACAGCCTTGGTTCTTTTCTTTTGGTTTCGTCAGAAGGTGGGAAGCTAGCGAAATCCACCCGAGAAAGACAAGACCCCGACAAGTATGATGTATTCACGATGGCCTCATGAAAAAAGTCGATTCTGTTGAGTCAATGTACAGATTTAGGATTTAATTGGTATTAACGGGCCAAATAAAGAGACCACTGCCTGATTAAAACTAACAATATCCCTGATTATAATTTTCAGTTCTAACCAGGGATTAGTGGCCGTAGAATAGCCTTCCGGCTAAAAAATCTGTTGGATAATCCATGAAATTTTCCCCGGCATTAAGCCTCTAGGGTTTTTTACCATCCTTGTAATAACAGCCTATCAACACCATCAAATAAAATGCAATGGTGCATGTTTGCAACCAGTAAGGCAGCGTTGTTTGCCCTTCCTTAAGCAGGCCGATTAATGTCTCCGACATGTTAATGCTGGATAAACCCGCAACCGTTAAGGTCAATACGACAATGGCATTAAGTGCCACATCCCGGTGTTTTGATGCCGAATAAAATAATGCGACATAGGCACAGACAGCAAAAGATATGATCTTGTCTTGATAAGTATAAAACGGTGTATCGTAATAAATAAAGAGCACAGGTATTTTGATGCCAAAGAAGTGAGCTGCGGCCATGCAGCAAAAATAGGCCACTCCTGATAATAATGCATATTGGGTTAATTTTGAGTTCATCTAAAGTTTCCGCAGGGTATGATCGATTAACAGTTTTTCTATCGATATCAGGCGACATCGAAAGATTCTAGCATTCTAATGGTATAAGATGCATTAACGCGTAATTGGTTCTATCTCAATGCACTCAAGAGAACCGAGCTCTCTTGAGTAATAAGCATATTTTTCTATGTTATACTTTCGTTTATCGACCAAAAATTAAGTAAAAAAAGATATTTTCAAAGACTTCAAAATCTATGAAACTCAAAGTACACCTTTCCTGATCATGATTTTCCATACTTTATGGAGTATCAGTTAAACAATACATCTGAAGTACATTTAATAAAAATGGAGCGATTCCATAATACAAATTTAACTGGGGATATTTTTGTTTTAATTAAGAATATTTTTTTTAATCAAGAATAACCGAGTTCTATTGAGTGTTAATGTGCGCATCAAGGGATGAAAAAAAAGGTATAATAAGGATTAACACGTAATTGGTTCAATCTTAATGGTCATGCCTACTGAGATGAAAAGGGGTTTTCCGAGATAAAAAATAAGGGCCTAGAGGCCCTTACTTGAGAAAACTGATGTCTAGAGCTATCAGTGTTCGCCGTGATTCATCATAAAGAACATCGGCACTTCCCTGCCATCGTTGATGCTGCTCTCAGGAATCGCGTCAGGGTCTACATGTGGATGTGTACCCGCAAAAATACCTTCAGGGTTCAGGTTAAACATCCAAAGATGCCCCATCCACATATTAACCCACAGGTTCCCCATGATTGGCTCACCTGTTTCAGGGTTTACGGCAATCGGGTCTGGAGCTATATTCTCATACTGCTGGCATTCCAGGAACGTAGTATGTTGGTGTAAGGCCGGTGTTCCATCGGCTTCAGTTACCGCACATAAACCTGCGTGAGTATGCCAAATTTCATCGACACTCTCGGTGAATTTTGGGCTATGGCCATAGAACGCTTGCACACGCTCATTCATCCATGCCGTGCCATAAGGCCAATCCAGTGTAGATAGACCACCTTCTGCGTTTGCATCAAGTATAAGAAGCATTAACGTGTAAATGGTTCAATCTCAATGTACAGATATCGGCTTTCATTGCTATAAGCGGGCCAAATAAATAGGAAACTGCAGTATTAAAACTAACAATATTCCTGGTTATAATTCTCAGTTCTAACCAGAGAGTAGTGGCCGTAGAATAGCCTGCCGGTTAAAAAAACGGCTTGAATAAATGTCGCATTAACTAGAAAAACACTTCTGAGGGTGGCCCTTGTGCTTCGGGTAATTGAAAAGCGGGCGGGATAATATCCTCGTTTAAACCCAGATGCGTTAGAATCTTATCGATCACCAGCGGATCTTTGATGCTGGCAATGATTTTTACCTTGCCTCCGCATTGAGTGCACACTTCGATATCAATGTTAAATACACGTTTTAAGCGCTCGGCCCAGCTCATTCGAAAACTGTGACACTGCTTTTTAGAGGAGCCTGCGGCTTTTCTCTTAGGGTTGGTGATTAAAGGTCTAAGCTTACTATTAGAGGCGAAAACACCGTGATAACGGGTTAAATTCAATCTGGGCGGTGGTATCAAGGCCGCTAACCTGGCGATAAAATCCATAGGGCTGAAAACCACATGCGTGGTGCCGTTGTTGTAAGGTGTTTTGAGTCGATAAGTTACCTGACCTTGCTTGCTGAGGGATAAGCGTTTTTCGGATAACGCACCTCTGGAAATATAACGGCACAAACGCTCCAATTTTTTGCGCTCTTTGGCCTGACACACCACGCCAGCATGGAGGGAAAATCCATTTACTTTCACGGCTGATGAATAATTCTCCTCAATGATGGCCGGAATGGTTTGCAAGGTGAGGGTCTTTCGGCCTTGCAGTGGGCCAACCGCGATGCGATACGTAATGGCACAGCCTTGAATCTGTTGCATGCCACTATCGTCAGATTCATCCAGGTTTAAATAGGGTTGTTCAGCATCCTTTTCCAGATAGCCTGTTTTCTCAAGAAATCGTATAAGCCGTCGGCTAATTCGATCTAAGACTGTGCTTAATTCTGTTGCAGTAAATGCTTTGACGGAAATAAATTTGGGCTTGCCCCCCGTTTTTATATACACGCCATCTAAAAATAACATATGAAAGTGTATATTCAGGTTCAAAGCACTGCCAAAGCGTTGGAGCAGTGTCACAGCCCCCGTTTCGGCTACCTTGCGTGTGAAACCTGCCTTTTTGATGAGTGCTGAGGAAATGGCTGTTACGATGATTTTTAACACTGGCGTAATAAGCTCGGGTTTAGCTGCCAGCAGAAACCGTAAGGGGAAAGGTAAACTGAGCACCCATTGCCTGACGGGTTGATGTGGGAAAATATGATCACTTAACAATGCTGCAGTTTGCGCCATTCGGCTGGCACCACAACTGGGGCAGAAGCCGCGTTTCTTACAACTAAAAGCGACTAATCGCTCGTGCTGGCACGCCTCACAACGTACACGCAGGAAACCGTTTTCGAGTTTTCCACACTTCAAATATTCCTCAAATTCCCGTTTCACATAAGCTGGCAGGTATTTTCCTTGCTGTGAAAGATGCCCCTCTAAATAGTGATAATTATCACGTATCAGTGGGTAGAGGATAGTTTTTTCAGGTTGGTGGCGCTGATAGTGCGTTGGCGCCTGAAGCGTTATAGCTGCGACTGAAGCCACTTAGCGCACCTGTATGGATGTCTATATAGATATCCATACAGTATAGTGCTCATTGCTGTTTTTATATGAACATTGACTTAACAGCCGCCAGATTCCATGGTTTTTATCAAAAGATTTGGCTTTAATACCTGAGTGCATATAAAGCTAAGAGGATTGCCGCATGCGAGAGACCCGCGTAGCGCAGATCAATATATTTGAGACATACTCGCAACACGCGTTCGGTATTCAACTTAAACAGCTTTCAAAAATTCTGGATCGTTATCCTGAAATTCTCGCCTTGATTGAAAATGATTTAATCGAGCCTGCCTGCAAAAAAGTCGGGGCGACTGGCTTGGCCGTTGAAACGGTTTTTCGCTGTTTATTATTAAAGCAGCAATTGCGTTGTAGTTATGAACAGCTGGCTTTTCACTTATCCGACTCCACAAGCTACCGCGCCTTCACTCGCCTACCTGACTTCGTATACCCAAGCAGGTCTGGCCTGCAATCCGTTATTCGAAAAATAAAACCGGAGACTCTAGAAACCGTCCATCAACTTCTGGCAGTCAAATTACTTGAAGACGGCACCATGTCTCTGGAGAAAATACGCATTGATAGCACTGTGGTAAAAAGTCATATCACCCCGCCCAGTGACAGCCAATTACTTAATGACAGCGTCAGAGTTCTAAGTCGACTGCTCGCTAAAAGCGGCCACTTTACAGGGTTAAAGATACGCTTTACCGATAAAAGGAAAGCCTCTAAATCGTTAGCCTTTCAGATATTTAATGCCAAAAATGCGCAAAAAGAACGGCTTTATCCCGAATTACTGAAACTGGTTAGGGTTGTACAACGTCAAATTGAAAGGGGGCTGTCAATGGTTAAGGCGCAATGTTCAGCTTCGGAAAAAATGTTGAAATGGCAGGCTAAAGTTGAGCATTACAGAGATTTATTATTAAAAGTCGTCAATCAAACAGAGCGGCGCGTTATTAACAAAGAAAAGGTACATTCATCGGAGAAAATCGTCAGTATTTTTGAAGAGCATACCGATATTATTGTGAAGGGTTATCGCGACATTCAGTACGGGCACAAGATTAATTTGGCCAGTGATGTGCGTGGATTTATTACCTATTTGGCTATAGAAGAAGGAAACCCGGCGGATAGCGAGCAGTTTATGCCGATCATTCGCGACCATGAGGCGCTATTTAATGCATTGCCGCATTCCGTTGCTTGTGATGGTGGTTACGCGAGTATGGAGAATGTTACGCAGGGACGAGCGCTGGGTATCAAGCGTGTGGTTTTTCATAAGCGTGTAGGTATTTCTAACCAGGCGATGGGAGTTAAAGAAAAAACGTTTAAAGTTCTGCGCAATTTCAGAGCGGGTATTGAAGGTAATATTTCAGAATTAAAACGGGCTTTTGGTGCCGGTCGTGCCGAATGGAAGGGCGAAGAAGGTTTTAAAGCTTTTGTGTGGTCATCTGTGATCACTTATAATTTGGTGCGATTGGCTAGGCTCGAATCTGGCTAGGAAATTTTTCTGATGGTAATGAAATATGGACGTAAATTTCAGGCGTAGGAATAAGTTCGATCGAGTTAAAAATATCCAAAAGTCCTATTCTTAAGCGTTTTATATCGATAGATCATAAAAACTGGTGATTAGGTATCTGCTGATACAACTGGGCAATTTCAGATGGAGGTATTTAAAAAAAACACCCATTTCTGGATGGGCACTAGTTAATGCGACATTTATCCAAGCCGTTTTTTTATCCGGTAGGCTATTCTACGGCCACGACTCCCTTGCTAGAACTGAAAATTATAACCAGGGATATTGTTAGTTTTAATACTGCATATTTATATTTATTCAAACGGTTTATCCCAATGCAAACCAATATTTGTACATTGAGATTGAACCATTTGACCGTTAATCTTTCTTATACCTTAATACTAGGTATACCAATCCAAAAAATATACCGAGGACTTCCAATGACATTTTCTATTAAAGGCAATATAGCTTTAGTTACCGGCTCTAATCGAGGTATTGGCCGGGAAATAACTGAAACATTTCTGCGGGAGAAAATAACCGATAAAGTCTATGTCGCTGTTCGCGATCTAAAGTCTGTTACCGATTTAGTAACTCGATACGGTGATAAGGTCGTACCGTTACATATTGATCTGTGCTGCCCTGATAGTATTATTACAGCCGCTAAAATCGCAAACGATGTCAATATCGTCGTTAACAATGCAGGGGTTTTTGAGAAAATGTCATCTTTGCACGATGATGCAATAGATTCACTGCGAGATCAGTTCGAAGTCAATACATTTGGCTTAATGCGTATAGCCAAGGCATTCTCGCCAGTATTAAAAAACAACGGCGGTGGCGTATTTATACAAATAAATTCTATATGTTCAATAAAAACATTCTGGGAATTCAGCACATATTCCGCATCTAAAGCTGCCGCTTATTCATTAACACAAAGTTTACGCGAAGATTTTTCTCAACAAGGAACGTTTGTTCTCAGTGTACATCCCGGGCCAATTTACACCGATATGAGTATCGAAGCGGGTTTTGAACACATTGCAGAACCCGCCAGACTTGTTTCAGAAGGTATTATTAATGCAGTGAAAAATGGAGAATTCCATCTATTCCCAGGAACGAGAACAGAAGATATAAGTAAACCTTATATGGAGTATGCTACTAAGGTCATCCCCAGCAAGAAGATAGTAAACGTATAACAAACTGCACCTTCCCGGAATGAAGTAAGCGATTAACGGTAACCGACTAACGAACTACACTCTTACTGAAGTGGTCATGAAAAGGGTGAGGTTAATTAAGCGCTAACCATTAAACAAAGATTAAATCCCTTTCAACCCTAAGCGCCTCATTGAGGCTGCACTTGAACTCCTCTCTATTCTCATCTTGAAAAGGAGTGCTCGTTAGGCGGTTACCAATTACAGAGATGGTCTTTACGTCTCGTCTGTGGTTCCTATTGCTTGTGTGATGGTAATTTCTACATTTTTTCCCTCGTTAGATTTTAGATACTCATAAAACAATTTTGCTTCAGCGTCTTGATAATCCCCCTGTGTCAGACTAGTTGTCGCCTCTAATTTTCAATTAGAGGTACTGAGAAATGAATCAAAAATACTCTGTTTCGTTTAGAATACAAGCAGTTCAAAAGGCGCTGAACCGCTCTAATGATGTCAGTTTAAAACATATCGCTGAGTCTTTAGGGGTTGGATACTCAACATTACAATTGTGGATCCGATTAGCCAGAAAAAATCAGCTTGATGTAGCTTTACCCAAAGAGATGGATGGAATGACAAATCAACAAAGGCCTCAAGATTGGAATCTGCAAGAACGCCTGGATATCGTGATTACTTGTGGGGCTTTGGATGAAGAAGCTATAAGCACGTTGTGTCGGGAGAAAGGTATTTTCCCTCATCATGTTCAGCAATGGAAATTGGATTTTGCAACAGGAAAAAACACGGACACCCATGTTAAGAAACCCTCTGATAGTAGAGACCTTAAAAAAGAGAATAAAGCCTTAAAAAAGAGAATAAAGCCTTAAAAAAAGAACTTAACCGTAAAGAAAAAGCCTTGGCTGAAGCTGCTGCATTGTTGATACTCCAAAAAAAAGTAAACACGATGTGGGGAGAGGACGAGGACAGCTCACTATGAAAAGTGAGCGTGAGAGCGTGAGGTGATTCTATGGGTTAATGAGGCCCAGGAAAACGGTGCCAGACAGTCCAAGGCTTGTGAAATTATCGGCATTAGCGCTAAAACCCTGCAGCGTTGGAATCAGCTAGACAACAGACAGGACGGACGTTTGGAGCCGCAACATATACCGGCGAGTAAACTGACTGAGCTTGAGCGTGCACGAATTATCAAGGTGTGTAACGAACCAGAACATGCCAACTTACCACCGAACAAAATTGTTCCTAAACTGGCTGACAAGGGGCTTTATCTGGCTTCCGAATCGACTATTTACCGGATATTAAAAGCCAATAAACAACTCTGCCATCGGCTCAATAGCAAGCCAAATAAGAAGATCACAAAGCCCAAGGCCCTGGTTGCCACAGCTCCCAATCAAATCTATAGCTGGGATATTACGTACCTACCAACGGCGGTTAAGGGGCTGTTTTATTACCTGTATTTGGTGATGGACATTTACAGCCGCAAGATCGTTGGTTGGCAAGTTTATGACTGTGAAAGCAGTGAATACGCCGCTGATTTAATGCGTGATATTTGTCGACGTGAAAAGATATCAAGAAGCCAAGTGACTCTGCACTCGGACAATGGCAGCCCTATGAAAGGGGCAACGATGTTGGCCACGCTGCAAGAGCTGGGAGTGGTCCCCTCATTTAGCCGGCCTTCAGTGAGTAACGATAATCCGTACTCTGAAAGCCTATTTCGCACATTGAAATACCGCCCAGAGTACCCAGAGAAGGCGTTTGAAGGATTAATAGCTGCCCGATTATGGGTAGAAGGTTTTGTGCACTGGTACAACCATGAGCATTTTCATAGTGGCATTAAATATACAACACCTTCCCAGCGTCATACCGGTGAAGATCGCGGAATATTAGAGCTACGTAAAGCGGTGTATTTAGCGGCCAAATCTAAGCACCCAGAGCGTTGGAGTGGAGATATACGAAACTGGGATCATGAGGGTGAAGTGCTGCTTAACCCCGAAAAATAGAAAACCGAAATCACACAAAATCAGGTGGCATAAAACTAATACTTTAGGCGACAACTAGCTTGAAAAATATCATCTGCATTTTTACGTTTCATGGCGAAAAAAAATTGAATATTGGAAGTCACCATATGAGCATTAGGCCGACATGATAATGGGTGTGGTTGATTACACGCTTACGCTTAAATGCAAGCTCATCAGGTTTAATCTGGGAGACGGTATCAGAGCTGCTAGCTTGGCGATAAATATATGGTGCTGAACACAGCATGGGTGGTGGCATTGTTATAGGATTCTTTAGCCGATAAACCACTTCCAGTTATTTGCTAATGTGTAGGTGTTTCTCGGATCCAACCACTTAAGAAATATAACGGTATAAACACTACTGAATAGGTTTTAATCCTACTTAAACTCGAAAAATCACCGCAATCAGCCGAAAGCGGTGAGTGTTTCATTCTATATTATACATCCTGTATTTTTATAACATTACAGCTTCTTTATATTGGGGAGGCATACATGTATAAGTCATTTCCTGAGTCGTAATTTTCGTCGATAAACGAAGTAGCCATCCCGGTATCATCCAATTTTCAGTTGCGTAACTACCATTATCCTGCATGGTGGCGAAGAATTTTCTACCCGCCATCAATCCACTTGCGACCAATGTACAAGCGCCCGATTTAGCCTGCTCTTCAAGCAAATCTACACGGGTATTAGCTACCTGAGCATTGCGTCTTGACAAGGTAACCTGCTGTCCCAGCACTGGCATATGCTCCGTATCAAACACCATGAGAAAATCAGTTACATTTTGTTGCTGCTTTGTGGTTTGCCACTGAAATACACCTTCAAAAAGGGTTAGGAAGTCATCAACAGTAGCAATACTGCCGTCATGCAAGTAACCGTAGCCACGCACTTGATCCCCCATATGCTCAGTGGTAGAAAAGGAAGAACCGAACATGCCTATCTTGGAATACATATTACGTAAATGTGATACTTTAAAATCTTGCGACACACCGGGCCCTTCTGAAGTAACTCCTTTATCAGTACCAAAAAGGTTGTTCCCTCTATTCAGAGCATGGCATGATTTACAAGTACCTACGCCTCCAGTTACCGGGAGAGTCAAATAATCAATCTGCCCCTGAGCCTGATCCTCTGTTAGCGTATTATCTAGATTACGAATGGGGTTTGGCGCAGAAGTTATGGACAAGGCGAAGTCGGTAAATGCCTGCATCTCTCCAGGATTTAATGGGATTTTTCTACCTAACAGCATCATGAAAGCTATATTAAATTCTTTAAAGGCAGCCTCTTCTTGGGACTCGCCTTCTTCTGGATCCAGCCCCATATGGTCTCCGCGCCAGTGCATGGCGCCGCTATTCACCATGCCTCGGAAAGTCTGTGTGGTCATAGGGCCTTTCATAGGATGGAACTGTTTAGATTTTAACGGCGCTAGATTGCCGGGTGATTCTGGCAGTTCATTGTCCTGCATTGCTGCATTCGGGTTGCCCAAATCCCACGCCAATGCATCATTATCACCAAAAATATGACAGCTACCACAGCTATTAGTACCATTGCTGGAGGTGTAATCTGCATCATAAAGAAAGCGGCGTCCCTTCTTAATAAACTCCGGTTCCGGATTGTACAAAGAAACTGAATATTCCACCTTCTTTTCCTCTATATTAATCTCGGATACAACGTTATCGAAACGAGAGTAAACATAAGCCTTAGTACCATTGTCATTCAATACCAGACCGGTAGGACCCGCAGGCACAATTATATGGTCAGAGGCGTCAGGCACGTAATCATCGTTTTCCAAATCTTCGGTACTTAATATGGCAATCTTGTTAGAGCCAAAAGCGGAAACAAACAGCCTCTCACCATCATCGCTGACAATCATATTTTCCGGTTGCGCCAGACTCTTGGCCTTTTCTTCTGGATCAATATACTCGCCAAAAGGTAGATCAAAATCAACATGCGGGTTTAAGTGTACAGGCTGGACCAGCCCTTTATTGTTGATAAGCGTAATGCGATTTTCAACTGTATGACCACGAACGCCGTTTCCAATGCCTTCAAAACGTACCTCGTTACGCGCATCGGTATTAGAAACATAAACCGTACCATTAACAGGGTTAACAGCCATGTTAAATAACGTGGTGCCGACATGCCTATACGCACGTATGGGTTCAAGTTCTGTGCTATTGGCATCGATTTTAAATACATCTTTATCGGGTAAGTCAAACCGAACCTTTGACGTCCAGTCCCTACCGGTCTCATCAATCCATTGCTTATCTTCATTGTTATATTTAACAATTAAGCCTGTATCGGGTGCCAACTCATCTTGGTAGTTGTGGTGTGGTAGAGGTTTTTCTCCTTTAACAGCTTGTGCTGCTATAGTCGTTGTTTGGTTACCTGAAAAGAATGCAGCTGCATAAACCGTACTGCCATCAGAGGTTGCTGTTAATGCACGAGGCGTATCTGCGAACAAAGATACGACCTTCAATGGCTTGCCACCTAAAGCATCGCCCAGATTGTCGGCGTCAAAGACAAAAATATCGGCACGGCCAATACCTGGTTTACGCAGATCTTCAAATTTAAAAGTGGTGTGGTTTTGGCCACGATGTGCGGTACTAATAAACGCCCTATTGTACTCACTTCCCGCGAAGACTATATCGCGCGGTTCATCACCTACCAGCAGTGTACGCTTCACTCTGGGAGTCCCTTGCACATCTACAATTGAAACGCTGTCAGATAGATGGTTAACGACCCATACTTCACGCTCATTACGAATGGCAACAGCAACAGGTTCTAAACCAACGTGTACGGCGCCAACACGTCTCAACTTCCTTCCCGTTGTATCATATATTTCAAGACAGTTGGCCGGGGTATTGGCAACAAAAAGTCGCTTTCCATTTTTTGATAATGCTAAAGTCCTAACCTGGCCACTCTCAAAATTTACAAAATTTTCGTTTTCAGTGGTTTGTTGGCAGCCATTAACTCGCTTTCTTTGGGTGTCTTGATTGTCCGCTTGTACATTGACCGACAGGCTGAAAATTAATAATGAATACACAATGTTAATACCAAGCGCCACATATTTTAAAAACATGTATTTACTTCCTGATGTGATATAAATTAACACAGTTAAGTATTTATCCGTGCATTGATGCCATAGGATAATTATCGCATTTAATAAGTGGCTAATGACAATGGAGCGATTCCTGCGGAAGTTTGTATATAAGCAGAATAGATACAATTTTTATGAACAGACTTCGGCCTTAATATGTATAAATTTATTTAGCCTCGATGAATTAACACTCAATTTATAGGTTATACCTTATGTAAAATATCTGGAGGAGTAAGTCCAAAAAAATGCTTTAAAACATTCTAATTAAAGTAGACATATCACTGATAAATTCGTTTTAAGCCGAGTTAATGACATCTAAACAATATGATTTTCACAGCAAACACTGACAACTTTACTCCTTCCTTGTCGATTTTTAAAAACTATTCAAGATGACTTAGATTTCAGTTTTTACACTATTAACATGATGTTATAGGAATCAATCCATTTTCATTTTTACGGTGACCCGAGTAGCCTTTTATTGACAGACCCGTATTGATAAAAAAATAACAAAATGGAGTCTATGCTGTGTTAAATGATAATAAAAAAATATGCCTAGTAATCTCATTTATTCTTTACCTCTTTTATAGTACACATGTTAATTCTGCTGAATATAAATTCGATTCATTTACCATCAACTGGGATAGCAGTATCTCGGCGGGGACGCAGTTTCGTATAGAAGAACGGAACGACCGAATATCCAAAGGCAGTAGTGGTGGTGCTGGAGATACTTCATTAAACAACCTTCCAGCCATCATCGATAATGCCTTCATACTCAACAGTAATGATGGTAATAACAGCTTTAACAAAGGCGACATGACTGCCTTGCGGATAAGCTTCCTGACCGAGGCCGATATCAACTTCGGCGATTGGGGTGTCTTTATTCGTGGTAAAATGTGGCAGGATCAGGTTTATCGTGGCAGTAACAGCATGAGCGACGAGGCCTGGATCTCATCCAATACCAATCCGATCTATGGTGACAATGGCGGCTATAACGCACAGCAAGGTGAATTCAACCCCGCCGCAGTGGATTACTATGGCAATGGCACAGCGCTATTAGATGCGTTCTGGTACGGTAGCATCCCTATCATGAACGACAGGGAAATGTCATTACGTATCGGTAAACAGGTTATCAGCTGGGGTGAAGCCCTGCTTTCAGGTGGTGGCCTGACAACAGCCATCAATCACGTCGATGCTGATATTCGAAACCAGCCCGGCTTCGATTTAAAAGAATTATTCTTGCCCACCAACGCCATATTCATTCAGACCGGCATCACCGATACCATCAACTTCGAGGCCTACTACCAACTGGAGTGGAACCCCGTCATTCTGCCTACCTCCGGTTCTTACTGGAGCGAATTTGACTCCATAGGCGCCGGCGGCGAAACCTTTATGTTCCTGACCGGCACCGAAGAAAGCATACTCGGTGTAGACATCGGCCCCCAGCAAACCCTAAGAGACTCCGGTTTTACCTCCGGCACATTATTACCCAATGGGCTACCCAACCCCGATGGCGATGAGTCCTCACACCCTCTATGGGACTACGATGCCGACACACTACTGAGCTACCTGCCTACCAATTGCAGACCTGGCGACGATAAAAATTCCCGCTGCAGAGGCCTGGTACCTTATAAAGTACAAACCAATGAAGCCTCTGATAATGGTCAGTTTGGCCTGGCATTCAACTTCTTCCTGGAATCAGGCGCCGAAGCCGGCTTTTACTACGTGAATTATCATGCCAAGATTCCAGGATTTGAACTCCCCGTAGACGCCATCGATGAAATGGCGCCGATCCTGGAAATACTGATGAATGGCGCGGCCATTGTGGAGCACTATGACAAATCTACCGGTGATACCACTGCCGACAGAATATTGGATGCCATAGTCAAGGCTCAATCCATGGAGTACACAACATTTAAAGGCATTAACGATTTGGGGGATAACTTATCCGCCAGACAAATCACCAGCATGTTGATGTTCCTTGGCGTTCTCCCTGAAGAAAGTGCCACCATGTCCCAGATAACTGAAAATGTTATCAAAAATCCAGGATTATTGGGCCTTGACGCAGCCTCAGGCATTACCAGTGAGTCGGGCATTATTATAGACTTGCTGACAACATGGCTTGTAAATGAGGGGCTTGACTCATTCTTAAAATATGGATTCCCTAAAAAAGGCTGGAGTGGCAATACCAGGATTAAATCCATCAACTACCGCATCAACTATATTGAAGACATTCATATGCTCGGTGCCACTTACTCGACCGTTATCGGTAATGCCAATGTAGCCACAGAATTAAGTTACCAGCCCAACACCCCGCTGATGCGTGGTGATGTTGCCCGCACCACCGACAGAGAACAGCTCATCAACTGGCACATCAATACCTTGATGGTATTTGAGCCCACTTTCCTGTGGGATTTCTCATCCTTCACTGCCGAAGCATTAATATGGTATGTGCCTGGGCGTAAAGCCTATGATGTTAATGACATCACTAACCCTGACAGACTGGCCGTGCAAAACACACCTTACGGTTTAGGTGCCAGTATGTTCTGGACATGGGAATACTCCAATGTCTTCACCGGTTGGGATCTATTTATCCCCTGGTATGTCAACTGGGGCGTAGAAGGTGCGATGTTCAATTCCGGCTACCGTGATGGCCAAGTGACCTTTGCAACAGGTGCAACCTTCCGTCACCTCTCAGGCTTTGAAGCCGGTGTAGGTCTGATGACAATGTTTGGAGATCAGGATGATATCTTCCAGATGTTATTGCAAGACAGAGATAGTGTCAGCTTCACAATGAAATACGCTTTTTAAACTGCAGCTATGAACACATAAATATTGCGCCTAATAAAAAATAACATCGGGCGTAAAATATATTAAGCGCTTGCGATGAAGATGAATAACCGAACAACCATAATAATAAATGGGGTTCTGTATTAATAATGTGGTATATGAATATATGATTACTTTTCTTATTACTACCTCCATCATTACGTCCTTTGTTAATGATGAATTCGCTGAAACTTGGCACTGTAATTCTCTGGCGTCCGCAGCAATCATTCAATCTGTGAATACGACTACCACACAAATATCCAAGCCGGATTTAGATACGTTAGTTTTTTCAAACACACTTGGAGTATGGTTCCTAAAGAGGCAGAGTAAAAATGCTATATTTTTAGAACAATGTTCGGAGAGCTACTGTGACAGCAGTGGATTATGGCGTGGTAATTTCGAGTTGAAACGGAGGTCAGAAAAATCAGGCACTTTTGTTCTTGTATCCAGCAAGATTAAAGAAGGAAGAACAGGTAATACAGAACGGATAAGTGTGGAAGTAGGATCATGTATAAAGACTGAAGAATATGCGTTCATCCCTGAGTTTTATCGAAATAATTCCGGCATCAATCTGTAAGTATAACAAGCATTCATGCTAATTAAGACGAGCCGGTCTTGGCTAGTTAATGCCCAGCCAAAAATAGGTTATTCATTGATTAATATGAACAGATAGTGGAGGGTAGTAAAATAATCCTCTTGTATTTATTACAAGAGACATAAGAAGGATTAACAGTTAAACCTCTATGTACATTTTTTGAAATTTATTCGTTATAAATGGTTAAAATAAATAGAAACCTGCCCGATTAAAACTAACAACACTCCCTGTTAAAACCTTGGATTCTAACAAGGGTGGATTGGCCGTGGAATAGCCTCCTGGCTAAAAAAACCTGCATAGATAGATGCAGCATTAAGCTTGATTATTTATAACCATTCTAAAAAATTAAAACTCTTCAGCAGAACCTTTAAATTTATACGTTCACTAGAAAGTATTAAATTATAATAAAAATTAATTATTTTTAATTATTTAAATAATTGAGCTAATAAGCAGGAATAGCCTCTTGATTATTACTTTCACATAAATAATATAAATAAAAACTTTATCTGCCCTAGTTTTATAGGGCCTCATAAGTCGTCTATTTTATTAGATGCTATTACTATGGTGGTAGATATCACGGCTATCAGCAGATAAAACCACTCATAGCATTATTACTGAATGAATATCTATTCATGCATCTTCCTTAAAACTTCTGTCGAATAACAAATACAACCGGAATAACTCCATTTAATTTTTAGCGTGAACATCATGCCCATACTGACGAAACTAAACGGGCTAACTGCCATCTTAATCGTTCTGATCAAGATCAGTCCGTCTGTAGGACTTATACAAGACGGACTTACTGAGCACTTACCTAACTTCAATAACTTATCGAGGATATCTAATGAGTAATTTTTTCGATGGCATATGCTATTCAGCCTTCCCAGCCCCTTACAACCCATCTATGGCTAACACAACTTGTCTATTCTTTGGGAGTGACATTGCATACGATCCAATGGAGCCTCTCTGGGGTAAAGATTACACTTCTTCTTCTACAGGCAGTGAGTGCTCTAATGGTCGTGACGATGTAAAGACCATGGCAGACATGGGAGTCTCCCTCATAAGACTATATGACTGGGAACCTCGTAACGATCATTTGAACTTCTTGGATCATTGTCACTCTCTTGGCGTTAAAGTTTTAGTGCCAGTATCAAACTATTTTTTGACAAATGGCTTTAGTGACAGAGCTATACATATTCCTGATTTGATTAAATCATTTTCTAATAAAGCCGTTACCGACTATCACCCAGCGATTGCAGGAATCATCATTGGCAACGAGCCAGGGTTAAATGGCTTTGGATCGTCGGAGTGTGCAGATTTCACCCTATCATGGGTGCAAATCGAGCAGGCACAATTTAAAGACTTCTCAATGCCTATCATTGGCCATCCCGTTGACTTTGGATTGTATGGTGGTAAGTTTCCTTGTTGGGGATTCTGGAAATCATTACTTAACCATTTGAACGGCGTTACCACGAGAAACTTGGATAAGAGATTGTTCTTAGCACCGCAGACTTACAATGATAGCCACTATTTATTCACAGATGCAGGTAATGGTGCCAGTGATGGGTTCGTAGATATTACTGCTGATAAATTTAAAAAACCAATTTTATTTACTGAGATTGGTCAAGATAGAACTAAAGACTTTTACCAACGAGTAATTCAAGGACAGCTAGGTGGGGCGCATAGTTATGCTTCAGCTCATCCAGGCAAACTACTTGGCGTTTGCTTTTTCCAATTCGCCGATAAGGTTTGGCAAAAAGGAACGTCGGAAGGTTCATTCGGAGCATTCAGTCACTCAGATAATATCAAGTGTACGGTTGAGTATGGCAGTGGTGACTTCACTCACTGGGATGCTGGAAGCGGTGCAGGAAGTAAATTGGAAGTAGACGAGCTAGTTGCCACTCCAATCTATAGCATTGTAAAATCCTCTTATGGCGGTGACAGCGGTATAGAAGGTAAGGAGCTCCTTCTTGATGGCGTTGTTGAATAAATAAAATAAGAGGCTACGGGCATTCCACCCAGGTATAAGAAGCATGGTTCTGTTGCAACTTGGTCCAGATCTAGCGCCTAGCCCCTG
>JABSRQ010000051.1 GCA_013215055.1 Pseudomonadales bacterium | reverse complement strand
CCGGCACTGCTCCGCGCAACACAAAAGCATTGGCCGTTGATACAAAAGTATATGAGGGCATGATAACTTCATCACCCGGCTGAATATCCAGCAATATTGCAGACATTTCCAATGCCGCAGTGCATGAATGCGTCAAGAGAGCCTTATGGGCCCCCGTAAAGTCTTCCAACCAGCTATGACATTGCTGGGTAAATGCACCATCCCCCGCCAGCATTCCTTTAATATGTGCCTCAGCAATATAGGAAAGCTCCTTACCTGTCATATAGGGCTTATTAAATACAACCGAGGCATTGTTCATACACACTCCTGATTCGAGGGTTTTCTTGCGACGAGCATTCTGGAGCCGCCAAAAGCAGGAGAACAGCCAAAACGAATAAATGCTCGCTCAAGTCCCATAATCCATTCCAGAAAACGATTTATAAATGAAGGAATCTCAAATTCCTTTGCAGGGTCATATTCACGCCCCCCTCGACTGCGCAGCCTGGACAACAACATCAGGGGTAACAGTAAAGAGACAAAAGACGTGCTCCTGATAACCTCAAAACCCGCTCTCTCAACTTTCTCAAGCAACATTTTTTCCGAATACCGTCTGACATGGCAGGCATAATCATCAGCCTGACTCCATAACCAAGCATGTTGTGGCACGGTGAGCAATATACCGCCACCGGGTTTTACCGCCCTGAACATATTCTCAAGAACAAGCTCATCCTCTTCTATGTGCTCTAACACATCGAAAGCAGCCAGCACATCAAACTCCTCACTAAATGGCATCCTCCTTGCGTCCATCTGCATGAATTGCGCCGTCGGAACACGTTTTCGGGAAAACTCCAAGCCCACGGAGAAGATTTCACTAGCAAATACTGCCACTGAAGGGTATGCCTTAGCCACACCCGATAATACATAACCCGTACCACAACCAATTTCAAAGTATGAGCTGAATCCAGGAAAGTATTTTTTCAAAGCCCAAAGAATAAGTGAATTCCTAGCTCGGAACCAAAAATTGCCTTTCTCCAAACCCATCAGTTTTTGAAAATACTCCGGCTTAAAACCATCCGCCTCTTCACTCAGCTCAGGCGCCCATGATGTAATGCCGCCGATAGACTCTGGAGAAAAACCACAGTCAGGACATATCAGCGATGAAAACGGATACTGCATATTACAGCGAGGACAAATAATCATATCTAGCCTAAGGACTGCTTAATATTGGGGAAAACAAAAAATTTGCTCATCAGAAATAAAAATAACGCCACAATGAATATAGCGACAAGCTGCACCCATTGATAAGCATAACCCAATACGTCGGAAAAAAAGATAAGCATAGAAAGGTTAAGACCATAACCCAGTATATGAGCAATACAATAACGTGCAGAACTCGATAAGACGCCACCTTGATATAAAAAAGTGAACTGCCTATTACCCCAATAGCCCAAAAAAGCACCGACAAAATACAGCGCAGACATGGCTATTTTTGGGTTTACATTAAGCCAAGTCAGCAATAAAAATACCAAGTAACCACTACCATTGGTCACGAGCCCGACTAACACATAACGCGTAAAAACCCTCAACTTATCTCCCTATATTACACCCAGTACGCCATGAAAATAAAATCACACAACCGCCTTCTAGCTGTGAGAGCCATGGAAAAAATTTAAGATTTTCCCACAAATACCCAAGCAGAGAATAAACCGGTAAACATCAGGCTTGCTATCGATGATATCTTGCAAAAATACAATAAGACAGGTTCAAAGATGGCCACCCTATATTCACCCAATAAAATCATCCAGTATCTTGATCTCTTTGATCGATATAGAGGACGCCTGAATTTTACTCTTAATCACATCTGCAAACGTCAATGAACATACGATCAAGGTATCAACAGGATCCCTCTGCAAATCAGAGAAATTTTCAATACACACATCGACACCATCAAATGCACAACCATACCAATGATCCGTATCATCAAAAAATCGCACTCCGGATGTTATGCCTAACAGCGAGATATAAGGCAACGCTCTTAGCGGGACATAAAAGCCCAATGTTTCTCCCGCCTTTATGCTGGCACTGATAAATGATGTTAAGCGGGTCACGCTAGCTTGCGTAAGGCTTAGGAATTGCTGATACTTATTCACTCCCAACCTGGGCTCGAACTGAATATCCTGGCTATTTTGCGCGCAGGCATACAAAGAACCGCCATAACTCGCCGTTTCTATACTAACAACCCGTAATCCACTCGCCTCTATGCAATTAGCCAGCGATTCATTGTCAAAATAATTAATGTGCTGATGAATAATCATGGATACATCACCCTTTTGAATACTCTCATTACAATCGGGAATAGAAATAAAAATCAGTCCATTTTTTGACAATTGTTTCTTCTGATTACTGAGGAACCTTACGGGGTCACTCACATGCTCTAGGACATCTGAATGAAAAATAACATCATAGTTTTTGCAAATTTTTTCTGACGGAAAAAAATCTGATATAACTTCAATGCTCTTTTCAATACCCGACTTCGCGGCAATAGGACTGGGGTCAACGCCTAATACTTCGAACCCCTCTACATCATACTGCTTCAACAGCGTACAGCCACCACAACCCACTTCAAGAATTGACGACACATCATGAGCATCATCATTAATAAAGCCATCCATGAATGATTTAAAGTCAATACCATAACCCTTGGATATCACATTATCATCTTGCAAATAACCAATATTATATTCAGCTTTATAAATTTCGTTTAAATAGCTTTCAAGACTTACTGAAATGTCCTGCCTAATCATCTGAATATCTTCATTAAAACCAAACTCAAATGAATGAAAGTCCGGAACGATATTTCCATCAGCGGTTGGGGATTTCAAGCGCCAATATAGCGGTAATTTTTCTATCTTCATGGGTAATGCTTCAATAGTTTGTTATAGGCATCAGTCAATACTTCAGGAATAAAAAAAGTATCTTTTCCTGCCAGCATTCCGCTTAAGACCAGATTAGATAAGCCAAAATTATTTATAGAATCTCTCAATTTATTAACAGAGTTCAAGTTATCTAGTGATGGAATAGGAGGGGAACCACCCTTGCGAATTGTAGAATGTAACACCCGGTTATCACTCTTCAACACGCCCATATTGACAAGTTCACGTTGAGCATTTTCTATATGCTCGGCATCACTGCATCCTTCTTCAGGCCAATATTCAACACAGACAGGAAAACCGTTTCCGGTATTGGCTGCAGGGCAATAGCTTGAATAATTGGTGATTCGAAAAGAGTTATAACCATCATCAAAGCAGTAAAAATAATACAGGCGCCCCATACTTGGCAGGGCTTCAAGGAAAAAATAGATAAAATAGGTAGGCGGTCTTTTATCAGGCATCAAACCTGCGATGCTTATTCCCAATAAAGATGCCAATGGAGGCATGCCCGCTCCCCAAAAAAGGCTACTTATATTATCGATGGACGAAGACTCTCCGCTTTGCTCATCTCGTACATCAATGGAATTCACGCGCGTATCATACGACAACTTTTCAATTTTAGTTTCCATCCTAAATTCCACACCCATAGCCATCAAGTCAGACTTCAAACGTTCTACAACATGTCTGAAGCCATATTTTTTAGGATATAATGCGCGCTGATTTTTAACCCTCAATTGAGGCAACTTCATTTGATCAGGAAAGGCAATCCTGGAACGTAATGCCTGGCTATTGGAAAGATCTAACATCAACTCATGAGATGGGAATGCTATTCGGCTTGAAGCAGTTAATTTGCTAGTTATAGGATCAAGCTTACTTAAGGCCATTCCATGTAGCTTCAACATTATTGGCTCAAATATCTGTTGAGTAATTTTCTCACCAAACTGATTGAGGTAAAAATCATAGGCACTACAGACATCTATTTCATCCTTATCACAGCTTAGCAATAAGTTACCAATCAGCTCCTCTTGCTTATCTATCGGCAGCCCTCTCAAATCAGGGTAAGGAATATCCTCTTGAAGGGCCCCGTTATAAAATATCCCCGCTATATCTTTACAGTTATCACTCAATATATTCCACTCATCATCACTTAATGTTGATTGAATCAAAGAGTCAATGCCATCGATACAAGCATCATAATAGACATGCATACCATAATCTAACAAGCCGAGCTTTTCATCTTCAAAGCTACCAAACTGACCACCAACATCCACAGCTCGTTCTATAACAACAATGTTATCAGCGACATTTTTTGAGCATAGATACTTAGCAATATACAACCCTGAGAGGCCTGCTCCAGCTATAACAATATTATTTGAAATATTTTTCATATTCAGGTGCCTGGTTTACCGACTCTATATACTCAGGTTTAAAAATCGAAATTGTCCATTCATATAATGGATAGTTATGATTTAAATTAAAAAAACGAGAATGGCGAGTTGCAACATAATCTATGATTTCTCTAGGATCTAAATAAAACAAATCATCTCTATGCATATTTTTATAGGTTGTTAGTAAATTAAAAGAAATACCTATATCACACTGGGAGTACATTTTATCAATCATCTGAAATACAAATACCTTCCATTCAACATGATCGATATTACCCGGATAGTATAAGCCCCCACTAAACACCAGAATATCAAACCTGTCTTTAAACTCTACATCTAGAACATTCTGATTCTTCACATTAATCCCGGGAAATCGATGCCCCGCATATTCAACCATTTCGTCAATTATCTCAGTACCGCTATAATCACAAACTATTGCATTATCAAGCATGTATTGATACATATCACAACTACCACAACCTACATCATGGAATGATACCTGCTGATTCAGTATAGATAGAAAGGGTTCAAGAATTTTTTCAAATCGCAGGTACTGTGTAGCCCTGTTATTTTGAAAAGTCCCCTCTGAACTGTCTTTATTTTCAATAAAATTATTCAAATAGATACTTTGCTGATCAGCTATTAACTTATTGATGTCCATCATTTATATTGATACTTTCGTCAAGGTTAAACAGAGGGCGCCTCTTAACTTCAATGTATATTAAAGACAGGTACCTGGAGATAATACCCAGCGTGAACAAAATAATGCTGCATATAAAGGCAATAAATAAATCACCATTATGCGCCAGATAAAAAGGGTCATCGATACTATAATAAACCGAAATACTTCCGGTAAAAACGGCAAGTCCCATACCGATAAATATGATGAAATTCAACGGTGTTTCTGATAAAGAAAGAACGATATCAATAAAAAGATTTAGCCTCTTAATAAAGTTATAATTACTCTTGCCTGAATGCCTAGGATTAATATCTACTTCGATTTTGTCTTGCTTAAGACCTATATCCATACAAATCCCGGCAATTGTTCTTTTTTCCTCAGTATAACGATTGAACAAAACCCTGGCCTGCTTAGAGAACCCCCGCATCATCAACTGGTTTCGAACGATATCTACCTTCAGTAACTTTTGTACAACAAACCAAAATATCTGAGAGGTTAGCGTGTTAACTATAGAGTTTCGTTTTTTAGTAACCGCATATACAATATCATGGCCTTCTTTGACCTTATTGTATAAATTAGGAATTTCAGAAACAGGGTTTTCCAGATCGCCATCAAGAACGATAGAGCACTCACCTGTGGCCTCTTGTAAGCCGACGCTGACAGCTATTTGCTGACCTTTATTCTTGGCCAACCTTATGGCTTTTAGGTTTTTATTTTTTTTACATAGCGACTTAATAATTTGCCATGATTCATCCGGGCTACAATCATCAACAAGGATGATTTCATAACTACACCCCATTTTACCCATCTCTGTCACAAGCAAGTCAACAAATGTGGGTAAGGTAGTTACTCCATTGTAGATAGGAGAAATTATTGAGAGTTCTATATTAGCTGACATCTTCATTAATCATTCTGCGCCCGATGTATATATGATAACGAATCTTGCAGTATAGGGCCACAATACGCTAATTCCAGCAAGTACCTTTATCTCACAACGCCATAGCCTTAACCCTCCAAAGGGTCAGCTAACATTACCAGGATAAGAAGTATTAGTCTGGCGGCTAATCAGGGAGAGAGTCCATTGTTCGAATAATAATAGAGATACTCAAAATACAAGAAAACCCTACACCTCCAGCACTTATCAAATCTAACTAGTATTGGAACACCGGCTAAAACAGCCGTTAAAAACGGCCGATCCAACCATTCAAAACATCGCATGTAAAAGTTCCAGTAAATGAACTTTTACTTATTTGTTGTATATTTCATATACTGATTCGCATCTTTTCCACAATTAAACAGTAAATCGAGGATAGTGACTCCATGACTAAACTCCCCCCATAATTGAGGATATTCTGGGTAATCAGAATATTCAAACCAACTCAGCTCAATCCCCACGGCCTCAAAGGCCTGCTTGTCTAAATAAGCTCTAGCTGCAGGGCCACTTATATACTCAGAAGCACCAGCCTGAAGACATAGGTCCGCTAAACGTTCGCTCTTCCCCTCAATCAGTTGGTAGTCCCAAGAGTTGCTTATCACCGTATTAATCCCTAAATAACTGCAGATAGCCTCTAAAAAAAGACGGTTTACTTGTGAAAGGCTGGTGTATGCTATTGAGAGGTACAAGGGGGATAGCCATTCAGCGACATCATTAAAATAGGGCGAGCGTCGATAGCTCATTTCCAGGGTGCGCCAGTGTTTTTTTTGCCATACAGAATTGCTTAATTCAACGTCTCTGATACGACGACTAATGGCTTTTCCTACGGGAATACTAATCCACTCCACACCATTAGGGGTCTTAACTTGATTCCTATTTCTCCAGTCATTCTTGGTATATTGCATATCATCATAGAGAATAAACTCATCAACTGCCGAGATCAGGTCAAAGTACCCCTTCCACGGTATATAATTTGACTGAAGAATAGCTACTTTTTTACTCACCGAGTAATACCTAAAATTGGTTTATCATATAAATTATAACTAAGACACTGAACGACTATTCTCTGGACTTTCAATTGACTCAAATAAATACTTAAGCACTGCTCTAGCAGTGTCTATCCACTTCTTATAATTCAGAAATTTAATACTAACGCAATAAAACTTGAACAACCATATAAAGGACCGTGATCTGCCAGCCTAAATCCCTCAGTCATGTCAGTAACATTCGAATTTCACTCTATTGAGCGTTAGAGAGCATAACTATGCAACATAGCAGGGCTTCTACAGTTTATTCATTAGCACTAGCTCGTTATACTCACCCAACAACACTTTCCAATAGTTAGCCCCATGCGATATAGAAAAGACATTGAAGGATTAAGAGCTATTGCGGTACTCAGCGTGATGGCCTACCACGCCTTAGGCGAGGCTGCACATAACTCATGGATCAGCGGAGGGCTTGTCGGAGTTGATGTGTTTTTTGTGATTTCTGGTTACTTGATCACAAGTATTTTGCTTCGAGAAAAAGACCGTGGCAGCTTATCACTACAAAGCTTTTACATCAGGCGCATCAAACGCATTATCCCCACACTACTTACTGTTGTAGGCGTCTCTTTTATTGTCGGCTGGATCTACTTTCTGCCCAAGTCACTGCAATCTTTGGCAGAGTCTGGCATCTCATCATTGTTTTTCTTTTCTAATATCTGGTTCTTTTTTGAAGATAGCTACACGGCGCAAGCCAGCATGCTAAAACCACTGCTGCACACATGGAGCCTCAGCATTGAAGAACAGTTTTATCTGATTTTTCCACTGTTATTTATATTACCGATAAAAAAACAGTATATCAGCCTTGTCATTATACTCTTACTTATAAGCTCACTCACTGCAACGGTGCTTTATTCAGCCTCATCCCCCGACCAGGTATTTTATTTGCCACATTTTCGCGCCTGGCAGCTATTATTGGGAAGCCTTGCCGCATTGATTCATCAGCACAAACCTTTATGTTTTTCAGCAGCAAGTGGCGCTTTATTTTCTGGCATAGGGTTAAGTATATTGTTGCTGTCATTTTATTTTTTGGGGGCTGGCACACCCGGCTACTACAAGCTATTACCCACGTTAGGGACTTTTTTAATCATCCTCTCAAGCTATAGCGGAAATATCACCCAGAAAATTTTAAGCTTACAGCCATTAAGGTATATTGGCCTACTATCATACTCTCTCTACCTTTGGCATATGCCGCTGTGGGCTTTTGCCCGCTATCGCTATGATGAATTATCGCTAAGCACACACCTAATACTGCTGGCATTGTGTTTTGGCCTTGCCATCATAACTTACACCCTTATTGAAATGCCGATTAGAAAAGCAAAACCCAAGCATAATAAAATCATTCTAGCCGGCCTTGCTGGGGTGACAGGCATTCTTATTAGTATCTTTTTCATAACCATAAATAATGCAGGCTTCCCACAACGCTTAGGCAAAGCCGTCAGCTTATTTGAAAACTTAGATGGCCAACTCATCAATCCCATAGATAATAAAAGCTGCAACAATAGAGAATTACATGAGCTCTGTTCATTTAACAGCGAGACACCTTATCGATTAGTACTTATAGGCGACAGCCATGCCAATGCAATAAGCTCTTCGATTTTTAAGCTGGCAAAAAAATTTGGTTATGGATTTATACAAAGCACACAAAACTCATGCCCCCATATAAAAAACTCCTTTGAAGCCGGTGCACTTGATGACACAGCCAGTGAACTCTGCCACAGCCGCCTGGCAGTTATAAATGATTTTCTCGATACAAAGCGCGACATCGTTATATTCAGCGCTAGATTAATGAACTCTGCAAATACAGAGCGACAGAATAATCCTGCAGTTTACGAAAACAAGAAAAACAGCTTGGTGCTGACACTGGAGAACTTAAAACGTAGATCTTTAGGGCTCATCACCATAGGCCCCACGCCTGAGTTAAACTACAGCCTGCCTTACCAAGTCCACAAAGAATTAAGAAGTTTGCCGGCTGAATTGATTGCTCAAAAATTTAAACAATCTAAGGCTTACGCTATCGACGCTGAAGAATTTTCACAGCAGGCTGCAGCTCTTCAGAGCGCCTATAACAGCATAACCATAGAGCGCTACAGGCAGATATCACCCCAAGCTATTTTTTGCGATAACAGCGTCTGCCGTACCCATAATGACTTTCAACTGTATTACTACGATACCAATCATTTATCCATATATGGCGCTGAAGCTCTAAATAAAAATATTGAGGTCGCAGTGAGAGAGCTCAGCCGCTAAAAACTGATCGATAACCAGCACAACAATACTGGCTCGATTCATTACCCTGATTAGGCCCCGTCAACGTTATCTCAAAAGTGAACACGGGCTTATTTCAATAAGCGTATGCCGTTAGATAGACTAAAACAGCCCTTTTGATCAAACCTCAAATACTTGGATTGTATATCGACCCAGCGACAATTATCAGCCTCAGATTTTTGCAGCCGCTCATAGCGCCAATCAAGCTTACTCTTGCTGCCTTCATTCATTTCTCGATAAAGATCCTGTCGGTAATCCAGTGATACCCCATCAACAAAGCTACTCGAAAAGTCCATTGCTGACACGGCGGTTTTATCTTTTGGCAGGTCTAAATACAGCTTTTTGGGATATGAGCCGGAAAAATTTGCAATATCCTCACGACTAATATCATACTGCTCTAGATCCGTAATTCCATGTACATAAACAACATCCAGCCCAAATATTTGCACCAAAGGACGCTCTTGGTAAACAAGGTACACACCGGCTGTCAGGCAACTTAACTGAAACAAAGCGATAATGCATAAATCCATTTTTATTCCTTTTTTAGCCTTGTTATAAATTAACAATGTCAATAAAGGGCCCAATATTAAATCCACGCCAGCAACAATCTTTACACCTTGCCAGCCCCCCATATACATAAAAACACCAGGAAACCAAAACAGCGTGATCACAAAAAATAAAATAACGAAAATCAATACACTAAATAGTAAATGCCAAGAAAATGCATGCCAGCGCGTATCAGGAAGGTGCAACATAAAATATTCTCATTCTTTTTTATTACTGTTTTAAAAAATAAGCATAACAGGTGGTAGCATTTAGGTGTTTTTACTAAATCTTAGTTATCTGAATATTGCCTATCATTACAGAATGCGATTCAATAAACTACTTTCATCAATAACCATCACATTATAATGAAAAATATAAATACCCGACAAAGCCGTCAACTTATTGCATTCTATAGCTATTTTAGAATTATTATCGCCACTACTTTAATCTGTATAACTATATATTCTAGCCACCTTAAAGTTACAAGCTTTTTAGCTACCCAACTTGTATTTATAATATTGTCCGTTAGCTATATCAGCATTTGTATTTTTCAGCTATTTACATCTCGCGCTAAGCAGCATAGATTTTTAGCGATTCACTTGTCATTAGCTATTTTATTTGATGAAGCCTTTATCTTAAGCTTGATATTCCTTAGTGGCGGAACCTCGACAGGGATAGGCATTTTTCTTATCACTCCAATATCGATAGCAGCTATATTCTTTACAGGTAATAGTGCTACATTTTTTGCAGCTATCGCAGCGATAGGTATTTTAACTAATCATATTTATTTAATTTTTACCGATACCATTAAAGATCAAGACGAAATACAAATTGGGGTTCTAGGAATCACATTTTTTATAGTCTCTATTGGTGTGCAATATTTATCTCGCTATATCCGTACAGCACAACAAGAAGCAATAGATTCTGAATTAAAAGCCGAATTACTTACGGAATTGAACCAGCATATTGTACAGCGTATACGCACCGGTATTATTATTTTTGATGATGAAAACCAGCTGATTTTAAATAACAAAGCGGCTCAAGTGTTTTTACAAAACAACCATCCAGACGCTAGAGTACTAGCGTTATTAGATGAATGGAAAACTACCGGTGAAAATAACCATGCTCTTTCACCCGAACATAGCCCGGCAGAAATGCAAATAAACTTCTCAGCCCTGAATGAAAGAGGCCACATTATCACGTTTATCGATGATATTTCCGATATCACTCAACAAGCCTTACAAATGAAGCTAGCCTCATTAGGGCGATTATCCGCCAGTATTGCCCATGAAATTCGCAACCCGCTCAATGCCATCAGCCACTCCGTACAACTACTGGAAGAATCTCCAGATCTAAGCGATAAAGCCGATATCCGCTTACTTAATATTGCTGGCACACATATCAAACGTATCGATGAGATTGTGCGTAATATCTTAGGCATGTCGCGCCAACAACAGTATCAACCGGAGCGCTTAGAACTCATTGGCTTTGTTGATACAATTAAAGAAGAATATTTAAATAACCATCAATATCCCCATATTTCTTTTGAAATAGATACCGCTGAAAGTGAAATCATGGCCCCTTTTGATAGCAGCCAATTACAGCAAATTCTCAGCAACTTAATTGATAATGGCCTGCGTTATAGCTTTCAACATACAGCGCAATATTCGATTCGCTTAGAACTTAGCTATGACGACAATAAAGCGGTCTTAAATATATACGATAACGGTGTAGGAGTTCCTGAAGAAAATCAGGGGAAATTATTTGAGCCCTTTTTCACATCAGAGTCCACAGGTACTGGGCTAGGCCTTTATTTATCCCGCGAGCTTTGTACTTTAAACCAGAGTCAGCTAAGTTATAACCATTGCGAAGGCATTAATCCGCACTTCCAGATTCGCTTTGCCCATGCTGATCGTGATATTCTGGTAAAAACTTCGAACTCCATCACAGAATAAAAATACCATGACTGATACGAAACACATTCTTATCATCGACGATGAACCCGATATCCGCGAATTATTGTATATCACCGTTTCACGTATGGGATATGAATGCACCACCGCCAGTAATGTCAGTGAAGCTTATGCAGCTCTGAAAAAGAGCAATTTTGATTTATGCCTAACAGATATGAACCTACCTGATGGCTCGGGCATTGATATTATTGCCCATATTCATAAATCATTACCTGAACTTCCTGTTGCGATGATAACGGCTTATGGCAGCATGGAAGCGGCCGTGGGTGCAATGAAAGCCGGAGCCTTTGACTATTTAACCAAACCCATTGATCTCAAGGTTTTGCGAAATCTAATTTCATCATCACTGAAGCAGCTTAATGCACCTCAAAAAGTTGAACCCTTAAGTAACAATCCAAATCTGTTGGGTGATTCACCACAGATGCTAAAGCTGAAAAAACAGATTCACAAGGTGGCTGTTAGCCAGGCACCGGTATTTATTCACGGAGAGTCAGGTAGCGGCAAGGAACTCGTTGCACGATTAATTCATAGTAAAAGCAGCCGCTTTGACGGACCGTTTATTGCCGTGAATTGTGGAGCCATCCCCTCGGAGTTAGTAGAAAGTGAATTTTTTGGCCATGAAAAAGGCAGTTTTACCGGAGCCAATGAAAATAAACTGGGGCTTTTTCGTTCAGCTAACGGTGGCACATTGTTTCTTGATGAAATTGCTGATTTACCGATGGCCATGCAAGTAAAACTATTACGTGCGATTCAAGAAAAAGCCATACGTTCAGTAGGTGGCAGCATGGAAGAAACCGTTGATGTACGTATATTATCGGCGAGCCATAAAGATCTACCCAATGAAATTAAAGCCGGCAACTTCCGCGAAGATTTATATTATCGGGTTAATGTTATAGAACTTAAAGTACCTAGCCTGAGAGAAAGACAGGAAGATATTTTATTACTGGCCAATCACTTTCTGGCCAAGCTGTGTGAGCGTTATGAATCCCCCTTAGTAACCCTTTCTGAATCAGCCAAACAACGTTTAAAACAACATGCATTTCAGGGCAATGTTAGAGAACTGGAAAATATATTAGAGCGCGCTTTTACGTTAACGGACCACAATATAATAGATGCCGATGATTTATTATTAAAAAGTGATCATGCAACTCAATTGCCAGAGGCAATTACCCAGAGCACTGATTTAGCATCAATTGAAAATAAGCATAACTCAGCTTTTAACCCTAGCGATGCTTTTGGTGATATCGAAGCGTATCTTGGTGGTATTGAAACCCAAATTTTAACCGCCGCACTGGAGAAAACCCGCTGGAATAAAACCGCCGCAGCAGAGTTACTGGGTATATCCTTTAGAGCGATGCGTTACAAATTAAAGAAATACGATATTAAATAACTCACCCTATTTACCAATAAACGGCTAACAAGGATGTTAGATTGATGAAAGTCTTATTCCGGTTAAAAGGCTTCACGTTAATAGAAGTTCTGATTTGCATGGCCCTTATTGCAATATTAGCCAGCATTGCAGGGCCATCACTCACACAATGGAAACAACGGGCTGATATCAACAACGCCACCGATAAGCTTTACAAAGACCTCGCTTTTGCCCGCCAACATGCCATTGCCTTACAAAAACCGATTATTCTTTGCGGCAGTAAAGATGGGATTTTGTGCCATAAAGGAAAAGATTGGTCTGGGCTTAAACGTATCGTTTTTTATGATAAAAACCGTAATTTAAAGCGTGATTCCGAAGAACCCTTATTTAATGAAGGCAAGAAACTGAGCGAAGATATTCAACTACTGTGGCGATCATTCGGCAATAAATCGTATCTTCGTTGGCTACCCTCGGGCTTAACTGATTATCAAAATGGTAACTTCACTTTTTGCCCAAAAGATAAAGACACCCAGCTAGCCACACAAATTATTATTAATGCCAATGGGCGAGCTTATTTGGCTAAGGATAAAACCAAAGATGGCATTGTAGAGAATAGCCAGGGGGAAAACATTCAATGCTAACACGCGCAACTTAAGCGCACTCGCTTTTATCCCAGCACCACTCGTCATCACCAATGCCACCTGAACTATCTTTATCCCAGGCTTGCTGCCCATAAGAATCTAGCTGTAATAAACCATCTTCTTCCATGGATTTCCCGGTAATTGGAATTGCCTGAATAACATAGTGGAATGCATCCGCTTCGATAATACGTAATTGGTATAATTTTTCTGTTTTATCTAACGGGGCTGCATCGGGGAAAATGCCAGGTTTTGTTGTTGATGTAATAGCTGATTCACCATCATTATCTGCAGCCGCGGTAATATAGGTCGTTTGCAGGCTGTAATGATTATCCATAGCTGCGGCAAAAGCCGAGAGCGCCAGTTTAGCCTCGGTGCGATATACCGTTTTATAATGCTGCTGATAGGATGGATAAGCGATGGATGACAATATAGCAATAATCGATAGTACAATTAAAATTTCCGTTAGTGTAAATCCTTTTCCTCTTTTCATGATCCATGCCTGTTTTTAATTTCGATAAATTTCAGATTGACGTAATACACCTTCAAACATGGGTTTATCATCTGTGATAGCGGATGTAATAACCCCCTCTTTCGTATCTATTCTATGCAGCGATTTTCCATTCTGGCTCCAAAATGTACTTATCGTCCAGCCATCTACATCTTCAAAATGCAGCTCTAACGCATCCTTTATATTTTTTCTTTCAATAGTGTTAGATTGTTTTTTTGTCGGATATATCGGTATTTGATACAGTCGGTTTATTATCTTCGCAGAACAATAACGCTGATCTGCCGAAAGCGTTTGAAAATAAACCTGCTCATTTCTAACGTAGGGTTCTGCAGTTAATTTCTCTGATATTTTTTTAAAATCGACATACCAGCCTGCTTTTTCATTCCCGTTTTCATTACGTCCTCTTTGCTGTAAATGGCGGCGTGTATGCAATGTGGTAGGATGATTATAAGCATCTTTTACCGCATAAAATGATTGCGGTGTTACATCTTCCCTATCAGATAAATCAATAAATTTACCCGTTCCAAAAAGCAATAATAGGCTCTCTTGCGTATCCATAGGATAAATCTCTATCGCCTTCGTTATGGGTTGATCCTTTTCAGCTTGAAATAGCAGCGCCGATTTCCAGTTTTTTTGATATTTATCATCAAGATCAAACACCCAAACACGGCCTGATAAATCACCGGCATAAGCTCGATTAATGGAACTTACACCTGAATGATCAGCCCCCAAATTCACAGCGGTAACGGCAGAAAGACCATTTTTAGAACTTATAGCAGCAGATGTAGTGATTCGATGATAATCGACACCTTCTGTCCAGCCATCAGAAAGTTCTGCATCCAGATACAGTACAAACAAGATGGCCTTGTTAGATGCACTGCCATAGCCATTATTCACCAATACTGCCCAGCGCCCGTTTTTCATTTTACCTATTACCGGTGATGAAAAAACATGGCCTAAATCAGGGTGAACAAACTCCCATAACACCGTGGTTTCACTCAATTCTGCATTATTAACATGCAATACATAAATACCTTTCCCTCCTGCGCCTGCAGCCCCTGTGGCCAAAGTTTTCCATTGCCCGTCAATATAGGCATCATAAATTGCCGGTGTGGCATCTAAATAATAGCGGCGTTCTTTTTCTGTATTTATCAGAGCATGCAACCCAGCATCGGCCTTTTCTGAGGCTAAAAATGCTGGAATATAAGTGAATATTTCCTGACCATCTTTATCATCCAATACATGAAGTTGAGCATCATTGGCAGCCACCCACAGGCTTTGTGTTTTTCTCTGACTGCGCCATTTTTTATAGGACTGTTCTGCTATATCATTATGCCAATTATTCCTATGTCCCAAACCTAGAAAAACCGGTTTGGCATGAATGACAGGCCCCATTGCAGTCGTTATTAACTTGTGGAACCTTGATATAATCTGAGTATCTTTTTCTCCCAGTGTATTTGTTGATAAATCTGCAATAAAGGGGTGTTGATATTCAGCTAGCGTGTCTAGCTCAAAAGCGATAGATTGATGCAGTTTAGGATGCCAAGTAATGATATTTCTATGCCCAAGCGCTTTTAATCCGGGTCTTTGCTCTGCCCAATTTATCGAAGAAGTTGATGCTGGCGAAGATGTTGCTGACAATGGATTTTTTTGGATGCTTCCGCTCCAGTCCTCAGCATTCATTGACGCTTGATAGATAAAATCACCTGCCGCTGTCGCAGTTGTAAATATGTTTTCTTTTTTCGAGGAGGCTAATATTTGATAACGCAGTTTTATTTTTAATATATCCACATCAAGCGGTTTATCCTTTAACACTGTTAAAATAATATCGGATGTGTTAATGATTTTTTCTACAGCTAGCTCTAACACTGAACGTTCATTTTCTGTTTGGGTAAAGATAAATACATGTTGCTGCTGGCATGAAGCATTAACTTGCTTAGTCGTCAATAGTTCAACAGCATTTTCAATGCTCTTTACTGATACCGCATCCCCCTGCAAAACCACAGCCTCTATGGGCACGATAGTCGTTAATGCTAATGGCTGCTGTGCAATTTCTGCCTGCACCGCAATACCACTAACAATGAAAATCAATAACAACCATTTCGCTAATGTGAATTTATTCATCATCCACCCTTACATAATCTATTTCCATTAAACGGCTATAGGATAGCCCTATTTCTACCCTTGTTGTAATTCGATAAAGATACGATTGCGGCTGTTTGACGGCTTGGTCTATTGCGTATATTTTGGGGCTGGGTTTAATCTTTTCAAATAATCCAATATATTGCACATAAAACGCCGAGCTTATCTGCGAGCCATTTATCTGATCACTTGTAATGGCATGCCAATTGCTTGCAGCATTCACATCGGCCGACTTAATTGGCCACGCGGTAATAGCCTTATTTTCTATTTCTTCAGTTGCCTTAGCTAAAGCCAGGTCACTAATAAAAACCAATTTTTGCGCCTGATTAAATGATGCTACTTGCTGATTCAGCATACGCGCCTGCTCCATAGCCGATAAGCTATAAAGACTTAATAACATTAAGGTTGCCAAGCAAAATATCAACACAGAACCTTGCTGCGTCTTCACATCAATCACTATCTCAGCTTACCGGAAAAACCGGGTATTAATGTAAATTCAAAATCATTCTCTGCACGACTACCTAGCTGAATGCTCATTTGTCGTAAACTTGGCCAAAGGTTTTTTACATCCATTTCCTTGGCCGTATAAAAACTACGATGACTAAATTGCCCCTGCGTATTGAATGTATCCACTGCATATTGCAGTTGTAAAAAATTTACATCAGCAACAAGCTCTACTGCACGTTTATTATTGATACTTAAAAATAATGCAGGCTTTTGATTGATACCTTGCTGCAGGGTATAACGATGAAGATTAAGCTGGAAAACTTGTGCGGTATTAACATCGACATTGGCATTAATTTTTTTATTAAAACGAATTTCCCATCTATTATCTGGAGTCTTTTTTATACCCGTTATTTTTACGACCTGAGTCGTTTTGCAGTCGGAGAGTAGTAAATGATCTTTTACTCTTACGTTAACATCGCTCAAAATTAACGATTTATTGACCAGGCTATTTTCTTTCAGCGTAAGATGTTCAGTGCTTAACAAATACAGCACATCAGAGCCATTAATCACGCTGGGCATATGTTCAACATTATCCATACCCCAGATAACACTTGCACCCTGGTTTTGAAAAACATCATTAATGCCGCCTAATAACGGCAATTCTTGCTTATTACTCTGGCAAGCCCAGTTTTTTACATTCTTCACATCTCTATTGATTAGCTGCGCCATCACCATATAATTTTCAATGCTCAGCATATTGTGTTTTTGCTGCTGATACAGTGAATGGTTTGAGGCAAATACCTTAACCATTGCAGACAGCATGATGCCGCTTAACGCCATCGCCACCAGCAATTCTACCAAGGTAAAACCTTTACCTCCATTCATAAGACAAACGGCTGTGAATATGTTTTAGTGCTTAGTATTTTAACATCTCTACTTTTCCAGGATGTATTGATCGTATAAGTGTTTGCGGATTTTTTTGAAATCGCTATTTCAAAATCTGGAAAATATTTTTGCATCAGAAACAAGTAGTGATCAATATCTTGTTTCACAAGATGCGATTTTGAACAATAGGATGTGCACACGGTAGGCGCATCAACATTCAAAGCTTGAAAACGGCCTAAATAATCTAAAGAGAAATGGTGATTAGCCTGAATTTTTTGGATTAATTCAGAGGTATAAAAAGATAAATAAAAATGCCTTGTTGCTGCATCTGTTTGCTTAAGCGAAAAGCTTTGCATTTTCATTACGGCTACCAACACAAAACCACAGAGTGCACTGCTGATCAGCACTTCAAATATGGCAAAACCTTGTTGGCGAGATAAAAAAGAATAAGACATTCCCTGTCCTTAATAAAGCATTAATACTCAGGAAATAGCAGCCTATAGATTCAGCATCCTTTAGAATCTTTAAGCCCTGAGCCTTATCATGTAATGGCGTTACAACAATAGGACATGAATGATAACTTGCAAATAAATAGCCGAAAAACTAACGCAGCTCTTTTGGCAGGGTAAATGTGATATTTTCAGGCGTACCGTCAAGCTCAACCGGAGATGATGCACCTAACGCCTGAACACGGTCTATAACATTTTGAACCAGAACATCGGGGGCAGAAGCGCCGGCGGTGACACCTACCGATTTTTTACCCTTAAACCATATGGCCTCAACCTGTTCAGCATTATCAACTAAATGTGCCTCAGTACCCATACGCTCAGCCAACTCACGTAAACGGTTAGAATTAGAACTATTAGGTGAGCCTACCACTAATACGATGTCACATTTATCGGCAAGGGTTTTAACGGCGTCCTGACGATTTTGCGTGGCATAACAGATATCGTCGTTCTTAGGGCCTTCGATACTAGGAAAACGTTTACGCAATGCGGCGATAACTTTGGCAGTATCATCCATAGATAATGTGGTTTGCGTGACAAAAGATAGGGATTGAGGGGCATTCACCTTTAACAATTCAACCTGAGCTTCATCTTCAACCAAATAAATATCACCGCCGTTAGACCTATCATATTGGCCCATGGTGCCTTCAACTTCAGGATGGCCCTTATGGCCTATAAGCACACATTCACGGCCGGTTTTTGAAAACTTACTGACCTCCATATGTACCTTGGTGACTAACGGACATGTGGCATCAAACACTTTTAAACCACGCTGATTCGCTTCATTTCTTACTGCTTGTGAAACACCGTGGGCCGAAAATATAACAATCACATCGTCAGGCACTTCGGCTAACTCATCAACAAATATAGCGCCACGTTGCCTTAAGTTATCAACCACAAATTTATTGTGTACAACTTCATGGCGCACATAAATAGGCGCGCCAAAAATATCCAAGGCACGGTTAACAATATCAATAGCTCTATCAACCCCGGCACAAAAACCACGTGGATTAGCCAGGTTAATATTCATTAAATCTGTAGCCGCAATGGCATTATTTGACATCGTGAATCTCAACCCTAAAGGTTATTTTATTACCTGCCAAGGGATGATTAAAATCAACCGTGACCATTTTCTCATCAAATGCTTTAATCACACCCGGTAATTCGCCGCCGTTGGCATCGGCAAACGACATGATTAATCCTTCGGCCAATTCTTGCTCATTAGAAAACGTTGAGCGTTTAAACTGTTGAATATTGTTAGGGTTAGATGCGCCAAAGCCATCTTCTTGAGGGATCAAAAACGCGTCTTTATCACCGGCCTTTAAACCTATCATACGCTTTTCAAACCCCTTCAATAAGGAGCCATCACCCATGGTAAAGGTGGCTGGATTTTTACCGAAGGTAGAATCGATTAAATCACCATTTTCCAGCTCTAATGAAAAATGGAGAGTAACCTGACTTGATTCTGAAATTTGCATTATTTACCTGCCTTTACTGCTTGCTCATCTGCCTCAGTCTTATCTGAGGCATCAGGGCCAAAAAACATATCTAACAACATAAAACCTGCGCCGCCGGTAATCGCCATATCGGCAATATTAAAAGCGGGGAAATATTTATCCTGCCAATGAAAGTGAATAAAATCGACGACGTAGCCCATAGACACTCGATCAATCAAATTCCCCACTGCACCGGCAATAATCAGCGTTAGGCTAAAACGTACAATCCACTGTTCTTTAGGCAGACGCACCAACCACACCACAAATGCACAACTCACCACGGCAGAGATGATCATAAAAAACCAGCGTTGCCAGCCACCTTGATCAGAAAGAAAACTGAACGCAGCGCCATAGTTATGCAATAACGTCCAGTTTAAAACCGGCATCACGTAAATCGGCCGGCCGTATTGCAGCAAATCGGTAGCCAAGGCTTTGGTCCATTGATCCAGGCCAATGATCACCGCAATAGTGATAAATAAAACCCATAACGCAGGCTGCTTAATTGTATTGTTAGACATATTGAAACCTTTAGCTATTAAGCAAACTGGCGTTGTTCGCCATCGCCTTCAATATTATCCACACAGCGCCCACAAATTGTCTCATGCCCGCTATGGCTGCCTACATCTTCACGGTGATGCCAGCAACGCTCACACTTTTCATACTTCGATGCATTCACACCCAGTTTCAAACCTTCAACTTCCGTATCCATAGCATCAGCGGCCTCACTTAAAGGTTTCACTTCGGCAGTTGAGGTGATTAACACAAAACGTAATTCATTTTCTAATAAGCTTAAAACAGGCTGTAATTTTTCATCACAATACAACACCACTTCAGCGGATAAACTTGAACCTACATTGCCTTCTTTACGCTGGGCTTCTAACGCCTTGTTAACCGCTGTCTTAATTTCTAATACCGTTTGCCAGAAGTTTTCACCGCGCTGCAGGCTCTCGGGTAATGGCGCTAGACCGTCATACCAGGTTGCCAGGAATACGGAGTCACCACGTTCACCCGGAATAAACTGCCACAACTCTTCTGCGGTGTAGGATAAAATAGGGGCTACCCAGCGCGTTAACGCTTCAACCAAATGATATAACGCAGTTTGCGCGCTACGTCTGGCCAGGCTATTAGTTTGTGTGGTGTATTGTCTGTCTTTGATGATATCCAGATAAAAACCACCTAACTCTAACACGCAGAAATGATGTATTTTTTGGTAAACATTATGGAAGGAATATTCCGTAAACGCAGCGGTAATCTCGTTTTGTAAATCGTAAGCCTTACCTACAATCCAGCGATCTAACGCCAACATATCATCAAACTCAACTTTGTTGGTAGTTGGATCAAAACCATCCAGATTAGATAACATAAAGCGAGCTGTATTACGGATACGGCGGTAGGAATCGCCCATACGTTTGAAGTTATTATCCGATACCGTCATCTCATTACGGTAATCCGTTGCAGCCACCCATAAACGTAAAACATCGGCACCCAGGTCATTCATGACTTTTTGCGGTGGAATAACATTACCTAATGATTTAGACATTTTTCTGCCCGACTCATCGATGGTAAAGCCGTGGGTTAATACCTGTTTATATGGGGCAACGCCGTTAACCGCGACCGAAGTCAGTAATGACGACTGAAACCAGCCACGGTGTTGATCGGAACCTTCTAAATATAAATCTGCCGGGAACTGTAAATCTGGGCGCGTTAAAACGGCCGCATGACTCACACCTGAATCGAACCACACATCTAAAGTGTCAGTGACTTTTTCATAATTAACCGCATCATCACCCAGCAAATCTTCTACTTCTAACTCAAACCAGGCTTCAATGCCTTCTTGTTCAATTTTATCAGCGACTGTTTCTAACAGTGCCTGGCTATCAGGATGAAGGTCCGCAGTTTGTTTATGTACAAACAAGGTAATCGGTACACCCCAGGTACGTTGACGTGATACACACCAATCAGGGCGTTCATTCATCATGCCATCGATACGGGCACGACCCCAGCTAGGCATCCATTCAACTTTTTCCACTTCATCAAGCGCAGTTTGTAATAAATCTTTTTGATGCATGGAGATAAACCACTGCGGCGTGGCACGGAAAATAATCGGCGTCTTGTGTCTCCAGCAATGAGGGTAAGAATGTTCTATCTCTTCAAATTTAACCAGCTTGCCGGTTTCCTCTAACAACGTAACAATCACCGGGTTTGCCTTCATCACATGTTGGCCAGCAAACTGCGGGGTATCTTCCAGATACACGCCGTTAGCACCTACCGGGTTATAAACCTCAAGGCCGTATTTTTTGCCGACATTAAAATCGTCTACACCATGGCCTGGCGCGGTATGCACCGCGCCTGTACCCGCTTCGATAGTTACGTGGTCACCCAGGATTATCGGTACTTGCTTGCCATTAAAGGGATGCTCTAATGCGATATTCTCTAACACCTGCCCCTGAACAGTAGCTACAAGCTTATAATCTTCTTCAACACCCCAGCGTTTTAAGCAAGCTTCGTAAAGTGCCTGAGCGAGTATCAAATATTCGCTGTCGTTTTCTATCAACACGTAATCCAATTCAGGATTCATGCTTACTGCTAAACTTGCCGGTAAGGTCCAAGGAGTGGTGGTCCAGATAACGGCTGAAACCGGTTTTTCAGCCAACTCTAGCGAAAATGCTTTGGCGATGTCGGCATTATCAACGGCTGTATATCGTACATCGATAGCCGGTGATTTTTTATCCTGGTATTCCACTTCGGCTTCAGCCAAGGCAGAACCACAATCCATACACCAGTGCACCGGTTTAAAACCTTTTTGCAGATGGCCCTTATCAATAATTTTACCCAGCGTACGAACAATATCGGCTTCATATTGAAAATGCATGGTCTGATAAGGGTTTTCCCAATCAGCTAAAACCCCTAAGCGTTTAAAATCTTTTTTCTGTCCATCAACCTGGCGTTGTGCGTATTCACGGCATTTCTGCCTAAAAGTTTTTGCATCAATTTTACGCCCGGGTTTACCGTGTTTTTTCTCTACATTCAGTTCAATTGGTAAACCATGGCAATCCCAACCTGGCACAAACGGCGCATCGAAGCCATCCAAGGTTTTTGATTTCACGATGATATCTTTTAAAATTTTATTCACCGCATGGCCAATATGAATATCACCGTTGGCGTAGGGAGGGCCATCATGCAGGATGAATTTGGGGCGGCCAGCGCTCACTTCACGAATTTTATGGTACAGGCCGTCTTCTTCCCATTTTTTCAGGGTTTTAGGCTCACGTTGTGCCAATGAGGCTTTCATAGGGAAAGCGGTTTTAGGCAGATTCAATGTTGCTTTATAATCAGTCATATTTTTATCTTTCATCAAGCTGCGAAGAAGGTCTTCGCATCAACAATATCGTTATGAATGGCTGCCTTCAGCGCATCCAGTGATGAAAATTTAACTTCATCACGTAGTTTTTTTCGGAACACCACATCCAGGTGTTTACCGTAAATATTTTTATCAAAATCCAGTAAATGCACTTCTAAACGCGCCTGAAGCCCGTCGTTAACCGTAGGCCTGGTGCCCACATTGGCCACGCCTTGAATCACATTAGCCTTGTCACCTTCGAGTATCGCATCAACCGCATACACCCCAGACATCGCGGCACGAATTCTATCTAAACGCAGATTCGCGGTCGGCGTATTTAACGTGCGGCCCAATTGCTGGCCATAAACCACCTTGCCAGAAATCATATAGGGGCGGCCTAATAATTCTTCGGCCTGAGCAAAATCAGCCTGTTCCAGCGCCTGGCGAATACGGGTAGAGCTGACTCGTTCACCTTCATTACTTAAGGTACTAGTAGCCGCCACTTCAAAATCCAGTTCTTTTCCCATGCGGGTTAATAAGGCAAAATCACCACGACGCTCATGACCAAAACGTAAATCATCGCCAACAATCATATATTTAATGCCCAGCTGGTCATGAAAGATGTCCTTGATAAAATCTTCCGCCGATACCAAGCTTAAATCTTGATCAAAACGTACCCGCAAGACCCTATCGACACCCTGCTCCATCAACGCCAGGTATTTCTCTCTGAAGCTCATGATGCGCGGCGGCGCTTGCACCGGGGCAAAATACTCCCTAGGCAAAGGTTCCAACGTAATCACAACCGAGGGTAAACCCAATTCCTTCGCTTTGGCATTCAGTTTTTCCAGCACCGCCTGATGGCCTTTATGCACGCCATCAAACGCACCAATGGTGGCTACACAACCTCTATGTTGCGCACGGATATTATGTAAACCGCGTATCAGTGCCATGCAGCTGTTACCTTTAAATTTACGATGCGGCACAAAACGCCACTTTAAAAGGCGGCAATTATATCGTAGGCTCTAGGCCTTTCGCTAGTCTTCATTTACCGTAAAGGCCAATTCATGCATCACTACAAGCTGGTTTTACCCGAGCACCTGAATCATTACGGCTTTTTATTTGGTGGATACTTGCTGCACTGGCTGGATGAAGTGGCCTATATAACCGCCACAGTGGAATTTCCCGGCTGTGAATTTGTCACCGTGTCTATGGACAATGTCGCGTTTAAACGAAAAATTCAAAGTGGAGAGGTGCTGAAATTTAATGTAGAACAGCAACATTTAGGCACAACATCGGTCAGATATATGATTCAGGCTTTTGGTCAAACCCGTGCCCAGTCACCCGACACGGTATTATTTGAAACTACGATGAGCTTTGTCTGTGTCGATAAAGACGGCAATAGTAAGCCGATAAAATAATCGGCCAATAAACTTAAGCCCCGATGCGCAGATGCTTGGGGCGTAAACCCAGTACCAGCAAGACCAATAAATACACGCCAGCACCTGCCAATACGCGCTCGCCAATATGCCATACCCGCTGCTGCCAGCCCCATTCTATCCACTGAGTAAGTGGCAACTGTAAATAAAACAACACTCCGGCCAATACAAACATCGCCGCGATATAACGGCCAACCACCAGCCAAAAACCTGCTTGAACCTGATAAACGCCCTGTTTTTTTAAACCATTAAACAATAAACCGGCATTTAAATAGGCCGAGGCGGCAGTAGCCAACGCCAGGCCCACATGACCGATTTGATAATGAAAATGCAGAGGCAAAACAAAAGCGATATTAAAGCCCATATTCGCCACCATCGCGATAATGCCAATTTTTACCGGCGTCTTGATATCTTGCTGCGCATAAAATCCCGGGGCTAAAATCTTAATCAGCATAAACGGTAAAAGCCCTATGCTATAGGCCTTTAAGCTTAATGCTGCCATGGCAACATCACGCTGATCCAGCGCACCGTATTGAAATAACGTCACTAATATAGGCTCAGCCAACATAAACAAAGCCAGAGCGGCGGGCAGGCTGATCAATAACACCATACGCATGGCCCAATCCAGAGTTTTAGCAAAGGCATCGGAAGATTTACCTGCATGTTTTCTCGATAACGAAGGCAGAATCACCGTACTGACCGCTATTGCAAAGACACCTAGTGGTAATTCAACCAAACGGTCCGAATAATAAAGCCATGAAACCGAGCCTGTGGGCAGAAACGAGGCTAATACCGTATCCAGCAATAAATTGATTTGACTGACCGACACACCAAATAACGCCGGAATCATCAACGTCATAATACGGCGCACACCCTCATCTTTGGTATCGACCTTAGGCCGTGGTAATAACTGCAGCTGGGCCAAAAAAGGTAATTGGAATAAAAACTGCGCGGCACCTGCGACAAAGACACCCCATGCAAGTGCAAAAACCGGATCGGAAAAAAATTGCACACCCCATAATGCGGCGGTGATTAACGACGCATTTAATAACACCGGCGTAAAAGCCGGCACGGCAAAGCGGCCATAACTATTTAATACCGCACCGGCAAAACCAGTTAACGAGATAAAAAATAAATACGGAAACATAATGCGTATTAATTGTACGGTTAAATCATATTTAGCCGGGTCGGAGACAAACCCTGGGGCAAATATCATCGCCACCACAGGCGCGCCTATCACCGCCACCACTGAAATGCTTAATACCGAAAGCCCCAACACACCGGCGACTCTGTCTACCAGATTTTTAACATCGGCAAAAGAACGGGTGGCTTGAAATTCAGAAAGCACCGGCACAAAGGCTTGAGCAAATGCACCCTCGGCAAACAGGCGGCGTAAAAACTGTGGGATTTTAAAGGCGATAAAAAACGCATCGGCATTGGCGGTAGCGCCTGCCAACGTCGCAATCACAATATCGCGCACCAAGCCCAACACCCGCGATAACATGGTCATCACCGCCACTACGGCCGATGAACGTAACAAACTGGGGGCTTTTTTAACAGGCGCGGCTTTTACATCATCACTCACGTATTTAACCACGCATCATCTAACATAGGTTTATTTAACTGAAACCACTGCAATGCGATGATTGTCATCGAGTTATTAAGTTGACCGGCATTTAAACGGCTGATCACGTCATCTACCGCTAAAATATGCAGGCGAATATCTTCATTTTCATCCGCCACACCAAACACCGCGGATTTTATATCCTGTAAATCCACCTTGCCGCAGAACAGACTAAAATATTCAGTGCTGCCGCCGGGGCTGCAAAAATACTGCATCACCGGTTTTATCGCCTGCACCGTTAAACCAGCTTCTTCCAATGTTTCTCTTCTGGCTACATCAACAGGGTCTTCATTCTCTTTATCCAACATGCCTGCCACTAATTCCAGCAACCACGGCGATTGCTCTCGCCCGAGAACACCAATACGTAGTTGCTCTACTAACGCAAACTGCTGTAATACCGGGTCATACAGCAGGATACCCACCGCATCACCACGTATACATACTTCCCGCTCAATCTCGCTGGATTGCCCACCGGCAAAAAGAGCGTGTTTTAATGTAAGCGTTTTAAGTTTAAAGAAACCGTCAAAAGCCAGATTTTCGGCAACGATGTGCACATCCTGCTGCTGGAATTTTTTCATGATAATCCAGCCTAAATTACGCGGTTAGCCGTATGCCAGGGTACATCTTTACTGTATTTATCCACCAGATGGGCCACATCTAAAACCAGCGCAAACAAGGCCATACGCACCAAGACCCCGTTATCGGCCTGGCGGAAGATGGCCAAATTAGGGTTGCCATCCAAATCCACATCCAGCTCATTGGCTGTTGCACGAGAATCCCTGGGCAGAGGATGCATGATGACGGTATTAGGCTGACAAAACTCGGTATAAATCGCCTGATTTAAGCGGAAACGGCCGCGATATAAATCGGCTTCTTCCTGCGATGAAAAACGCTCTTCCTGAATGCGGGTGGAATAAACAATATCCACATCGCAGATATTTGCCTCCAGCGCGTCAGATACAATCACCTCATGGCCTGCGGCCCGTAATTGTTCTACATACTCTTCTGGCATAGAAAGTTCGGCCGGTGAAATTAACACCGCCTTCACATTTTTATATAAACATAATAATTTACATAAGCTATGCACGGTGCGGCCATGGCGAAGATCACCGATCATGGCGATACGCAGGCCGTCCACCTCGCGGCACTTGGCAGCTAATTCACATTTTATCGTATATAAGTCCAACAAGGCCTGAGTGGGATGTTCATTGGCCCCATCACCACCGTTGATCACCGGCACACGACTGGCACTGGCAAACTCTGCCACCGAACCCGCATCGGGGTGGCGCATCGCAATCACATCGGAGTAGGAACTTAAGACTCTGGCGGTATCGTATAAGGATTCCCCCTTGGATATCGCCGAAGATTGAAAACCAGTAGTTTCACGTACTTCACCGCCCAGCAGATTAAAGGCACAGCCAAAACTTACCCTTGTACGGGTACTGGCTTCAAAAAACATATTACCCAGGATGGCCCCCTCTAAAACGCGGGTCATCTTGCGCCTGTGGGCATACGGTTCCATCTGATCGGCCACGGTAAAAATACGTTCAATATCAAAGCGTTCAAATTGCGTAATGGAGAGGATATGACTGGCTGGAAAGTCCACAGAACACCTACTTTTTCAATTCAGATTTATCAACAACGGGCTATTTGGGGTATTCTAGGTTTGTTAAGCCATTCATACAAGGAAGCTGTGCTGCGTCATGAAATTTTCTATTTATTTATCCCCTTTTTTTGCCACGCTATTGTTAAGTGTATTCACCGTAAATAGCAGCTTTGCCAATAGCAGTGACTATGTCAGCGGCCACGGTCCCAAAACCAATATGTCCGGAGCCTCTGCCAAACCCCGTTATAGCTTTGCGCAAATTGGCCAATTTAAATTAAGTGATAGCACGCTGCATATCGGTGATGGCGATGAGAGCTTTGAAGGTGAATTAGATGATCTGCCATTTTTTACCGGCGGCATCCAGCAGATTACCGGCGGTAACTGGATACGTTTTGGCTGGGAAGCGGGAGCAATGATGAGCTGGCAAAATGATACCGTCTCGGTTTATAGCAATGGCGGCTCCACCCATGTCAGGGTGAAAAATAACTTCTTTATGTTTGGCACCTTTGCAGGTTTATTGATTGATTTACCGATTGCCAGTTTTGCCAGACTGTTTGTATCCGCCGGGCCTTCGTTATCGTTTGCCTCTTTACGGCTGGAGTCCGACAATGATCCGGTAAATTTACCGCAAAATGTTTATATGGTGAATGAATATGAACAAGCCTTTGGTTTAGGGGGTTATGCATCCGCAGGACTGCTTATATCACCGGAGAAGAATTATGAAATCGGCCTTGTGATCAGAGAGAGTCACCTGGGGCTGGATTTATCCAACCATGAATTTGGTACGGTTTACGAAGGCCAACAAATTTTATTAAGCTTTGGTGCCAGGCTATAAAACCGGCGCTATACTAGAAGGGAGGACAGAAGCTTTAGGTTGATTGCCATGTTACTCCCGCGTTTAGAAGACCCACATACCGCAGAAATCATCAGCATGGCGATGGTTAATCAAGAATTACCCGAAGCGAGGGAACTACACAAAAAAGCGCTGCAGGGAAAGTATATCAACGACCTGGATCTGCAGCATTTAGAAGGCATGTTGCACCACACCCACGATATCCTGCCGTTTATTCAGCACAATAAACATTATGCCAAGCTTACTTTGGAACTCATTCATTTATATCAGGATATTGTTCAACAGGCATTACATGAAGAAATTGCATTAAGCCATCAGAAGATGGCAGGTATTAATGCCAATAGGCATTAAATCGGGAAAACCTGCTTTAGATAACGATTAATATCATCAGACTCATACATCCACAACACTTCACCACCGGTTTTTTCGATACGCAAACACGGCACTTTTAAACGCCCACCTTCGGCCTGCAGCTCTTTTTGATACACCGGATTATTTTTAGCATCCCGGCATTCAATCGCCAGGTTTAAGCGGCGCATCTGTCTGCGCACCTTGACACAAAAAGGACAGGCGGTGAATTGATACAGCACATGTTTATCTACTTGCGATTGAATCGCCTGCATCTGATCTTCGCTACGACGGCCTTTTCTAGGCAGGGTGAAAAGATTTAACAACAACACGATACGACCAAGAACAAAACGCAGGACTTTTACAAACATAGTTTTTCTCAATTCAGATAAGCCAACATCCCTGGCATCATTGCCGCGCATGATAACATTGAAGAGAAAGAATACAAGCCAATATACGGCCTAAGCCGCGTCCCCCTTTTTTATGACTAAGGCAGAAATAAATAGCCTTTACCGCGAACGGTTTTTATACGTTTAACCGGCTGGGCAGCCCCTTCGAGTTTGCTGCGAATACGTGAAATAGTAATATCAACAAAGCGGCTGGCACCGTCGTATTCAAAGCCTCTGACCTGCTCAAACACCTGTTCTCGGGAGATGATTTCACCGGCATTGTCTGCCAGCAAATGCAAGATATCATATTCCGGTGTCGCCAATTCTATCTCTTCACCGGCAATTGTCACCTGCCGTGTGCCATTATCAATACGTAAATCATCAAACTCCAGCACACGCTGTGGCCGTTTTTCCTGACTCTGCTCAAGCTGCCTACCCAGTGTTTCTTCGCGGCGTAACATGGCTTTTATGCGGGCCTGCAATAAACGTGGTTTAATCGGCTTACACAGATAATCATCGGCTCCAATTTCCAGCCCCAGCAGTTGATCTAACTCATCGGTTCTGGCGGTTAACATCATTATCGGACTATGGAAATCTTTGCGCACTTCTCGGCAGATATCGATGCCATCTTTACCCGGCAGCATCACATCCAAAATCAATAAATCGGGCTGTTCCTGTAATATACGCTCTACCGCCCTATTGCCATCAGATTCTACCGAGACCTTAAAGCCATTCATCTGTAGATATTCTTTGGTGACCTCAGCCAATACCACATCATCTTCCACTAACATGATGTGCTGTGCTGTGTCCTGCTCCGATACTGGGTTTTGCATAACGCGCCCCTCTAGGTATTTTTTATTATCAAGTCATACTAACCATCAGTATTTGAAACCGATATTCAACTCAATGCGCTGTCTATCATAAATATAGAGCGCATGGTTTGCACTTTTATCATCATAGCGCCAAAGTAAATTACTGACAAAATATTTATACGTAGCCGATAGTCCTACAGCGGCTTTAAACATGGTTTCTTCTCTGGCCGCATCGGGGAATATCTCATTTGCAGCCTGATATTTAAAATCTTCATAACTTAAAGCGCTATAAGCCGAAAACAGATGACTAAAATCATGATCCATGCGCACAGAAAGCTTTAACGATTCATACGCCCTACTCTTGGCTTTGGCCTGATTATTGGTAAAATCCAGGCCGGTTTTGAGCGCTGTCTGCGAATGGAGTTTATAACGGTATTCAACACCGAGGCGATAACGTTGACCGTCTTTTCTAATTTGCTCTATCGTATTGGCATATTGTTTATCGGTGATGCCACCACGCACGGATATTTTATGTTGCGCGAATAATAGAGAATATACTGGATTAAATTCAAAATAATCCACCAGCTTTTCATTGCCGTAATCAATGCTTAAATATTGCAGCGGCAAATACAGCTGCCAACGCCTGGTCTGATAAAACTGGGGGCCGGTATTCACCACCACATAGCCTAAATCATAACGTGACAGCCTATCGAAGTTTTTATCGTAGGCACTGACACGGCTATGCCACTGCAAACCTACCGCCTTATCAAAGAAAATAAGCGGTCTGCGTTTTTTATAGCTATACCCACCACTTAGAGTCAGTAATCGATAATCATCACTGGTTTTAAGGGCCTCGGGGACAATAAAACGCCCACCGATATCCAGTTCAGCATCATCGGGGCCTATATTGGCATTATTATCATGGCCCACACCCACAGAGCCATTGGCAGAGAATTGATGAGGCGAGCGAGCAGCCGTTTTTACATCGGTTTGAGCATGGCTAGGAGAATGTATTATTGATTGCAGAGATTCTGCAATTTGGCGTGATTTCAAGGTTAAACTGGGATCGGTCAACACAACAGAAATATGTTCTTCGGCATGATCAAATTGCTGCAATTTATAATAATTAACCGCCAATTCCAGATGACCCTGGTACCATTGTCGGTTTTTTTCCACCATCGGTTTTAAGACGGCAATCGCGGCAGAAAAGTTGGCTTGTTTTCTCGCTGCAATAGCCTTTTGTAAGGTAGCATCCAAAGATAAAGCGCCCTGGCACAAGCCAGAAAACATCAATATCAAAGAAAACAGACAGTGTTTAACATTCATTTTTTTATTAAAGCTATTAAGAAGCTACTTTTCCCTAGGCCACTGCAATATAAAACGGCTGCCACCGATAGGTGCATCGTCGACGTCCACCCGACCATGATGCCAGCGCATGATTTGAAACACAATTGCCAAGCCTAAACCGTAGCCGCCCGAGGCTCTATTCCTACTTGCATCCAGGCGTTTAAAAGGCTCAAATATCGCCACCCTATCTTGCTTGGCTATGCCCAGACCATCATCATCAACAACCAGCTTAAAATTACCCGACTGCTGCGATAGAGAGATCTGCACCTGTTTTTTGGCATGGCGCTGTGCATTGACCAATAAGTTTTTACAAGCGCGCATAAAATAATGCCTGTCCACAAGCACATAAATATCATCAGCCAGAGTGCTTATAAAATCAATATCTGGGCGGATCGGAACAAGTTCTTCAACCAGCAGCGCCAACTCCTGTGATAAATTGATACGGGCAATATTTAACTCTGGTTGTGCCTGCTCCAAGGTGGCATAACTTAAAATCTCATCAACCAGCGCCTCAAGATCATCCGCATCCTGATAAATACCATCGATATATTTTTGATGTTTGGCCGTTAAATGTGGCTGTAGATGCTCTTCCAATATGGCCAGATGAAAATTAATTCTGGCTATTGGCGTACGTAATTCATGGGATACCGCCCGGGTTAATTCTTTTTGCGCCGATAACAAACTTTGAATACGCCCCGCCATCGCGTTGATATTTTCACCCAGCTGCGTCAAAACATCGTTGCCCGTAACCCTGACACTGTAACGCCCGCTAGCACTTGCATTGCCCCCCATATGCGCCACCTCTTTGGCCATGCGATTTAAACGGATCTGCAAAGGCCGTATCAGTAAATAACAAATGCCAGTGATCACACTAAAGCTGATAAAAACCAGGGCATAAATAGGCTTTTTCGGAGCCCATTCAAATAATTCAACTGGGCCAAACTGCAAGATATCATCACGCCCTGGCAGCGGAGAATAAACACTGATAGCCGGCAGCGCAAACGTACTTTCTTGCAGATGAATCACCATTTCTTTGCGCTGCAATAAGCGCATTTGAGCATAACTGAGCTGTAACTGCTCCGTTGGAATAACATTCAAACTAAAATCAAAACGTTGATTTAAAGTGTTTAAAACTTCAGAGACATCCAGCTCTTCCTGGCGCTGAATTTCATTCACAATAAGTAGCGCGGTTAAACGGGCTAACTGCTCATTGATATCGGAAATCTGGGTATGTAAAACCCACTTGGGCTCATCGGCCAGTGATTTATAAATATCGGTTTTGCTGCCAGCATCATCGGCTTTTACTAATAGCAGCCCCTGATCCAGTTGCTCTAATTCTCTGGCGCTAAATGATTGCGTCTGTAAATCTAATAAATCGATTTTAATACTGCTGAGTTTTTCTACCACATCCAGCCACTGCTGCTGCTGCTGGGGTTCATGGCGTTGCATCGCATCTTCTATCAAAGAAAAGGTGCCGGAGGATATGGAGCGAATATAGTTTTCTAAGCGAAAATGATTAACCTGGATAGCAGTAGCGTTGGCGATAAAGACTACGATCAATACCGTTAAGATCATTCCGCCATAGATTTTAAAAAATATACTCTGCATTAAGAATCTGGCAACCTAAACCTTAGTTATCATCAGTCGTCCCGGTCATCAAGATAGTCTTCAACATCATCTTCCAGCTCTTTTCTATCGGCAATTATGTCCGATATATCAAATGGCGACTTATCTGCAAATGGGGATGAATCAGGCATTTCAGGCTCTGGCCGTTCATGTTCGATTTCGGGTGG
>JABSRQ010000050.1 GCA_013215055.1 Pseudomonadales bacterium | reverse complement strand
GTCCTCAGTTCCGTCACATCGAAGTCACACTTTGCCTTGGAATTTTCGAGCTGTTCCCGCTGGTTGCGCATTGCCTCGTTGTGCTGGTCACGTTGTGCGTCCGCCGCAGTCTGCTGTAGTGCGATTTGCGCAGCGTGTTGCACCTGCTGGGCCGCAAGCGGCGCCTGCGCTTGCGCCTGCTGCTGTTGAATCGCGGCCTGATGTTGGGCGTCCCGGGCAACTGCTTGTTGCTGCATTTGCTGCATCTGCTGCTGCTTGGCAGCCAAGGCACGTTCTCTGGCCCCTTGCCCAAACACCAAGTCGGCATCGTCGATATCACAGCGGAACATACTATAACCACCCGCGCCCAAACCTCTGGCCATTAAACCCCGGCCAGTTTTACGTAAGGCATCTTCATCATTTACCTGCAATACATTGCCATATGATGCCTTGATATAATATTCGGCAATCTTATGTTCAAATTCCATCAACTCGACAATGGAATCACGCGAAGGACTCAACCTTCCGGCATCACGCATGGCTTTTGAGCCTTGTATTACCTTGGAATTATTTCTACGCCCTTTTAAGTTACGCACAATCCGAATCGCTTCGGCTTCATATTCAGGTTCTACCAGAATACCAAAGCGGTTGCCGCCAATATAACCTTCAATGGCCATCTGCCATTTAGCATCGATGATTTCGATAAAGTCACATAACACCGCAGGTTTAGCTTGTGGGCATTGCTGCTTAATCGCCTGTATCGCTTGCTCTACATAAGGTGGGTAACTGACCGAGTGATTTTCTAAACGTTGAATCTCAATCTGCTTAGCTTGCACCTTCTGCTGCAAATCTGTGCGCTGTTTTTGACGCTGCTGCAATAAACCTAAAACTTGATCACGTACACTCACCCCTGCCGTCAAGCGCCCGGCCTCATGCAGGGAACTGACGATATCCCTATGCAGGGTCTCAAGCTCAATTAAATCATCCATACGAGATTCTAAATCGGCAATGCCTACCCAATCGGCATTAAACAGTTTTTGTGAATCGATGCCGGAATCCTGGCCGGCTTCTGTCACATCATTGATTAATTTGCGCAGGGTTTTATTTTCTAGCGCGGGAATATCCACTGCAAGTGAAGACAGATTGAGCTGGCGTTTTAAACTCTGGGTATGCAGGAAGTTTTCACTGATCTGATGGCTCTGTTCCAATAACGGCCTGGCGGTTTCAGCCAATTGCAGTTTGCTATCTTCTATCACACGTTCAAGTTGATCTTTGGAGCTTAACTCGGCAATACCTTTACGCTGCGCTTCTAACGAGACTAATTGATCGAGCTGGGCGCGTTTTTTATTATCGTTATTTTTAATGCGTACTTCGGTCTCTGAAATCGCCTCTTGCATGGCACGCTGATTATCTTTGCTGTTTAAATAGTCATCCTGCTTTACGAATAGCTGACGGGTGATTTCGGCATAATGATCAACACATAAAGCACTCCAGTGCGTTATATATTCGCCAGCGTAACCATCGGCCTCTTCCAGGTTTCCTATCGAGCTTTTCAATTGCCGCGTTTCCTCTTCCATACTGTGTATGGTTTTCATCATCTCGGAAACTTGTTTGATATCATCGGTTAAATCACGGGGTTCCAGCACTTCTTTGGCAACAAAATCATTGATGCTTTTAACCGGCTTATAGGCCATAAAATTAGCAAAGGTGCGCGCCGCATGTTTGGCTTCTCTATCTGATACCGCCTTGCGTGATCCGCGTAAAGCGCCATAAAGGCTACGCAAATATGGGCCTTTTTTATCAAACAGTTCTACCGCGTTATTACCAAACTCTTTTTGTAGCAACTTGGCGATATCGGTAAACTGCACCACATATTTGCCGACGGTATCGTGGCGTACAAAATGGCTTAATGCCAGCTGTTCACCGGGTAAAATCAAAAATTGAATGCCGTCTTGGCGGGCTTGTTTAGTCGCACCTGCGGTATCTAAACTGGCTCTCACACACATCACCGCGGTAAATACTTCCCCCGCTTCACCTTCGGTGGGATGAAAAATCGCAGCGATATAACCATCGGTAGGATTGAGCCTGGCGTAGGAACCATCATCACAACCCAGAATATAAGAGGCCAAGGTTCTAACATTTTTCCCACGACTTCTTTGTGTGGATTCATCCTGGCCCGGGTTAAACGAATATAAGTTTTCATGCGCTGCGGTCATCAATGCCTGCAACGCATCGGCCGCGGTGGTTTTACCGGAGCCATTGCCGCCGGAAAATAAATTCACCGGGCCAAAATCAAATTCCATATTGGGGATATTTCCCCAGTTAACTAAAATCGCTTTTTTACAATACATATCAATCTTGCCCTGCTACTTTAACGTCGCTAAAGTAGGCCATGTCACTTTCAGCCGCGGATTTATTCTCATCGGGATACAATGAATTTAATACATCATCACTGACAAAACTGGTGATGGCAGGTTGAATACTTAACCAGCCATCTTCGGATTCCAAATCGGCTTCACTTTTTAATTTAATTAAACGCAGCTGACGCAAATGTTTAAAAATGGTTTTACGTTCGGTGAGATTATCAGGCAAGGTACGTTTTAATAAATTATTTAATGCAATCACCAAGGCTTCCATCGAGATCAATACACAGCCTTTTTCATCCACCTTGCCTTCTCTGAGGGATTTTTCATACTCCACACGCAGCACCAAAATCACCGCCACTTCCTGCTGCGTAGGTCGCACTCTAAAGCCACCGGAAAAAGCCGCATCGTCTTCACTGGGCAAACCCGGCACCACCGCACCCGGCGGATAGGCCCGCACAAAACAAAAACGTGCATCATGTTGCAAGGTAACTTTTAACACGGATAAATATTCATGTACGGTATCAGCACATTGCATATATCTATCGTATAGCGTGGTTTCTACCTGCGACTCATCCCTATTAATCACACCGTAATCTAATAGGCGAATCACCAGTTCAGAAAATTCATCGGTGGAAATATTTAGAGGTTTTAACGTCTCTAACAAATATTCAGACATCATCATGGTACTGCCCCTGTGCCTTGTGCTGAGTCTTGAGCGCCCTGCTCAATCAACTCGATGGTAAACTCATCGAAGGCCTCATAAAATTCATTATCTTTAACCCGCTTGCCGGTATAAGACACTTTAAACTGTAAATCCGAACTGCCTGCATTGATGCTATTCACCGCACCTACTTCAATCACATGTGCCATGGCCAATAAATCTTTGGCATCGGAAATCGGTAATTCACGGGTGGAGAGTCGTTTGCCCTGGCGCAAAGAAGACATCACATATTCACGTACATGGGTGTTATTGATTGAAAAAGCCTGGTCCAGCAATTGCTGCACCATCAATTCTCTTTGCCCATCGATATTAATCTCATGGTGTTCTACCACCGAGCTATCTATGACTAATTTGTGTCGGCGCGCTTGCAGACGTACGGATTCCGGATCGATTAAACCAACAGAAATACCCGTCATCGCCTCGGCGGCCTGCCCCATACGTTTTTTAAAGTCGTCTTCGTTAAGATCACACAATTCTTTACAGACATCCAATAAGTCGTTGTTCTGATGGGTATTTAAATAGCTGAGCTGGCGAATAATGATATCCGCCCTTTTGGTGAAGCTGTGTAGAGCAGAACGCAGAGCTGGCAACATGATATCCGCCGCATCACGCATACGCTGTTCAATCTGATCTAAAATAAACATTAAGCTTGAACGTTCTTTAGCACATAAATCAGGCACCAGACGGCGACATTCACGCTCAGCAGCGGCTTTAAACTCTTTGTCTTTATTGCGTATTTTTGTGATGACATTGGAGATATCTTCACGATGTTTCTCAACACTGTCGGCTGATAAACGCACCTGAATATCCGGTTGAAAACGTTTTTCCATATAATCAAAAAACTGATCGGTTGCATCCTGCACCAATTGCTGTGATTCCACCTCTTTCACCAGTTCCCGTTTACGCTCTTCCAGCTCGGAGATCACATCGGTAAAATCGGTAATAATCGATTCTGAATATTCAAAGGCATCCAATAAATCATAGACATCACGGCCCAGCTCTTGATTAGAAAAAGCATTCAGCGCATTTAAGGTATTACGGGTATTTCTATGGCGAGTACGCACCTGGGTATTGTCAGAGGCTAATAATGAGTGGGAAAAAATACGCCCCATACGGCTAAACGGAAATGTAGACTGAAACGTGGCTGGGTCTACCTGTTTTTCCAACCAACCAGCTTGTAATAACTGATTTAACACCCAGTTTGCCTGTTCACGGTGATTCTTGAAACGCTGAGTTGTACCCTCGGCCTCCTCATCATCCAAAATAATATCTTTATGCTTGGCCAGCGCTTCTTCCAGAATTTCCAGCAACTGCTCACGATTTAAGGAATGGCCATAATCGGCAAAAGCGCTGTATTGACGTTGATACAACAAACACAGGCATTGCACGATTTGCTCGCGGTATTTGCTGGTTAACGGTTTAAAGAAACTCAGGCGTTCATCAGTGAAGAACATGCATCATACCCTCGAGCACTTTTGCATGCATTTTTGTAGCCAATATCACGTTAATACACCAATGATGTTATGGGAAAAATTCAAGGCCCATTGTATCAATCGTACCGGCTTCGTCCAGTGTTGATAATGTAATTACACGGCTTTATATTAAACAAAAATGATTGCCTGCTGCCTGGGATAATACTTCTGCATTTATTTAAGCATGTTTAATAACAGGCATGATTAAATATGGGTTAAACCCATATAGCGTCTATGCTTAAACGTATTCATCCACTCAAAGGAGAAAATTATGACCATCTGCCCCATTGCTCTAGTCGTAGGTTGTAAAAAATGCCCTGCGTTTAGAGTTTGCCCACTGAAAACCGTATTAGGTGATCAAAAAAATGACAGCCACGATGTGGATATCAAAAAATCTGAAGCGACAAAAAACGAGAGTAAATAACCCATCTCTTTGAACTAAGAATTGAAAAACATAGACACAAAAAAGCCCGAACACATCGGGCTTTTTATATTTTGGGGCAGTTTTTAAGCTGGTGTATAAGAACCCAGCTCGGTATTTAACGCCACACCTTGTAACTTCAACTGATTAACACGTTGTAAATACGCCGCACCTTTTAACAGATGCCAAGCCACATCAACCACATTACGTTGGGTATAATCTTCCAGATAAGTGCCTTTTACCCAGCTATTAAATGCACCTAAACTTGGGCCAGCCCAAATTTGGTAATCCATTTCACGGCCTTTTTCACCGCTGTTTGACCAGCGTGAAGATAAACCCAAATACCAGCGGAAGATCAATGCCATTTTACGTTTCGGATTATTTAACGCACGCTCCAACATTTCCGGATCACGTTCACGGAAGAAATCGACGGTGCCGGCCCAGATTTCATCCAGGTTAGCACGGAATAATTGTTTCTCGATTTTTTCACGTTCAGCCGCAGGAATATCTTCGATGGAATCATAGTTAATGTATAAGTCATACAATTTCTGTGCACGCATCGCGAACATGGAGCCACGTTTTAATACCTGCAGCTTCACACCCATTTCAAACATATCCGCAGCCGGTGCCATGGTCACATCGGCCATTTCAACGGTGGATAATAATTTACGGGTATAGTCAGATGCACCGGCTTCTACACAGGCTTGGTTTACAGAACCCAGAACGATGTAAGCCGCACCCATATTAAATGCAGCAAGTACAGATTCAGGTGTACCTAAACCACCACCGGCACCCACACGCAGCGCAGGAGAGTAATTATATTGCGCCTGAATTTCATCACGTAAGCCGATGATGGTTGGAAGCAATGTCACAAACGGACGATTATCGGTATGGCCACCAGAATCGGCTTCGGCGGTAATATCATCAGCCATAGGCACTAACTTTGCTAACTCAAACTGTTCAGCGGTGATATGGCCTTTATCCAAACATTTTTGTAAAAGTTTTTCAGGCGCGGGTTCCATGAACTTGCGGCCAGTTTCAGTACGTGAAACCTTGCCTATAATTTTATTACCTATATTTACAGTACCATCGGCATTACGAGATAAACCTGCTGCGCGATTACGTACGATATGTTCGGTTAAACCTAAAAACGCCGAGGCTTCTACCGTATCAACACCTAATTTTAAACAACGTTCAACCGCTCCACGCTCTAACGCTTCTTCTGAAGGTGCATGAATAATATTCACCGCAAATGGGCCGTTAGGTAAACCGGCTTGAATACGACGAATAGACTCCTCTACAACATCGGGAACCAAACCTGCCGCACCAAAGGAACACAAGTAACCTGCCTTGCCTAACGCAATAACCAATTCAACCGATGCAATACCGTTAGCCATCGCGCCGCCATGATAGGCGTATTTTACGTTGTGCTGCTTTTTATAAGCATCATCACCTAAATCTTCAGGATTCAGCGCCTGTGCAAAAGCCAATACATCTTCGCTACCTGCGGCAGCTGTTGTATTAGCCACACCTAAACCTGTGCCATTTTTGGCAACGTAAACAGGATTAGCGATATCCATTAACGCGGCTTTTATCGCTGCATCATCAGAATTTACCGCTGCTGAATCTACTTTCCAGGCCCAATCAATCGCGGGTTTATTTAACGTTAAACTACTCATTTCAATTCCTTATTTCTCATATAGAAATACTGAATGGCGCTAAGCGCCATTAGCATCAGGCTTCTACAATGCTCAATACAATTGAAAAACTGAACGGGGCTACAGCCCCATTAGTTTCAATATTTTTAAGCCTCTACGATACTTAAAACAATATCTTTCACTTCATAAATACGCAGGCCATCTTTCGATAAGTTCGCATCACCAATCAAACGTACTTCACCGTCTTCGCGGATGATATCGGTAATATGCACATCTAAAGACATCTGTTTATTCACCGGTGTAATCTGACCACGGTATTTCCAAGCCACGGTTGTCATCGGTGCGATAAAACGTGGATTAGTGAAACCTGCACCCAGATCATTTTTCAGTGCATAGGTTTGTAATAATTCGATGATGGCTTCCACACCTAAAGAGCCAGGCATAACAGGATCTTGATGGAAGTGATAACGGAAGAACCAATCGCTTGCATCGATGGTGCGTTCACCAAGAATATAGCCCTTGCCCGCCTTACCGCCGCCTTCAACAATCGATACCGTATCGATAAAGTTCATCTGACCACCGGCCAACTTATAATGGGGTTTGCCCGCAGCTGCGGTGAAAAATGGCAGTTGCTGATTGCTCAGATCAAAAAGCTCAATATCAGATTTAGGTGTATTGTTATCGACAAACCACGGGTAAGTGGTTTTACCGTTATCAATGCCCAACTGGTTGGTCAGAGACTCACCAGAGAAGTAACCAAATACGGCCTTACCGGTATAGAAAATCTCGCCGTCTACCGACATATCAAAGGTGAAACTCTGAATGATCGCACCACCTGCCATGCTGGTGCTAACCAATACAGATTTATTGACGATGGTCTTGCCACGTAAATCAATCTGCTTTAACAACTCACCGGTGCCATCCAAATTACGGAAGAACAAATCCTTATCAGGGTAGACCAATGTGGTGCCCATGTAGCCTGAGATAAATCCGTTAGGCTGTAGCGCAATTTCCATAATCAGCGAGTAAGGCATCCAGTTTTCATGGCTGTTCTTGGTGAAATACCAGGCATCTTCTGGCACATAATATTCAGCCACACAGTGGGATTGTTTTTTCAGCTCCAACCTGGTGCCTACAACTTCAACCACCTGGGTTACCACTTGTAAATCACCACAGGGCGTACGTGGTGGAATACGGCCTTTATAGACATCAAAATCTGGGCCAAAACACTTGGAGATATTGCCTGTGGCAAACTCAAACATATGCCAGGGCGTAAACGGCACAGTGTTAGGTACACGGTTTGCACCCGGTACATCGGGCGCTTCAAAATGCTGAATCGGTGTTACACCTTTAACTTTTGGCGCAGCATGATCTGTCTCTACACGCATTAATGGACGCTCAGGATGTTTAAACGGCTCAATACCACGCTCGTCTAACAGTGCTGGAGCATCAACCAATTCAACAACAGGCTTTGCTTGCTCCATTTGAGTAGTGATCGTATTCGTTAAATTAGCCAATACATTTTCAGGCAGTTCTACCGGATAAGGGGAATTCTCATCCTGTTCTTTAATCATTACCGCAAGGTTTTTGAAATCAACAACCACTTTACCATCAAGAATAATATCGATATTCGCCTTCATGTAAGGATGTGGATGCATACCCATTTCGGTAACTTCCATACGGTAAGTCAGCGTATTCGATTGGGGGCTAACCTGACCTCTACAGCGTACGGTTTGAGATTCACCCGGTACCGGCTGGAAACGAGCATTATTCACATTGCTGTGCATACCCAGCCATAACATAAAGAACATCGCCATCTGGCCACAGCCTTCTGACATCAGAGAACCTGCCATCACCTCATCACCTTTAAAGTGACAGGGGAAATACCAGTGATCCGGCTCAAGGTCTTTCTGACCTTCGAGTAAACCTAAACCCCAATGCCCACCTTGTGGCTCCACCTTGGTGATGCGTTCTATCATCAGGAATTTTTCTGACGAAAATTTTAATGAAGGATTACGACCTTGTTGATCATAAGCCGGGCCAAAACAGCCAGCCACATCACCGGCCACCAATTTCATGATGGCAGCATTATCGTACTGCGTTTGTGTATTGGCAATTAACGCTGGGAAGTAAGATTTCTTCGCGTTGGCAAACTCTTCTTTATCTTTATCGTTATGAATAACACCTTTACCGTCGGCCAATTCTTCATCGGTGAAGAAACCTGCACAGCCGTTACGCATTTCCAATACAACCTTGCCATTCACAAAACAATCGTAGTGGAAGAAGAATAATAGCTGTTCACCATTCCTGGCATAGGAATCGATGTAAATCTCATAACGCAGGGTTTCACCACCAAAGGCCATGTCTTCAGTGAAGGTTAATTCACAATCCAATAAACGATAAACCCGCTCAGATTTTGCTGAAAAATCGATACCGATATAAGAAATCAACATCAAGTCACACTGGCCTGATTCAACCGCCACCGACCACGGAATTTGGCCATCAATCAAAAATGGCGCATCGGTAGGAACATCATATTCGGTAGCCATATACGATTTTTTGTATTCATGAATCTTGGCATCCAGATCCGTCACTCGCGTCACTAACAAATAATCTGTGGTTGGCAAACGCACCCTACGTGCATATTGGTCAATCACCTTGTATTCATCACCAAATACTTTGGAGATATCGCCTTCGGCAAATTCAACCAAGGCGGCAGTATCGTAAATGATATTTTCAGGCTGGTTGTAACGCTCTTCTAATTGCAACGGTGGGTAGTTATAACCCACAGGCCCTTTAATCTCAAAACCACCTTGATTAAACGCTTGCTGTACCGCTTGGGTTTGGGTGGTATCAACATTTGATACAACCGTTAGTGCAGGCTTGTTGGATCCTGCCGCAGCCTCTATATAACCAGGCAAGCCTAAGGCTATTTTGGCTTGTAATTCGAGTAAGTCAGAGATTTGTTCTTGCGCCACTTGGCGATTTTTCAAAAACGCCTTGTGAGTAGCAGTTTGCTGGAAGATCTCTTTACTGGCTTTTGATTTCACAGTAGAAGTCCCTATAGGTTTACGGATGACGGTGACTTTTTCAGCTGGGCTGATTACCGCCACGGCAGGTTGTGTTGGTTTGTTTAATACTTCAGGTTGTTGTTTCTTACTTAGGTTTTCAATGTTTAGCGGGCGGCTAACAGGCGGCAGTGCTGTACGACACTGAGCCTGTGCTGCTTTAATTGCCGGATTATTGGCATTCGCTACAATATTATCGTGAATCGATTTACCACCTAATGAAATGGTTTTAATCAATGCTGGACGTTTTTTGGCATTAGCATCAATACCTGTTTGATGTGGCTGCGGCGTTGCAGATAAAATCAAATGGGCAGCCGCATCATCTCGACCTAAGCCATTAATCGCCGTGTTTGCTTTCGTTTGTGCATCCAGCTGCAAAGCCACTTTAACAATACTGGCAGCACCACTGGCATTAAACGTATGGCCTATTTGTGTTTTAACCGATGCGACCTGTGCATGAGGGTAAAGCTTGGCAATAGCCGCGTTTTCTAAATTATTTTCTGCTGAAAAACCACTGGCATGTGTTTCCACTGCGTCGATTTTATCAGCGGTAATTCCCGCCAGTGTTAGTGCGTTAGCCGCTGCACGTTCAATCGAACCCTTGTTAGATAATGAGGAAAAACTGACGCTATCGATATTGGCGTAAATACGCTCCGCTGGCACTTGTGACTGTGGTTTTAATACAAACGCTGCTGCGCCCTCACCCACCTGCCATTGATCGGCTTGGGTAGAACCATCAATCGATACTTCACCAAAATGTCTACGTAAGGTGATGTTTTCGGCAGAACCCGCCAAATCAACACCAGCAATAATCACGGCGTCTACATCGGAGGTTTGGAATAAATTTTCAGCCAGTTCTACACAGCGGTAAACTGAGTTTTCTTCTGCCGATAATGTAATAGCTGGGCCGGTGAAATCCCACAACGAAGAAATACGCGAGGCCATGATATTACCGATAAAGCTGGTATATTGGTTTAACTGTGCCGCAAAGGCGACTGAGTCTTTGGCAATATTGATTAATTCTTCTTGCTGCTCTGCGGATAATTGAATACCTTGCTGACTCAACGACTCTTCAATTTGTGTCGCCAAATTTACGCGGCCGCGGTAAGAATGTAATTCCAACTCCAGGCCCATAGCTACTAACACAGCAACATTGCTGCCTTCCTTAAGACCTGCATCTTTGGCAGCATTATCGGCCACTTTCATCATCATCAATTGTTGCGGAATCAGACAATCCTGCTCATTGGGAGGCACTTTAAAACGCAGAAAATCGATATCGAATTTTTCTACATAACCCCCTTTAGGTGCATGTGGCAGGTTCAAGGCTTGCATCACATCCACATCGTTATTAATGCCCTTCCAGCGTTGCTCGGGTAAATCACGAAAGGTGGTATCCCCCGATGCGATAAGCGCTTTAAACTGCTGTAAATTTTTAGCATGGCCGAAGTGCGCATCCATACCAATAATCGATAATGGCTCACGCGCTTTCGCAGGCGTAAATTGCGCATCTAAAATATTGCTTGGCTCTTGTAAAACCAAATGTGCGTTGGAACCACCAAAACCAAACACCGATACACCGGCGGTTCTGGGTGTATTAGTGGCAGGCCATGCTACCGTTGACGTGGGTATTTGCGCGCCAGAAAAATAGGCTTTTTTGGTTGAAATAGGATCTTTTAAATTAATCGTGGCAGGAATTTGAGCGTTGTTTAACGCCCAGATGGCTTTGGTCATACCCGGCATACCGGCTGCGGTTAACAGATGGCCTAAGTTTGATTTTACCGAGCCCAATAAAGGTTTGTTATCCACACGGCTGAAGAACGTCTCCATCGACGTCACTTCAACGTTATCACCTTTAGGTGTGCCAGTAGCGTGACATTCAATATATTGCACATCAGCTGGATTTACATCTGCATCGGCGTAAGCCCGTTCATAGGCTAGCACCTGCCCCTTGGTATTGGGGCTTAATACAAATTCACCCTTACCATCGTTAGATAATGCGCCGCCTTTGATGATCGCATAAATTTTATCGCCATCTCTCACCGCATCACTATGGCGCTTTAATACCATCATGCCAGCGCCTTCACCGGCAAATAAACCTTGAGAGGTTTTATCAAATGGGGCGTGAATATTATTACCCGGGTAGGCCTGAAAAATTGAGAACCCCATATTCACAAACATCGGATCTGAACCAGAAACCGCACCGGCCAACATGATATCGGCCTTGCCCGTATGTAGATAATCACTGGCTAATTTAACCGAATAACACGATGACGCACAGGCCGCATCCAAAGAGAAGTGAGCACCACCTAATCCGGCAGCCTTTGCTAATAGGGCCGAAGGGTAACCTGCAACCAGCGCGTTATCGGCATGCACGGTTTGATGATCGGTAAAATTACTCAGTTGAAAATCTTTACTTAATACGTCTTTTAAACCGTTTTCTACCACTTGATGATATAGAGGCATAAACAAATGATTAGATGATTTAGTCGGGAATGAAAGATTACCTAAAATAGCACCACAGTTATTCAGTTTGTCACTGCCCCATAAACCGGCATCTTCTAAAGCCTTACGGGTGACATATAGCGCCCATTTATTCAGATCATCCATCTGTTCTAAATAGTTTGCATCAACAGCAAAACCAGTGGCATCAAAATCAAAAGCATTGATATAACCACCGTGCATACAGTAATACTTATCTGTATCACCTTTTTGACCGTAATATTTTTTAGGGTCAACACCCATTTGTTTTTCGGTTGCCTGGGTGCGGCAATCTTGTTTTTCTAACAGTTGCTGCCAAAATTCTTCAGGCGCTTTTGAACCCGGGAATAAATTGGCAATACCTACGACTGCGATGTTTTCCATATTCTACAGCTCCGATTAAATCTGTGCGCTTGTCGCAGTGACAGACACATGGGTACGATCAACAATCACCGTACCGTGGTAAATATTATGTAAATCTACGGTTACCCCGTGGCTCACCAATTTGGCGATAGCACGGATAAACGTCAATTCGTCAGCTGTACCCTTGGCATTCACAGGCAGAGATACATGCGGCTTAATGATGCCTTCGGCTTCATGATGTTTTAAAATTTTATCTACCCAGCTGCACAAAGAACGCCCAGGGCCCATTTCAATAAAAACGCGGGAGCCTTTATCATGCAAGGTATCAACTAATCGGGGGAAATCTACCGGATCACAAAGGCATTTAGCAATACTGTTAGCAATCGCCTTGGTGCGTTGAGGAATGGGTAAATAACATGAACTGGAGTACATTTTGGTCTCTATACGTTCAGTCACATCCATCGTGTAGAGGTCTTCCATGTGTTCATATTCTTTGAAGGCCGGAGCAGAATGAATCGCATTAGGCATATTCAAGGCCATGGCACGGACACCCAATTTTTTAATCACTCGCTCACACGCTTCAGGATAACCGCCAATCAACAGACTATCCGGCGTATTGATGATGGTGCAATAAACCCGATCTTCATCAACAGAAGCTTCTGCAACTTCTTCAGCCGTGGCTTTAATGGTGTAGGTTTCCCAGATTTTTTCTTTCTCACCATCTTCTACATCGGGTAAATTCCAGTGGTTTCTTAAGGTGCGTAGCTCACCACTTAAATGATGATTAAAGGTGTCTGACTTGGCTAATCTTGCACTCATTAGTCCAGGTTCTTCCCAGCAACCCAGAGCTGCATACATACTGATTTCTCCCATGCTGTAACCGGTAGAAAAATCAGCTTTAATCTTAAACACTTCTTCAAAAATTTTGGTAAATACACAGGCGTAACCCACACCACATTCTGCGATATGCGCTAAGGAGTTGCGTAAATCAGAATCCAGTGCTTTTAACTCTTTAAAACCAAGACGGTTAACACTACGTGGATTTAAAATCGTATCTTTTAAGCTGGAGCCTATATCTTCAGCAAGGGTTGATACCGGTTGATAAATTTCAGGAAACAGATGGAATAAATCTCTACCCAAGCCAATATAGGTTGCACCGATACCCGGATACATAAAGGCAACATCGTCATTGCCACCTACCGGCATAGCAGAAAAATAACTGCCCTTGGGGGTTTTCCATTCGGTTAACGATGCAGAGCTTAAGTCTTCATCCATTGCGGCGACAAAAGCCTTGCTAATACCTGCTTGCGCCAGATGTATTTCTTTTTTCAAATCATCAATAGATTCTGCAATTAACGTGACACGGTATTTAACATGTTGTGATTGCATAAACTGGCCATAAGTATCAATCGCCAGTGTCGATAAGGTGTGAGTTTCAAGCTTAGCCTGTAAATCGGCTAACTGCTGCTGTAAGGCATTCTCATCATCTGCAGCCACTATAAGAAGATGCAAATCAGAACTGGCAATAAAGCCATTTAAACGTGTATCCGTTTGATCGTTAGCCAGCAGGTTTTCTTTTAAAACGATATGGCAATATGACTGAGCCGTTTGACAGCTATAAGCTGCGGTATGCGGTTTATCGGCAAACTTGCCACTGCTGCTATGGGGAAACCAGGGTCTTGCTTCAGTAGGAAAATAAAACGGGGTGTCTTCCCAGCTTTTATCAAGCGGTTGCTGCCAATCATTTAAACCCGGTATATAACGCTGGTGCAATGCCAAAACGGTTTTTAATAAACCCGCCAATTCAGATAAAGCTCCGGCTTCTCCGATAACGGATCTGGCACAGCTCACAGCTGTATGCAGCGGATTTTCAAATCGATAGGCTGCTAATAGAGCCTGCTGTTCCTGCTGCGATAAGTTTTTATCGGCCAAGGCAGAGACTTCCAATAACGTCACCTGCTCACCCACCACATTGGCGATACGCAGGGCCGTTTCTGCCGCTGCAGCTATATCACTATTGGCGGCAAAAGATGCAATTGTTGCATAGGAATAATTCTCTGCAACACTCGCGAATTCACTAGGTCTTAATAGTAGGCCTATAACACCTTCACAGGCATGATAGGCACTAAAATCTGCATCGAAGCTGATGCTGGCAGAATGCTCTGCTGCATCAGTATCGATAGTTTCATTTATATTTGCAGCAATAAGGGCAACAACTTTAGCTTCATCTAACAGATGCTCACTGCATTCTAACGCAGCAGCTAAAGAGTTAACCGTGATACACGACTCAGCAACGTCGGCAAGCTTGGCTTGCACAATATCATTAGCTTCGCCCTGGCTAACTAACACTATGGCTATTTCACTAACATTCAAACCGTTGGCAGAAGCCATACGCTGAACACTGGCTTGAGATACCTGAGTGAGTTCACGTTGATCGGCATCAACAGCTAAAATGCGATGTTGTAGAGGCGCGCCTAAATAGAAGGTGCGCTCTACTCTATCTACACTCAGCTGATCGCCGATCTGTGCATCTATGCCTATTACTGCAATGTCTGACATTTATAAAAAATCCAACGCTTATTTTTTAAACAAATCATTCAATGAATCACTGGCGGTCACTTCTGCAGAAGAGACTTCTGCAAAAATGTCACCATCAGCGGCGATTAAAGCAATATCCGCCAACAGTTTACTGCCCTGCTGCTCAACAACCTTTAGCTGTAGATAAAAATCTACATTTACCGGCACTTCTTTATAGACTGTCCACGCCTTTGTGGCCGAAGGCAGACTACCCAGGCCCAGTTGCTTACGTACCCACACCAACATGGCCTGATAAACCAGGTCATTAGCAAAGATATTATGTAAGGCAACAGGCACTGTGCCTTGCTTTTCAGTCGCTATTGCAGGCACTTTACAGGCCAGCAATAAGCCTGTGGCATCACAGGATATGACATCCTGAATACCCTGCAAGCTTTCGCCGTGAAACAGTGTGCCATCGTTATACAAGGCCTTGGCTGCTTCTGATTGTGTATCACTATTTAATGCCGGTAAGCTCCCGTCAAAGCTTTTGACAGCTTTTGGTTTTCTTACCAGAATCAACTCACCGCCATAATGGAACACCGGTTTACCGGCTGCATTTAAGCTGGATACCTTGGTATCCAGTTTTAATTCATCACCTTTAGCTTTCATCGGTTTCATATCGATAAAGACGTTAGAAGGTTCGGTTCCATCAAAGACAATGCCTTTGAACAATTTATAATTTTCCAAACCTTGATAGTGGTAGCCGCTGTATTGAGCCTCAGCTGCTGCCGCCATCCAGGCAATGGCTGTGACGGTTGGTAACACTTCGTTACCGCCAATCACATGGTCTGCTAAAAATGCATTGTTAGCCGCCTGAACAGATTTTACTAGGCGACTAACTTCAGGCTTTTTTACAGATGCTGCCTCGTCTTCACCACCCATGTCGTTGCCGACCAGGATTTGTGGAGAACGGTTTGTAGTAGCAGATAACTCTTTCATCATCAGCTCGGCACCGGCATCTAACGGTATGATATATACACCACGCTGAGTGAACATACGTTTCAGCTCCGGTGTTACCATGCCGCCATCCCAAGGCCCCCAGTTAAAGCTTAAAACTTGCGCTTTTGGGTGCAGTGCTTTGAAACGATAAGCCGTTTTATTCAGAATATCGTTAGCGATAGAGTAATCAGATTGACCCGGGTTACCGTAGAAACCAGCTGCTGATGAGAACATCACAACATGCTTGATATCGTTAACGTCAACACAGGCTAACATAGACATAAAGCCGTCCATTTTAGTGCTGTAGACCGCGTTGAAATCTTCTAAGGTTTTTTGCTCGATAAATTTATCGGCTAGAACACCCGCACCGTGAATCAAACCGGTAATGGCACCAAACTCGGCAACATGTGGTTTAACTGCAGTTTGTACAGCGTCACTATCGGTAACATCTGCAGAAACATAGGCTGCTTTGCCACCTGCAGATTTAATCGCATTTAAGGTATCGGCAATTTCACGGTTCGCTAAAACAGGCCTGACAAATTGCGTTACTTTCACAGGTGTTGGTTTATCACCTGCTGCAATCAGCGCTTGCATCGCCGCTTTTTTCAATTCAACTTCGTCGTTAATGCCGTTGGCCCATGTGGGTTCATTATCATCAAAGCTTGAACGCCCTAACAAGATGAACTTGGCGTTAAACTCTTTCGCTAAACGAATCACACAATGAGCGGTAACACCTTTTGCGCCACCGGAAACAAGGAAGACTGAATTGCTGTCGATACTGTTACCAGTCTCTAGCGCATAGCTATCAGTCAGTTCGCCAACCAAGGTTAAACGACCTGCTTTGTCATAGCCTACTTCGGTGGTTGCCGTGTCGGCATCTAACAATTCTTCTGCGGCAATTGTTGCCACTTTATCTGCAGAGAGTTTTGCCTGAACATCAACGATTCTACAGAATACGTTAGTCCACTCATGCGATAAGGTTTTAACCAAGCCGGCTAAACCGCCTTGAACCAAATCAGAGCTGGTGTCGTTATCGGCAATACCGAAGCTGCCACCTTGGCGTGTTACAACAACAAAGCTTGAACGCGCCGTTTCAGCTGCTGAAACATTACATAGTTTCGCCAGTAAGAAAGCTAACATCAGGCCTTGTTTTGACGCTTCAGGGTATTCGATGCCATCGATGGTGCTTTTAGCTTGCAGGTAAATCACTGCATCCAGTTGATCCTGAACAGCTAACACTCGTTTCAGTTTTTCTTCATCCGCCGTTTCTAACTCAACTACGTTGACAGCTTTAGAGAACGATTTTTTAGCGCTGGCTTGTATCCAGGCAGGTTTTAATGCGGTTACATTCCAACCCGACTTGATTAATGTATCAGCCAGCTTTACCGCAGCACCCGTGCCATCATCAACAATTAAAGCGTTAGCATTTTTAGCGTCTTGGTCAATTTTAACGATATCGTTTAAACGTTGTATCGCAACCGTTGCCGAAGGCGCTGGTTCAAAAGCCGTAACGTCAGTACTGGTAACAGCAGCAGTATCATTAACCGCTGCGGCTACCGCACCGCCTGCAGAAGCTGCAGTTGAGGCAAACGCATCAACGATTTGGCCTAAGGTGCGCATCTCAGCCAACGTTTCAGGGTCTACTTCAGGTAAACCTTCAATCGCATCTTGCACGGCACCTAGAATTTCAACCCGCTTGATGGAATCGATGCCTAAGTCGGCTTCCATATCCATTTCAAGTTCTAACATTTCAACAGGATATCCGGTCTTTTCAGCAACAACCAGCATCAAGCTTTCAGCAAAAAAACCGTGGTCGACCACCGGCGTTTCTGTAGTAGCTGGTGCAGAACCTGATACTTTAGACTGCATGTATTCTACGATTTGGCCCAGAGTACGTAACTCGGCTAAATCTTCAGGATTAAGTTCCGGTAAATCAGGAATGGTTTCTTGAACCGCACCTAAGATTTCAACACGTTTGATCGAGTCGATACCTAAGTCGGCTTCCATATCCATGCCCAGCTCTAACATCTCAGATGGGTAGCCGGTTTTATCCGCTACAACATCCAGCATCACTTTTTGGATGTGCGCTAAATCAACAGCAGGCGCTGCTGCAGTTGTTGGCACAACCGTTAGGGTTGGAGCAGCAGGTGTTGCCGCTACTTTAGATTGCATATAATCAACAATCTCACCCAGGGTGCGTAGCTCAGCTAGATCTTCTGGATTAAGCTCAGGTAATGCAGGCAAGGTTTCTTGTACCGCACCTAAGATCTCAACACGTTTGATCGAGTCGATACCCAAGTCAGCTTCCATGTCCATGCCCAACTCTAACATCTCAGTGGGATATCCGGTTTTCTCGGCAACCACATCTAACATCACGGCTTGAATCTTGGCGACATTCAACGTAGCCGCAGGAGCTGCTACCGGTGCAGGTGCAACAACGGGTGCGGGTGCTGCAACGGGCGCTTTAAGAACGGCTGCCGCTGGAGCCGCTGCAGTCGCGACTGTTTGCACAGGGGCTGGCGCGTGTACCGGCGCTGGAGCAACAACAGGTTTTGGCGCTGCAACTTGCACAGCTGCTTTAACCACTTCAGCATCAATAATTCTGGCTTTTGGTGTTTCTGATTGAGATAACATCTCAGCCATATTGCCGGTTTGATTATTCAGATATTGCTCATGTACACGCAAGGTTTCTGACTGGAACTCATGGTACATAGCCAATGTTCTATCAACACTGGCGGGTAATTCGGTATTACCGGCTTGAGCACCTAATACATTCTGGAATGTTTTGGCGTAATCCTGCGGGCCTTGCATATATTGCTCATGCACATTCAGCAACTGCTGTTGATGTGCGACAAACTGCCCTACCGATTGCTCTATGCTGGCAGCAACATCGGCATTTGAAGAACTTGCAGCAGGAGCGGCAACAGGTGCAGCTACGGAACCACCGATTAACCTAGGATCATCGGAAGCAACATAAACGATTTTCTCAACCACTTTTTCAACAATTTTCTCTATCACTTTAGGCTCTGGTACGGCCACAGGTTGAGAAACTGCCTTAGCCTGTTTGACCTTCCAGCCATCGGTTAATGCATCTTCGAAGACTTTACGGGTTTTATCACTGACATAAGAAGCTGCTGATAACTTCATCGCCATAGGCGACTTCTTTTTCGCCTCTAATGGACGCTCTAATGCAGAGTATGGATCGATGCTATTGAGTTCCAGACCTAATACAGCCATCTGTACCGCCGCTTGGCGCATTTGTACATCGGCAGATTTTTTAGGATTGGCGTTAACCGCAATCGCAGTGACGTCATCTTTGTCTTTAAGGATGTTTTCAACCAATTTAGTTAATACATTCTTAGGACCAAATTCGATAAAGACTCGACCACCGTCAGCGTAGATATTATCCACTTCGTCATTAAAGTGTACGGATTCAAGAATATGATTCTTCATGCTCTTCTTGATATCCGCGGCCTTGTTAGAATGCACTTTACCTGTACCGTTGGAGAATACCGGGATTTTTGGCGCATTAAACGTCGCAGCATCGATAGCCTTGGCAAACGGTTTCTGTGCATGTCCAACCAATGGGGTATGGAAAGCCGCAGATACAGGAAGTTTAACAACCTTATAACCTTTAGCCTTTAACTCATCAAAAGCCACCATCACCTGAGAAGTAACACCGGCAACAACCACTTGGCTGTTAGAGTTGTAATTGGCAATGGAAATATCTTTGATAGCTTTAATGTCTTCGGCAACTTTTGCGGGCTCACCCAATACAGCGATCATCGTACCGGCATCAAAATCAGCATCATCCGGTGCTGCCATAGCCTGGCCACGTGAACGTGCCAGCATCATGTAGTCAGCATCGGATAACACACCCGCAGCCCAAAGCGCGGTTAACTCACCGAAGCTGTGACCGGCAGTGAAATCTGCAGAAAAACCGGCTTGTTCGAAGGTCTTATACAGGCCCACACTGAATGTACCGATAGCAGGCTGAGCATGTTGGGTTAAACGTAAATGCTCTTCCTGTGCGGTTTTATCTGCCTTGTTATAAACAGGGATGGGATAAGTCACGGTGGATAATTGACCCAGGCCTGCCTGAGAGAACTCTGCATCCATCTCGGCGCTGGTCTGCATGATGGACGGGAAGTTACAGGTTACATCACTGCCCATATTCACATACTGTGAACCCTGGCCGGAAAACAGGGCGACCACTTTGCCTTTAGCATCTATACCCGAAGCACGGTAGTAAATACCGGTAGGTACTGACCAGGCGTCAGCCCCTGCGTCTTTAGTAAACTTCTTCAATGCACCTTCAATCATATCCAGCGCATCGTTACCATTTTTAGCCACAAAACCACAGCGAGCTTGATCGGCGGCAGGTGTTTTTAAACCACATTGCGTGATCAACGCATTAAAGATCAGCTGCTGATCATCGTCATCGGCAACCGATAATTTTTGTTTCCAGTTTTGTAACTCAGCAATCACGGCTTTTTCATCGCCAGCGGCAATAATAATCGTCTCAGCGGTGTGATTTAAACGGTATTTACCGGTCTGTGTAGGTTTGTATTCTTCCAATACGATGTGATAGTTAGTACCACCAAAACCAAAGGAGCTAACACCGGCTCTACGAGGCGCACCGTCTTCTCTTGGCATCCATGGACGGGTTTGCGAATTGATATACATCGGACTGTCTTCAATATTCAGCCCTTCACCGGGTTTATCTATATTGATAGTTGCCGGTAAAATCTTATGATGCAAAGACAAGGCCGCTTTAATCATGCCGGCAGCACCTGCAGCTGATTTGGTATGGCCAATTTGAGATTTAACCGAACCCAGTGCGATATGTTGCTTTTCGTCATTGTCTGCACCAAAGTGCATCGTCAAGCCAGCAAATTCTGCCGCATCACCCGCCATTGTGCCCGTACCATGACCTTCAATAAGACCACAGGTTTTAGGATCAATACCGGCATCATCGTAAGCACGTTTTAAGGCTTTAGCCTGACCATCAGGACGTGGTGCATAAATAGATTTGAAGCGACCATCAGAAGAAGTACCTATACCTTTTAAGACCGCATAAACTTTATCGCCATCACGCTCGGCATCTTCGAGGCGTTTAAACGCCATCATGCCAATACCTTCACCGACCATCATGCCTTTTGAATCATTATCAAAGGGGCGAATATCTTCACCCGTCGTAAATGCAGGTGTCTTGGAGAAAGACATATACATAAACGGTGAGTTATCACAGCAAACACCACCTGAAATCATCACTTCTGAGCGATATTCTAACAGGTCAGATACCGCTAATTTAATCGCGGCTAATGAACCCGCACAAGCTGCATCAACAACACAGTTAGTGCCACCTAGATCAAAACGGTTAGCGATACGACCGGCAATAACATTACCCAGCATGCCCGGGAATGAGTTTTCCTGCCAAGGGATATAAGCGCTCTTGAATTTCTCGATAATCATGGCTCTATCTTCGGCATCTATACCGGAAGCAGCCAATACTTTCTCTAATACAGGGCCCTGCAGACGTGAAGTTAACGGTGAAATTTGCTTTTGACCACCACCCACACCCAGCGTGATACCAACCTTGTCCATATCATAGCCAGTACCTTCACCGATACCTGCATCTTTTAATACTTCACGCGCAACGACTAACGATAACAACTGAGCAATGTCAGTTAATTCCAGAATATTTGGCGGCAAGCCAAATTCCATAGGATCAAAATCCAGCTCTGGAATAAAGCCGCCTTTTTTACAATAGGTCTTATCGGGGTCTGATTTATTTTCAGAATAGTAGTCTTCGACATTCCAGCGCGATGCCGGGATATCGATGATGGCATTCACCGATTCAACGATGTTATCCCAGTATTGATCCAGGCTTTTAGCCTCGGCAAATACCGATGCCATACCGATGATTGCAATCGGGCATTCCTGCAACCGGCTATTAAACTGCTGATCTTCAGTTGTCTCTTGAGTTGAGACTACCTCAGCTTTTACTGCTTTCTTCTTGGCCATCATTAGACTCCTTTAAGATTTGTCTGCGTCTTCGTCGTCCGCTACAGAATCACTACCGGTAACGGCAGCATCATCCAATAAACGAAAACGACTTAAAAATTCATTATAATTTCCCGCCAGAATACGGCGGATATGAAATGGGGCTTTGGTAAGTACATGGCTCATATAACGGCTGGCGGCTTCTTTTTCATCACCATCATAAATATCAACATAGACCCAACCGGATGCGGGATCGTTCGCTATCAACAAGCGGCGCTGAGTTTTTTCACCTTCAAAATCGGGTAGCTGAGTGACTTTCACCTGTACCATTTCATCAGGGCCTATATCGGCACTCACATCTGAACTGATATTTGAATGTCGGTTTAATACTTCTCGCATAGATTCAGGCGTAACGTCAGGCAACAAAGATTCTTGTGCATCTTTATCTTCAATCGCTACTTGGATAGGATTATTGCCATCATCGGTTTCACCATCTTCGTCGAGATCAACTAAACGAGATACACCGTTGCGTTTTAGACAACGCTGCAAACCCGCACGAGAAACACAGGGATTGATAAATTCACGGCATACCGCTAATAACTCGTCTAAAGAAAGCAATAAACGTTGGCGTAATTCCACCACCACATATTCTTGCGCCAGCGTTAAGGTGGTATTTAATTGTTTGGGCGTATTCGATTCATCATTAATCGATTCGCGTTTGCGCCATTTGCGCACAGTAGATTCAGAAATTTTTAGCAGACGTGCCAAAACCGCCGTCGGTAAATCGGATTCACGAATAAAAGCACGCATCTCGGGCGTGGTTGTCGCATTGGCATGTTGCTTTGACATATTTCCTACTATTGCTCTTCTCTTTATTGGCTAGCGGCTATCTAACATTTAAACCCAGCACAAACAAAGTCGGCTGTGGCGCGTATGATTTAGGCTCGCTATCAACAGACTCCGTCTGCGATGAATTATTTTTATTATCACAATTTAAACGTGTCAAGCAGCATACACAGGTTTCACACCCAACACAATCACCCGATACAAGATTTAACAATTCTGTAAATAAAGGCATTACAAGGCTTTAAAATACGCCATCAATCACCGTTCAAACATCATGAGAAATACTATAAGACACTGTTTATATTACAGTTTAATGACATTATGACGAATATAAACACAACATAGACTCAGCCTGGGCATTGTGTGATAAAATTGCAGGCAAGACATTCATGTATACAAGCAGCACCATTTCAACCTCACAACTTGCCGATACAATTAAATAGCCGGAGTTCTGGTGACAACACTTCAACTTGAAAAAAATGACATTCACTTATGGCTTTGTCGCCCACAAGATATCAGTTCACCCGAGCTGCTACACGCTTATAGCCAATTATTAACCGCTGAAGAAACCAGCAAGCAACAACGTTATCGCTTTGAAAAAGATCAACACGATGCATTGATTACCCGTGCTTTTGTGCGTGATTTATTATCCAAATACGCCGATGTTAAACCCGAAGATTGGCGCTTCGAAAAAGGTGAAAAAGATAAACCAGAGATCATCAATGCACCTCTAGCTCTGCGTTTTAACCTCAGCCATACGGATAACTTGATTATTTGTGCGGTGACACTCAACGATGATATTGGTGCCGATGTAGAAAACATCGGCCGAAATAATGATGTACTGGCGATTGCCAATCGGTATTTTTCGGCGTTAGAAACCAGGGAGCTTTTTAGCTTGCCTGAAGATCAGCAACGCAGCCGTTTTTTTGATTATTGGACATTAAAAGAATCTTATATCAAAGCCTGCGGGTTAGGTTTGGCGATTCCATTGGTCGATTTCAGTTTTCATATCGCGCCAGCAACCATGAAAAACACTAACGATCAAATTAAACTGTCGTTTGCACCACACCGTATCGACTATCCGGAACTATGGCGTAGCTGGATATTATATGTCAGCGACGAACATCGCATCGCATTATCCATAAAGGCGCAGGATAATAATCAGCAGCGTGATTATCGCCTGCGCTATTTTACGTCTATACCGCTGATCACATTTAATGAGCAACTTTCTTTAAAAGATGACAGCGATTAACCTGCCATCGCATCGAGAATGTCCTGGGGCACAGGCTGCAGGCGTTTGTTTTTATCCATGCATACCATTTCAATATCACCAATAACCGCAGGTTTTGTTGCTCCGGGTCGCCATACTTCTTGGCGCCATAAGGTTTTGTATTTACCATCAACAGTATACGAGGTACGTATATCGCAGACTTCCGCAAACTCAACACCGTCCTGGAAAGTCATATTGGCTTTATACACCGCAAAACCTAAACCCCGCTCCTCCCACAACTTAGCCAATCTGTCACTGTCTATCACATGCTCACGCGCACGCTCAAAATATTTCAAAAAATTAGGGTGATACACCACGCCAGAATGGTCGGTATCTTCGTAATAAATTTGAACCGGATGATGAAAAATTTTACTCATACAACAATACTCTTATTCAATAACGCCAGTGCAGCGCAAGCATATAATCACTACCTAAATACAACAAGCAGAATTTATTACTGTAATACCCACGTCAATATTTGATCCTTTATAGGCGAAGTTAAATCCTGGCAAAACTCATAACGTTTATTTTGTCGAATAACCGCCTGCTTCATCGCCAATAACCGTAATGTTTTACATTGTCGCTGCGGGTATTTTTTTTCACTCACCGTCACAACCATGCCGCTGCCACGGTGTTTCGTATTCGACCAGGGCAACGCTAAATCACCATCGCCTTGTAACACATTCAGCAGCACTTTTTCCGCCTGACGATTATCTTCTGCGGTAAAATACGGTTTGGCTAATAGCCGCCAAGTGGCTTGATGTTCATCGGCGTGCATGGATGGTTTAATCGACGGTTTTAGGTCCGGTTTTAGCGCGGCTTTATCTGATATTTCCTTATGCTGTAAACGCGCTTGCGCAATGCTCTGACGCAGTAACTGAGATTCATCTAACAACGGGGCAAGCGTTTTTTCTAAAGCCTTTAATTCTTTACTGATTTTATTAAGACTATTAATTTGTGTCACTATCGACTGCTTAATAGCAGGAATCTGCTCTGACGTTTTTAATAAGGCATAAGAAAAATAACTTAATGCAGCCGCTAAGAACAGCACACTAACACTGGATAATAACGAAAGGTAAAACCGTTTCTCAAGACTGTTGAGGGCTAAAAACGTGCTCATTTCCACTACTCCCTATGCCCGATTCTTAATGCATTTTTTGATCATTTAAAACCGATTCAAATTGATCAACCGTAATTTTCTGGGTATTTAAATACCCTTGTAAGACATTACAGTCATAATCGATAAGTGCATCCCTCTGCGTTTTCTCATCTATGCCTTCAGCAACAACCGTCATATTCAAGGCCTTGGCCATATGCATCATCGCCTTGATAATTTCTGCATTTTTAGAGTTATCACCCATATTAGAGGTTAATTTAGGATCGACCTTTAAGGTTTTAATCGGCAAGTTTTGCAGATGGCCAAAGCTGATCAAACCACTGCCAAAATCATTAATGGCAACCTTCATACCCAATTTACACGCCTGCTCTAACACCTCAACACAATAAACCATATCATCTAATAAGGTTTTTTCGGTGACATCTAATTCTAATATACCCGGCAAAATATCATACTGCGCTAAAATATTTGAAATGCTATCTAATAAACCGTGTTGATGAATCTGCCTGGAAGAAAGAGGTATAGATACTGAGAAGTTTTCACCATCAATCAAGTCGTCTTTTTGCCATTTCTGCAATAACACACAAAGCTCGGTGAGCAGCCATTCACCTATGGCCTTCATCAACCCCAATCGTTCAGCTGCAGGGAAGAAATCACAAGCATCAATCAGACCTCGTTGTGGATGACGCCAACGCACTATCGACTCTAATGCGGTAACCGTGCCATCTGAAACAGACGCATTGTCTTCCGATGACAGCGCATACAAGGGTTGAAAAAACACCTCAAATTGTTTGTCACGAATAGCGATGTTTAATTCATCCAGTAGCTTCTTCTCTTCACTGGCCATATCCTGCAAGGAAGATGAATAATAACTGAAACCGGCCTTACCGGATTTTTTAGCTTTATACATGGCCGTATCAGCATATTTTAACAATTGTGGGGCATCCACATCCGATTCGGGATAAAGCGCAATACCAATGCTCAAAGAAATCTGATGTTTATGACCTTTTAAATCCACCTCCAAAGCCACCACTTCTAACATATGTTTAGCGATATTCGAAGCATCCAGGCCCTCACCTAAATCAACAGCCAAGACCGCAAACTCATCACCACCAAAGCGGCTCACCAGATCTGAGGTACGTACCGACATTTGTAAACGCTGGGCGACCGTTTTTAATAAGCTATCTCCAGCATCATGGCCCAAGGTATCGTTGATGGTTTTGAAGTTATCGACATCGATAAAAAATACCGCCAGATTGGTATTATTTCTGCGGCAACGCTCCAGTGAATTCTCCATCACCCTAAAAAAATGACTGCGATTCGATAAACCCGTTAGGCTATCATGCAAGGCCATATGACTGAGTTCTTCATTGGAGCGACTTAAAGCCTGTGAAATTTCTTCCAGTTTTTTATTTAATTTCAGTAATTCAGAATTTTTTTCAAGCAAACTTTGTTTTTGTTTCCACAGCTGCTTAAACACATTAACCTTGCCAAACAAGACATCCGGATCAACGGGTTTGTGCATATAATCTACCGCACCTACACTATAACCTTCATGAATAAAATGTTCGTTTTTACTGATGGCGGTAATAAATACGATAGGTAAATGGGCCGTTTTCTGGCTTTCTAATATCAGTTGAGCAGTTTCAAAACCATTCATATCTGGCATTTGAACATCCATAAGCACCAGAAAAAAATCATGATAAAGCAATTCACGTAAGGCCTGCTGGCCTGAATTAGCAAACACCATATTGATGTCTAAATGCCCCAATAAACGTGACATGGTATGCAAGTTTTTTTGCTCATCATCCACCACTAACAAGGTGGGAAGAGCGCTATCAATAACAGCATTGTTATCTTTCATGCGGAGCAAGCTCCTTTAAGAAAATGGCAATTTCTGCCAGGGAAAGTACATTAAGTTTAGCCGCATTCACCGCGGTCACAGCTTTAATGGCGGCGATGGGCATAACATCGACGTCAGCATCCTCGGGACTTTGCACCAACGCATGGCCACCACGTTCAACAATATGCGCCAAACCTCGACTACCATCAGCACTGCCACCGGTAAGAATAATGCCCAGCAGATACTGACCATAAACATCACTGGCACTGTCAAATAAAACATCGATAGAGGGGATGGAATAATTAACCGGTGAATCAACCGAAAGCGCCAGGCATTTATCCTCTTCAACCAATAAGTGATAACCTGCGGCCGAGACATAAACGGTGGCAGCTTCTATACACTGTGTAGAGACCGCCAATTTAACCTTAATAACACAGTGTTTTTCCAGGTGCTGCACTAAAAAATCGTCTTCCGTTTGCAGCTGATGCTGAACAATCAAGATGGGTAATAGAAAGTTTTTAGGTAAATGTTGGCAAAGCACTTTTAATGCGTTTAATCCGCCTGCGGATACACCAATCACTACCGCATCAAATAAGGTGTTTTTATCCGGCATTAAACACCAACCTTTTTTGAAACATTTTTAACTTGGCATCAATAGCATCAAACTCATCAAGCAGCGGTGAAAATTCAAGGCTTTCTTTATCACCAATAATTAAAAAACCTCTCTGTAATAAACTCTGCCCCAACATCGTTAATACTCGATTTTGCAGCTGCTGATTAAAATAGATCAACACATTCCTACACATGATCAAATGCATTTGGGCAAAACCTTGATCGCTAATAAGATTATGATGAGCAAAAGTGATCCGTTTTTTTAAAAAACTTTTCATCTTTGCGCCGTCATATTTTGCACTGTAATAATCCGTAAAAGACGACGAACCTCCCGCCAGTTGATAAGCCTGGTTATAGTTTTTCATTCGCTGCAATGCGAAGATGCCTTTCTGCGCAAGTTCCAAGGAATGACGATTATAATCGGTGGCATAAATACGGGTTTTTTCTAACAAGCCTTCTTCATGTAATAAAATCGCCATAGAATACACTTCTTCACCGGTGGCGCAGCCTACATGCCAGATATTGATGCGAGGATAGGTTTTTAATTTATCCACGATGTTTTCTCGTAGGCTTTTAAACATCAGCGGCGTTCTAAACATCTCGGTGACCGTGATAGACATATCATTTAAAAAACGTTTAAAAAATGCCTCATCATGTAATACCCGCGGAATCAACTCAGAGATATGGTTTAAACCATCTTGCTGCAGGCGATATTGAATACGACGTTTTAACGAGGCCTTGGCATAATCTGAAAAGTCATAACCAAAACGTAAATGTATCGCCTGCAAGAAACAGTCAATTTCGAAGTTTTCTATCTCCTTTAGATTATTCATGTTTATACAACCAGACCCGCAACATCGATAATAACTTATTAAGATCAAGAGGTTTTGTTAGATATTCAGAAGCGCCGGCCTGTAAACACTTCTCTCTATCTTCAGGCATGGCCTTGGCGGTTAAAGCGATAATCGGCAGATCTTGATAACGTGGATTTTTGCGAATTTCCCTACAGGCTTCATGACCATCCATCACTGGCATCATGATATCCATTAACACAAGTTCAATATCATCTCTCTCATTAAGAACATCCAGAGCGACCTGGCCATTATCGGCCATGCAAATATCAATACCCACCTGTTCTAGCTGCCGGGATAATGCAAAAACATTACGCATATCATCATCAACAATCAGCACCTTTCTGCCTTGTAACATCGCATCCTCGTCATGTAATACACTGATTTTTTCTTGCAAGACTTCGGGTAATTGGCTGGAAACACTGTGCAGAAATAACGACACTTCATCCAATAAACGCTCCGAAGATTCTGCCCCTTTGATAATAATGCCACGGCTCAATTGATTTAAGTGTTGCTCCAGCTCGGTGGATATTTCCTGGTCGGTATAAATAATCACAGGCGGCAGTGGTTGAGTCGTTTTTTCAGCCATCTGTTCTAGCACCTCAACCCCTGATATATCAGGCAAATTCAGTTCCAAAATAACGCAATCATAATGTTCTTTTTCCAGGCATTCCAGCGCCTCAGCCCCGGTGTTAACAAAATGAAATTGCACCTGTTTATAGGCAATTAAAGATTCAATAAGCTGTTGACTGGCCTCATCACCTTCAACCACCAAAATATCTTTTTTACCGGCATCTTGGAAACGACTAATACCCTCAAAAATATGACCGAGTGCATCGGCATCGATAGGTTTTTTTAAGAAGCGATAAGCACCACGTTTTAATGATACATCCTGGCAATCATTGCCAGAGACAATATGCACAGGAATATGGCGGGTATGCAGATTATATTTCAATTGATCTAAGACCTTTAAACCATCGATATCGGGCAGCCCCACATCCAGCAATATAGCCATAGGTTTATATTCCTGCGCCAGATATAAGGCCTGTCGACCTTGATCGGTAACCAGGCATTTATACTGATTTTCGCGGGCCAAATCACGTAAAATTTTGGCGAAGATTTTATCATCTTCAACCAGTAAAAGTACCTTGTCATCATCCGTGATATTACGTCGATCATCCTCTATAAACGTACTAAAAATAATATGCACTGGATCATCTAACACCTCATTTTCATGCTCTAAATCAACCTCAGAGGGGGCAACCAATAAAGGCTGAACGTCTTTATCTGGTTTATGCTCAGCCATACATTGATCTGATGAGCCTGACTGCTGATGCTGCAACGGCACATAAAGGGTAAATTGACTACCTTTTCCCTGTTCACTGATTAAAGAAATTTCCCCCCCTAACAATGACGCCAACTCTTTTGAAATCGCCAAGCCTAAACCGGTGCCGCCATATTGTCGGCTGGTAGAACCATCTTCTTGCTGGAAGGCTTCAAAAATCGCCTGTTGTTTATCAGGCGCTATACCCACACCGCTGTCTTTAACCGTAAAAGCCACCGAGCTGATCGGGCTTAACTTACTGTGAGAAAAACGCACATCATCCGCAACGCAATGTATCGATAACGTCACATCACCCGCGGCGGTAAATTTAAACGCATTAGAGAGGAAGTTTTTGAGTATCTGTTCCAGCCGCTGTCCATCGCTGTGAATATTTTCCGGCAAGTTCTCATCAATCACACATTGAAAATTTAAGCCTTTCTCTTCGGCAATATGCTTAAACAGGGTGAAAATATTCTGCTTGATGCTTTTTAAACCGACACTCTCAAAGTGTACCGATAACATGCCCGCCTCAACCTTGGATAAATCCATAATATCGTTGATCAAGTTCAATAAATCATTGCCGCCATCATGAATCACTTTTAAGTCTTCACACTGGTGTGATGTAAGATTACCGGTTTTATTTTGCATCAATAATTTCGACAGTATCAATAAGCTGTTTAACGGTGTACGCAGCTCATGTGACATATTGGCCAGAAACTCACTTTTATATTTACTCGACTGCGCCAACTCATCGGCTTTGACTTCAATTTCCCCTTTTGCTTTTTCCAGATTTCTCTTTTGCACCTCTAACGCCGATTGTTTCTCGGTTAACTCTTCGTTGGATACCCGTAACTCTTCACTTTGCTGTTTTAATTCTTCTTCCGAGCGTTCCAGACGTTCGGTTTTATTCGCCAGCGCTTTATTGGCTTCTTCAAGAGAATATTGGTTATCCGCCAATAGCTGGGCCTGTCGTTGTGAATCACTGAGTAATCTCACGGTTTTTTGCTGCGTGGTGACATTGTTCGTGATGACACCCAGGCTTTGCTGTAATTGCTGGATTAATAACAGATGTAAATGGCTAAATGTGGTCATGGCCGCCACTTCTATCACCGCCAGAATGCGTGATTCAAAAACAATGGGGAAAACCAATAAGGCCTTGGGAGTGGCCTCTCCGATACCAGAGCCAACCTTGATATAATCATCAGGAATATCACTGAGAATAATTTGTTTTTGCTCTAGCGCACACTGGCCAACTAGCGACTCACCTAACTTAAAGGTATTAGCCAGATGTTTACGTTGAATGTGTGCAACACTGGCGAGCAATTGTAATTGCACCTCATCCTGATCTTGGGTTCGAAGATAAAAAAGACCTACCTGCGCACCGATTAACGGACATAATTCAGCCAATAACACATCGGCAAAGTCTTCCAGAGACTTCTCGTTTTGAATGCTTTCACTGATATTCACAATACTGGATTTAACCCAATCTTGTTCCACCAGTTTTTTCTGCTCAACTTCAACATCCCTGGTTTTTTTACGTAGCACATTAGCGGTACGCATCAACGCCAGAGAAAAAACCACCATCAAAACCGTACTGCCACTGACCATCCAAATCATTAACGAGGAGGTTTGCTCAAACTCTTTTTCACGTTCTATTAATAGATTTCCCTCGGTAGATTTAAACAATAAAAATTCTTTACGCAGTTTATCCATTAACCGCTTTCCGGTGCCGCTTTTAATCAGTTGGGTAATATCCTCCATCGTGGTTTTACCCACATTCATCTCTTCTCTGGCCGCCATTTCAGGTTCGGCCGATTTATCCATCCATTGCTGAGATTGATTAGCCACGGCGGATAATTTACGTTGAATCAAAGATCGATCAAAAGCATTAATCGCCAGTGTCTGTAATTGAAAAAGATGTTCGTTAAATGTCGATTCGCCGTCATTATAAGAGGTCAAAAAATCGTTATCGCCGGTGATAACAAAACCGCGTAAACCCGATTGCTGGGAATATAAACTTTTATCAATGAGCGCAATTAATTCCAGCGCCTTGATATGATCAGAGCGGGAAAATTCAGCCTGCATCTCATCAAGCAGGTGGCGCATAATAGAAAAAGTTGCCTGCCCGTCTCTTGCCTGCAGCCTTGAAAACAACTTCTTTCTAGTCGCCAAATCATTATCAACAGCGATACGCAGCTCTATCAGCGGTTCTGCCGATTTTTTTTGCCAATCGCTATGGTGTAACTGCAAGGACTTATTCCACTTTCTCAACTGTTGAATATCAAAAGAATTATCAATAAGATGGTAGAGCCCTGCGATATGCACCCCAAGTTGATCTTGGCCCTGATAAAAAGGTTCTAAAAACTCATCTCGCCCGGTCACCAAAAAACCTCGTTGGCCTGACTCCATTTCCACCATATCTTTGGCAATTAACAAGACCATGGTTCGGGCTTTATGATTTTCTGCCTTGGCAAAGGCCAAGTCCATTTTGTGTAAATCCTGGCGAATATTATCCAGAATCTTTTTGCCTACGCCCCGCCTTAAGACTTCCTGCAGATAAGCCGCATCTTTTGCACCTTCTTTAACTTTTCTCCGTTGTGCAATCTCCCGACTACCGGCTTCCTCCAGCCATTGACGAATCAACTCATCAATACGTTCTATACGTCGATATTGCTCCGGATTATTGGACACATAACCTTTTAACTCGGTTAAAGCGCTATGTAATTCTTGTCGTGAGAAATGATAGGGCTGTAAATACTCTTCCGCCCCGGTGATAAGAAACCCCCGTTGACCGGCAACTAAATCCACCACCAGTTTTTCAATTTGCGCCGCCTTGGACGTCGCCTCTTCGGTGTGTTTAACGATTTTTGTGGTTTCAAATAGCGATTGCAAACCAAGAAAGTTGCCAATACCAAAGACCACCACCAAGGCAATAGCCAGTAGACTTAAACGACTGACATCTTGTTGCTGTAATCGTTGAATCAATAACATTGAGTGTCCGCTAAGCCTGTTCAGGCCTTTTAGAAAACTTCCGTGTATACAACAGCATTCGCAAAGCTTTATCAGTCTAGTTCAAAACCTTTCACTCAACCAATTCACCGCTGCGGGGCGTAAATACACACGATAAGCTATCGTTAAGGCAACATTGGCCAACGTGATATCCTGCAATGAAGCACATTACCCCCTTACTGCGTTGCTTGATAACGGCGTTTTTGGCTTCTTTAACTTTTTATGCATCGGCTAATAAACCCGAGCCAAGCATCGAGAAAGCCGATATTCACGCGCTGTTTATTCCCGTAGCCGATCACTATGCCGGTATCGTGGCGTATGAAAAATATCGCCACAAAATGAAATATGCACAATTTAGCTTATCCAGAGCCAAGAGCTGGCAGGCATTAAAAACTGATTTCCTGCAAGGTGAAGTCGATATGGCCTTTACCCTCGCGCCGATGGCCATGGCCATGTTTCATGAAAAACCGTTTTTTCGCTGGGTGAGCCTGCTGCATAGAGACGGTAACGCGCTGGCCATAAACACCCTGTTCGCGGATAAAATCGCATTAAACACACAAACACCTGCCATCGCCTCTGGGGCCGCGCTGGCCCAAGCGATACAGGCCCATAGAAAAACGACTCAAAAACCATTTACCATTGCAGTGCCCCATCTGCAATCAACACAGCTGGTGATTTTGTATAAATACCTCACAGATCACGGCTTAAAGTTAAGCTTTGACACGGATGAAAACAGCACCGAGCCTGCCGACGTTGCAGCCCTGGTTATTGCTCCGGCCCGCGCGCCATTTTTCCTCAAACGTAAAAGCAGCCGCCATGAAATGGCCGCATCACAGCAGTCATTACCCTGGGCCGCCATTACCGAAATAAAAAACTACGGTAAAATCAGCTGGTATTCCAAAGATGTGCTGCCGTGGAAACATGGCCATATCGATTGCCTCGTGATTGCCCAAGATCGCAGCATTAAATTTAAAAAAGAGGCGCTCAATGAAGTGATTTATTATTTACATAAGGCCGGTCATGATATCGCTACGGCTCAAGCTCTGAGTAAAACTCACGGCGA
>JABSRQ010000049.1 GCA_013215055.1 Pseudomonadales bacterium | reverse complement strand
CATTCATTAGATGCGCATTGCGCCATCCATCTCAATGGTACGACCTGAGTAATAATCGTTTTCTACGATGTAGATCGCGGTCAAACCAATTTCAGAAGGCTCACCTAAGCGGCGTAGAGGAATCATTTTTTCCATTTTCTCTAAGGCTTCAGGCTTCATGGATTTAACCATTTCAGTGGCGATAAAGCCCGGTGCAATACCTGCAGAACGGATGCCGTAGCGCGCCAGTTCTTTAGCCCAGGTAACGGTCATCGCAGCAACACCTGCTTTAGCCGCAGAGTAGTTGGTTTGGCCCATGTTACCGGCTTTAGATAGGCTGGATACGTTGATGATAACGCCTTTGCTGTCACATTCGATCATCTTGGTTGCCGCTTCACGGCCACATAGGAATACGCCGGTTAAGTTAACGTCGATAACCATCTGCCATTCTTGTAAAGACATACGTTTTTGAATTTCGCCGTCTTTCGCTTTAACCATTAAACCGTCACGCGTGATGCCGGCGTTGTTGATTAATACATCTAAGGTGCCGTAATCGGCAATGATATCAGCAAACAGTTTTTCAACAGACGCTTCATCAGAAACATTCGCTTTATACGCTTTAGCATCACCACCAAGGGCTTTACATGCAGCAACGGCTTCTTCTAAACGTTCTTCGTTTAAATCGATTAATGCCAATTTTGCGCCTTTAGCAGCAAAACATTCAGCCATAGAAAGGCCAAGGCCCTGTGCGCCGCCAGTGATGGCAACAACTTTATCTTGTACGTTCATGGTTTATCCTTTTACGTTTTTGGCCGATGACAGCCGGTTGGACAAAAAACTTGCGCGCATTATCGCAGTAATTGGGCTTTTTTGCGAGGCCTTGAAATCCACGTTTTTAGCCCCATTAATGTAGGAATCTATTGGAGTTTGTATGCGCTTTTTATTACCCCTTTTTATTGTCATACCCATCATCGAAATGTGGGTGTTGATTCAGGTTGGCGGCATGATTGGTGCCTGGCCAACCATAGGTCTGGTTTTATTAACCGCCATGATAGGCCTGCACCTATTAAAGCAGCAGGGGCTTTCAACCCTGATGCGCGCCAATCAAAAAATGGCTGAAGGCAACTTGCCTGCCGAAGAAATGCTGGAAGGTATTGCGTTGGCGATAGGTGGGGCGCTGTTATTAACCCCGGGCTTTTTCACCGATGCCATCGGTTTTGTCTGTTTATTGCCATTCACACGCAAGTTGGTGGTAAAACAACTGCTGAAAAAAGGCCTGTTTATGGCAGCCTCTCAAATGCAGGGTGGGGCGGCTTTTCAGGCGCAGTTTAATTCCTCGGCTGGATTTACATCGTCGGCAGAACGTGATGATGTGATTGATGGGGAATTTACCCGCGATGGGCAGGATAAAATCCCCAAGTCTTAGTTTTTTTATAAAAAGATAATTTCGCCATCTTCAATGCTAAAGTCCAGCTCCAGCAATTCCTTGATGGATGCGGTAACTTCACTGCGAAACATTTGCTCTAACTCATCTTCTGGTTCATCGTCGAGGCTGGGCAGGTCGGCAAAGTCGGCAAACACAACCTCGCCATCACGTTCTATTTCAAGGTCATATTCCCGTTTGTGGCTTTGCATCGGCATGATAAAAAATAAGCTGAATGGCCCTTTATTAAACGGTAATAAAAGTAATTGCTCTTCATCGTTGTGTAAGGGTTCGCTATTAAATTTCTCACACACAGATGAGAAGTATTCGTCACGTGTATTCATAGAGTAAGACGCTGTATTTATAAGAGGCATTAAAAAGGCCAGAAACACTGGCCTTATATGAGTTTATGAGGTGTCTATTTACGCTCGTGATTCAGCGTACATCTCTTCTTCTTCCTGCTGGGTTAATACACCTTCAGGCTCCGTGATATCGGCTTTCTGGTAAGAGGGATCCTTAATCAGACCTTTGCGTTTTGAAAGCATGATTTCCATTTTATCTTTTGCATCTGCTAAGGATTTATAAAGGTCGTTAGAGCTTGCTTTGGCGACCAGGTCCTGGGAAAAATAATGTACGATCAGTTCTGCTTGCTGCTGGTTTTTCTCCACGCTGACAATGACATGAATGGTTTCGACTTCTGGATAATGCCGGGTAATTTTATTGACTTGCTTTTTCACTGCGCTTTCAATGGCTGCAGTAACTTCAATATGACGACCCGTTAGATTAAATTTCATTCCTACCCCTGTGTTTAGTCATGTGTTATTTAATGCTTTATGTACCCTTGTGACCACGGATTATAAATTCGGTTCACTTTTACAGAGTAGTTCATCGTTGTTTTAAAGAATAGTGATTTGTTCAGGCAATCTATAATTCTTTGGGCTTAGCAGATACTATCGTGAGCATCTTTTCTGCTTTGTGATGGGGGTAATGTTTTATGGCTTTAGCCGATACGATTATAGTGCTGGATTTTGAAACCACTGGGTTGTCACCCGATATGGGCGACAGGGCTATCGAGATAGGCGCGGTGCGCTTAGTGGATGGCGTGGTGGTGGATCAGTTTCAGGCGTTGATGAACCCAGGGTTTCGTATAAGTGGATTTATTGAAGATTATACCGGTATAAGCAATGCCGAGCTGGCGCAGGCGGATTCCTGCGCCGAGGTGATGTTACGTTTTGCCGATTTTGTTGGTGATTTTAATATGTTGGCCCATAACGCCTCATTTGATAAGCGTTTTTTGGATGCCGAGTTAAAACGTCTGTCTTGCGGTTATAGTGGCGAGGTGGGCTGCTCTTTATTGGCGAGTCGGCGTATTTTTCAAGGTGCACCCGATCACAAGCTGGGTACGCTGGTGAATTATGTCAATTTATCCGTTGACGGCGATTTTCATAGGGCGCTGTTTGATGCGCAGATGACGGCCAAGATCTGGTTATTGATGTTGCAGCAGATGCGAGATCAATATGGTTTTACCGAGATTCCGTTTACATTGATGCAAAAGTTAAATAAAACCGCGAAGAAATCCGTGCATAAATTATTGATGTCGGCAGCAGGCTAACTATTAAAGAATGCAGAGATAACATGAAAAAAATGATTTTTTGGCTAAGATTACTTGAAAACGTGTTTATAACCCCAATAGTTACGCCAACATAGTAAATTACCCGGTGTTTTCGGGTGTTAGGCTTTACCCCCCTTTTAATGGAGAAAGTAACGATGAATATTCGTCCGCTGTATGACAACGTTGTAATCAAACGTGAAGAGCAAGAAGCTGTTTCTGCCGGTGGCATTGTATTGCCTGGTTCTGCTAAAGAGCAGCCAAACCAAGGTGAAGTGGTAGCGGTGGGTGATGGTGCTTTGCAAGACAACGGTGAAATCCGTGCCTTAGAAGTAAAAGTTGGCGACACCGTGGTATTTGGTCAGTACTCAGGCAATACCATCAAGGTAGATGGTGATGAGTTAATGATTATGCGTGAAAACGAAATTTTTGGCATCATCGGTTAATCCGATTATTTAACAACCTCATTTATAAAGATTAAGGAATAGAAAAATGGCTAAAGAAGTTCTATTTGGTGATTCGGCACGTCAGAAGATGTTAAACGGCGTAAATATTTTAGCAGACGCAGTAAAAACGACGTTAGGCCCAAAAGGTCGTAATGTGGTTTTAGATAAGTCTTTTGGTGCACCCACGGTGACTAAAGATGGCGTATCGGTAGCAAAAGAAATCGACTTGCCGGACAAGTTCGAAAACATGGGCGCACAAATGCTGAAAGAAGTGGCGTCTCAAGCTTCTGACGTAGCCGGTGACGGTACAACCACGGCCACTGTTTTGGCCCAGGGTATTGTTAATGAAGGTTTAAAATCGGTTGCTGCAGGCATGAATCCTATGGATTTAAAGCGCGGCATCGATAAAGCTATCGCTGCAGCCGTTAAGGAAGTTGAGGCTATGTCAACGCCTTGTGAAGATAGCAGTGCTATTGCACAAGTAGGTACAATCTCTGCGAACAGCGATGTTGAAATTGGTGAACTTATCGCCACGGCGATGGAAAAAGTTGGCAAAGAAGGTGTTATCACCGTTGAAGAAGGCACAGGCTTTGATAACGAATTAGACGTTGTTGAAGGCATGCAGTTTGATCGTGGTTACCTATCGCCATATTTTGTGACCAATACTGAAAACATGACCTCAGAAGTTGAAAATCCTTTTCTGCTGTTAGTGGATAAAAAAATCTCCAATATCCGTGAATTATTGCCTTTATTAGAGCAAGTGGCTAAGGCTTCACGCCCATTGGTGATTGTGGCTGAAGATGTTGAAGGTGAAGCGCTGGCAACTCTGGTTGTGAATAATATGCGTGGCATCGTTAAAGTCTCTGCCTGTAAGGCACCGGGTTTTGGTGACCGTCGTAAAGCCATGTTACAAGATATCGCTATCTTGTCTGGCGGTACCGTGATTTCTGAAGAAGTGGGTCTGGATTTAGAAACCATTACTTTAGAGCATTTGGGTTCTGCTAAGCGTGTAACCATGGATAAAGACAACTCCACAATTATTGATGGTGCGGGTGATGCAGCAGCAATTGATGCACGTGTTGCAGAAATTACCGTGCAAATGGAAAATACCACGTCTGATTACGACAAAGAAAAGCTACAAGAGCGTAAAGCTAAGTTAGCTGGCGGTGTTGCGGTTATTAAAGTCGGCGCGGCTACTGAAGTAGAAATGAAAGAGAAAAAAGCCCGTGTTGAAGATGCTTTACATGCAACCCGTGCAGCCGTTGAAGAGGGTGTTGTAGCCGGTGGTGGTGTAGCGCTGATTCGTGTGATTCAGGCGTTAAAAGATCTTAAGGGCGATAACGAAGATCAAAACCACGGTATAGCCGCGGCCTTACGTGCAATGGAATCACCTATGCGCCAAATCACCGCCAACGCAGGTGATGAAGCCTCTGTTGTGGTTGATAAAGTTAAGCAAGGTACGGGTAACTACGGTTATAACGCAGCTACTGGTGAGTACGGCGATATGATTGAGATGGGTATTCTTGATCCTGCCAAAGTAACCCGTACTGCTCTGCAAGCTGCAGGTTCAGTTGCCGGTTTAATGATTACCACTGAAGTGATGATCACCGACCTTGTTGAAGAAGGTGCTGCCGGTGGCATGCCTGACATGGGCGGCATGGGTGGTATGGGCGGAATGCCTGGCATGATGTAAAAATTTTAGGGAACTTCCCTTAAGATGACTGTTCAAAAGCCCCTAATGTAGGGGCTTTTTTTTGCGCTTAAATTGCTTCTCTATGGCGCTTGCTCTATCTTGTCTGCAGTTTTTTGATCTTGCAGCTTGGTCTGAGCTGATAATAAGAAATGAGTATAAATAAATGATGGATTTACGATTTTTTCGACAGGCAGCGGTCTTGTTTTTATCGCTATTGATGGCGCAGCAACTTGTCGCTGCTCAGCTGAATACACTGTCTCCACATCAGCGCATCGATGAGACAACCACGCAGTTGCTGACGTTAATTAGTGATGCCAAAGGCTATTTTGAACAAGATCCTCAGCGTTTTTATGGTGAGTTAAGCACTATTATCGACCCCTTGGTGGATTTTAAGAGTTTTACCCGCAGTGTGATGGGGGATTACGGCACCAAGGCTTATTATAAATCCTTGAGTAAGGCGCAACGTAGTCAATATAAAAAGGATTATGGCCGTTTTGTTAACCGCTTTCAGGAAGGTTTAATTAATACTTATGGCAAGGGTTTGTTGGCTTTCAGCGGGCAGAAGATAGTGGTTGAACCTGCCGATGAAAAAGCCCTGTCGGGCATTGCTGCAGCGAAGTCGGTGGAGGTTATTCAGAAAATTTACGGTACAGAGAAAAACTTCACAATAACCTATAAAATGCGCCCCAATAAACAGGGTGTGTGGTTGATTAGAAATGTCAGCATCGAGTCCATAAATGTGGGCCAGCTTTATCGTAATCAATTTGCCTCTGCCATGGATAAAAATAAAGGCAACTTCGCCAGCGTTATTGATAATTGGGTGGTTGAAGCAAAAGATTTAGATGAAGAGTCTGAATCGATTAAAGAGAGTTTGTGACAAGCGGCGAAAGTACCCGCAATTGTTGGGTAAGTTTGCTACAATCGCGGGTTTAGCCCAGCGTAGAGAAAAATTATGCAATCTGATGAATTGAAAGCCTTATTAGCAGAAAACTTTGCCGATAGTGAAATTACTGTTGCTATCGATGGCTCTCACTGCAATATACAGATTGTCAGTGAGGTCTTTGCCGGTGTATCGCCGGTAAAAAAACAGCAAATGGTTTATGCCGTTATCAACGATAAAATTGCTGACGGCACGTTACATGCCGTGAATATCAAACTGTATACCCCTGAGCAATGGGCAAAAATTAGCGCTTAAGCTTTTTTATATCAACACCTTAAGATAGAACCGTTATGGATAAATTAATTATTGAAGGCGGCGTCACCTTAAATGGTGAGATCCGCATTTCTGGTGCAAAAAATTCGGCGCTGCCTATTTTGGCGGCCACGTTATTGTCGGCTGAGCCTGTTACCATTACTAATCTACCGCATTTGCATGATGTCACCACGATGATAGAGCTTTTAGGCTGTATGGGTGTAGGTATTAGTATCGATGAAAAAATGTCGGTAGAAGCCGATGCCGGCCAGTTAACCTCCAGTGTTGCGCCCTATGAGTTGGTTAAAACCATGCGTGCTTCTATTCTGGTTTTGGGCCCGTTATTAGCCCACTTTCATGATGCTAAAGTCTCTTTTCCTGGTGGTTGTGCGATTGGCAGCCGCCCGGTAGATTTACATTTACGTGCGTTGGAAGCATTGGGTGCGAAGATTGAAATTGAAGATGGTTATATTCATGCCACCTGTGATGGGCGCTTAAAGGGTGCACGTATCTTATTTGATATCGTCACCGTCGGTGGTACCGAGAATGCGGTGATGGCCGCAACGCTGGCAGAAGGTCAGAGTATTATTGAAAATGCCGCGCGTGAGCCGGAAATTGTTGATTTATGTAATTGCCTGGTTGCTATGGGCGCGAAGATCTCCGGTATTGGTTCTGATACCTTGATTGTTGATGGTGTAGAGCGCTTACACGGTGCCGAATATGCGGTAATGCCTGATCGCATCGAAACCGGTACTTATCTGGTGGCCGCTGCCGCTACACGTGGAAAAATAAAACTCAAAGATACCGACCCCAATCAATTGGATGCGGTTTTACTGAAGTTAGAAGAGGCCGGTGCTCATATAGAGCGTGGGGAAGACTGGCTTAGCCTGGATATGAAAGGTAAACGCCCCAAGGCTGTCAGCATTAGAACTGCGCCATATCCGGCTTTTCCAACCGATATGCAGGCGCAGTTTACCGCGATGAATGCGGTAGCTGAAGGTGTGGGTACGGTGGTTGAAACGATCTTTGAAAACCGTCTGATACAGGCGCATGAAATGAATCGTATGGGTGCAAATATTCAGATTGAAGGCAATACGGCGATTGTTACCGGTATCGAGGTGTTGAAGGCCGCGCCTGTGATGGCGACAGATTTACGTGCTTCAGCCAGCTTGGTGATTGCCGCCCTGGTGGCCGAGGGTGAGACGCATATCGAGCGTATCTACCATATTGACCGTGGTTACGAATGTATAGAAGAAAAGCTGCAAAGTTTGGGCGCTAAAATTCGCCGCGTTGCAGGTTAGATCTTAGCTAGGGTTTAGGAATGAATATGATAGATACACCTTTAACGATTGCTTTAACCAAGGGGCGCATCTTAGAAGAGACGTTGCCTTTATTGGAAGCTGCCGATATCCGACCTCTGGAGGATATTTCCAAGAGCCGTAAATTATTGTTTGAGACAAACCAGAAGAATGTACGTTTAATTGTCTTACGTGGCTCCGATGTGACCACGTATGTGCGTTATGGTACTGCCGATTTAGGCATTGCCGGAAAAGATATGCTGATGGAGTATGGCTGTGAATCTGCAGAGGCCTGTGGTGATCAGGGCATCTATGAGGTATTGGATTTAGGTATAGCCAAGTGTCAGTTGATGACGGCGGGCAGGGTGAATGAAGCGCCTATCCGTGATAGGCGCATAAAAGTGGCGACCAAGTTTATCAATGTAGCCAAAAGCTATTATGCCGAAAAAGGTGTGCAGGCCGATATTATCAAGCTTTATGGTGCGATGGAGTTGGCCCCTATTATGGGTTTGGCCGATGAAATTATCGATATCGTGGATACTGGCAATACGTTAAAAGCGAATGGCCTGGTGCCCTGGGATGCTATCGCCGATATCAGTTCACGTTTAATTGTTAATAAAGCCTCGATGAAGATGAAGCATGCGGCGATTCAATCGTTGATTGATAAAATCTCCAGCGCTTTATAATTCATCTTTATATTTTCAGGTCCTGTTTCTATGAGTGATATTCGCCGTTTAACCTTTGATGCAGCTTCATTTGATGCCGAGCTGGATAAGCTTTTGGCTTGGGATGAGGTCTCTGATGCTAAAGTGGTGGCTATTGTTGATGAGATTTTAGCGGCGGTAAAAATCCGTGGTGATGCCGCGGTAATTGAATACAGCAACCGTTTTGACCGCCTGGATGTGGATTCCATGGCCCCGTTGACTATTACCGCGGCGCAAATAAATACGGCCGTGGCGAGGGTGGAGCCCGAAGCTTTGGCTGCGTTAAATGTCGCTGCCCAGCGTGTACGTGTTTACCACGAACATCAAAAGCAAGAGAGTTGGTCTTATACCGAGGCCGATGGCACGGTGTTAGGTCAGAAAATTACAGCGATGGATAGAGTGGGTATCTATGTACCTGGTGGTAAGGCTTCTTATCCCTCTTCGGTGTTGATGAATGCGATTCCCGCCAAGGTGGCGGGGGTTGAAGAAATTATCATGGTTGTGCCAGCGCCCGATGGCATCTTAAGTGATCTGGTTTTAGCGGCGGCCAAAATTGCCGGGGTAGATCGGGTATTTACCGTAGGTGGCGCGCAAGCGATTGCTGCCTTGGCTTATGGTACAGAATCTATCCCTAAAGTGGATAAAATTGTAGGCCCAGGAAATATTTTTGTAGCGACTGCCAAGAAATCTGTTTTTGGCATGGTAGGTCTGGATATGATTGCCGGGCCTTCTGAGATTTTAGTGGTCTGTGATGGTAAGACCGACCCTCACTGGATTGCGATGGATTTATTTTCCCAGGCTGAGCATGATGAAAATGCCCAGGCTTTATTGATTTCAGATGATGCGGCATTTTTAGATGCGGTGGATAAGGCGATGGATGAGCTAATGCCGACCATGGCGCGCCGTGAATTTATTGAGGCGTCTATTAATGGCCGTGGTGCTTTAATTCATGTGCCGGATATGGCAGCAGCGATTAAACTTACTAACCGCATAGCACCTGAGCATTTGGAGTTGTCGGTTGAAAATCCTGAGTTGATGGCTGAGCAGATTCGTCATGCCGGAGCGATATTTATGGGCCGTTATACGGCGGAGGCTCTGGGTGATTATTGTGCCGGGCCTAATCATGTTTTACCCACATCCGGTACCGCACGTTTCTCATCGCCACTGGGTGTTTATGATTTTCAAAAGCGCAGCTCAATGATTAATTGTTCTGCGGAAGCTGCCAGTGAATTGGGCAAGGTGGCATCTGTTTTAGCTCGTGGTGAATCTTTAGAGGCGCATGCACGCTCTGCAGAATATCGTATCAAGTCTTAACTGTTCGAGGTACTATTTTATTGGGCGTATGCCCAATATCGGCGTAAACAATAGCGCCTGATTGTCTCTTAATACCTCCATACGAATAGTTTGTCCGGGTTCCAGGTTGGCGACTTTTAATAAGCCGTCTTGCCCGTTGGTGACCTGTTGGTCATGTATGCTGACTATCACGTCACCCGCACGTAATCCCGCACTTTGTGCCGGGCCTCCTCTTTGTACACGCGTAATAACGATGCCCGAGCTATGGGAAATGCCCAGCTGTGCTGCAGTGACGGGGTTTAATTGTGTGACATCCAGGCCCAGCCAGCCGCGTATAACGTAACCGTGGCTGATAATGTCTTTCATAACCTTGGTGGCGATTTCAATCGGGATGGCCAGGCCTATGCCTACGGAGCCACCACCTTGTTGCTGGGAATAAATGGCTGAGTTAACGCCGATTAATTCGCCCTGGTCGTCAACCAGCGCGCCACCTGAGCTGCCGATGTTGATGGCGGCATCGGTCTGAATAAAGTTTTCATAGGTATTCATGTTTAAGCCGTAACGGCCCTTGGCTGAAATAATGCCGGCTGATACGGATTGGCCAAAGCCGTAGGGGTTGCCTATCGCTAAAACAGCATCACCCACCCGTTTTTTATCCGAGTTACCTATTTTTACCGGTTTAAGATTGCTCAAATCGATTTTAAGAACGGCTAAATCGGTGGCCTTATCCGTGCCTACCACGGTGGCTAATGTGCTGCGTCCGTCATAAAGCAAAACCAGTATTTCTTCGGCGTTTTCGATGACATGCATGTTGGTGATGATAAAGCCGTTTTTATGCAGGATAACCCCGGAGCCTAAGCTTAATTCACGTTTTTGTTGCAGGCGGCGTTGGCGCTGATTGTAGCGTTGAGGATTGCTGTTTTGATTGTCTTCAAAGACGTTGACCGCCTTGGTGGTGTAAATATTCACAACCGAAGGTGCGGCTCTGCTGGCGGCTTCGGCAAATGACCAGCTAGGGAGTTGCGGCTGGCGATCAACAGTCACAAAAATTGCCATGATAATGCCAAAGCAAAGCCCCAGAATGATGGGCAGGTGATATGTTTTTCTCATGAGTTGTGCATGCCGCTGTGTTAGTGTTGCAAGCTTAACAGACTTTACTTGAATTTTCCCCGGAGGCATTATGGCGCTTTTATTAAATCAATTACATGCCCATTGCAATACGTTGTTGAGCATCAACGCTTTTAAAGATTATTGCCCTAACGGTTTGCAAGTGCAGGCTGCTGACGATGCCGCTGAGGTGAAAAAAATAGTCACCGGTGTGACCGCCTCTGAAGCTTTGATTGATAGGGCGATTGAGTTGAAGGCGGATGTTTTATTGGTACATCATGGCTATTTTTGGAAGGGTGAGCCAGAGCTTCTATCGGGTATTAAAGGCAGACGGATTCGTAAATTAATGCAAAATGGTGTGAGTCTGCTGGCTTACCATTTACCGTTAGATGCGCACCCGCAGCTGGGTAATAATGTGCAACTAGCCAAAATGTTAGGTTTTAATATTACCGCAGGTTTGGATGATGATACGTATCCTATCGGTTTGGTTGGTGGGGTAGATAAACCGCAGGCATTACAGCAATTGTCGGGGCATATAGAGCAAGTGTTACAGCGTAAACCGTTGGTGATCGGTGAGCCTGATAAGCGCATTGAGAATATTGCCTGGTGTACCGGTGCCGCGCAATCGTATATTGAAAAAGCCGCAGCTAAAGGCGTGGATTGTTTTATCAGTGGCGAGATATCAGAGCCTACGGTGCATCTGGCTAGAGAGTTGGGTGTGGCGTATATTGCTGCAGGGCATCATGCAACCGAACGTTATGGTATTAAGGCGTTAGGCGAAAGTCTGGCGGCTGAGTTTGCGGTGGAAGTGTGTTTTGTGGATATTGATAACCCCGTATAAGCACACATAAAAAAGCCCTGCTTACCCATGTAAGCAGGGCTTTTGATAGGGGTTAAACGCTAATTTTTTTGTGCGTTTTCAGCAATGATATCGGCGATGTCGGCGATGTCAGCGACTGGATTTTCGTTCAGTTCAACTTTTTCCAGATTGTAATCTTCATTCAATGTGCCCTTGTCAAAAGGCGTTGTCTTTGGCGCGTAATCCAGTGGGGCGCTAACGGTATCGGGTGTGTCATTGGCCGTAGCTACCGTGTTGTTTTCTATCCTTTCGATAATCGGGGCGTTATGCCCTGAGCCTTGGCCTGATAATTTGTCCGCACCTTGTGCCAGGTGATTGTGAATATCTTTATAGCTTTCGGCAAGTTGCTGTAAACGCTGTGAGGTTTCAGTAAAATGTTCGGTCACCTCACGTTGGTACGCTTTAATTTCGTCTTGTTTTTCATGTAGATGTTTTTCAAGTTCACGGGTTTTTTGTGGTGTGGCACTAAGGCGCGAACCCAAGAATAGACCAGCGGCTGCGCCAGTGGCGGTGCAGATGAATCCGGTGATAATAACGGTAACTAATGAGAACATATTTTAACTCCTGGCAATCTGATTTCATTATAACTACCAGCGCTCATCCGGCGAGCTTTTTATTAGTAAAAGTGCTTTAAATTGCTAAATGGTCATCATACAGGTAAAGTGACGCGCGTTTTTTGCACTATTTTCCTGCTGAGCTGCTTCTCCTGACAACATTGATGTTATCGGTGAAATAGCCAAAGAGTATTTGTATGACACCGCTAGAGCGTTACCAGCAAGATTTAAAGCGACCTGATTTTAATGAGGATGCTGCGCAGCTGATGGCTGTAGAAAAGTTGCAGGGCATATTTGATGCTTTATTGGCAGAAGATGTAACACCAAAACCTTCGGGTTTATTCTCTAAGGTGAAAACCTTGTTGGTCTCTGCGCCGGTTAAAGAGCCAGTGCGGGGTGTTTATTTTTGGGGTGGTGTAGGGCGTGGTAAAACGTATCTGATGGATGTGTTTTATGAATGTCTGCCATTTGAAGAGAAGACACGTCTGCATTTTCACCGCTTTATGCAGCAGGTACATGATGAATTGCGCCAGCTTGAAGGGCAGAAAAATCCTTTAGAGGTTGTTGCAAAGAATTTGGCTGCCCGCTGTCGGGTTATTTGTTTTGATGAGTTTTTTGTTAAAGATATAACCGATGCGATGATTTTAGGTGGTTTATTCGAGAAGTTGTTTGGTTTGGGGGTGACGTTGATCGCCACCTCGAATATCATTCCCGATCGATTGTATGAAAATGGTCTGCAGCGTCAGCGGTTCCTTCCCGCAATTGCTGAGCTGAAAAAACACTGTGAAGTGGTCAATGTCGATGGTGGTACGGATTACCGCCTACGCGCGCTGGAACAAGCTGAACTTTATCACTACCCACTGGATAAAGACGCGGATGCTAGCTTGCTAACAAGTTTTCGATCTCTCGCCCCGGATGAGATTGAAGAATCTGTTGATATTGAAGTGAATCATCGTACCTTGCATTGCCGCTTTCAGGCGGATGATGTGGTGTGGTTTGATTTTTCTGAGCTATGTGATGGACCAAGAAGTCAGAATGATTATATTGAGCTGGCTAGAATCTACCATGCGGTGGTTTTATCAAATGTACCGCAGCTAGGTTTAACACGTGATGATCAAACACGACGATTTATTAATTTGATTGATGAGTTTTACGATCGCAATGTTAAATTGGTCATCTCTGCGGAGGTGGGCATTGCCGATTTATATGCGGGGGGTAATCTGGATTTCGAATTTGAGCGTACACAAAGTCGCTTATTGGAAATGCAGTCACATGAATACCTCGCCGCTGAGCACAAGGCCTGATAAGGCTAGAAATAAATAGGCCGGTGCTTCCAATGAAGCGCCGGTGATAAACTTTAAAATACACTTGCGCGCATTAATGAGTTCGGATAGTATTCGCGCTCCTTAATGAATGCGCTCCTTAGTTTTAGGCGGATGATATATGAAAACTTACAGTGCTAAACCAAATGCTGTAGAGCAAGATTGGTACGTTGTTGATGCCGACGGCAAGACTCTGGGTCGTTTGGCTTCAGAAATCGCGCACCGTCTGCGTGGCAAGCATAAACCTGAATACACTCCTCATGTTGATGTTGGCGATTACATCGTTGTCGTTAATGCTGAGAAAATTCAAGTTACTGGTAACAAAGCCAAAGGCAAAATTTACTACCACCATACGGGTTATGTTGGTAATTTGAAGTCAATTACTTTCGAGAAGTTGATGGAAAAGGCACCTACACGTGCATTAGAAAAAGCGGTTAAAGGTATGTTGCCTAGAAACCCTCTGGGTAGAGTGATGTACTCTAAATTAAAAGTATACGCTGGTGAGTCGCATCCACATGCTGCTCAGCAACCTAAAGCCTTAGAGATCTAACGGAAACTATTATGTCTAGTACACAATATTACGGTACAGGTCGTCGTAAAACTTCAACAGCTCGTGTTTTCATGACTGCTGGTGAAGGTAACATCACTATCAATGATCGTACTCTTGAGCAGTACTTTGGTCGTGAAGTTGCACGTATGATCGTTAATCAGCCTCTTGAGTTAGTTGAGATGGTTGGGAAGTTTGATTTAAACATCACTGTTAAAGGTGGTGGTAACTTCGGTCAAGCGGGCGCGATTCGTCACGGTTTAACCCGAGCGTTGATGGTATATGACGAGTCTTTACGTCCACAACTTCGTGAAGCGGGTTATGTTACTCGTGACTCACGTAAAGTTGAGCGTAAGAAAGTTGGTCTGAAGAAAGCACGTAAGAGTGGGCAGTTCTCAAAACGTTAATTCGTTTTCGAGCCAAAGCTCTACAGAAAACCCGAGTCTTTACTCGGGTTTTTTTTGCTTTATTTTTTTTCAATAGACTTTGGCTCCTGTTTTAAAACACTCAAACATCGCTTAGCTTGATCTAAATCAGGTGAATAGTCGCGATTCTCCTTGTTACTGACGGGGTTTTTTATTAAAATTTGCGGCGATTTTTTGCGTTAAGAATGTCCAGACTTGGCTGTTTGATGGTTGTGTCAGGTATGTTAAGTCCACGATAGGGGATTACCAATGAGTAATGACGGAGTGAATAATTCACGTCGACGTTTTCTGGCGGCTTCCACCGCTGCAGTAGGTGCTGTAGGTGCGGGTGCCGTTGCTGTTCCATTTATAGGCTCTTGGCTGCCATCTGCAAAGGCGAAAGCTGCAGGTGCACCAGTGAGGGCGGATTTAAGTAAGGTTCCGGCTGGCTTGATGATGACGATTGAATGGCGTGGTCAGCCAGTTTATGTGCTGAATCGCACACCTGAGCAGTTGAAAAACTTAAAAATGTTGGATGATGAGCTGAAAGATCCGGCTTCCGAAACGGCAAAGCAACCTGCGTATATCGAAGGGCAAGAGCGCTCTGTTAAGCCTAATTTGGGTATTTATGTGGGTTTGTGTACTCACTTGGGTTGTGCCCCTAAATTCCGTCCTGAAGTTGCTCCGGCAGATTTAGGCCCTCGATGGGTGGGTGGTTTCTTCTGTCCCTGTCATGGTTCCAAGTTTGATTTAGCCGGGCGTGTATTGAAAGGTTCACCCGCGCCTACGAATCTTGTTATTCCACCACATAAATATATTACTGATACCGTGGTTATTATCGGTGAAGATGGAGGTGCTGCTTAATGAATATGTTGGTTCAATTACGTGATTGGGTTGATGCCCGTTTGCCTATCGTTCGCGCCTGGGACACCCATATGGGTGGCTATTACGCGCCAAAAAACTTTAACTTCTGGTACTTCTTTGGGGTTTTATCGTTATTAGTATTGGTTAACCAATTGTTGACCGGTATCTGGTTAACGATGATGTATGTGCCTGATGCGACGTTGGCTTTTGCCTCTGTTGAATACATCATGCGTGATGTTAATTACGGTTGGGTGATTCGCTATATGCATTCCACCGGTGCTTCCGCGTTTTTCTTCGTGATTTACCTACATATGTTCCGTGGTTTACTCTACGGCTCTTATCGCAAGCCACGTGAGTTGGTTTGGGTATTTGGCATGTTGATTTTCTTTGCGTTGATGGCAGAAGCCTTTTTAGGTTATGTCCTACCGTGGGGCCAATTGTCTTACTGGGGTGCGCAGGTTATTGTATCTTTGTTCTCAGCGATTCCTTTTGTAGGTGAGCCTTTGGTTGAATGGATACGGGGTGATTATTTAATCTCGGGTATTACATTAAACCGTTTCTTCGCATTACATGTTGTAGCGATTCCGATTATTATTTTGGCTTTGGTTGCTTTGCATCTGTTAGCTTTACATGAAGTGGGTTCAAACAACCCGGATGGCGTAGAGATTAAAAAGTATAAAGATGAAAATGGCATTCCCTTAGATGGTGTGGCTTTCCATCCTTATTATACCGTGCATGATTTAGTGGGCATTGTGGTTTTCTTGATGGCGTTTGTCGCCATTATGTTCTTTGCACCAGAGATGGGTGGTTTCTTCCTGGAAGGTCCAAACTTTGAAGAAGCGAATGCACTGAAAACACCTGAACATATTGCACCGGTATGGTATTACACGCCGTTTTATTCGGTATTACGTGCGGTGCCTGATAAGTTATTAGGCTTTATTGCCTTTGGTTCCTCTGTTGCGATTCTGTTTGCTTTACCTTGGTTGGATAAGAGCCCGGTTAAATCGATACGTTATAAAGGCACGATGACTAAAATCATCATCCTGGCTTTTGTAGCGAGCTTCTTTATTTTGGGTTATTTAGGGGGTAAAGCACCCAATCCTGAGCGTACGGTGTTATCACAAATCTGTACCGTGCTGTACTTTGCCTTCTTCTTGTTGATGCCGATCTGGAGCCGTATGGATAAAACCAAGCCAGAGCCTGATCGTATTACAATGGATGGTGGCAGCCTGGGTGCAACGTTATTAGGTGCGGTGATTGTGGCGATTTTGACGGTTTTTCCGATTGCAATTACAGAGTGGTTACACGCTGTAAATGCAGCCGCAGCCCACTAAGTAAAGGAGATATGACAGTGAAAAAATTATTTATCTCATTGATGCTGACGTTAACAAGTGGCATTGCGATGGCATCAAGTGGAGGCCATTTAATGGACTTCACGCCAAACCTTAAAGATAAGGCCGGCTTACAAAGCGGTGCTAAAACCTTTGTGAACTACTGCTTTGGTTGTCACAGCATGCAATATATGCGTTATGGTCGTTTAGCTACTGATCTAGGTATTCCTGATGCCTTGGTTGAAGAGCACTTTATCTTCAACGGTTCCAAAATCAGTGCGCTGATGAAAGGCCCGGTTGCGCCTAAGCAAGCTAAAAAATGGTTTGGTGCTGCGCCACCAGATTTAACGCTAGTGGCCCGTGTCAGAGGCGATAAGTGGTTATATACTTATTTGAAGTCTTTCTATCTTGATCCTTCGCGTCCATACGGTTACAACAACTTGTTGTTTAAAGATGTGGGTATGCCGAATGTATTGCAAGGTCTGCAAGGTGATCAAACATGTGCGCCTGCTTATGTAGCCGGTACTCATGGTCGTACCAAGCGTGACCCGATTACCCATGAGTTTATCGAGTCAGATTCTACTGAATGTGGCCGTGCAGCCCATGTGAGTGGCACGGGTGAGTTGTCGCCAGAAGAGTTTGATAAGATGGTTTCTGATCTGGTTAGCTTCCTGGTTTATGCTGGGGAGCCGGTTAAGATTTATGACCGTACTTTCTTAGGTATGGATTTAAGCCAGCGTGAAGTATATGGTGTTTATTCTTTACTGTTTTTAATGGTCTTGGGTGTGTTTGTTGTTCTCCTGAACCGTGAGTACTGGAAAGATATTCACTAAAAAGCCTAGTCGCTTTTAAAGAGGCCTGCTTATGCAGGCCTGTTTGCGTTTCAGGTTTTATACATTTACCGTATTCCAGGGTTGGAATGCGGTGTGGAAAAAAAGTTAGGAAACCTGAGTTTTTTACTCAGGTTCAAGACAATAGAGGTTAGTGGAATGGGTGTAGTTGCCAGAAAATCATCAATGACGTTTTACTCTGATAGTCAGAGTCATTATAGCCATAGAGCACGTATCGTATTGGCTGAAAAAGGTGTTGTAGTTGATATCATCGATTGTGTCGGTGAAAACAAGCCAGAAGATTTAGCGCAAATCAATCCTTACAATAGCCTGCCAACCTTGGTAGATCGTGATCTGGTTTTATATGAATCAAAGATCATGATGGAATACCTGGATGAGCGTTTTCCACATCCACCGTTATTACCGGTATACCCTGTAGCACGTGGTGAAAGCCGTCTGTATTTATACCGTATCGAAAGAGATTGGTCTTCATTGGTGGATATTATTGTTGCCGATGAAAGCAAGCGCTCTGTCGATGCAGCCCGTAAAGAGCTAAAAGAAAGTTTGACTGCGATTGGCCCTATCTTTATTGAGAAACCGTATTTCATGAGTGATGATTTCACCTTGGTAGATTGCTGTATGGCGGCGATTTTATGGCGTCTGCCTTCTTTGGGTATTGATATTCCTAAAAACAAACAAACCAAGCCATTACATGAATATATGGAGCGTTTGTTTGAGCGTGAATCTTTCCAGGAAAGCTTGTCAGAATATGAAAATGATATGTCTAATATCAGATTGTCTTCGGATAGCTAATTGATGACGCCGACTCGCCCTTATTTCTTACGTGCTATCTACGATTGGATTGTGGATAACGAATGTACGCCGTATCTGGCAGTTTATGCCGATGCTGAAGGTGTTGAAGTACCTAGGGAGTATGTTGAAAACGGTGAGATCACGTTAAATATCTCTCCCGGTGCTGTGGCTAATTTTCATATGGATAATGACTATGTCTTATTCAATGCGCGCTTTAACGGCATTTCTCAGTCGGTTGCTGTGCCTATTGCTGCAGTGTTAGGTGTATTCGCGAAGGAGAATGGTCAGGGTATGGCTTTTCCTGAAGAGCCAGGTTATGAGCAGGGTATCTTGCAAGATGGCATTGAGATACATGAGGATGCTGATTCAGCCTCTTCCAATGTAGGTACTCCTGGGTTGGTAACGGTGTCGTCTGGCGATAAAAAGCCGGATGATGACCCTAAGCCGCCAACAACACCGTCCAGTCCCAAGGGGCGGCCGCAGTTGAAAGTGGTTAAGTGAAAAGTAAGACATAAAAAAAGCGCTAATAGCGCTTTTTTTTATGTCTGTTTATATGAGAATTAACCGTTACTGATATATTCAAACACCTTAATGATGGCTTTAATGCCAGAAACTTCTTTAACCGATTCAACTGTGCGGCTGGCTTCTTCCTGTGTTACTAGCCCCATTAAGTAGACCTTGCCATTTTCGACAATGACTTCGATACGGCTTGAATCTACACCTTTCGCGCCAATCAGATTGCTGGCAACTTTGGTTTTAAGGAAGGAGTCTTTACTGCTGGAAAAAAACGAATTGCTGGGCATGATTTCCAGTTCGTTATGAACGCTGCGTACATGGCGGACTTTTTCGGCAATGATGGAGGCATTTTGTTTGCTTTTTAAATCGGGCACTTGGCCGGTGATAAGAATGATGCGGTTAAATGAGAAGACATTAATGTTGGCATTATTCAGTGTCGGGCTATGGCGGTTGATATTAATCTGCGCCTTGGATTCAATTGTGTTGTCTTCAACGATGGTGCCCATGGTGCGTTGACCGTAGTCTTCGGAAACTGCACCGTCATTGGTAGCTGCCATATAGGTAGTACAGTTGGCTAGCAATAGCAGGCTGCAGATCAATAGGGCTTTAGTGCTGTGGTGGAATATATTCATTAAGTCAGGTTTCCAAAAAGCTGTTGTTCAACCAGGTCGCTGAGCATTTGCGCTAGAAGAAAGTGCAGGTTTATAGATTGCAGGGGGGTGAATCCATTCATAGGGATGTGGACTTGATCTTTGGGTGTACGAGTGGCGATGTGATTACCTTCACCGGAGGATATGGTGATGATTTTCATGCCTCTTCTGATGGCGGCATCGATGGCGTTTAGCAGTGGGATCTCATCGCCATTAAAGGATAATATAAGCAGTAAGTCGCCTGCTTGTCCTAACGCTGAAACTTGGGTGGCGTGAATTTGGCTGCTGTCGGCATTGCCTAATGCAGCGGCTGCGGTATTGCTGTTATTTAGAAAGATGGCCGGTAAGGCTGGGCGTTCAAAGTTAACATTGCCTAGTAAATTGTGACAAAAAAGTTGGCCGGCAGCAAAGCTGTTAGGGGCTGCGGCGCAGATAATTTTTTTATCATCAATCAGCGTGTGGTTTAGCAGATTAGCCGCTTCCGCTATATACGGCGTCAGGGAATCTATGCTACGTGAACTAGCGTCAATGTGCGCATTGAATTGATTAACAATGGCTTCAAAAATGGACATGTCTTATTCCGTGAATGCAGCTTTTAACCAATGATATTGGGCTTGCTGTGAACTGTCCAGTTCAATTGCAATTACGTCAAAGCGACAAAAATCTTGCTGATGTTTTACGTGTGAGCTTAGGTAGAATGCGGCGGTTTTTAAAATGCGTTGTTGCTTGGGTCGGGTGATGCTTTCCATGGCTGAGCCAAATTTTTTTTGACGGCGAAAACGTACCTCAATAAAGCACAATGTTTGATCATCTTGCATGATTAGATCAATCTCACCCAGGCGACAATGGAAGTTACTCTCTAGTAGTTTAAGCCCTTTGTCTTGCAAAAACTGTAAGGCCAGTGCTTCGTAATGTTGGCCTATGGCATTGCTGTCTGGGTGCTTGGGCATGATTACTGGGCGGTATTAATAGCGATGATTTTTCTGCCTTTAAACTGGCCCATGGCTGTAGTTCTGTGTAATTGATTGTTCTCCAGTTGCAATGTGCCGGTGGCGCCATTGAGCTTGGATTCTGGCAGATTTTGCATCAGTGCCAGGCGCTCAGAAAGTTGAAAGGCATCAAAGCCGAAGGCGACCATGCGTTTAAGCGATGATTTGGCGTAGGTTTTGTCCATATCTTTATGGGGGCTGATAACCCAGGGTAAGTCGGTAAAATAAATGCCGCTTAAGTCTCTGTCTCTAGTGGGGTTTGGATAGCTGCGGTAAACGCTGGAGTTGGCATAAACCGGTAAGTCACCGGCATAGTGAAATTTCAACATCGGACGAATAGAGGCGGCAAGATTAGGTTTTGCTAACAGATAGACTAAATCTGCATCTTTACGTATACGCGGTTCGGCTTCAAGCTCGATGGCCAGTAAATTACTTAAACGGCGAATACGTTGTTTGCTTTTATCAATATTTAACAGTTGTTGAATGGCGTTAGATTGATCTTTGCTGGCAGCAAAGCTTTGGCTATTAAGTAGCTGTAGATTGTTTTCCTGCCATTGTTGTTTAAAGTATTCGGCATCATCTATTGCCCAGGGGGCGTCTTGCGTCAGTAATAAAACGTTACGTTTTCCTTGGTGCTTCAGGAATTGAATCACGGTATCAATTTCATCTTCGCTTGAGAGGCTGAATTCAATCAGGTTTTTAGGTTTGTCAGTTCTATCTAATCGGTTGAGGCTGATGGTGTTTACCGGCAGCTCATTCATGTTATAGAGTTCTTCTAATTGATTCTTAAAGAGTGGGCCTATAATCAGCTCTGCACCTTCGCTGACGGCGGTGTGATAAATGTCGGCAAAAACCTGGCTTTTATCGGCAGAATAAAAACTGATGATGGGTTGATAGTCACTTAAATAATAAGCATGTGAGATGCCATCGGAGATAGCGGCTGCCAGTTTTTTATATTTACTATCAAATGGCAGGATAACGGCAATTTTCGTTGGCCGTTGTGTGGCCGCCATTCTTAATGCTGCAACGTCTTGTGGGGGGATGAGAGCAGCAGGGTGAGTGGCGTTGCGGTGCTGCCATTGATCGATATTTTTAATTTGTTGGTTTAATGACTGCGTATTAAAGCGGGTAATCTGATTCAGTGTCAGCCATTGTTTATAGCTGGGGTTGTGGGTTTTGATGATCTGGGATTTGAGCTCGGTTTCAGTGAGGGCATTGATGTTATGCCAAATGGCTGCCTGGTTTTGCTGGTAGGCTTCGATGTTTTTAATCGTAGGGGCAAAGTAGACCCGCAGCTGTGCGGCTTTATTATATTCCTCTAGTGCAGTTAACGTGTTGGCCTTGGTTAGGCCTACCATGGTTTGTGTTTCATCGTCGGCGCTGGGTAGTTGGACATCTATTTGTGGGTTAGACAGTAATGCCCAGGCCTTTTGATGTTCACCTAAAATATTGTAACTTTGTGCTTCGGCGGCGGTAATTAATAAAAGCTCATCGCGGTTAAGCTTTTGCAGTTTAAGCTGGTAAATTTTGCCCTGCGCTTTATCGGCGTTTTGATCGGTATTGAGTTGATAAATTTCATTGATGGCGTTTTGGTGGGGAAGCTGCTTGCTGGTAACCATCGGTGTGGGTATGGAAACCGTGCCGGCTTTTTTACTGGGTGGGGTGCTGCAGGCGCTTAATAAAAGCAGCATTGATGCCAGTAAGATAAAGAAAAGCGTTTGCATTTGTTTTAACATGTGCGGTCCAGCGAATGTGATTGAAGCTGCGGCTTTCTTCAAAGTTTTTATAAATGGGTATAAACGTGTCTGAATTATATATTGTTGCTACACCCATCGGTAATCTTGCCGATATGACCGAGCGTGCGATTCAGGTTTTGTCCAGCGTTGATCTTATCGCGGCTGAAGATACACGGCATAGTAAAAGGCTGTTACAGCACTTCTCCATTGGCACGCCAATGCTAGCGTATCATGAGCATGGTGGCGAGCAGCAAACCGAAAAACTGCTGAAGATGTTACAAGAAGGAAAGTCGATTGCGTTGATCAGTGATGCGGGCACGCCGTTAATTTCTGATCCCGGTTATCGTATTGTGCATGAGGCACATGCCCGGGGGCTTAAGGTGGTACCTATCCCGGGGGCTTGTGCGTTAATTTCTGCGCTGTGCGCTGCGGGACTGCCGACCAATAAGTTTGCGTTTGAAGGTTTTTTACCGGCCAAGCAAAAAGCGCGTTGTGATGTGTTATCGGCAGTGAAGGAGGATAGTAGAACACTGGTGTTTTATGAGGCGCCACACCGTATCGAAGATACCTTAAAAGATATGTGTGAAATTTTTGGTGGTGAGCGCAAGATTACCCTGGCCAGAGAGTTGACCAAGACCTTTGAGACCATCAAGCAGGAGCCTCTAGCGCAGATGCTGGAATGGGTGTCACAAGACAGTAATCAGCGCCGTGGTGAAATTGTTTTGGTGCTGGAGGCTTGTGTTACGGAGAAAGTCACAGATCTGGATGAAAGAAGTATCGCATTATTGGAGGTGTTAGCTAAGGAGTTGCCCCCTAAAAAAGCCAGTAAAATGGTGGCCGAGCATTATGGTATTCCTAAAAAAACTGCATATGAATACCTTTTAAGCTTGAAAAATTAAGCCAGATTGTTAATATCTGCCCCGTGTTGGCTAGGCGATCGCTGCTTTTAAGTTTCGGCTTAAGAGGGGAGGAAAGTCCGGGCTCCATTGGGTAGAACGCCAGGTAACGCCTGGGGGGCGAAAGCCTACGGAAAGTGCAGCAGAGAGTAGACCGCCGATGGCCTAGCGATAGGCACAGGTAAGGCTGAAAGGGTGCGGTAAGAGCGCACCGCGTGACTGGTAACAGTTCATGGCATGGTAAACCCCGTTCGGAGCAAGACCAAATAGGCCCTCTATAGGTGTGTACCCGCACTGAGGGCGGGTAGGTTGCTAAAGCGTTGCGGTGACGTAACGCGTAGATGAATGATTGTCCACGACAAAACCCGGCTTATCGGCCAACACACTAATACCTGAAACCTCAGGGCCTACGGGCTCTGGGGGTTTCAAGCACTGCTCCAGCTCTGGAGTGCTACTTATTCGACATCATATCTATTCTTGTTAATTTCTCTTTATTCTGCTTTGCGAACACCTTTATAAATAAGTTTTCTGACAAAAAATGGAAACAAGATTTTTCTAACCAATGGTTGGCTAATACGAATACTGCCTCCCTTAGGTGTAAAAACACGCATGCCATTTTTTTGCACACCCAATACGGATCCCCAGCGATATTGGCTCGCCTTGAAGGTTTTCATTTTATTTTTATTACCTTGAAGGTGGGCACGGATATTATTTGCAACCGTTAAAAACCCCGCATTTCTAGCTGAGCTTCGATTGGGGTCTGAGGCTGCTATATCTCCCACGGTGAAAACATTATTGTGACCTGATACTTGTAAGTGTTTGGTGGTTTTTACAAAGCCTTTTTCATTAAGCATATCCTGGGGGATAAAAGTGTTATTGGGCTTTAAATTGCCAACAGCCCATAAAACGATGTCAGCTTTAAAAGCCTCTTGATCACCCCGCCAATGAATGGTCTCTGCCGTAAAGCATTCACCGCTGAAACCTTCGGGAATAACGGCACGATGGTTAGCATGAAGGTGAATACCCTGTTGCTTAAGCTGAGCCTCTACCTTTTTTTGCACTTTAGGATGATAGCCCGCGAGAATATGCTCCTGACTATAAAATAAGTGCACATCCTTTGCTGGGTACTGTTCTTTCAGATTTGAGCATACACTCACACCTGTCGCACCACCGCCAATAATAGCTACACGCTGAGTCTTGGCCAGTTTTTGTGCGGCAAGATCGATATTGGCATTAATGGTGTCTATATCTTCGAGTTTATTATCACGCCAGAAGCCATTGCTGACACCTGATGAAATCAGTAGTGCATCGTAGCGCTCCTGCTGTTCACTGCCATCAATGCCTGTGATGTAAACGGAGGATGATGCGGTATCGATTGATGTTATCTGCCCCTGCAGGTGAGTGACATTATCCAGTTTTTTGTAGCGATGAAATGGCATCAGGTAATCAGACTTCCAGACTTTGGGGCGAGTAAGACGAGTGCCCAGCTCTTGACCACTGACTAAGCAGGGTTTTGCTGAGATACCGATAACATCAAAATCTTTAGCCAGGTCTATGCCCGCAAGTAAGCCAGTGTCGCCAAAGCCTGCTATTACAATACGCTTCTTCATTCATATGCCTGTGTTGATGAATCAAGTATTAAGTAAAAAAATCTACACTGAGATGTTGTGATCAGCACCGCTAATTTTATAGTCCATCAAAGTTAATAAAATCAGGTGTATTAAAATCATAGGATTTTATTTCTTTGCGTTTACTAATACGCCAGCTTCCATCTACACGCAGATATTCATCGATATACCAGAACCCCAGGAAGAATATATTTGAAGGCTGGTCAGATTCCAATTGTAACTCCATAGGGTTGAAACACATGACTTCCCCGGTGGCCTTATCCCCATCCAGTTTAATCTGGGAATTTCCTATCATATGCTGATAGTTCTTGAATACAGGCAGGCTGTCTTGCAAAAACTGCTTCACTTCCGGGTAGTTTCCCTTGGCGCCGCCAAAGGCTGAATAATCAATCTCTGCATCATGGGTAAATAACGTATCTAGTCTGTCAAAATCTTTTGCATCGACGGCACTGGCATATTCAATGATAAGATCTTTAATTTCTAAACGGTCGGAAATTTGTTGCAGGTTATATTTCATGAATCAGTTTGCTCGTGTGATTTCCATTAAGGGTGATGCAATAGATTTATATCGTGCATGTTTGTTCAACCTGCAGGGCTTGCAGGATTCGGCCATTGGCCAGTAAACCTGCAATTGTCGTGGTGATTTCGTAGATTTCTGTTGCCGTAAAATAGGCATTTAATCGTGCAAAGAAAGTATCATCTATCTCAAGGTGCTGAGATGAAAAACGTTCAGCATATTCGATAACAAGTTTTTCTTTCTCATTAAACAAGTCACTTTCCTGCCAATGTGAGACGGCCTGATAAAAAGTTTCATCAATGCCTGCATCGTTTAGCTCTGGAAAACGAAAGTTCAGGCAAATATGGCATTGATTGATTTGCGCAATGCGCATTCTGATGGCTTCCCTAAGTCGGTTATTCAGGCCACTTTGGCTTCTGCCAGAACGGCCATTGCATTTCCCATGGCGGGTTGTAGAGCCAGTAGGTGGTGACTCTCTGGTGCATCACCTTCTGGAAGTTCAATGCGTGCCATGTGTTTACCTCAATGATGTTATATACCAGTTACCAATAGTAACCATTGTTTTTCATTGCTGATATTATGTCAATTAGGCACTTTTTTGTTCCTATGGCATATGAGTTAAAGCAACGTGAGGTTTTCAATGGAAAAACAGAAAGATGTGAGTAAGAGACAATTAATTCCAGATGATGATAATTGCCCTGTACGTGATGTGCTGACGCGTCTGACCAGTAAATGGCCAATGTTAATACTGTTTGCCTTATTGGATGGTTCCCATCGCTTTTTAGAGTTACAACGCCGTATTGAGAATATATCCAAGCGCATGTTAACGGTGTCGTTACGTCAACTTGAGCAAGACGGTTATGTTACTCGCAGGGTTTTTGAAGAGGTGCCACCCAGAGTTGAATATTCGTTGACGACAATGGGGAAAAGCGTGACTGACCCTTTAATCAATTTGATCACTTGGGCACAGGATAATCATGATGATATTCGCCATGCCCGAGCGGCTTATGAAGAAGATAAATAGACAGTAGGTCAATAATGGCAGTGATTGTCATTATTTTGGGACAATTATATTTAAAATAGGCAGTTACATAGAGTTATTTTCAGGGGCATTGTTCTTGCTTCTACATCTGCTGCTATCGAGTTCATTCAAATATATGCAGTATTTATAAGAGTCTTTTGCTGTTGGCTTATCGGCCAGTGCACATATTGAAGGAGTCCTAGAGTCTTCGGGTTATGGGGCTTTCAAGCGTTGCTCCAGCTCTGAAGTGCTACTCATTCGTATTGTAAGTTTGAATTGCAGAGCGCTTAGTTTTCCAGTTTTTAGCGACTTTGGCGGACCATTTCATCGCCGGGTACTCTACGTATTTGTAAGTAAAGTAAGAGATGAAAATGGATATGGCCCAGATCAATACCAGATTGCCTAGATAAAAGCTGGCAATATTGCTGTTGGTAAACCATGGCAGGGTGAGATTTAAAACATTATAAATAACGAGCATATGGATAAGGTAAACCGAATAAGAAATCTCACCTAATAACAAAACGGCTTTGTTTTCAAAAATTTTGAGAAATAGTCTCTTTGCGCCATTATCACCCACATGGTAATGCATCGTTAAAAAGCTTAACCACACCGCATAGGGGAATAATAAGCCAAAAACAACTTCTGCCGGCATTTTCATAGCCAGCGTTAAGGCAAGTAAAGTCGTGATGGTGGTGATCATAACGATATAGGCGTGGGATTTTATATTTTCCAGGCCGCTGTGTTCTGAGTTCATGGCGTAATAACTTGCAATACCTACGACAAAAGCAAAAATATGTTTACCCACAAACGTGCCTTGAATGCCGAGCATTTCTTTTAGCAGGGTTATTGCCAGGATGGCAAAAAACACCCAAAGCAGTTTTCTTTTACGAAACGCAGCCACCATAAAGGGCACTAATAAATAAAACTGCCATTCAATGGTGACGGACCAATTGGGCGGGATAAAACCTTTGCCTGCATGGGGGATTATCTCTTCAAACAAACCATATAATAACGATATATGTAGCAACATGTGTTGCCACCAATAGTCTTTTGAGCTGTGGTAGATTTCCTGGCGGGATGTAATTTCTTCTCTTGTGGTATCCAGTTGCTGCAGTACAGAAAGAATAAAGTCCGTTTGTAATAAATAAACAAGACTTAATAAGATCAGAATAGGGATGATTCGAAAATAGCGTCTGAACAGGAATAGGCCATAACTTTCACGTTTATTTTCAATTAACGCGGTGATGACAAAGCCGCTGAGCAGGAAGAAAATTGTGACGGCGATATAACCGTTATAAAGCAGGTCAACATCAAAAATGCGTCGCAGATGCACTAATTCACCCAGGTGTGCGGCGATTACCCAGAGTACAAAGTAGCCACGCAGGGCATCAAATATCTTAATACGACCCATATTATTATAATTCTTAGGTTGATTTAACGTGCGCCAGTGTAACCGGTTCTGCGCTATAAAAACATGTCTTTGTCTGTAAGGGATGGGCTGGAAATCACAGATAGGACGGTTTATTAACCGCTCTTTTGCGCGCGTGTGGGGTTATTTTTTTATTTAATGGCTTGAATCATTTGTTCTATTTGGTAGTATCGGTAGCTCTTATTTTGCAGTTCTGCAAATACATTTATATAAATACCTAAGCCTACTTAGCGATGAAGCTTAAAGTATCACTTTAAGTTTGCTTTCTACCTTTTTGTTTGTATTGGGGAAGCATGCTTCCAATTTGTGCGCTAATTCCTCGTTCGATGCAGATCGCATCATCTTCGCTGCATTTTTGTGCATTTTCCTGGAATTTAATCCTGATTCCACTTGCATGTGGTGTTTTTAGTTTCTATAGTGACGATATGTGGAGAAAAGTGGTTGAAAGTGGATTTTTGACCCGATCTTGATACAAAAGTGGAGAAGCAGACGTGTTTCGAGGCGTGCAAAACATCAATATGGATGCTAAAGGTCGCATGGCAATGCCGACCAAGTACCGTGATGCACTCAATTCCTCCGATGATGGTCAATTAATCGCCACAATCGATGTTCAAAGCCGTTGTTTATTGCTTTATCCCCTATCCGCCTGGGAAAACGTTGAAAAAAGCCTGCAGAAACTGCCTTCATTAAATCCGGCCACTCGCCGTCTGAAGCGTTTAATGCTGGGATATGCCAGTGAACTGGAGTTAGACGGCAACGGCCGCATGTTATTGCCAGCCATGTTGCGTGAATATGCGCATTTCGATAAAAAGCTGGTTTTAGTGGGCCAAGGCGAAAAGTTTGAGTTATGGAGTGAAGACGGGTGGGCTGCGGAAACCGAGCAGGCCATCATGGATGCCAATAGTGGTGAGTTGGATCTTCCAGAAGATATTCAGGATCTGGTTTTTTAATGTGTAAATTATAAAAAAATAAGTGAGATAAGTGTGCATTATTCAGTTCTATTACAAGAGTCTCTTTTGGGGTTGTCTATCAACGCCGATGGCTTTTATGTGGATGGGACATTTGGCCGGGGAGGCCATTCGGCTGAAGTTTTAAAATTGTTATCGGATCAGGGGCATTTAATGGCCTTTGATAAAGATGCCGATGCGATTGCCTTTGGACGTGAAAAATTTTCCGATGACAAACGTTTGTCTTTGCAGCATGCCTCATTTGCTGATATGAAATCGGTATTAGCCGAACATAATATGCTGGGTAAGGTTGATGGCATATTGTTGGATTTAGGTGTTTCTTCCCCACAATTAGATGTGGCCGATAGAGGATTTAGCTTCTTGCGTGATGGACCGTTGGATATGCGTATGGATAATTCATCCGGGCAAACGGTTGCGCAGTGGTTGGCGATAGCTGAGCGCTGGGAAATCAAGAAAGTTCTACACGTCTACGGTGAAGAAAAGTTCGCCGCGTTGATTGCAAAGAAAATTGTGGAACGCAGAGATGAGCATCCGTTTATAACAACGTTAGACTTGGCTGACTTTATTGAAGCCATTATCCCTAAAAAAGTTCAAATGCAAAGTAAAAAGCATGCGGCTACACGCAGTTTTCAAGCGCTACGTATTCATATCAATAAAGAGTTGGAAGATTTAGAAAATCTGCTGGCCGATGTGGTTGAAATGTTAAAGCCTGGTGGGCGTTTGGTGGTTATCAGCTTTCACTCGTTAGAAGATCGTATCGTAAAGCATTTTATTCGTGATCAGGAACGTGGGCCCATATTACCTAGAAATATTCCTATTATCGAACTGAAACGTGATGAACATGTGAAGTCGGTGGGTAAGAAGAAGGCGATTAAAGCGTCGATTGACGAGCTGGATGAAAATATACGTTCACGTTCAGCTGTGATGCGTGTGGCCGAAAAAGTTGCAGCCACAACATGAATTTTTTAGAGAATAAAAAACTGCCGTGGGTGTTATGGCTGGCAATCAGTGCAACATGTTTTGCGGTGATATTAACCAGCTATAACGCCAGGCAGCGTTTTATTGAATGGCAGTTTCTATTATCAGATGCGCAGGCGTTTGAAGTGGAGTGGGGACAGTTGTTATTAGAAAAAAGTACCATGGCATCCTATTCACGTTTAGAGCAAATAGCGGCCGATAAACTGAATATGACGGCTCCCAGCAAACAGCAAATCGTTGTTGTAAAGGTAGGGTATTAATTTAATGTTGGCATCGTTGAAATTTCATTGGCGTTTTGCAGTTGTTGCAGCATTTTTAATGCTGCTTTTTGCTGTGCTGGTGATTCGTATGATGCTGATTCAAGTGGTGGATATCGATGGCGGCTTGTCATTTTTACAAGGCCAGGGTAAAGCCAGAACCGTTCGAATGGAAACAATTCCTGCTAACCGGGGTATGATTACCGATAGGAATGGTCAGCCTCTGGCCGTTAGTACGCCGGTTGTGACTATCTGGGCCAACCCTAAAAAAATGCAGGCCAGCCCCGAGCAAATACGTCAGCTCGCCAAACTGTTAGAGCAGCCCTATCAGCGGCTGCATAAAAAACTTCAACGTTATAAAAATAAGCAATTTGTTTATATTCAACGAAAAATATCACCAGCTTTAGCAGAAGCTGTTTTTGCGTTAAAAATCTCCGGTATTTATGGCCGCGAAGAATATCGCCGTTTTTATCCCGCCGGTGAGGTTACTTCTCAATTACTGGGTTTCACCAATGTCGATAATGTCGGCCAAGAAGGTTTTGAACTGGCTTACGATTCTTGGTTACAAGGTTCCGATGGCAGTCGCAAGGTGGTGAAGGATTTATTTCATCGTACGATTAAAGTGATTAACCATATCGAAGAGGCCAAGCCGGGTAATGATTTAGTCTTGAGCATAGATCTGCGTTTGCAGTATCTGGCTTATAAAGAGCTGAAGTCGGTAGTGAAGCATCATAGAGCCGATGGCGGTACGGCGGTGATATTAGATGTGCACAGCGGTGAAGTGTTGGCGATGGTTAATCAACCTTCTTTTAATCCCAACGATAGAAGAAATATGGAAATAGCTTCGGTTAGAAACCGTGCTTTAACCGATGTTTTTGAACCTGGTTCTACGGTAAAGCCTATTGCGGTGATGGCAGCATTGGAATCCGGGAAGGTTCATGCCCATAGTAAAATTGATACACGCCCAGGTTATGTGAAAGTGGGTAGGAAAACGTTGTTAGACCCGGTTAATTACGGTGTGATTGATGTCACTAAAGTTATCACCAAATCGTCTCAGGTGGGGATGACCAAAATTGCACTGTCGCTGGATCAAGAAACCATTCCCGGCATGTATATGCGCATGGGTTTTGGGCAATATCTACAAACCGGTTTTCCGGGTGAGCGTACTGGCCGTTTGCCAGAGCGTACCAAGTGGCGTCCTATTGAACGAGCCACCTTAGCTTTTGGTAATGGCGTGTCGGTAACGGCGCTGCAGCTGGCGCAGGCTTATGCGATTATGGCCAATCACGGTGAGAAAATACCGGTGAGCTTATTATTGCAAGATGAAATTCCTGCCAGTGAAAAAGTGGTTGATGCCCAATATGCAGATGCCGTGCTTGAAATGTTAAAAACGGTGGTGAAACCCGGCGGTACGGCAAAAAAAGCACAAACAGAATCGTATAGTGTGGCGGGTAAAACAGGTACTTCACATAAGGTAGGACGCCGAGGTTATGAAGACGGAAAATATTTGTCGTTATTTGCAGGCATGGCTCCAGCTGATAATCCGCGATTAGTTGCGGTGATTGTTGTTGATGACCCTAAAGGTAAAGAATATTACGGTGGCGAAGTGGCTGCTCCAGTTTTCTCCAAGATTATGTCAGGTAGTTTACGCATGTTAAATGTGGTGCCTGATAAACTGACGACTAACAGCCCTTCTGCTGTGAGCCGCAGCAATTATGTTGCGGGGCGTTAGATGAGTATTCATTTTTCAAGCCTTACAAATAAAACCATATACGGACAGGATATCGTTTTATCCGGCATATCTCTGGATAGCCGTCATATTAAAGCGGGCGATTTATTTTGCGCGATAAAAGGTGCCGCTGTTGATGGGCATCAGTTTATTAGTCAGGCCATTAAAAATGGTGCGGCGGCTATATTGATGCAAGAGAAACCTGCTGACGATATTAGCGTGGCTTATGCGGTAGATGCAGATCTAGCCAATAACTTAGGTGAACTTGCCTCACGTTTTTATGCAGAACCTAGTCAGCATTTATATGTGGCAGGCGTAACGGGTACCAACGGTAAGTCTTCTGTTTGTAGTTATATTTCACAGATTTTGACCTTATTAAATCGTAGCCATGGTGAGATCGGTACTCTAGGTATCCACTATCAGGATAGCTCAGGTGTTAGGCATGAAAAGTCCACGATAAATACCACCCCCGATGCAATCTCATTACAGGGGTGTTTTGCCGAAATGTTAGATGCAGGGGTGCAATCCATTGCTATGGAAGTTTCTTCCCATGCGTTAGCGCAGGGTCGTTGTAATAGTATTGCATTTAATAGTGCCGTTTTTACTAATCTCAGTCACGATCATCTGGATTATCACGGTACATTAGAAGCTTATGCCGATGCCAAGTTAAAGCTCTTTAGAACAGAGGCTCTTCAAGTTGCGATCATCAATGTGGATGATGCCATAAGTGACAAAATCCAACGTATTTTACCTGCTCAGTTGGCGTGTAAAACTTATTCTATAGCGGATGAAACAGCTGACTATTATTTTCAGAATATCCGCTTAAGTCAATCCGGTATACAAGCTCAGTTAATCCATCAGTCTGAAGTCTATGATTGTGAGCTGGCTTTATTAGGGCGTTTTAATTGCCATAACGTATTGGCGGCGATTGCCGTGGTTCATCATCAAGGTGTAGCGTTAAAAACTATTACATCCATTTTGCCCTTGCTAAAACCTGTTAGAGGAAGGATGCAGCTGCTTAAAAATACCTTAGGCCTTACCGCTGTTGTTGATTATGCACATACACCTGATGCTTTAGAAAATGTGTTATCGGTTCTACGTGAAATTACCGAGGGTAAAATACATCTGGTATTTGGTTGTGGCGGTGATAGAGATCAAACCAAACGTCCTTTAATGGCTAAAGCTGCTGAAGCTTTTGCAGATAATATTATTGTTACCGCAGATAATCCAAGATCGGAAAGCCTTAAAATTATTAATGCTGAAATCATGGCGGGCTTTACAGCTAACAAGGTACAAGTGATTGAAGATAGAGCTCTGGCAATAGTCGAAGCTGTATCTGCTGCAAAAGAAGGTGATGTTGTTTTAATTGCTGGTAAAGGCCATGAGAAATATCAAATATTAGCCGATGGAAAATACGCCTTTGATGATGTTGCGCAATTAACTAGAGCACTTGACGGAGGTATATCATGTTAGATATGACCGTTGATGTCTTAAACGCATATGTAAATGGCCAGTTAGTTGTTGATGATTCATCGCTAGATAAAATGTTGATTAGCACAGCAGTTATCGATAGTCGTGTTGTACAAAAGGACAGCTTGTTTATCGCATTTAAAGGCGACAGCGTCGATGGTCATGCCTATATCAATGCTGCTGCTGAAAACGGCGCATGCATCGCGTTAGTTGAAGATGTAATAGAAAATGCTGCGATTGCTCAAATAAAAGTGAGCAGCTGTAAAAAGGCCATGGCCGATTTAGCTATCGCTTGTCGGGATAAATACCAGGGCAAGGTGATTGGCATTACCGGTAGCTGTGGTAAAACCTCCACAAAAGAAATGTTAGCTTGCATATTAAAACTTTCAGCGTCAGTTTCAGTCACTTCAGGCAATCAAAATAATGAATTAGGTGTGCCTTTAACACTGTTTAATATCGATAAAGACAGCGATTACGCTGTGATTGAAATGGGCGCAGCTGAAAAAGGCGATATCAGTTATTTAATGGCTATGGTTAAACCTGATGTTGTGGTTGTTACTAATATCAGACCAGCCCATATTGGGCGCTTTGGCAGTGAAGAGACGATTGCAGAAACAAAGTCTGAAATTTATCGAGACCTGCAGTTGCACACTACCGCAGTAATAAATCTGGATGAAAAATATAGCCGTCAATGGATAGCAGAAATTGAGGTGTTAAATAAAAGCCAAGTTTTAAGTTTTTCCATGGATCATCTGCAAGCGGAACTAACGATTACGGATTTGATTTTGTCTTTGGGGCAATCTGAATTTACCTTGCACTATCAATTAAATGACCAATCATTAAATCAAAAAATCAGACTGAATGTTGCAGGTGAACATAATGTTGCCAATGCGCTGGCTGCGGCAAGTTGTGCTTTAGCTGTGGGAATCAGTCTTGCGGATATAGCCGAAGGCTTGGCAAATTATCATGGCGTAAAATCTCGTATGCAGTTACAAAATGCGGTGTGGGGTGGCTTGATTATTGATGATAGTTATAACGCAAATCCTGCATCCGTTGCTGCCGCTATTGATGTATTAAAGCATT
>JABSRQ010000005.1 GCA_013215055.1 Pseudomonadales bacterium | reverse complement strand
TGTACCAGCCATATTCCCTGCGACAATGATTTAAGAGAGGCTGGCATAGACAAGGCGCAGATTAAACCGGCGGCGGTCAGCCAGTTTAACAAGGTTTTTGCACAATTATTAGGCATGCATGAAAAAACCACTATCGCGGCGGAGATTCAGGAAATCTCCACCCTTGCAGGGCAGGGTAGGGTCTTGATAGCCGATGATAATGCCGTTAATCGTATTGTGCTGGAAGGCATGCTGGAAAAACTGTCGCTGCGTTTTGATGGCGTCGATAACGGTGAGAAGGCCGTGGATTTATATACGCAGAATGCCGAAGAGTATCAATTGATATTGATGGATTGTGACATGCCCATCATGGATGGTTATGCGGCAACAAAGGCTATTCGCCTGTTTGAACAGGAAAATCACTTCCAGGCCATTCCTATCATCGCCGTCACCGCCTACGCGATGGCCGAAGATATTCATAAGTGTCTGGATGTGGGCATGAATGAACATATCGCCAAACCTATTCGTATGCGCTGCCTAGCCAAGGTTATCAGTCAATTACAAAAGCATGAGTTCCTGGGGCATGCCGCTGATAAAAATAGCCTGGAACAGGCCATGCCTAGAAGTCATTAAGATAAAAAACTGTCTGGTAATCCCGTATCCCCGTATCGCGTTACCCTCAAGGGCTGTTATTCATATAACGGCGATTTCAGTTTGTTGGCAGAGGTACCGTTACTCTACGGTGTAACTGCAAATCATGGCATACCTGAAGCTATAGTCTTTAACCGTATATAAGCCTGTTAGGCCAGATGATTCTAATTAGTGTCCATCCAGAAATAGGTGTTTTTTTAAAATTACCGCTAACTTAAATTGGCCTGCTGCATCAGCAGATATCTGATATATGGTTCTGCTGATATTTCGATATAAATTGCCTTTGAATAAGCTATTTTGACGTTTTTAGAACGCTCAGAATTATTCCTACGCCAGAAATTATCGATCGTCTGTCTTTCTCTAAGGATAAATATTCTAGCCAGATTCGAGCCTAGCCAATCGCACCAAGTTATAAGTGATAACCGATGACCACACAAAAGCTTTAAAGCCTTCTTCGCCTTTCCATTTGACACGGACGGCACCAAAAGCCCGTTTTAATTCTGAAATATTACCTTCAATGCCCGCCCTGAAATTGCGCAGAACTTTAAACGTTTTTTCTTTAACCCCCATCGCCTGGTTAGAAATTCCTACACGCTTATGAAAAACCAGACGCTTGACACCCAGCGCTCGTCCCTGCGTAACATTCTCCATACTCGCGTAACCACCATCACAAGCAACGGAATGCGGCAATGCATTAAANAGCGCCTCATGNTCGCGAATGANCGGCATAAANNGCTCGCTATCCGCCGGGTTTCCTTCTTCTANAGCCAAATAGGTAATAAATCCACGCACATCACTGGCNAAATTAATCTTGTGCCCNTACTGAATGTCGCGATAACCCTTCACAATAATATCGNTATGCTCTTCAAAAATACTGACGATTTTCTCCGATGAATGTACCTTTTCTTTGTTAATAACGCGCCGCTCTGTTTGATTGACGACTTTTAATAATAAATCTCTGTAATGCTCAACTTTAGCCTGCCATTTCAACATTNTTTCCNAAGCTGAACATTGCGCCTTAACCATTGACAGCNCCCTTTCAATTTGACGTTGTACAACNCTAACCAGTTTCAGTAATTCGGGATAAAGCCGTTCTTTTTGCGCATTTTTGGCATTAAATATCTGAAAGGCTAACGATTTAGAGGCTTTCCTTTTATCGGTAAAGCGTATCTTTAACCCTGTAAAGTGGCCGCTTTTAGCGAGCAGTCGACTTAGAACTCTGACGCTGTCATTAAGTAATTGGCTGTCACTGGGCGGGGTGATATGACTTTTTACCACAGTGCTATCAATGCGTATTTTCTCCAGAGACATGGTGCCGTCTTCAAGTAATTTGACTGCCAGAAGTTGATGGACGGTTTCTAGAGTCTCCGGTTTTATTTTTCGAATAACGGATTGCAGGCCAGACCTGCTTGGGTATACGAAGTCAGGTAGGCGAGTGAAGGCGCGGTAGCTTGTGGAGTCGGATAAGTGAAAAGCCAGCTGTTCATAACTACAACGCAATTGCTGCTTTAATAATAAACAGCGAAAAACCGTTTCAACGGCCAAGCCAGTCGCCCCGACTTTTTTGCAGGCAGGCTCGATTAAATCATTTTCAATCAAGGCGAGAATTTCAGGATAACGATCCAGAATTTTTGAAAGCTGTTTAAGTTGAATACCGAACGCGTGTTGCGAGTATGTCTCAAATATATTGATCTGCGCTACGCGGGTCTCTCGCATGCGGCAATCCTCTTAGCTTTATATGCACTCAGGTATTAAAGCCAAATCTTTTGATAAAAACCATGGAATCTGGCGGCTGTTAAGTCAATGTTCATATAAAAACAGCAATGAGCACTATACTGTATGGATATCTATATAGACATCCATACAGGTGCGCTAAGTGGCTTCAGTCGCAGCTATAACGCTTCAGGCGCCAACGCACTATCAGCGCCACCAACCTGAAAAAACTATCCTCTACCCACTGATACGTGATAATTATCACTATTTAGAGGGGCATCTTTCACAGCAAGGAAAATACCTGCCAGCTTATGTGAAACGGGAATTTGAGGAATATTTGAAGTGTGGAAAACTCGAAAACGGTTTCCTGCGTGTACGTTGTGAGGCGTGCCAGCACGAGCGATTAGTCGCTTTTAGTTGTAAGAAACGCGGCTTCTGCCCCAGTTGTGGTGCCAGCCGAATGGCGCAAACTGCAGCATTGTTAAGTGATCATATTTTCCCACATCAACCCGTCAGGCAATGGGTGCTCAGTTTACCTTTCCCCTTACGGTTTCTGCTGGCAGCTAAACCCGAGCTTATTACGCCAGTGTTAAAAATCATCGTAACAGCCATTTCCTCAGCACTCATCAAAAAGGCAGGTTTCACACGCAAGGTAGCCGAAACGGGGGCTGTGACACTGCTCCAACGCTTTGGCAGTGCTTTGAACCTGAATATACACTTTCATATGTTATTTTTAGATGGCGTGTATATAAAAACGGGGGGCAAGCCCAAATTTATTTCCGTCAAAGCATTTACTGCAACAGAATTAAGCACAGTCTTAGATCGAATTAGCCGACGGCTTATACGATTTCTTGAGAAAACAGGCTATCTGGAAAAGGATGCTGAACAACCCTATTTAAACCTGGATGAATCTGACGATAGTGGCATGCAACAGATTCAAGGCTGTGCCATTACGTATCGCATCGCGGTTGGCCCACTGCAAGGCCGAAAGACCCTCACCTTGCAAACCATTCCGGCCATCATTGAGGAGAATTATTCATCAGCCGTGAAAGTAAATGGATTTTCCCTCCATGCTGGCGTGGTGTGTCAGGCCAAAGAGCGCAAAAAATTGGAGCGTTTGTGCCGTTATATTTCCAGAGGTGCGTTATCCGAAAAACGCTTATCCCTCAGCAAGCAAGGTCAGGTAACTTATCGACTCAAAACACCTTACAACAACGGCACCACGCATGTGGTTTTCAGCCCTATGGATTTTATGGCCCGGTTAGCGGCCTTGATACCACCGCCCAGGTTGAATTTAACCCGTTATCACGGCGTATTCGCCTCCAATAGCAAGCTTAGACCTTTGATCACCAATCCTAAGAGAAAAGCCGTAGGCTCCTCTACAAAGCATAGTCACAGCTATCGAATGAGCTGGGCCGAGCGCTTAAAACGTGTATTTAACATTGATATCGAAGTTTGCAATCTATGCGGTGGCAAGGTAAAAATCATTGCCAGTATCAAAGATCCGCTGGTGATCGATAAGATTCTAACGCATCTGGGTTTAAACGAGGATATTATCCCACCCGCTTTTCAATTACCCGAAGCACAAGGGCCATCCTCAGAAGTGTTTTTCTAGTTAATGCGACATTTATTCAGCCGCTTTTTTAGCCGGTAGGCTATTCTACGGCCACTACTCTCTGGTTAGAACTAAAAGTTATAACCAGCGATATTGTTAGCTTAAATCCTGCAGTTTCCTATTTATTTGGCCCGTTTATACCCATTAAATCCGAATTTTGTACATTAAGATTGAACCAATTACGCGTTAATCCTGCCTCTCGGCCTGCAGGAGAAGCTATCTAGCATTTTTGTTTTTAAGACTACATCGAGTTGTTCGGCACTGGATATGAATTTCAAACATTACAAGATGACGTTTGATTGTTCGAAATTCACACTATTACGGACAATATTGGGCTGGGCGTTCTACGTTATGACCGCATTAGCCATCTGGTCAATCGCAACCAGACAACCGGTTTAAGGGGGATTTATGCCACTTCCAGCACTTCTCGGTCTGCCATGGTTAGCCGGTGTTTTAGCAACCGGTTTTATTGCCTTTGTGTCTTGGTAGGCACAATTTGTAACGCGTAAATATGCGATTGTCGCGGCTGTGGTTCTTGCTATGGCTTCCATAACAACAGGTTTCTTCGCTGCAATAGATACACTTTTTTCAGGTATAGCTATCGCGTTGCCTGCATCTGTAATCAATGGTGCTGGTTCGTGGCCGGTACCTAAAACCCAAAGGGAGTGACTGGAACTTGAGACTAACAAAGGTAATTTGGCGTAAATATTCACGGCCAGCAATAGCCGCTGCAGCCTTGGTTGTTGGCTTCATCGGTTCACATGCATTTAACCTAGTTAACTCTGAACAGATGCCGCATGTACCGGTTGTTTCAGAGCATCGAAAATCAAAACCTGTAAAATATGATCAGCCAAATCCTAAATATATCGCTGCTTTTGAGGAGCTAAAGTATGCCGGATATTCAAATATCAACGGCAACATAGTCTATTCGTTTGAGCACCCAACTTATGGTCGAATTCGTTCTGATAGCCATGTTTTTCGCAAGATGACTATTCAGCCATTATCAGATTTCGCTATTGAGATAAGTTATTACAACAACGATTACATAATCTCATGCGATCAAACTGATGACTTTGAAGACCTTGCCAGTATCTCTGATGCATAGCTCTGTAAGGCCTTTTACTTAAAAGTAAAATCTGCTGTATTGCTACTAACCATTCAGCTAGGAATTTTCATTCTGTAGCTTCTGTATGGTATGGGGTTGCTAGGGGTTTTTTACAGTTCAGGGATAAATAAATGCATACATTAAGTCAGAAAGAATCAGATGTTGATACAGAGTCAGGTCATACAATAAGTTCAGTAGAAGAAGAAATAAGTAAGTACGATCAGGAGATTGTAGCGGCGAAAGCTGTTGCCGCTGCCGCTATTACTGCCGCTATTGCTGGGTCGCTTCTAATGATTTTTTACGCGGTTAGTCTTTTTGGCTGAAAGCACTAGGCAACAAGCAAAGCACAATTTCACACACGGTGATTGTAAAGGGATGTAAAAATGAAGGAAGTAAGGGAAGTAAATATGATCCGAGGAGATGCTGAGGTTGTTGTCGATGGCGTCACAGTTACCGCTGTTAAGGTGGGAACGAATCAGGTGAAGTTAGGCATTGATGCACCAACATGGGTTAAAATTATTCGTCAAGAGCTCATTGATAAGCCTGATCAAGAAGTTGCACAAGCTAGTTCCTAATAAGGCTCTACAAGCCATTTTAAGCCTCATAGGCAACAATCAAAGCTGCGCATAATGACGTTATGTAGAAAACCCAGTGAAATGGACTTGCCCTATAAATTGTCGAGGTAGTAGGACTTTTTCTCCTGTACCAGAATACTAGGATATGGAATAAAACAAATGGAACCGCAGACGAAAGCTATAGTGGCGTCACTTGATGAGGTCACTTTAAAGAACGCATACAAGAGTATCTTAGATAGCCGCGATCCTAGTAATATCGATTTTTGCATCTTACCAGGAAAGAAGAAAAAGAAGGCAGGCGACTATACGTTCCTCATAGTCAATGATCCGGCGATTGCTAAAATTTTGCGTGGTGATGGTGATATACAAGTTGATATTCTCGAAGATGAACTTTTAAGCCGAAATAACTCTGGCCGTAGAATGGATCAGAAGAAATTCAATTCTAGATGAGTAGTCGAGCCCGTAACGCTAAATTACATATTGCAAGCTGATCTTTATAAGGCGCTACAAGCCGTTTTAAGCCCCAAAGGTTACTAGGGCATTTTCATTTTACAGTTCTGAGAAAACTGAGTTGTTTAAAGGGAGTTTGATGATTATATACGTGGAAAAAGTAGGATTTATTTCTGATCGTCGTAAGGAAGAAATTCCTAACCATATGCTAGGATTTGACAATAGACGTAAAACTCAAGCGACGACCTTTAGTAGGCAAGAAATTGTTGATGGACTTAATGACTCTGGCATAAGTATAAGTCGGCAACCAAGGCTGCGCATAATCTGACGTTATGTTGAGAAATTCAGTGATTGACGCTCAAAAAGTCACTGACTGGAATCGATCCGTTTTTATGCTGCCTTTACTTTATCTATTATTGCCTCGCTTCCTTAGTTCACCTTAAGGGAGTTCATGTTGTTCATGTTGTTCATGTTGTTCATGTTGTTCATGTTGTTCATGCTGTGTGAGAGGCCCTAGTAACCGTCGAGTTTACTAGGGCTTTTTTATTTTTAAATGGATGCGAATGACAGTAGGATACTGTCAGCTAATCCTGAATAAGCCGCTACAAGCCATTTTAAGCCCCATACACATAAATCAAAGCTGCGCATAATCGAATGTTATGTTGAGGCTGACAGGGCGTTTAAAATCGGCCGCAGGCCTAAACGGCCGCTAGGAAGCTGCAATCCAGAATGCATCAAACCTGCTTTTGCAGGTTTTTTGCTTTCTGGACGTAACATAACACTACATTATGCGGCACTTGACTGGCGAAGCCTGTCGAAGGGCTCAAGCTTTGCTTACCCGTTAGGAACTTTTGTATATAATTTAAGGATATAAATGCTTTTAAAGAAAACTATTTTAATTTCATTGTTCTTCATTCATTTTAATGCGTTATCTAATCCACAAAAGTGGCCTGATGATACACTGCCTATAAGTCATTGTAGTGACTCTCCAATTCCAGAAGAATGCGTTATAAATGGTAATGCAGATGGGGATTGTATCTGCAAAGTCTGGTGTGCCATCGGTTGTGGTGGCGCATTCTGTAATTTTTGCCCTGGCTACCCTGCTGAAAAGAAGATTCCACCTCAACGTGAGAAAGGGAAGGTTTAATGATTTATGATCGTGAGTAATGAACTTAATTGAAAAGGGCTGTTCTTATTAACCCGATAGTGGTTAAAGCAGGCAATTCCCCTAGATTGTTTGCTCTTGAGTTGTGGAACAACTCTTTCAGCCGCAGGTGTTCAGCATCTGCGGTATTTTTTTGCCTGAAAATTCTGCACAGTCGCTTTTCGGCGGCCCGCGTCCTGAGTGTTAAAGTTACAATGTAATGTAAATGGGTTTAATTGCATCGGTGAGGATTGGGCAACAGGTTTATATCTGATTACGATTGCGGCACTTATAGCGTGTTATCACCGTGGCATGTTCGCGGCCGGTACCTAAAACCCAAAGGGAGTGACTGGAACTTGAGACTAACAAAGGTAATTTGGCGCAAAAATTCACGGCCAGCAATAGCCGCTGCAGCCTTGGTTGTTGGCTTCATAGGATCACATGCATTTAACCTGGTTAACTCTGCTCAGATGCCCCATGTGCCGGACGTTTCAGCGCAGAGAAAATCAAAACCTGTAAAGTCTGATGGTCCAAACCTTAAATATATAGCTGCTTTTGAGGAATTAAAGTATGCAGGATATTCAAATATCAACGGCAACATAATCTATTCGTTTGAGCATCCAACTTATGGTCGAATTCGTTCTGATAGCCATGTGTTTCGCAAGATGAGTATCCAGCCATTATCAGATTGCGCTATTGAATTAAGTTATTACAACAAGGATTACATAATTTCATGCGATCAAACTGATGACTTTGAAGACCTTGCAAGCATCTCTGAATAGCTCTGTAAGGCCTCTCACCACGATAAAAAACTGCGCATAACCTGACATTATGCTGAAGAATCAGCGTTTTACGTTCATTTAATAAAAAGGCCACTAGCCGGATTCGTTCCATTTCTAAGTGGTATTCACTCTATCTAAGATCAAGTCCTTAAGCCTT
>JABSRQ010000048.1 GCA_013215055.1 Pseudomonadales bacterium | reverse complement strand
GTTTTTGGTTTAAAAAGCTTTTTTTAGTTATGCTGCTTCTGATAATAGTTCTTTCTTTCTATTTATATGGTTTCTTTCTTATAGGGAGGATTCTTTACGTTGACTACATAAAGAATGGAAAGTTTTCGATCGGATCTCGTCTTATATTTTGGTTGTTAGTTGTAGTTGCTGTTTTCTTTCACGTCTGGTTATTATTAATGACCTTTTCAATCAATAAGCCAAATCTATTTTCTACATTGCTAGCTTCTTCTCTGATATTAACTTTGTACTTTTGTACATTTATCAAATTAAATAAGGTTGACGGCGTGGTTAGCTGGATACCTTCAGCGTTATTTTTGTTTGTATCTATTAGCTTGCCATTTCTTAACACTGCAAATGTTACAGAAGCAGTTGAAATTGGTCTCAGAAAATTTAGTGTTGGCCCAGGTAAAATTGTTACTGTCTTTGATAAATCTAATGCGGATGTTATAGCCAGTGGCAACCTTTTATTATGGTCGCCTGAGTTTGTTTACTTTAAAGATGAAGAAGGTAAGCTTCATGCATACCCAACAAAAAATGGCACTCACATTGTGATTGGTGACAAATATAACAAGCGCGTCAATTAAGACGCTCGCAAGCTTACGCCTATTACGCAGGCGTTATATTCCAGAGTTAATTCACCATTTAACTTCCTTTGATTTCCTCCCTGAACTTGGGGCATCAATTGACATTGATGTCTCGGCGACATCCAGAGGTCGACAGCCCTTTGAGTCAGCCTCTATATCTGACATAATTTACAACGGTATAAATAATAACGCACAGGGATGCCAATGAAATTCTTCAAGAAACTCTTCGCTAAGAAAGAACAAACATCTCCGGAAGTCCCTGACCAAGAATCAAAAGAGCCATCACCAAAGGACGATATGATCCGTGTTCATGATGAATATGGTCGTGAAGTCATGATCGATAGACAGACTTGGATAGATAACGTCCTTCTTGGGAATTTGGAAAACAACTACAACAACCCGGACGCATTATACGGGCTGATTGTAACCGCACTCAATGACGGTTTTACTGAGCATGTTGAAAAAGCCAGCGCTCATCTTTTCGACATCGATCCGATGAAGGAGCGTGGAGCCTGTATCCGTGCTGTTGTTCTTATGGAAAACAATAAACTTGATGAAGCCGAAAAGGTACTCACCCAAATAATCCCAACAGTGGATAATCCAGGTGTTCTTTTAACCAATTTAGCCAAAATACAATCCAAGCGCGGCGACAATGACCAAGCCAAAAAAACACTGTGGAGCGCTCTGGAAGCCGACCCTAATCAGGACAACGGACTAGATTGGTATGTGGCCATTGAGCAAGAATGCGGAGGCCAGTCGGCTTATCTAGACGCACTGACCCGTGCCAGTTTAATCCCCTCTGCATGGCGACCACAGCTGTGGTTAGCCCGTCACTCTCTAGAACAAGGAAAAAAACAAACAGCCATCGAGTTTTACGAGCAGTTTTTTCAGCGCAATCAAGCACCAGACGCACAAGTACTCCAGCAAATCAGTGGGGATCTAGGAAAAAACGGGCACATCATCGATATTATTGGAGTCATTCGTCCACACTTTAACATCCAACAGCACGGTTTTTCTGTAGGAAATAACCTGATTAAGGCCTATATCGAACTGAAGCGATATACTGAGGCGAAGCAACTAGTTGATACTCTATTCGCTGAAAACCGGCCTGACTGGAAAGAAGGCTTGGTTTACTGGGATGCTGAACTAGACAAATTAATGGGTGATTATGGTCCGGCGGAAGGTTTTACAGAATCCCAAGTTCAAATGATGAGTATCGATAGGCCGACTTGGTTGCTGTCACTGAAACATGAGCAAACATTAATTCCTAAAAAGGTTGATAAGCCTTTTCGCATAGTGACGACTTCGGCTAGCTGCACAGCAACTGCACAGCCAGAAGAAGTTACAAAGCAAAAAACGAACGATGAAGGCACTTTATGTCGTGGTTTTCCCCTGTCATTTTGCGATCATATAAATCTACATACCAACGCACAAGCCACGATGTTGATTCCTGTTATAGCACCCGGTAGTTTTGTTTTATATTCCCAGCGTTGTGAAGATAGTGCTATAGAAAGTATTGCTCACAGATCATCATACGATCTCTTGATTGTTCCACATCTCTATGCTGATAAAGATCAATGGGTGATGGAGCTGCGGTTGTTTGAATCCAGCAAAAGCGAAGCAGTACAAACGTTAAGAAAGGCCTTTAACACTAAGAGTGATGATATCGGCATCCTCCTGAAATCTCTTCAGGAGGATTTGCATTGCTATTTACTGCAACACTACCCGATTGATGAGTGTAATCCTATAGTTGACCTTCGAACAATTAGTTCACATCTGTATGCCCATTATATTGATAGTAATTCTCGCTGTTTAGCTCTATCAATGGCTGTAATTTACAATGACAGCTCAACCCTTTATGGCGAACGAAATATTATGGATCAACTGCTATTGATGGCGGCAGAAGAATCGACAAGCGACGCTCATACACTGATGTTTTTCTCGGCACTAGCCAAAAACAAGAGCTATGGCTCTAGTATCTACACAGAGTACGAGCGCAAGCTCGACAGATTATTGAAGGATCACCCCACCAACTTCCCTATATCTGAAGTGCTATCAAAGACTGCCGAGGATCTTTATAAAAAAGTAGCCTCAACCTAAGAAGAAATGATAAAAATTAAGCCTGACTTTATTGCGTCTTGCTAAATAAAGGCAAAAGTAAATTCAGCTAGTGGAAAAGTTGAAGTGTCACAACACACCGAAAATATCTCTTAGACTCGTCAGTAGTATGCAGCTATGAGATCATAACAACCCTATCAATTAGGTTGTTCGCAAGCTCGTACCTAGTATGCGGGCGTTATTTTTTCCATTCGAGTATGGTGAAATGAAGAAGAGGTTTATCGTATATCCTCTAATCATCTTAGTTACCTTCCTTTTCTATCAATATGGAAGGTCACTATGGTATCCAGTGGCAATAAAGTTTATGGGCAAGAGAACCGTAGAAGAAGTTATTTCCCAGTATAGTGATAAGACAAGAAACAACTTGTCTGCGCTGTTCGAAAAAACAGGGATTGCTTATCCGCCCAAGCATCTTGCACTTATCGCGTTTAAAGATACGGCCGTATTGGAAGTGTGGGGCGCGAATGAGGATAAGAAATACAAGAAGATTACAGAGTACCCTGTTCTTGCCGCTAGTGGAGAGCTTGGCCCAAAATTACTTGAAGGGGATAGACAAGTACCAGAAGGTATCTACAAGATCAGCGGATTTAATCCAAACAGCTCTTATCATATTTCAATGAAAGTTAACTATCCCAATGATTTTGATTTGAAGCATGCTAAAGCCGAAGGCAGGGATAGCCCGGGAAGCAATATATTTATACATGGTCGGGATGTATCTATTGGCTGCCTGGCCATGGGGGATCCTGCTATTGAAGACCTTTTTACATTGGTCTATGAAACAGGTAGAAATCATACACAGGTCGTCATCTCCCCTTCTAATCCTGGCTTAGCTAAATTGCTTGTTCCTGAAGGGGCACCTGTTTGGACTAAAGACTTGTATAATAAGATAGAATCAAAATATAGAATCATTACGGGAATAGATAAGCAGAAGCTGCACCAGATTCCGTAAACGGTTACGCTTTGTGCTTACTGCACAATATCGTGCCAATTTACTTCGAAGGTGATCAGGGCGTTACATTTCAGGAAATTTCATGAAAATACGGATATTACACTTAGCATTTTTAACTTTATTCTGTGGGTTTTTGCAAGCATCAGAAGGCATTGATGGAGTGGCCACAATTCCATATCTAACATTACATGGGTTATCTTATGGTGAGATTGATGCTGATATTTTGAAAATAAAAAAACAGCACGAATGGAAAGCCATGATAGATCTGTCCCTTCAGAACAAATTAAATTATCCATTAGTTCCTCCTCTAAAATTTATGAATTTACAGTAAAATAAGATGGAACATTTACCTTACCTATAAATAAAGAACTATTGCGTGAGAACCCAATTATAGTTTCAAATCAACCAAAAGTCAGTATTGGCCTAACAGTTTCACATGACATTGTTTCTGAATGGATCCCTTTAGAAAGAGACAAGAACCAGATTAATTGGTTTCCCGACTTAATAACTCAGGCTAATGAGATAAAAAAATCTGCTAAAGCCATAGGTTGTGACTGTAGTGGTGAAATAATTGGAAAGGAGTTCATCTTTAGATTAATCCCTAATGATTTTCCTCCCGACATCCAAATATCCTATTCAGATAAAACACGTTCTTTTACTCCAAATTCAGAAGGGTTTGTCACAATACCAATATTGAAGGAGTATATAGAAAATGAGATTAGCGTAGTTATTACTGCCAAGAGAGTACGAATATATAACATTACAGAATCAGATAATGGAAAGCTGTAAAATTGTGATGCTTACATCATACAAGGGCAGACAATTTCACTTCACACCCGCCACCTTTTTTGCAAAAAATGCACAAAAGACACCAGCTTTCTACTCTGTTGATACAGGCGTTAAATGTCACATATGAATCAGCATCGTGCATTACAAGTAGTATCGATTGTCGGAGTTATCATATTTACTTCGATAATTGCTATTTCATTTCTTTTTTCAAAACAGCTAGAAGTGACTGCTCTTGAATTTATCAAAGGCGAGATAATTTTAAATCTCAATGAAAGAGTGAGCGCTATAACCGGCATTGACTCTAAAAACCCCAATATTGTTCAAAAATTATTCTTAAGCAAATACAAAGAAGAAGTCCCAAAACTCAAAAGTGAGATTGCTGATTATATCAATATCGCTGTAAATTGCGTCTCAGATAATGGTGAAGTGACAATTCAACAAATTGATGCTGCAACTTCAGCTTTAACGCTTTCAAGTGAGCTATGGCAGTACGAGACAGTGAGAAATTCATTCACGGCTCTTTCTTCACTAGTAAAAGACAGATATGAAACAACTTGGTCTGCCTTACAAAGTGATATCCGCTTCTTTTCAGCAGTAAATTTAGGAAGTTTTCTGCTTTTATTGCTCATCAGCACTTATGTTAGGAAAATGCCTGAATATCTAATGCTAGTGAGTTGGTTGTTGGTGATTTCAACAATCTCCAGTATCTGTATTTATATTTACGGTCAAAACTGGTTTTACACCATCCTCTTTAACAAATACTATGGTACTGGTTATTTCATATTACTCAGCTTTATATTCCTGTATCTTTTGCTCGAGGGTTGTGCGAGTTTAATCGGGGGAAGATCACCTCCAGCCATTAGCGGCACTTTTGCAAAAAACGAAAAAAGGCGCCAATAGCCTCCGACATGTGAGCCCGACGTTAGCAGCCTATGAATATAAAATATCTCCTACCAATACTACTATGGTTTCCGCTGATCGCTATGGCCGAAACAAGCACTTGCTTCGGCACGACGTCTAAAGGTCGCCTGGAAAATAGTGTCCAGCTCCCGAGTGAGGGAAAGAATTACATCGGTTACAGTACTATGGCTAGATTGGCAGGTAGAACTTATGTCCATTCAGAAGTTAGAGATATCATTGTTTCTGCATATAAATATCTTGAGAAAGAGCAGCCAAGTAAAGTCTATAAATACGCAGAAGCTGGATTTGAAGATGGTGGTCAGTTCAGGCCTCATAAGACTCATAGAAATGGCCTTTCTGTCGATTTCATGACTCCAGTTACCAATAAGTCTGGTAAATCGGTCCATTTACCCACTAATCCTTTAAACAAGCTTGGTTACAACATCGAGTTCGATGAAAAGGATATATATGATGGAATGAGTATCGATTATGAGGCAATTGCAGCTCATGTTGTCGCACTTCATAAACAGGCCAAGAAACATGGCCACGATTTATGGCGTGTTATTTTTTCTCCTGAATTGCAGCCTAACTTGTTTAAAACTAAGTATGCTGACTATCTAAAGAATAATATTCAATTTTCCAAGAAGCGTTCTTGGGTAAGGCACGACGAACATTATCATGTTGATTTTTCTATACCGTGTAAATAACAGTGCTAAGTCAATCTGTCACTTGTTTTGCAAAAAACCGCAAAACAGCGCCAACTCATCGCTGAGCAAGCGATTTATGAGATTGATAGATCGAGAATATAGTGAATAAAGTTAAAATAATAATTAGAAGTACGGTATTTTTCTTATTCGTTGCGGTATTACTTGTTCAGGCCTTCCCTCAAGTATTATTTAGTAAGGAAACAAAATTAGAAAATATCACGGTATTCTCAAACAAGGGTATTTCTAAAGGACTAGAGCTGGAAATTAATCAGTCAATAAAGCTCCTTGAAGAAAGTCCTTTCTACGACAAAGGTTCAGATTATAAAGTCTTCATTGCTGATCGAGGCTTTATCTATTCTTTACTAGGGCCTGATTATACTAGTGGCTCCTTTGCTAGAACCAATATTTTCAATAAAGTTATAATTAGAGAGTGCAATAAAAAATTTGATACCTGTTATAGCAAGTCTAAAGAATATAATGAACGTAGCCTGAACGGGCTAATTGCTCATGAAATTACTCATATCAATATAAGATCTAAATTTGGGTATATTAGAGAGTACCTAATTCCAGCTTGGAAAAAAGAAGGTGTTTCGGATTATATTTCACAAAGTAGTTCATATACAGGTACTGGAAAGCATGAAGCTAAGGCCTATGAATACTATGTATATCGGTCAATAGCAGCTTATGCTATCGAGACAAAAGGTATAGAGATAAGCGACTACTTAGAAATGGAACTAGATTTCGAACAACTTAAACTTGAGTACAATGAAAACCCATAACAAGGGGCTATAGCGGTTATTAAAACTGCAGTAACATCCCATTTAAGCGCTATTTTCTCCTGCGGTTTGTAGGGATGTTATATGCTGTGCCACTGCATAAAATAAGGATATTTATACATGCCATTTTTCATTCTCTCCATTCTGTTACAAGTTGCGCTTGTTATACACATTCTCAAAACCGGTAGAAGCACAACATGGATATGGATTGTGGTGATGCTGCCTCTGGCGGGTGCTATTGCTTATCTGATTCTTGAAGTATTTCCAGATGCCTCTAATAGCAAGACGGGAAGGCAGGCCAGTAAAACCGTGACGTCGGTGGTAAAGCCTAATAAAGCCATTAATGCGGCAGCACAGCAGTTTTCAGTATCCGATACCGTTGAGAACTCCATGAAGCTTGCTCATGAATGCCTGAACAAGAGCATGTATGACGATGCCAAGACCTTGTTTAATAAATGTTTAACAGGACCCCATGCCGATGATCCGGCATTGCTGTTTGGATTAGCCCAGGCTTGCTTTGGGCTGGGTGAGTTTGAACAAGTTAAAACCACGCTAGATAATCTTAAAGAATTAAACCCTGATTATAAGAATGCCGATGCTCACCTGCTGTATGCCAGAACACTGGAAAGCTTGAATCAGGTATCTGCAGCGTTGCATGAGTATGAAGTGCTGCACAGCTACTTTTCTGGGCCTGAAGCTTCCTTTTACTATGGTAAGTTTCTGAAGGCACAAAACCAGCATCAGCAAGCAGACGCCATCTTTAAGCAGGTTTTAGCAACCGCCAATCAGTCGGGCAAGCATTATAAGAGCTTGCATAAAGATATTATCAAGATGGCCAAGAGTGAAGTATCCGATTAACAATTCTCAATTAAAGGGATTAAGTAACGGCTTCTTTTAGCATGATGATATCTATACCTAAGATGATTAGCGCTATGGCACTTGTGATGCTGGTTGCTTGCAGCCAGGAACGAGATTCTGAATTACATGCAGAAGACTTCAGCCGCTACAGAGGCAACAGTCCTTATGCTTTAGACAACTGCTATCGCTTTAGTAAGGGCAATACGCTGTATAAAACCGCTGCTGGGTTTGGGCTTTCAATTCCTGCATGGGTGCAAAACCATAAACCCGAAAACCAATTTAACCGGGATTGTGAATTAACGGATTTAAAACTGCATTTTGCTATTTCTGAGCATGGCATAGTGCCCGTGCCCCATCCCGGGGTTAACTACCCCGATGACATTGATTACTCCAGTAACAGCGATAGATTGAGCTTATATCTAAGCTTTAAAGATGCAAACGCATACCATAGTGATGGCGAGAAAAAATCATGTGAGCATAAAAGCCCTGTATTTAACTACCCTGAATACAAGCTCACCATGTGCCCTTATCTGGACAATAAGAAGAACCCACAGATTGATACGCTGCCTTATTACCCCAGATTTGAGATTGAGATAGGCGTATACAGGCCTACCTCGCTTTCTTGTCGTCATGATGCCTTAAACGGCTATACCGTTAAGAATGTTTATGAGATGAATGAAGCATTTTCATGTAGGGGATACTGGTTATGGCGTATGGGGGCTGCTGCCATGTATGACGTCTCTTTAAAGAATGCCTATCCGGCACTAAAAGGTGCTGAACGACAATTAAATGCATGGGTTGTAGAATATCCCAGCAACACAAAAACACCGTTCCCGGACTCAAGCCATCCATGAAATACCTACTGATTATACTTATTGCCTTGGCCGGTTTGGCATTTCTGACGGTAGATGATGATTTGTCTGCTACGGCTAACGAATGGATATTAAAACTAGAGCAGGATAGAAACAGCCACAGCGAAGCCTTTATCTATTTATCCGGCATCATGGCCGCTGAAGATGAAGAGGTATTGTTAGTGGGTAAGAGACGATTCACGGCTTATAGAAAAGCCGAGAGCCTCATGCAGCCATTTGATGAAAGCATTGCTTCCGATGATTACCCTGAGAAAAATATGCTTGCAAAGCCGCAGATGGACAATGAAATCTATTGTGCCTTATGGGAGCAAGGCTGCCTTGATAACATGCTTAAACATCGCGAAAAATGGCAATCCGAACTCGATAAACACTCTGTGCTTCTGGCCCGATACCGTAGCTTTATTGCTTATTCTGAATTTACGACCTTATCCAAACCATCGGCTATAGAAGAATACCCCCGATATGAGTATTTAAAATACGGTAATCGATTGGCTGTAATAGAGAGTTTATCGGTAGCGGAACAACACTCAAAAAAAGCAGCGATAGATACATTAAACAATGAGATCACACAATTACGCACCCAGCTTGCAGTAGCTGATACGCTGGTTCATAAGATGTTATTTATTAGTATGATCGCTGATAATCTTGAAGCCATAGCCTTAATAAGCAATACATATAACTATCAACTCAGATTAGACATTCCTTATCTAAGCGCGAATGAGTTAAGCGTAAAAGCGCCCATGATAAGAGAGTTTGGCATGGTGCATTCTTTATATTCGAATTTAGAGGGCCAGCCAGAGCTTCTGGAAATTGGCGGCAATCTGCCATCTTGGCTGGGGCGCATCATATTTAAAACGAATAAAACCATTAACGAATCTATCTCCTCCTATGAGAAAGTGATTCAGTTGTCGTCCCTTTCTCAGGCTAGTTTTGCCAGTTATGTATTAGCGGGCAACGATGAAACAAAAACAACTATCGACTATTTCAATGTTGTAGGCAGCATTTTAAACAATATCGCAGTACCTGATTATTATGGCTATGTCGCAAGGCTTTATGATCTAAACGGTAAGATAGCACTGGTTAACCACCTTCTTGAAGGCCAGAAAAAACAGCTTATCAATCCGTATTACCCCACTACACCCAATGCTTATGAAATTAATGCAGTAGATATTTGTTTGAATGGGCCATCGGATGATAAAAGAAGATTACGCTGTATAAATATATAACCATCTCGCAAAGACGCATAGTTAGTGCTGCCGGACAGTTCTGCTGGAGGATTTGCCGCTCTTGGTCTTGCAGGGGAAAGGACTCAGTAGAAACAATGAACCGTTATTGTGAGGCTAAGCCTAACGATAAAGTCTGCACTATTGCTGAAGATATTGATTGTAGCTCTATTGATGTTTCGGATTTTCAATTACCCTACAAGAGTGTGCATCGTTAACCAGGAAGATTGTAACGGTAATCGTGGATGAGGATGTTTGTGGTATCGATGCTGACGTTGACAGGCGTCAATCACAGCATGCAACAGCATCTATGGCTCTTACCTCTTCAGTAGTAGTATGGCGCTCTGAGGGCAGTACAATCGCGTTAATCAGGATGTTTACACGCTTGCAGTACGTGGGCGTTAACTCTAAGTACATTTTATCTAGTATAGGAAATACAGATGTCTGAAACTCAATTTGACCCTCTAAGTGTGAAGCTTAGCTACCCAGGAAAAAGGTACCAAGGTCAATTTATCGACACCATGATTAGTTTAATTATTTTCGGCTTAACCATGTATATTGTTAAAACGTTAGGAATAAATGATAAGGTTGCCGATATACTTATTCTTGCTATTCCTTTTGCCTATTTTGTTTTATCCGATGCACTACCAGGCGGGCAAAGTTTAGCAAAGAGGCTACTTAAAATAGCCGTAGTCAGTAAATCTACAGGTAAGCCGTGTACTCTATTACAGTCGGTAGCACGGAACGTGTTCACTCCGATTTTAGGCGTGCTAGATGCAGTATTAATTCTAACCAAGAAAAGACAACGCCTTGGTGATCTCATGGCAAACACGATTGTAATTGAGAAGAGTTAACAGGGCCCGGCACGGACTGGGTAAGCTTTATTGAAAAACAACCACAATATAACCACCAAAATCATACCGCAGTGCATTAGCGTTAGATCACTTTTAGATTAACTGAGAGAAGAATGGAAAAGAGTATATATAGCCCACCTGAGTCTGAACTAGAACCAGAACTAGAACTAGAAATTACTGATGATCGCGTCCTGGCGAGTAGATGGAGCCGTCTTTGGGCTTCAATGCTTGATGCCTTAACAATTACGCCCATTACGGTTCCATTAATGTATTTCACCGGCGGCTTCGATGGCATTTCAGAGGGTGTGCAGCCCTCACTATCTTACACATTGGTAATCGCCCTTATTGGAGCAATAGTGTTTTTAGTTATTCATGGGAAAATTATTATCCGAGATGGACAAACTTGGGGTAAAAAAGCTCTGAATATTAAAATTGTAACGATGAGTGGTGAGCATCCAAGCATCCAGACTCTTGCCAAAAGATATGGCTTTTACTGGGGCGTTCCGCAAATACCAACTATTGGCCAATTTCTGAGTATTATTAATATTCTTTTTATCTTTTCTAAGTCTAAAAGGTGTATTCATGATCATGTTGCTGGCACTAGAGTGGTAGAAGCAAACAAGTAAAGGCATCCGACGCAGCAACGCTGCGTCCATGCTTTAGGCGTTATGTGTCTATTGTGAAAATACTCGAATTCGGTGTTTATCTGGGGCTAACGCAACAAAAGTAGTGCCCAAATTAGCTCTGTTGGCGGCTGAAGGAACTCCACTCCAATAAAGTTCCATTTTTCGTGAATATGTATCAGGTTTTCCTTACTTGACGCGGCTATGGAAATCTCGGTGCCACCTCCTGTAGTTGCTGATGGTGGCAATGTTTCTGTACGCTGTTTGAGTTCGAGCATTGAGCTTTTTTAGATCTAAGGACGCGAAGGTTGGAGATAGCTCCTTTGCTTCACAGGAAAATAGTTTAGTGTAGAATTTCTTGCTAGCTTGTATATCTTCGACATAGAGCACGATTGAGTCAATTGTTAGCATAGTGAGCCTACTTGTACTGTTTGGTATGGCAGCAATACTAAACCAGGCCACTGTAAGTTAATGTCAGTCGAATTAAGGAATCAATTCAATTTTAATAGCCTGCACACAATAACCTTTTATATACCTCAGGGAGTTTCGTGAATGTTCGCAGTAATATTCAGAGCAGAGATAAATGAGCTTGATGAAGAGTATTCATCAATGGCTCAAAGAATGAGAGACCTAGCTATTAGCGAGTACGGCTGTAAAGAGTTTACTGCCTGTACAGAAGGTAATAACGAAATAGCCATATCTTACTGGGATAGTGAATCACAGATTAGAGAATGGAAGCAAAACAGCGAACACTTGGCGGTTCAAGAGTTGGCCGTTCTAAGTGGTATAAATCATATAGTGTACAAATAGTTGAAGTTCAGCGTGAGTACAGTTCAAGCACATAGCAAGCTGCTCCACTGTGTTGCCAGCGTTATGTTTTTCTGGAGGGATCGTGAACGTAGTAATTCAAGAAGAAAAGACGGGCTGTGGGATTGCCTCTGTAGCAAATATTGTTAATTCCACCTATGCAGATGTTAAGAAAAAAGCGAATTCAATCGGCATCTTTGCAGAAGATAAGGCCTTATATTCTGATACGGGATATGTAAGGGAATTACTGACTGAGTATAATGTAGAAACTTCGAGCAAAGAGCTGCCATTTATATCATGGGATAATCTTCCAGATTTGGCTCTTTTATCTATAAAGTATCATGAAGAAGATGGTGTTGCTTTCTGGCATTGGGTTGTATTCAAACGTATTAACGGCAGTCCTGTTGTTTTCGATTCAGCATCATATCTAGACGAAAATAAGCGCCTAGACTTTGATGTTATGGAGCCAAAGTGGTATATCGAAGTGGCCAAAAAATAACAAGGCAGTGCAATATCCTGGGTAAGCTTAACCCCAACAAGGTATTTCAATTTATAAGAAGGAACGAATGGATATAAAATGGAATTTTGACAGAAAATCAACCGCAGACGATGTCGTGGATGGCAGGGACCTAGGTGACAAAATTGCTCTTGTAACAGGAGCAAATAGTGGCATGGGGTTTGAAACAGCACGTGCTTTAGCAAGTGCTGGGGCTAGGGTTATTCTGGCTTGTCGTAATGAAATTACAGGGCGAGAGTCCGTCGCACAAATCCTTAGATGCGCCCCCGAGGCGAAAATTGAATTGGTGAAGCTGGATTTGGGATCATTGCCAAGTGTAGCTTTGCTTTGTGAAGCCTTATTGCAACAAGACGACATACCAAGGATAGATATATTGATTTGTAATGCTGGATCTATGTCATCAAGATATATGGAAACAGAGCAGGGTTTTGAACTTACCGTTGGTGTATGTCATACAGGACATTTTTTATTAACTAAACTTTTGATGCCTAAATTACTTGCATCGGGAGCACCTAGGATTGTGATGCTCTCAAGTGACTCTCATAAATTTCCTCAAAAGCTAGACTTCGGTAATTTGATCAACCCTGTAAAGAAAAATATGCTTTCAGCTTTGAAAGCGTATAGCCAAGCAAAGTTATGTAACGTTTTAACGGCTTTTGAATTCCAGAGGCGTTATGGTCATCTGGGCCTAACAGCTTGCGCTGTTCATCCTGGCAATATGGTAACGACAGCTCTTGCTCGAGAATCGTTATTTGGCAGAATAATGTTTAAGATCTTTAGTCCATTAACTAAAAGTCCAAACCAAGGGGCCGCTACCGCTGTAATGTGCGCAATTCATGAGAATTCTAGCGATATTGCTTCAGGGTATTTTTCCGATTGTCGACCGGGTATAAGCTCCTCTGAAACCAGGAATAGTGCTGTAGCCAATAGACTATGGGAGCTCAGTGAGCATTTAATTAAACCATATAATGGCAAGATTGAAGCAATGTAGCATTGAATAAGGGCAAGCACGTGCTCCACTGTGTTGCCGGCGTTTTGTGGAAATTCAAATAGGGAAGTTATGAAATCATCAAATATTATCTTAGCCACCGCTTTATCTGTTTTGTGCTCAAATACACTTGGCGCAGAAGAAGAAAAGGTAGGCATTGAATCTATCATCAGCAAAAAAGCACTTACTTCATATCTGACTAAATACAGCGATGCTACTGATAATAAAGCTTTCGCCCAGTCTGAGAGTGGCGTTTGGAATTGGCGCTCAAATAGAACATCCGTTGAGTATGCCAAGAGTAGTGCTTTGATTGCTTGTCGAGCTGACAATAAGAACTATGAAAAGGACTACCCGTGTCAATTAATCGATGTTAATGGAAAGTTTTATAACCTTGAAGTTAACATGTAATTACATGGCAAGGGCCTGCACCCTGCCCCACTGTGTGGCCGGTGTTTAATGCATTCAATCAATCTAAATAGAAGCTAACAAGTGATAAAGATATTTCTAATCCTCATTCTATCGATTCCGGCCATCGGATATTGTACCACTTACAAAGTATTAAATTTTGAAACTGGAGAGGTTGAATATATCAACACCTCTGTTGATTTATTGAAATATAAAGTTCTAGAAATTATTGAGCATAAACCCACAAATATAAGTGATAGCGTTAGGAAAGTTAACTCGAAGACATCAGAAGGCTATTACTCTTCTGGAGCACTTCGCTATGTCTATACGTATGTAGAGGGCAAGCGAGATGGGGTTACCAAGGAGCTTTATGAGAGTGGAAATCACAAAGCAGATTACCTATACAAAAATGACCTGTTAATCGATGGAAAGGGGTTCCATGACAGTGGAGAGCTAAAATACCAATATACTTATCAAGATGGTAAAAGACACGGCGCATCTTACGAATACGATAAAGAAGGTGCCCTTATTGGAACTTGGTTGTATAGCAAAGGAAAGTTACAATAATCACGTATAAGATAACTACTATTTATTTCAGAATATGGCTTTCGTCACCCTGCATTTAACAAGCGCTTACAATAGGGCATAAGATTCCCCCTATCTAATTGAGCTTGACGTAACACACTTTCGCGACATTTGAGCATATGAGTATTATTGAAGATTTAGATAAAATAATGTCCATCCAGTTAGTGAAAACTGATGGGCTGCCGACGAAAGTAATTTCATCTTTAGATGGCCTTCTAGATGCTTATAGACCGGATGAGATACTTGCTGCAATGATGAATATTAAAGCCACGTACACAGAGGCTGAGCTGAATGCTAGAAAGAGCATGGGGGCTTCAGGCATGGGAGCTGAGTTCCATATGGCAGCAGCGCTTCGGCTTCATTATTTAAAAGAAAGTGTCACGTACATAGAGTGTGTTAACAAACGCAGGCAGTAGCAGCTGTATGGTGCTTTACATGCTAGCGAAATAACTCGCTATGGCTTCCAATTCTAGCCATTCGTAAAGCGTCTGATTCAACTTTGTAAATTAAGACTAAATCTGGCTTAACATGGCAATCACGATAATATTTCCAGTTTCCAGATAATAGGTGATCGACATATTTTTCAGGTAATGCCTCGCCAAGTTGCAATTGTTTTATCACATGAGCAACTTCAATGACATCAGGTATAGGCAGTTTCGCTATTTTATTAAAGTCTTTTTTGAATTGCGAGGAATATTCAAGCTTCAGCATCATTAAGCTTAGCGATAGTTACGTCATTGAATAATTCTTCAATATTTTGAGCTGAATGACCTTGCCCAGATTCAAGCTCGGTAATGGCTGCAGCAGTTATCGTATTGGGGGTTTTGGCTTTAACCTCAAAAGGAATGCCGCCATAATTAATCACAGCTTTGGCAAATAGCTTTATCGCTTGGGAAGTACTTAATCCCATATCTTTACATACGCTAGTAAATGCCAACTTGGTATCGTGGTCTATTCGGGTGCTTAGCATTTCATTTTTCATAATAGTCACCAGATAACAAGTAATGTTTTACAATGTAATACAAAGCATAGCAATATGCATACAGCAAGGCTAGCCAATCAGACCGCCAAAACTGTCACGCCTTTGTTCAAAAGCCGCGGCTGTTTCTAATGGCGTTATATATAAGAAAAGTGTGTACCATCAGCAACACTAAAAATTATTAGCAAACGTAGTTCCAAAGAGTCTTTGCAGCGCTGCGGTTTTAAAATTGCACGGGTTAAGAAGCAACCCGCCAAGTGGAATAACCCAATGACAGCACCGAAACGCATTATGATTGCAGCCTGGGGTAGCCGAGGCGATTTGCAACCTGTTACATCGCTGGCGCTGAGCCTAAAAGAGGCGGGCCGAGAAGTGCTAGTATTTGCCACGCCTCCTGCAACCGATCTGCTACTGGACAATGGCATTGATTGTTTGATTGCCAAAGAGAATGTCGCCGAGTTTGTGGAACAGATGTTTGGGCAGGCCGATCTTTCGGACCGCTCTATTGGTGGTTTTATTAAGCTGGCCAAATTTGCCAAGGTCTACCTCAACAGCCCTGACTACGTGGCCATGCAAAAAGCAGATATGATCAGCGCGTTGGCAGCGGCGCAGAACTTTAAACCCGATATGCTGCTTGTGCCAAACCTCTTTTACGGCCCCTATATGAGCATTGCCGAGGCACTGGAGATTCCTGTGGTCACCTTTGATTTGCAGGTTAATCACCCTACCTCTGAGCTGGCACTGTTCACCATGGAGGTGGGCAAGGTGCCTCAATTTCTTAACCGCAGCCTGTACAGATTAAAGGCGCTGGCTTACCCGAAGACCATTAAACCCAAGTTCGACATGATGCGCGAGATTTGTGGGCTGCCATTGGCCACCTACACAGATGGATCACGCTTTGAGGTATGGCCACACGATCTGCCACAAATCTGCGCGGTCTCCCCCAGTTTGTGCCCTCAGCCTGCGGACTGGCCCGCTCAGAAGCTTATGAGCGGCTGGTGGTTTCTATCTACCAGCAACGATTACACACCCGCAGCTGAACTGGTCGACTTCCTCAGACACAGGCCCGTCTACATAGGTTTTGGTAGCATGAAGGGCAACCCTGAGTTTTGTACCATGCTCTCAACCTTGGCGATTAAAAGCTTGCAGCTCGCCGGCGTTAAGGGCGTGCTGTTAGGCGGTTGGGCTGGACTTACGCGTGCAGCGCTTGATACATCAACAGATGAGGGTAAGCGCCTTCACGCGTGGGCTGAGGAGAACGTCTTCGAAATTGATTCGTGTCCGCACGATTGGTTGTTCCCGCAATGTGCGGCTGTGGTACACCACGGCGGTGCAGGCACCCTTGCCGCGGGTATTCGTGCAGGCTGCCCAACAATCGTTTGCGCTATGCAGGGTGATCAACCGTTTCATGGCTCGTTAGTACAGGCTAAGGGTATTGGCAGGTATCTGGGCATGGTGGGCTCACCGAAGTTGTCGGCTGACAGCATAGCAGCGGGCATAGCGGAGGTAACAACAGACCCCGCAATCAGTGCTGCTGCACAGGCTATTAGTGTGCAGGTGCAGTCGGAAGATGGGCTGGCGAATGCCATTAGCTTTATCGACAAGATGGCAACGTCATTCTCCTATCCATGGCCTATCAAAAATCAATCGTAATGGGCTTGATAGATATTGCATGAAAATAAAATCTTGAAGCGCTAAAATGAATGCTTTGAATTGGGTGGATAGTCTTGATCATCTGTCATCAATTTAAATATAACAATCACAATTATTGCGTTCACGCTAGTTGATAAAGTTTAATAAGTGCCTGCACAATCGCAGCAAGCTGCTGGACTTAAAATCAGCGCGATTTTTGTATTATCGCCCCACTACATTGCCAGCCTGTGCGGCATGCGTTATTCGAATTAAAAAGGAATGGGAAATATGATCGATTATAAAAGAAAGGATTTTGCGGGCTTTTGGAATCGATTTATAGCCCTTATCATTGACGTCATTGTAGTCTCATTTATCGTTTTCCCCTTTGCATTATTCATAGGGTTAATTTCACCTAACTTAATTCTAGTAGAGGTACCATTCGGTGTTTTTACTACCACTACAACAATATCTGACAGTAATGATAAAAATATCTCCATTGAGAAAGATGATGTTCTAGGGCTATGGACAAATTTTTATCAGATCAGCGAATCAGTCGATGACGAAGGTGAAAAGACCACGTCTAGAAATCTGATAGATTCAGTGACAAAAATGAGCATTGAAAAAACAACATCAAGTGACATCGAGTTTTACGTTATTTTTATCTATTGGATACTCTTAGAAGCTTCTGTATGGCAAGCTAGTTTAGGTAAAAAAATAATGGGCCTTCAAGTCGTCACTGTGGACGGCGGAAGACCCAATATATTTCAATGTACAGCTAGAAACCTTTTTAAAATACTATCAGCAATAATCATGTTCATTGGATTCATGATGGCTGGATGGACCGATAAAAAACAGGCTCTTCACGACAAGATCCCTGGATTACTTATTATTAAAAAATCGCATAGCCCGTCAAGTCAGCAGGACGAAAGCAGAGTTGGAGCCTCTGTTTGAGGCGTTGAGGCTGTAGAAAAACTAAAAGGCACATGGAGTAGCGTACGCTGTGTGCATGACATGATTTTTTCAACCCAACATTGAGTCAGTATTCACGCAGAATTCGATGGTTTATTTGAATATCGATCAAAAAAGAATAATTAAAACTGGGTTGGAGTTTTTCTATAGCTCAACAAAGAACTATTATAAGTAGAAATTATTCTGATGCTAGTCCTGCTTCCAGCTGCTTGAACGAAACGTTCAATGAAAAAGAGTCAACTACTTGCATCGAAGATTCCCTCATAATACTAAAAGCTTCCTTATACCGTATTTATGAGCGAGCATTAAGGAAAGATCCAGCCCTCAAAGGAAATGTTGTTTTCAAATTTTATGAAAATCTTAGGGGCTGACTTAAACTCAGATAAATTACAGTCACTTTTAGCTAATAAATTACAAAACTCTGATTATCGAAACTTAAAAAACATTCCATTTGAACAACTTCACAGTATTTCATTTCAATATGACAACATTTAGAAAGTGCATGGTGCACCGTGGCTAAGCCACTGGACTCGCTAGCGCTAGACGCACATGCAAGTATTATGTTTTGTTAGCAAGTGCAGGAATGAGTCCGAGATGATCGACAAATGGAATAAAATCTCTATCTGAAAATAATAGCGGGAGTTTATTTTCAATACAAAATGTCGCAATGATCACGTCAGTAGTTTTTCGAATAGTTAAGCCCTTTTTACGCAGCGCTCGGTAATTTTCTGCTGATTTTAACGCATGTGCATGACCAAACATTTCATATTGTTCAAGCGTGCCTAAAGTGGACTTGGCTAAGTTATAGTCTTTGTCACTTTTAAAGCCTTGTAATATTTCAAGGAAGATGAGGTCGCCAATAGCAACCACGCCTTCAACCAGGCCTCTATCTAGCTCATCGGTAACAGGGCTGTCGCGTCCATTAAAATAGTCAATCCAAACACGGGTATCGACTAAAATCACTCTGCACCACGTATTTCATCTAAATCACCTTGCCAGTTCAATTTACCTCTTAACTGGCGTATCGCCTGCTGTTGACTGCGCTTTACGATTAATTTCAATCCGTGCTCAACAACTTCCCTCTTAGTGCTCAATCCTGTAGCCTTAATTGCATCAGCCATTAAGTCATCATCAATAACTATGTTGGTTCTCATTCTGGCACCTTTACACATAAATTAAGAATCTATACACATTGTAACGGCGAAACAGAACTCCGGCCAGCACCGACTGCGTAACGTCGCCAATTTTGCTGCAAAAATCCGCCAAAAGCACCCAAATCACGGCACTGTGTGGCCTGAGTTATGCTTTTCCAAGCATGCAGTCAGTATCATTGTCACCCGCATACCACGTTAGGAAACATCAGCCATGTCTCTATTGTTCGAAGTCATTGATAGCCAAACCTCCCCTTTGGGTGAGATCTCTCTGCGTAGACGACGTATGCCTGCATTTGGTGACAGAGACATCTATGAAGTTAAGCTAGGCGAAGAGTTTTTAATGTCTAGCATGTTTGTGGATGCCGAAGAGGCGCTATCTACGCTTGGTTTGGCGGCAGTACAGGGCGATAAGCTCAGTGTTGTTGTAGGAGGGCTGGGCCTGGGTTACACCGCCGTGGCAGCATTAAAAGACGAACGCATTGCAGAGCTGCTTGTGGTCGATGCCTTGGATACCGTCATCGATTGGCATAAAAATGAGCTTGTACCTCTAGGTGAGATACTCAACGCCGATATACGAAATCGCTATGTACTGGGCAGCTTCTTCGACCTGGCCACAGCCCCCAGCACCGGATTTGACACAAACAGTGCAGGTAAAAAGTTTGATGCTATTCTTTTAGATATCGATCATTCCCCCACTGAATTCCTCAACGCAGCCAATGCCAGCTTTTATACCACCGAAAACCTAGCGCTTATGGCAGAACAGCTTAAACCCAAGGGCGTGTTTGCCATGTGGTCGCAAAATCTACCAGAAGCAAGTTTTGAAGCGCTATTAAGTACAGTATTTGAGCGTGTAGACTCCCATGTGGTGTCTTTTTATAACCCGTTTCAAAATTGTGAATCTACAAATTCCGTATATGTTTGCGTGAAGGGGCAGGTTTAGTTTAAAATTAGGGCTCAATATTTTTCAGTTCTACTTATGCTTTGTTTTAAATGCATAATAAAACAAGGCATATACCCCTACGGCTGACCGCGCTAATGCGCGCGTTTACTTGCTTGCGGCGTTCACTTTATAGGATTTACCCTTAAATGCAGGATAAAATCACCATCTTACGCGATTACATCAACGAAGTTAAAACTCGTTGTACCTACAATGCCGCAGCTCAAGCATTAGGCATTAAACCGGCCGAATTTAAAAAGCTACTAGGTGATCGTTGCCCGGAAAACTCTTGGTTCGTCAATACCGGCGCCGGAGAACCCGTAGGATACGCTGACGATGAAAAACATCCTGAGCTTTATCGGACAAGACGAATTATTGAATCTTCAAAGGTTTTAACCCGAAATCTTGATCTGTAAAAAAAGTTAGCTAGACCTGTCATGGGGCTGCTGGGACGCTGTTTCGCAGCTAAAAGCCCCATGTTATCAGCATTAAACTCCTTAAAACCGTCAAAACACTTCATTCCCTAGAGCTATAAACCGATATCATGACGAAAAAAACACTGTCTTTGAATGTGAAAAGAAATAAACCTTCTAAACACGTCGATAAGGTGCTCAAGGATGTCTCTAGGGATGACCCACAAAAGCGTTTTTTAAATGGCATAGCCATCCATCCTTCTCCGTGCATTCGCCTGGAATCAGATCCTCAGCAACTCACTACGCGAGCGATGGATTTGATCACACCCATCGGAATGGGACAGCGAGGTTTGATTGTTGCTCCACCGGGGTGCGGGAAAACGACCCTTTTAAAGCATATTTGCCAGTCGGTGGGTGAAACTTACCCTGAGATAAAGCTTTATGCGTTACTCATTGATGAGCGTCCTGAAGAAGTGACCGATTTTAAGCGCAGCGTATCGGCACAAGTACATGCATCATCCTCGGATGAGAGCTATGCCCAACACGTGCGTGTGGCCAATGACCTTCTTAGCACCGCCCGCCGGGAAGCGGGTGAAGGTCACGATGTCATGATTGTTATTGATTCTCTGACAAGGCTCTCACGTGTGCATAATGCAGAGCGAAAGAGCAGCGGTCGGACTATTTCGGGCGGTCTTGACGCTAGAGCCATGGAAATACCCCGAAAACTGTTTGGCGCAGCAAGAAAGATTGAGAATGGTGGCTCGCTTACCATTCTGGCGACCATACTCGTTGATACCGGAAGCCGGATGGACCAGGTGATATTTGAGGAGTTCAAGGGCACGGGTAATATGGAAATCGTTTTATCACGAGAAGTTGCAGAACAGCGGATTTTCCCCGCGCTGGATATTGCTAAAAGTAGCACGCGCCGTGAGGAGCTGCTTATAGATGCTAAAGAACTCGACAAGGTAAGAGCTTTGCGCAGAGCACTTACCCACCTTAAACCCGTAGATGGTGCTAGGAAACTTGTTGAGTTACTTAAGAAATACCCAACAAATGCTGAACTGTTGAAGCATTAGTTGCCAGGAATTTGAAAGTGCCCCGGAAGTCATGAACTTTCAACACCTCATCATTTATATGTTCGTCATCATTATGGCTGCATCTTATTATTTAGGCTGGACACCGCCCTTAATAATGCTCCTTTATGTAGTATTCAGTGCTTTAACATACGAAAGATACGCTAAAGATAAAAAGGCTGCTCAGAAAGGCGAATGGCGCGTACCTGAAAAAAACTTACAGTTACTTTCATTGTTATGCGGCTGGCCTGGAGCAATCATTGCGCAGCAACGATTGCGTCATAAAACTAAGAAAGTCGAATTTAGGGCTGTATTCTCCTTAACTGTACTGATAAATATTGCTGCCTTTGCTTGGCTCAATACTCATCAGGGCTCTGTACTGTTACACCGCGCTATGCTTGATTTACAAAACTTCTTTATTGAACATTCAAGTTCAAATAAGCTTGTTGATATTGTGTTACTTTTAACAGGATTTCGCTCTACATAAAACTATTCAAGCTAACCGATACAAACATAGGGGTTTTAGTCACTTCGGCTTCACAACTAAACGCCCTATGTTATAAGCCTTAGGCATTGAAATGGAAAACTACGAAACTCAATTTTTATCAATTACTCCCCTCGAGATGCCCGCCCCAAATGGCAGTATTCCGTATGCTGACTTAACTGCACTAATATCAATAAAAACAACAGATGCCTATGAACGTGAATTACGTAAATTAGCCCAGAAACTGCCCTTTAAGACATCTTCTTGGCCTAGCTTCGGGCAAGATTCCGGAGATGGCTCTAGAGTTGAGGTCGGTGAATTTAAGAGACAATTACAATACTGTGAGCGCGGTAGCTGCCAGGTTAGAGAAGATTGTGAAAATCTTATAGATTTAAGCTACCAGGTGCTAAATATTGTATGCCCCAACTTAAGCTCTTCAGCAGAGAAAATTGCACAGAACCTTGACTGTATCAAAGATCAAAGATTACTGATTTGGTTACGTATGAGTTCAGAAATATTTCATATGTATCAAGTGAATAGTTACTTTGGCATACGCATGCTAAATGCAAATGTCACTTGGATGTGCGAGGAACTTGTTCGCATGGGCGTTTTTAACAATACTACTGATGCCTTTAAAAGCGAAAAGCACATCGTGCAAGGTTTAATGCTCAGTGGTTTACCAAAAAGCATAGCCTCAACATTTTATCAGCAGCTTAAAAAAGCCTCTCCAGCAGCTTCACCGGATTCCTCAAGCGATAGCGAATATTACACAAGACGAAAAAACGCAGATGAGACAGATTCTGGTCGGTCTGCCACAAAACCTCATGAAAATGAAGTTGTGATACATCGACAAATAAATCATAAAACAATGCGTGTGATCGTTGGCTTAATCGCATTATCAATCTCTCCCTCTGCATATTTTCTATCTGGATGTCCGGATAAGTTAAGCTCTATCAGTATTTCTTACTGGACTGACGCACACGATATTTTTGTAGGCTCATTAGTCGCCGTTGGATTTTTTCTATCTGCTTATAATGGAGCGGGTATCAAAAGAGACATGGAATACTATATAAGCAGGGCCGCTTGCGTTTTCGCCCTCTGCGTTGCCTTCTTCCCTACCGTGGGGTTTAATGATTCAAACGTCCCTGCAAAGTGGGTTTTAACGATAACTGAAACCTTAGGTGTTACGCCTGATATTGTTCATAATCTTTCTGCAGTTCTGTATTTTTCTTGTCTTATAACCCTGATTTGTTTTTTCTCTGTACGTGCCATGAAGAAAGGCAAAGCCGTCCGGGCATATTTCTACCGTGTATTAGCGGCTCTTATGGTGATTGGAATCATCACCCTATCTATCATTGGAAAAGTTACTGATTGGGATAGCACGGTCTTCTGGATTGAAGTATGGGGATTAACACTTTTCGGCGTAGGTTGGCTAGTAGCGGGTAGTTACAAAGCTGAAAGTCCATCAATAAATGATTTATGCAATAATCCACATGAATAGCAGTAACTATAAGGGCATAGCGACAGCAACAAGCTAGCTCTATCTACCGCATTAATCACTCAAGTGATCATGAGGAATGCCCGCTAAGCTCCGGTATATACGACAGAGATTATTGGCACGTAGAAGTAGAGAGTATGTTTAAAAGAACAAGTTTTGCCTTTGGTTTAGTCGTGCTAGGTACGGGTTGTGCACAGTGGTTACCCGCAGCCTCTCATGAAATTGAGCCGGGCGTGTTTAAAATTACCGCCACGGGAAACTCATTTGCATCCACAGATGACCTGCGTAAGAAGGTCGAGAAGAAAGCCGCTAAGGTCTGTGGCGATCAGGCATATAAAAAGGCCAGCAAGGATAAATACCAGTCTCATAAGCAGAGAACGTATACCGATAGCGGTTATCAGACCAGCCATTACTTTACTTATACGACTACCGTTGAGTGTGTCAGCACAGCACAAGAACAAGCTCCAACGGCGTAAGCCTGTGTCTCTAACAGGCATAGAATCGTGACTTAAAGTGAAGATCAAACACCGAACGCGTTTGACCGAATAGACATTGCAGCATTGAGATAAAAGAGAAACAAATGAAGTTTATAGCATTAGAACCCAATACCGCTTTCAAGGATGCTATTGCATCTGTTGCAGAGCCCACTCGAATCGTAGTGTGTGGTTCTGAAGAAGATCGACATTATATTGAAGAAGCCATGGCAGCCTCTAAGCAGAGTGTTGATGAGATTCTTGCCGGGGCAGAAAACATCGACATTCAAGCCTGGTTCAGTACGCGTAAAAAAGCGCTGACAAAAGACAAGGCCATGGATTTAGACGCATCGTTGGGAGAATGGCTTGGTGAGGCCGAAGCCAAGCAGGGGTTTACGCTAACCCTTGACATGTTATCGGGTGAACCTCACCAGGATTTAGTCGGTGCCGGTATTGAAACGGATGCCTCCTGGAAAATACCAGCCTTCTTTAAATACGGTGGCTGGAATGATTGCCCTAATCCAGAGTTACACTGCGCTATATGGAAATATTGGCAGCAGAAATATGGTGCCGAGATTGTTGGGGTGAGCAATGACGTTATTGAGGCCTATATTGCTAATCCACCCACAACGCAAGAAGAAGCCATGCAGCTGGCGTTAGAACAATACCTATATTGTCACGATATCGTTGATCAAGGCCTGGAAACCATTTCAAACCTGGGTGCATCAATCATTAATCATAACGCCTGGTACTTTTGGTGGGATTAATCCAGAACATCTGCCGGCGTTGAATCCGTTAAATGGGGCTCTTGTTTGCAAGGGCTGCAGAAGCGCTTCCGTGCCCCCCTACAATGACGGCTGGCGTTACAGCGCCTGCCCCCACTAGATCAGCACTGTTGCCTAGCACCGTTCAAAGATAGGAGATGACGATGAGTGAAAACTGGGATGAGCACGCCAAAATATGGGATAGCAGAAACGATGTACAGACGTATTCTAAACTGGCCTTCGAATCCCTATGTCAGCATCATAATCCTGAGTATTTAAACGTATTGGATTTTGGTTGTGGTACTGGCCTACTCACAGAAAAGATTGCCGCCGTGGCTAACACGGTTATCGCTATAGATTCTTCTCAGGCAATGATTGCTGTTCTGGAAAATAAAAATCTTACCAATGTTGAAGCCATAGTCTGTGAAATATCACAGGACTCAATCAATGAAAACCCATCGTTGACGTCAGGATTTGATCTCATTGTTGCATCATCTGTGTGTAATTTTTTACCCGATTTAGAAAAAACATTAAGCGACCTAAAATCATTATTAGTACCAGGAGGTCTGTTTATTCAATGGGATTGGCAACGAAGTGATGCTGATTCAGACTTTGGGTTCACCCGTGAGCAAATACTAGCATCTTATGAAAACGTAGGTCTAAATGCTGTCAGTGTTTCTCAGGCATTTTCATTGTCCATACCCAATGGCAATAGCATGAATGTATTAATAGGCATAGCTAGAAACGCCTAGGATATAACGTGTTTTATAGCAGATATGCGCTACTGGATATAGACGGTATCATAGAGGCCTTGTTCAAACATCTGCCCTACCAGAAATTTTATAGCCAGCGAAAGTCGTAGAGAAATCCTAACGAGACGATTAAGCGTCGGTGAAATTGACCCTATGTAACAGGAGAGAATACATGAGTAATACAAAGCATTTCAGAAGTTTAGAAGGCATGTATGCAGCGGCGCCTATTAATGACTTCTTCATCCCTACGCTGACGGTCTCTGAAGGTGAGGCGGTTATTGAGATCGAGCTGGATAAGAAGTTTCATCATGCGGCGGGTGCTGTGCATGGCTCGGTGTATTTCAAGATGCTGGACGATGCGGCGTTCTTTGCAGCGAATTCCCTGGAAACGGAAGTCTTTGTGCTGACCACGTCTTTTACTACCTATTTAACGCGACCTGTCTCTGAAGGAAAAATGAAAGCGGTAGGAAAAGTGGTGAATATGAACAAGTCGCAATTTATTGCCGAGGCAGTGGTCTATGATTGCAACGATAAAGAAATAGGCAGAGGCAACGGGATATTTGTTCGCAGCAAGCAACTCTTATCAGAGACGCCGGGTTATGGTGAATAACTTCTCTTGGCTCTGGCCTGCGTCTATTCAAACACTTAAGAGTCAGGCAAGAGAAATATTGAAGTTGTTGAATATCATCAAGACTCAACCCACACTTATAATTGGAATGTTAAGCGATTCATGAGAGAGCATTTAAGAAAAAAAGTCATCGCAGTCTGTGACAAGAAAATTGCAGCCAAGGGTGACAATGTAGGCCTGTCATTCTATGCCTTTTTCGCCAATAAAAATGATGACCCTGAACTACTGATGGAAGCGGCGCAATGGTGGATCATGACGCATAAGCTTGATCATTTTGAAAAAGCGCTAAAGATAAAGAAGATGGTTGAAGCTATTTAGGCGCTCATTTTATCAGCAGCGCTTAACAAACGGCAGGCCATTATCAGTTCGGTGCTAGCCTGTCACATAATCAGCGGGTTCTTCTTCTCTACATAGGCGATATCAACAATGGAAATGTCGTGAATATTAAGAAAGGCATCACGGTCTTCATCGTCATCGCGCTAGGATTAATGCTTAGCGGCTTTGCGGCGTTTTCATTATTAGTGAGCAATGGTTTTAGAGATTACACCGCGTTTTGTCAACGTTATGTTGTTCAATTAGACCAACATAAGCATGAGACCGGCATCTTCCCAGAAAGCCTGAAAACTTTAGAAAATCCTGAAGGATATTTCTTCTATAGCAGCAGCGATTGTCGCTATATAGCATCTGCGCATGAATTCAGTTTTTACCCTACAACGGGGTTCATTGAGATGGCTTTATTTACGTCAAATCAGCGACAATGGCTTCGCGACTAATTTATTTACCTGACAAAACCCGATACCCATTCGCTAGAGAAGAGCCCATCTATACTGAAATAAGGATTGACTTGAAATCAGTTGAGGAAATCATCATGAATACACAAGCTACATCACTTCAATCAACCCTTCGTTCTGCTAATGATCAATTTGAATCCGCCTTCGCCAGAGGGGATGTCGCTAGCCTGGCGAATCTATACACCGACAATGCGATGCTATTACCGACAGAGTCAGACTTTGTTAAAGGCAAATCGGCGATCGGGGATTTTTGGCAGGGAGCCATGAATATGGGTGTTAAAGGCATAAAACTAGATATATTAGAGGTCGAAGATCACGGCGACAGTGCCGTTGATATAGGCGAATATACCTTGAGTGGAGAGAATGATCAGGTACTGGACAAGGGTAAATATCTTGTGCTGTGGAAAAACGAAGCAGGCAGCTGGAAGCTTGACCGCGACATGTGGAACAGCAACACTAGCCATTAAGTTAATAGGCTAAAATTTCGTATAAATCAATCTCGTAACTTTGACGCTTTTATTGCAATAATCTTGCAATATAAGCGTTAATATTATTCTATTATGAGCCAGGGATTATCAATACCAGGAGAGAGAAGTGAATTATTTAAATGGCACATGTCTTTGTGGAAAAATTAACATTCAAATCCCCGATGATTTCGAATATATGGGAAATTGTCACTGCTCGGAATGTAGAAAGTTCTCGGGTTCTGATTACGCCTCCGTTGGAGGTATTGATTCATCTAAGGTTAATATTGTCACGGGTGAAAATCATATTACTTATTTCCACAAAACAGCGGAAACGGATTTAGCATTTTGCTCTTCTTGTGGTTCCAGCTTGTTCACTCGTAAAAATACCGGCAAGAAACACAATATACGTTTAGGCATCTTAAATGATGTTCCAAGCAAGAAGCCGGCCTTTCATATATTCACAGGCTCAAAAGCCGATTGGAACAATATCTGTGATGATTTACCACAGTTTGAAGAAGGGCCTTCAAGTAAATGAGGCGCGTGTAAAATACTTTAGCTTCACCCTAGCCGCTAGATAAGGCCCTATGTTGAATATTTTTCAAGAACCCATTGAATCCGGTTTCTAGCAGGCCACAATAATAATGTGTATTTTTACCACTGATTTACAGCCAAAGCAGTATAAAACCAAGTATGCTAATTACCCAAAACCACATTCAGCTTTCCAGTAGCGTTACTGCATCAGGCATGATGCACACCACCCTGTTTATTTCGCCATGCCGTATCAATCATTGAGTTAACGAGGCCTTTACTGTGAAACTATTTAGCCCGCTGTTTTTGTTATTGCTGCTTTCTGTTAATGCCTACGCGGATACCAATAAGGAAATCGATCATTTACTCACTTACGTTGCCACTACCGATTGCAGCTATGAGCGTAATGGGACGATGCACACCGGTAAAGAAGCCGTGGCGCATATCAAGAAGAAGTATGATTACTACGCCGATGATGTAGAAAGCACTGAGGATTTTATTCAATATTCGGCCACCAAGAGTAAACTGTCTGGCAAGCATTATATTATTCACTGCAAGCATCAAGCTGCGGTAAAGAGTAGTGAGTGGTTACTGTTGGAACTAGCCCGGTTTCGTAGACAAGGTCAATAATGCGGGCCCATTAAGTGCCTGGAAGCCTCAACCAAAAGAGCGTGTGTAGAATGGAATCAGAAGCAAAGATATTGGCCGATCTTATTAAGAAATCTGAAACTGAAACATCGGGCATACTGACTCCCCCGCTGTTTAAGCTTTTCATCTGGATTGCAGTTGTGATGTTTCTGCTTTGTGTTAATCATTATCTTGAGAATAGCAGGGCTATTTCAATGACCTGCATGTTTGTGGGAGGCATGATTGGCATGCCAAGCACCTTTCAGACTGGCGAGAAGATGTGGCCTATTTCAAGACCGCATATTAATCTTAACAGCGCTCGAGAACGATTACATAACATTAGCGCTTTATAAAGCGTTAGATCAAGGCTGCCAGTAACGGTATTTCTACCCCATCATGACTCAAATAATCTTATTAGCATTATTGTTATTACCGCTTTCTTCATTCTTGATGAAGCGCTGGCATCTGTTCTTTGGCTTTTCGCTGTCCTCTGTATTTGTACTCTATATCATCGGCTTCATGACCTACAGAGACACCCAAAGTCCAAACTTCGATGGTGGCCCGTTGGGTGGGCTGGCGCTACTTATGGTGGTTTTATACATCATTTATTATGCCATTGTTCTGCTAATATGCTTGACCCGCTTTATTAGTAAGGCGAAAAACAATGCCGTTTTACAGCAACAAATAGTTAACCCTAAACGGCTAAAAATAGTGGCATTGGCTTTCACCCTTATTGTTGCATCATCTTATATTTTTTTTGCATTGAACAATCCGTATCAGGGGCTCTATGAAAGCCATCGAGGGCAAACGCCGAAAATACTCAGCGTGACACAAACAAAAACGATAAACATTCCAGCTCAACAGTTTTTTGCTTTGCTGGCGCACATAGAAACCTTAGCCAATGCCGCACAGGCCCATGCCAGCCTTAACACCGGCCCGTGTTTTAATGATTATGTTGCCACTGACTTTATACGTGTAAACAAAGCCCCCTGCATTTTATTTTATGCCACCTGGGGAACTCCTGCAAAGCAGTTCCTGTCTGTAGAACATAGTAAAACCGAATATGACTGGGACAAGAAACAGCGCATGATACAGTTACAGATTAACTTTGCAGCATTAAACTCAGAAACGTTACAGCGCATAAGCCACGGCTTTCCTGATCAATTTTATCAGCGCTAAAAATCATCTGAATAGTTATGTTAGCGGTATAAGCGATTTCTAAGGATGAAGAATAAACGATGTATAGCGAAGAAGACTTAGATAACGCAGTAACGGATGGCATCTTGAAGAAAGCGGATGTGATGGCGTTTCGAAAATATATCGAAGTGGGCAGTAATACCTCGGCAGTGGATGAGGAGCATTTTCGCCTGGTTCAGGGCTTCAACGATATCTTCGTGGCTATAGCCGCCCTGCTGCTATTAACCTGCATGGTTTACATCTTTAGTGAGTTAGGGCCTCTAGTTTCCGCTTCGGCTTTAATTACGCTCTCCTGGGGCTTGTCGGAGTATTTCACTCGCGTACGCAGAATGTCACTCACCTCCATCCTGTTGGTGTTGTCGTATATTGCTGGTTGTATTGCGCTGCCTGGCATTATCTTGATAGGTGATCAGAGTAGAGAGAGCTATGCCGCGCTGTATATCGGCGTCTTTGCTTCCACCATGGCCTATCTGCACTGGCGCCGCTTTGCGGTACCGATAACATTGGCCTGTATTTTGGCGAGCATGGGCTATAGCCTCACGGCCACCATCGCTATTCTATGGCAAGAACAGCCCCATGTGTTTGGCGCCGCGGCGTTATTGTCTGGCCTTGGCATCTTAGCCGCGGCGGTATTCTGGGATGCAAGTGATAGAGAGCGTGCCACAAGGAAATCGGATGTGGCATTCTGGCTGCATCTTGCTGCGTCTCCATTGATCGTGCACGGTGCATTTTCCTTTCTTGATGTTTTTAATAGGCAGGCCGGGCTGGAAAATGCGTTGGCGGTTTTATTGGTTTATTGTGTGCTGGTGCTGATATCCATTACGCTGGATAGAAGAGCATTAATGGTTTCTTCTCTGCTGTATGTGCTGGTGGTGTTTAGCAAACTGTTTGAACAACATGGTTTTGTCGATTATGGCTTTGCCTATACCGGCGCGATTATGGGTACAGGTTTGCTGGTATTATCGGTTTTTTGGCTGAAGGCCAGACAGATGATTATTCGCCTGTATCCTCAACGCATGCAGCTTTTATTGCCAGATTCTTCCCCTAACCTTTAATAGAATTAAATTACACAGAGAGCATCATAATGCTGAATAAATTATCCCTGTTAGCGATCACACTTATCGTTAGTGCCTGTGGCGCCGATAATTCAAACACAACAAAAAGCACTGAGCTACAGCCCGAACTCTTAGGCACCTGGGGAGAGATTAAAAGCCAGGATCAAATGACCTTTATCAATGATACAGACGTTATATTAAGCATCACTCACCGGGGCGAGCATCAAGAACTTGATGCCAGCTATGAAGCATTATCGGATGGTGTTGTGATAGAACTTTTCGGCCAGAAAATGACCTATAGATATGTCGGCAATAAACTCTGTGAAGTATCTCCCGATGGTGTGGTTATGACAGGAACAAATTATTGTGCGGCTAAAGTCGCCACACTATAGGCACTGATACTGGGGATATCACTTATGCCGCTGACTCTATACGGCGGTGGTCATGATAGCGTTGAGGTGAATTAAAATAGGCGCTAGAAAGCGCCTATTCAATACACATTATATGCTGTGTTTAACACAGATAATAACAAGCTTACTACGTAAGTATTTACCTATCATCTAGCTGCTGTTGCAATGGCTATTGCTAACAAAGGCCTTCGGCTGATGAACAGCCCGTCATGAAAGATCAGGCTGCTCCGTTACTTAACTAAAGCTTGATATAGAAATCAAGCTCGCGTATTTGCCTGGCCTCAAATACGGATCTTGCGTGGAAATTCTCATCGACAACACCGGTTTGTGTGTGCGTGATTTCTACTCTTACCTTACAACGTGTTAAGCCCGGTGCGGGCACCGCATTACCTAACAGCGTCTCAGCAGAGATGGAGTAGCTACCGTTATCCAGCACCATGACCGATTCACTATCACTGGTTGAATCCGGGTATTTTTCGGTTAAGGCTAATATTTTCATTGGATCACCACCGGCACTGTCGATGTCATAGCAGAAGCTGATGTGGTCTAACATCACCACATCGCTATTAACCGTCTGCCATTGAATAATGATGTCATCCGTGGCTTCAAATTCAGCCATGCTTTCAGGGAAGGTTATCTCTGGTGCCTCAGGCAAGCTAGCGGTAGAGGTATACACCGTGCCATCTTTACGCTCCAGAATAATCGTGAATTCATCACCAGAATTTTCTGAGGGGTATTGGCTGACATAGGGCATAATATCTTCCATCACATCGATGAGGATATTCAACGGGAAAGGCAGCTCGCTAGCATCGATTTTCTCCATGACGATTTGCTCGCCATTGAACTCAGAAACAAAACGTTCACCTTCACTCAGATTCACCGCACTGAATAACGCTTCTTTCTCCAATCCAGCATTTACATAGCTTTCGCCAGTGCCATATGAAATGACCGAGAAGTCGGCGAACATCTCTCCGGTGGGTACATCGATGCTCTCTTCGCAGGCGGCAAAGAATATACTGCTGGCCAACACCGCTAATGCGCTATAGTAATTTTTTTGACTCTTCATCGTTACCGTCCTTTGTAATTATTAGTTTTTCCTTAAGCTGCAGCCCCAGTGTTAGCTTAAGCATGATTTATTATGGAAAATATTCCATATAAAATCAACGGCATATAATGAATTTATTATAAACACAGTATTTTCATATGGTTACATGCTCACTCAGACTTATTACTAGCCGCTATTCAGCCCCCACTGCACCATTCTCAGAACCACTCATGATCGTTTTCAGCTCTATCACTAGCAATCTGTAATGCAGAAAATCAACCTAACTTCTGTAAATCCCATATAATGGTGGGCCAGGGTTTTCCTGCCGGGCTCCATCGTCGTTAACAAGAACGGTGAACGCTTCTCGAATGAATCGCAGAACTATATGTCATTCCTGAAGGAGTCGTTTAGCAAGTATCAGCAAGGTAATCCCTGCCTTCCCATGTATATGGTGTTTGATCATGATTTTCGTAAATCGCGCAATGTGTGGCCGTGGCAGCTACCCAACTTCATGTTAGCCGAATCCCATTTTGAATCGGGGCTGATCGCCAAGGGCAACACGCTGACCGAGCTGGCCAATGAACTGGGTATCGATGCCATTGGTCTGGAGAATACCGTTCAGCGTTTCAATGGCTTTGCCCAAACCGGTAAGGATCTGGACTTTAAACGCGGCGATGCCGAATTTACTCCCAATCCCTGTCTGGCAGCAGTGAAACAGGCGCCGTTTTATGCGGTGCGATTGGATGCCGGTGACTTTGGCACGCAGGGAGGTCTGGTCATCAATGAAGATGCTCAGGCCTGTACCGAGCAGGGCGATATCATCGAAGGCCTATACGCCTTTGGTAATACCTAGACTGCCGTATTGCCCAGCTATCCGGGGCCAGGTTCTAGCTGGGGCCGGCCATGACCTTTGCGTATCAGGCTGCCAAGCATGCCTATGCCTTTAACGATGAAAGCTCAGACAAATAACAACGCTGGCTTGCTGTTTTAGCCAGTAACAGTCACGGCATGGTTTGAACGTTTATAGTGAAAACCGTGCCCAGCTAAACACTGCGTATCAACATCCATCATAAAAAACGTTAAAGTACCTCTACACAATCGGCCAGGCTCATCCTGCAGCCACGCCTCCAAACCCGCGCTATAAAATACCAACGCACCAGAATTCGCCATCTATACTGCGGGTACACACTCGATAGTATCAATCTAGGAACAGGGCATGGCCAACTCCGATATTCAGGCGCTAGAACAGCAAATCTTTGCGCTCAATCAACAGTTGATCACACTGCGCCAGCAACATAGCGGTGATGATGACATCCCCAACTACCGCTTCAAAACCCTGGATGGTGAGACTAGCCTGCTGGAGCTATTTGGCCATAACAACAAGCTGCTGGTGATTCACAATATGGGCCAGGCTTGCCGCTACTGCACACTGTGGGGAGATGGTTTTAACGGCTTACTACCGCATCTGGAATCTGCCATGTCGGTAGTGATGCTCTCCAAGGATGATCCACAGACACAGCGCCGTTTTGCCAATAACCGGGGCTGGCGTTTCATGCTGGCATCCCATGGTGGTGGCGATTATATTCAGCAACAATCGGTGCAGCCCGGGCAGGAAAATATGCCGGGGACTGTGGTGTATCAGCGTGATGGTGACAAGATCATGCGCAAGAATGCCTGCATGTTTGGCCCCGGCGATCAGTACTGCTCCATGTGGTGTCTGCTGGGGCTGGCCGGCATTGCCAATAATGAATGGACACCACAGTTCTCTTATTGGAAACGGCCTGCAAACCTCGATGACGGGGGCGATAATCTGATCGACTGAATGTCACTACCACCCC
>JABSRQ010000047.1 GCA_013215055.1 Pseudomonadales bacterium | reverse complement strand
GATTTCGTGAATTTCATGTTGATTATTTACTGCCTCTAATTGAAAGTTAGAGGCGACAACTATGCTGACACAGGGGGCTAACGCATTATGTAATACGGGTGGTCTGGATGACGCCGATTGAATATTTAGAAATCTAAGGGCAGAGACGTGGATGGATTGCTGCGCAATATCGGTTATGTTTCATGCATGAAAGGTCCTGCATTATTTTAAATTAATTTGAACTAAACAGAAAAGCCACGTTCCTATTACCTGATAGTGGCTAGAACAGAGCGGATCCCCTAATCCCTCTGTTCTTCGAGTTGTGGATCAACTCATTTTGAGCCGGTGATGTCCCTAACATCATCGGCTTTTTTTATGTTTCAATTAACTGCCTGTGGCGGTTTAATCAAAATTTCTGCAGGAATGCCCAGTTCTTTATGTAAATTCCAAATCATCTTAAGTGTTAAAGAACGCTTACCATTCAATATTTCATAAACCCTATTAGGCTTACCTATCATGGGCACTAAGTCCTTAACCTTCAGGCCTTTTTGTTCCATCTCAAATTTAATGGCTGCAACAGGGGGAGGTGAATCTAAAGGATCATGTTTAGCTTCATAGGCTTGTACCAGCGTCACCAGAATATCCAATGTATCACCTTCTGGCGTATCGGCTTTAGCCATCATTAAACCATCAATAATGACCAATTTTTCTCGGTGATCTGCCTCTGTTTTAATGGGTTTAATATCCATAAACATGATTCTCAAGCTTAAATATTGTGTACATCGATGTTGTTATTTAAATCACGCTAATCGTGGTGGTGATTAATAAAGGTGGAGCTGAATAGCGTACAGCTAGCTGTCAGGATCTAATCCCTTTTTTTTAAGCATTTCCTGTAACTGACGAATTTTTTGCTCACTGGCTTTTATATTTTCTTCGGCCTGACGGGTTCTTTTTTCAGCGGCTATCACCGCGCGCTTGTTTTCCTCAAGCGATATTTGAATAGTTTTTTGCTCACGTAGCGCATTTTGCCTGGACTGATACAGGTAGTATTCACGTTGCTTGTCTGAGATTTTTTCAAAGGTAGTCATGGTCAGCCTCATGGCGATTTACAGCTAGTTGTCAGGGTTTATGCCCTGTTTTTCAAGAATTTCTAATAATCGCTGATTTTTTTGCTCACTGGCCTTTAGCTTTTCTTCAGCCTCATTGGCTTTTTCTTCAGCCTCATTGGCTTTTTCTTCAGCTTCATTGGCTTTTTCTTCAGCTTCATTGGCTTTTTCTGCAGCTTCATTGGCTTTTTCTTCAGCGGCTATCACCGCGCGCTTGCTTTCCTCAAGCGATATCTGAATAGTCTTTTGTTCACGCAGCGCATTTTGCCTGGACTGATACAGGTGGTATTCACGTTCCTTGTCTGAAAATTTTTCTAAGGTAGTCATAGCCTGCCTCATGGCGGGTGAATTCAGGCTGGATGGCAGGGCATCCCAATTTTTAGCCTCTTTGAAGAAGTATAACCAATACTCTTCAGGCTTTAAAGTTTCACCCAAGCGCCATTTATTCAACTCCAGTACATGAATGGCAGCGTGATCCGATAGCGTAAGGTGATTTTTCTGGTCTGAAAACTGGAAGTAATGATGGTAAGCCCGGGAGTCAGTAAACAGGTTATTGGCTAGAATCCAGATCGCAATGACCGGTTTCAACGTTGTAAAATCATTACCTTGCTGTAACTGTGCGGCGTAGATATCGGCCCATGTATAGAGAATGCGCTCCGGTAAATACGGGTGAGTAGCCAACTGAATTTCAATTTGATATTGATGGCCTGCAGTATCTTGGGCTTTAATATCGACGATGGTGAGCTTGTCGCCAATAAACTCCTTTTCGTTGTAGGGGTTAATGACCTCCACCTGCTCAATATTTTGTTGCGGACTTAATATGGCATTAAGAAAATCTAGCAGCGCCACGGTATTATCGTTGCTACCAAGAATCGCCTTAAAGACACAGTCGATCTGAGGATTGATTCTATGTTTCATGGCAATACCCTCGTAAAAACCGCTGATTATTTAATCAGTATGAGTATATAAACAGTAGTTCTGTTGCCGTAAAACGTCCACGGTTTTCTACGTGATAAATCGAATTAATTGTGCAGCGTTGGCACGATAAAAAATGAAGGCTTTGTTAACAAAAGATATTTATTTGAAATGAATTTGAACCTTTTTAAAGATCACCACTCCTATTACCTGATAGTGGCTGGAGCAGAAAATCCCCCCTAAGGTTTTCTGTTCCAAGAGTTGTGGAACAACTCATTTTGAGCCGGTGATGCCCCCTTACATCACCGGCTTTTTTTATGCCTTTCTGTTTAACTCATATCTACGCCATAGCCGCAATCACATGCTGTAAAGCCTTAATCGGTTTGCTGCGTTTGTGTACCAAAATATCATCATGAATTTTTAATACCACAGATTTTAACAGCTCCGTGGTTGAGCCAATATTATTCTGCGCTTTTAACCTCTCAGCTTCCTCTGCCACATAACGCCCTTTAAGTGATAAACGTTTATTGGCCTTGCCTTGGGCTAAATCGCTGGTTAAAAAAGCACTCAAATTAGCCGATGAAATATCGCCTTCGGCTAAACCATGAATATAAAACTTAATCAGACTAGGGGAGAACTCGGTAGCCGCACCCAACTCAGAGCTGGCTAAATTGAGTATGTCCACAAAGTGAGAGGGCACTCGGCCTTCAACCGCTTTACGCTGTTTAGACAGCTGCTTTTGAATCGCAGCTGTAGACTGATGAGGAATATCCGTATGATGCGGGCTAAAAGTGTACTCACCACCTTTGGCTTTTTTAATAATGAGGAAAATCTCTTAAGCTTCCCCTTTAATCTCATATACGGTTAAATAATTTCCCCCAATATTTCATCTCATAAGGAGATCACCGTGACCACTGTTGTTATCACTGGCGCCAATCGCGGCATTGGCTTGTCTTTCGCCAAGCTCTATCAATCAAAAAGTAGTCCATCCAATAACGTAACCGTGTATGCACTGTGTCGTTCGGCTTCAGAGGAACTGAAGCAATTAGGCGTTAACGTGGTAGAAGGTATTGATGTATCCAGTGCCGATGTGGCAGAGCATATTCAGGCGGCTCTGAAGGGCGTGGCTATTGATGTGCTCATCAATAACGCCGGTATTTTACGCAACGAGGTCTTGGGTGATATTGATTATGCATCCATTCAAAGCCAGTTTGAAACCAATGCGCTAGGCCCACTAAGAGTGGCTGAGGCGTTAGTGCCGCAGATGAATGCGGGCGCTAAAATTGCCATGATGACCTCGCGCATGGGCTCGATCACCGACAACACCAGTGGCGGGCGTTACGGCTACCGGATGTCCAAGGCGGCGTTAAATATTGCCGCGGTGTCATTGGCGCAGGATGTGGCTGCAAGCAATATTGCGGTGGCGATTTTACACCCTGGTTTAGTCGGCACCGAGATGATTGGTGGCCATGGTGATATCACCCCAGATCAGGCGGCGCAGCGATTAATGACAAGAATCGATGCATTGACCCTGCAAAACTCCGGTACCTTCTGGCACTCCAATGGTGAGCAGCTGCCTTGGTAATCTAGGGGGCTTTACAGACTAAGTCGGCTTTTCTTCTCTGCCAAGCATGTCCATAAATTTTGTAAATCGTCTCTCTCTAGTTTCGGTTTTTTTTGCACTTGTTAGTCCGTGTGCGATGACATAACGACTCGACTTAGTGAGTCTTTCAAAAAAATGTTTCGCTGCAGGTTGGCTCTCTAGTGCTGCCAGAAAATCCGCTGGCACTTTCATTTCACTTACCACATAAGCATTCTCCCAGCGGCCATCTGCTTTGGCGGCACGAACATGCACCAGTCCTGGCTCTGTCATCCGGCCTTCGTTTATTAAACGCTGCACATGCGCTACGTTCCTTTTTGACCAGTTGCTTCGCGTGGATCTTGGCGTGATCCGTTGGAGATAGGCCTGCTCATCGATTGACTTCTTAATGCCATCGATCCAGCCCCAGCACAGCGCCTCAACCACGACATCGTCCCAAGTCACGCTGGCAATGCCCGTCTTTTTCTTGAATATCTTCACCCACAGTTCAGTTTCGCTGGCGTGATTCACCTCAAGCCAGCGGCCGAGATCTTTCGGTGATGCAAAGCTCATGATTTTTTCTGGATCGGGTTCAGGCATAAAACTAGATTCTCTTCGGCAGAACGCCGGCAACACAGGGAAATAAAAATGAAAGCTTTACGACGTTGATGTTTGCGCTTGTCAGGGCTGGATCTCATTTTCTTTCAGTTTCTGTCTATAACGATTAGACGTTGACCACTCGCTCCAGTATCTCAATAGTGCCAAAAAGCTTTCTTCCTGGGCAGACCTAATTCCACTATCCAAACTCTATCTAACACGCTATCACAGGATCGTTTTCTGTTACTTAAGCGGTCATATTTCATTCATAAGTAGGTACTTTAAGAGTTTAACTGTAATTATTTGAGAGCCTTGAATTAAGCTTCAAAAAGTCACCGTATAACATTTCCTTGAGATTGTTTGCTGGTGAGGTTTGAATGCCCAACAACAAGTTGGGTGATCGAAAAACAATAATAAAATGACTGTGCTGCGCTTTGTTTTTCAGCATAAGAAATATAAATCTTAATAAAGGAATCATATAATATGAACGCTATCAAAACGCTAGTATTTGGCGTTACCTGCATTTTTTTAACCGCCTGTAATCTGGAGTTAGGTTTCTCAAATGTGGATCTTCCAGTACAAACTGAAACGCCTGAATTCATCGAATATGGAGAGGGCAGCGAGGCCGACCAGATTTTGCAACATTATAATTTTAATGGCACTGCCATGTTCAAAAAAGGTAATGAGATTGTTATTAAAAAAGCCTATGGCTTTGCTGATAAGGAAGCCAATAGAGAAAATACAGTTGAGACACGTTTTCGAATTTTTTCATTGACGAAAGCATTTACGGCCATGGCCATTGTGAAGCTGGAACAGCAGGGCGTTATCAATAGTTTTAACGACCCGGTCTCCGATTATTTGCCCGATTATCCCCGCGGCGATGAAATCACCCTGCATCATTTGCTTGCACATCGTTCGGGTATCCCTGATCACCTTCCACTTCTAACTGAGAATAAATACCTCAGCCCCAAAGAGCTGGTCGCGATAACAAAGGATAAACCGCTAGAGTTTGACCCCGGTACTCAGACAAAATATTCCAATGGTGGCTACGTTCTATTGGGATATCTATTGGAAACTATCACTGGCTTATCCTATATCGACAATGTTAGTAACAATATTCTAACGCCGCTTAACATGATCAATACCGAGAGCGGCCCCACTATCATTTCGGGTGAACAATATGCCCTGGGTTATGAACCTGGGTTTGTGCCACAATTCCCTGGAGATATGTCTCTAGTATACTCTGCCGGCGTTTTATCCAGTAACCTGGAGGATATGGCTAAATGGGCACAGTCTTATAGTGATCACTCTTTAGTGCCAGCGGCTTACAACGACATCATGTTTTTTGCTACGCCTGAGGCGGGTTATGGCTGGGGGGTTGAGGATATAGGCGCGCATCAGATCATCGGGCATAAGGGGCAACTCGGGGGTTTCACTTCTTTTATTTTAATGATCCCAGAAACTGAAACGGTGATGATATTGCTTTCCAATAAACGTGATGAGAACTTTGATAAGTTGGTGCAGGCCCTAATCATGAATCAACTGCTAGACATGCCAATTGAGGATATTCCTTTGTAGCTTCAGTTTAAGTAGAAGGGGCTCCCCCTTCTACTTACATCGGTTAGCGCTAATAAAAAATAAATGACACGTTACTTTTCAACACTTCGACTCATTGGAATAACTTCTTTTCCCTCAAAGACTAGTGGCTTTGAAGTCAGGTAGATTAGGGTAATTTTCGCAAACCTTACCAGTATCACTTAACGATACTTTTATACGAAAAAATAAGTAAGGTATAATACTTTCTGATGGGCACTTTTCCCCTTACCTTAACTGCGGTTAAATACCCGCTAACGTCACTACATACAGATAAAGGCAATATCCCAAGCTATGGAGTATCAAGATAAAACCCGTAAATTTCTAGCAGCCTTAAAAAAAGAGGTGAAAGCGAAATCCATTCCCTATCAACAATTAGCCGATAATCTTGGCGTTTCTATACAGACCATTAAACGCCAGATCAATGCCGAAGACATCAACATGTCTAAATTGATGGCACTTTGTGAAGCTGCCGATATTGAGGTTAGCGATATATGGCGTCAAACCATCCAGGAAAGACCCCAAATTACCCGTTTCACCGAAGCGCAGGATGTTGCCTTCTCTAAAAATCCACACCTGCATCGGTATTTTCACATTCTTTTTGCCAAAACACTTTCACCCAAAGAGATAGAAAATAAATATAAAATCAGCCCTGCCTCCACCCATGCGTATTTACGAAAATTAGAAAAACTGGGCCTGATACAACTTTCCTTACAAGGGAAAGTTCGCATATTAGTCAGCGCACCTCTGGGGTTTATGGCCCCTAACACACGTACGACTAATCAAGGCTTTAAAAAGGGATGTTATGATCTTGCCGATCGATATTTTGTGCCTAATAAAGCGCCGGAGATGAAGATCGTTAAAACACTTAAACTCAGTCCACAACTGTTAGGGCAGATAAATCTGGATATTTATGAGCTGTTTTCTAAATATGGCGGTATCTCTGATCGCTATTTTATCAACAGCCACCAGCCCGCTATATGCTTAGCTGCCTGCCTCTTAAAACCGCATCACACGCTTGATGAAACGCCCATCACTGACATTACCAGTAACGACCTAAAAAAGAATTAGCACTATGAATTATCAGGATAAAATCAAACGCTGTTTATCGTTAATCAAAGATGAAGTTAAAACCCAGGGCGATACCTATCAGCAACTGGCCGATAAATTAGAAGTTTCATTGCTTACGGTAAAACGCCAGCTTAATGCCGGTGAAATATCCATGTCAAAACTACTGGCTTTATGTGATGCGGTGGGCCTGGATTTCATCGATGTATGGAATACCATTGAACAACAAGAAAACAGGAATAATGTTTTCACGCAGGAGCAGGATTTAGCCTTTTATCAAAATCCGGCGCTTTACACCTATTTCAAAGCGCTATTTCATTTTCAACAAACACCTAAAGATATAGAAAACATCAGCGCCATTAGCCCGGCTTCTACCGAAGCTTATATGAATAAGCTGCAGGACATCGGCATTATTAAACGCACCGATGATCAGTATTTTAAGTTTTTGGTAACATTGCCGATAGATTTTTCTGATGACAGTGCCATGGTCACTCATAATATTCATAAAAACCTTAAGACCATTGGCGATAAAATTGTCTCGCAGGAACCCTATGCCGATTTATTATTAGTGAAGTCACTTAAACTTAATGACGAAATTCGAGCAAAGATGTATGAAGAAATTCAGGATATCGCGAATAAGTACGCCAATCTATCACAACGCTATTTTGAGCTTGCTGACTTACCTGAACATCAGCTATTTATTTGTGACTACCTGCCTGAGCGTGATGTGGAATCGGAATTGATTGTTGATGTCATCGCTTTTGAAGAGTGACAAAAATTAAAATAATATTAACACTGAGAAGAAATACCTTGAGTGAACTGCAAGGGTAAAAAAACCTGCACCCTGCAAACCGTTCCGATCATCGTTGAGGATGAATTCATCAAGCTTGCGTTGAACAGGCGAAGCCTTTTTAAAGATCAACCCCATGGGGGATTGATACACTTCAGGCTAAGCAGCCGTTTGATCAATGGCTGGCATTGCTGGGTGGCGGTTTACACCCAGCCTTTGGCCCTGGGTTTAATCCTCAGCGCTTTAATCAAGGCGGCAGAATCATTGAAATGACTGTCTAAAGAGCGTGGCCAAAATAACGCTGGTTGGGTTTTAATGGCCTTAATCTTTGTCGGATGTTTTTAATAGTTCCACATCCATAGCCATGTACTTTAACGGTTCAGAATGAAACTCTCGCATATATAAAACGCTTACTACAGTGGCTGTGGCCAGCAAAAATAATAACGGATGAACAAACCAAGCCAGTATAGCCAGCGTGAAATAATAAGAACGCAGGCCGTAATTATAGCTTTTCCCTGCCTGGTCTAAAACCTTGCCCGTGGCATGCGCATATTCTTTACGTTGCTCAAGGCTAAATTCGTCTTGGCCTGGCGTAGGCGCAGCACCAATTAAAACACTGACAAAACCGTACTGCCTTAAGGACCAAGTAAAGGCAAAAAAAGCATAAACCATAATGCCTAGCATCAGCGCTAACTTTAACTGGCTGTCACTGTGATCAAACGTGTAGGCAAACAGTTTAAATTCAAAATCAGCGGTAAGGGCTGTCAGGGTTGCGGCAATAATAAGAAGCGTGGTGGATGCAAAGAAGTTAACGTTACGCTCAATGTTGGCTAATAAAGCGGCATCGGCAACACGGTTATCTCTTAATAACATACGCTCCATCCACCACGTTCTGTGCACCTCCAAAACGGAGGCAAGGCAGTGGGTACGAGTAGACATGAATTTGGCAAAAAAAGTGTAACCCATCCACGACACTAAAAAAAAGGGTAAAGCTAAATGTTCCCATAGGGGTAAGTTCAAAAAAGGCATTAATGTGCTCTTACTGCAGGCTATTGTTTTGTGATCGGATCATGTTCTTATTGGCTGTATTAGGCAATAGAGATGTTATCGATCGCTTACATATGGGCGGCAAGGGAACAATAAAATCGAGATCCCTAAGAATCATGCATGTCATGGCGTTTTGTTATCGCAGCTGAAGATCATGCCTTTTTTGTGCTAATACAGCTTGTTGATAACCGTATTGTTCCCGTGTTTTTAGCGCAAGCCATTACACCAATAATTAAAAGAACTAACCTTAACAATCAAAGGGCAAGCCTTATTGAACTGCCAGCCTCAATAGAGCAGCCAAAAATAACACCTTATGGGTTTCCATGGCTCTGCCCCCTTTATAGGATCTTTAAAAAGTTGGCTACTAGTAAACGGCCGATAAATAAAAAACAGGAAGATAAACATGCATAGCAGCGACTATTATCTTGTCGAAAAAAAAGGCGCCATTGCCTGGGTATATTTAAATAGACCAGAAAAGAAAAATGCCATGCACCCACCTGCCTGGCATGATGCGCCGGCCATATTTACTGCGCTGGATAATGACCCCGAGGTAAGAGCCATTATTGTGGCAGGCAAGGGTGATGACTTTTGTGTAGGCATTGATTTGATGGGCATGCTGGCAGAGTTGCCTGAGCTAATGGACGCCGAGCAAAAGGGCGGGGTGAAATGGCAGCTGCTTAAGAAAATTTATCCCCTACAAGAAACCATGACGGTGATAGAAAAAATCAGAAAACCTGTCATTGCTGCCGTGCACGGCTATTGCATCGGCGCGGGTCTAGACATGATCACGGCCTGTGATATAAGGCTATGTACAGCGGATGCTCAGTTCTGCCTCAAAGAAGCTGCGGTGGGTTTTGTTGCTGATGTGGGGGTTCTCCAGCGCCTGCCGTTAATTGTAGGCCAGGGCATTACCCGAGAACTTGCCTTTACCGCCAAAAATATCACCGCGCAGCGGGCTGAAAAGATTTTACTGGTCAATCAGGTGCTTGAAGATTATGAAACCTTGTTGCTAGCAGCAGAAAAAATGGCGCAAAAAATTGCCGATAATTCCCCTCTGGCCGTTCAGGCCAGCAAGGATGTATTAAATTATGGTGTCGGAAAATCCATTGATGACGGCCTTAAATATGTGGCCTCTATCAGTGCCAATATAATCCCTTCCCATGATCTGATGGAAGCCGTGACAGCTTTTTCAGAAAAAAGGAAACCCACATTTACCGGCAAGTAAAAGAACCCAAAAGAGCCAAAAATAGAAGTGGCGAGCAGGGCAGCAGGGCAGCAGGGCAGCAGGCCAATGTGAGCGGCATTATAATGGTTATAGAGCACAATCGAAGGGCAGCAGAGCCATTGCTATGGCTGTTTAAACAACTTGCATACTGAAAAATAACGCTTTAAAGGCTTCAATGCCCCTTCCCCTTAGCAACACCAATAACACAATGCGTAAACCATGGCTGAATAACAAACAGGCCAGAAAACCTAAGCCACTGCCTAACCAGCGCCAGCTAATCTATCAAACTCAATCAAACTCAACCAAACTCAACCAAACTCAAAAGCAGATAAAAACCCCCTCCAGCCCATAAGCCCTCAATGCCGCTACAGCCCAAATCCACATTGGCAGCTTTGCTCTCAATTAAAATAATCGATTCATTGCTTATCGAGATAAACCCCAGCGCCTGCAACACCTCAGCCGCCATATTACTGGATAACAAGCGCAGCGGAAATCCAAAAACAATATCCAGATACCCGGCAAAGGGTCATATCACAATCAGCAAACAGCAGGGCAAAAACAGCCCCCGCCATGCAGCCGCACAAAGCACCATGCCGCTTAAGCTATAAGCCGCAGCAATAAACAACGCAGCAGAAAATAGTTGTATGCCCAAATAGTTCTCATTGGCCAAATACCCCAACACAGAAAACCCAAACAACAAGAATGCCAACCACCCAAAGTGCAGCAGCTGCCACTGCACCCTAGCCGGCGGGCGCAAATAACAGCTAAGCCCCAGCATAATCACTAACAGGCCAGCAAAAGCGCTGCTAAAAAGCTTTGAGATAAACCATAAAACAGTAGGGTAAAACAGCCACAAACAAAGCCCAGCCATAAGCCCCATAACCCACCAGCCCAACACGACCAGCAGCCACAGGAAAAACAAGGTTTTTAAACGGCAAACTAAATGCAGATAACAAAGCCATAGTGATAACGATTAAATAAAGTGGCGGCCAAAAGAGAAGCGCTATAAAAACAGCAAGCCACCAGCTTAAAGCCTCACCTGCATAAAATCTATACGCCGAAAAAGCGTGATGGAAATCACATTACTTTTTGTGTTAGTATTATTCTAACGATAATGATGTGGTTGTATGGATGTGCATGAATACTCTGTCGTTGCCATACCAGCAACGCCTACAAAATGAATTTGTAGCTCTAACACTATGCCTAAAAGTACTGGCGAAGCTATTACACCATAGCCGCCAAGCATCATGCCGCCTGTGGGCAGTAGTGCGCAATCCCCAGAGTATGCCCAGATCAAGTTTTGTAGTTCACATGAGTGTCAATTGTAAGACCTTATCACTAATCCACCCGAAAACGCTCACACCAGAAAGTGCAGTGGTTAATCCAGCAGTTAAGATATGCAATGCAAACGATAGGGGAAGTGATTCGAATGACGGCAGAGGTTTTGAGCACGTTATTTTGCGAGTAAAATTGTAAAAATATATTTCAAAGGCGCTAGTGAAAACTGCGATGTGTATGCAGTTTGAAGAAAGTATCAAGGTTAATGTGTTGTGCGAAGTAAATCATCGTTCAATTAACGAAGTTAAAAGTGACAATGACTATATATGGTCATGTTGATATCAATATATAGACATTTATAACTAAAGATAGCGATTTGTAGCAGATGTACTCATGCCGTTGAATCAGCTGTTATGAGAATTTGAGTGAGGAAACTTAGATGAGTATCGAGCGATATTCTAGTGTGTTAGCAAATATTTCTCAGGTATTAACATTATTTGTTGTTGTGTTTGGATATTTTTACACAGTTATTCCTGTATTCCAGAAAGAGAAAATTTCAGAAGAGTTAGCCTCGATTCAACTTGAGAAAGATAAATGGGAGATTGAGCTTAATGAGTATAAAAAGGAAGTAGAAAATACTTTATACCAAATAGAATCACTCGAAGAAACTAAAAATACCCTTGCTCTATCACTAGAAGAAAAATCTAATGAATATAACTTAGCTCTAAGAAACCTAGAGGAATTAAAACGCACGAGAAAAAACATTAGAACTAGTTTACAAGAGGCAGAAAATGAACTTTATAAAGAGTTGGAATTACAATTATCTGGAGAAAAACCATTATCTATTGAATTCGTTAGACTCATAAACCAGTCTATAAATAGGTTTGTTTTTTCTTATGATAAGGAAAATGAAATAAAGGACGGATTAGATAAAACTTTCCTAAGCCCTAATGATTTAGCACAAGAAAAACTGTCAAAACTTAGAAACGAAATCAACTCATCTGATAATGATTTTGCTAAGAGAGTTGGGAGTAGGCTGGCAAATAAGTTTGAATCGGGAATTGCTGAAAATTCATCATTGTTACAATGTAATAAGGCAGACTCAGATGCGTGGAAAAATGCTTTTATGGGTGCGCGATCCTCTGAGGTGAAATTATTGGAGGCATGTGTAAATTACCACTTTGAGAGAAGAATAGATGAGGATGGATGGAGCAAGGATAAAGTTGAGAAATTAAAGGAAGAAGGGTTTTGGGCTAAGCAAGCTGTTGCTTATAGAAAGAGTTGCTTAGTAACTACAATATTTGAGTATAAGATTGAGCGCTATTTTAATGATAAGTGGAGGTATGCTAATAAACCATGTGAAGATAGAGTCATTAAACTAAGCAAAATAGTGTTAGGGAAGGTTGATGAGTCTGGGCTTCTACCACTAAGAGATATGTCGCCACCTAACAAAATGGAAATTAGCGGGTTAGTAAGTGAAGCGATTACAGAAATGTACGGTAAGGAAAGGTCTCATAACAAGTAGCAGCAACGGACTTGAAAAACTGTCACTCGTTTTGCTAAAAACCAGCAAAACAAGCGCCAGTTTTTCAAGCCGCTATGCTAGGCGTTAGGTTCAGCGTTACTCATAGATATAATTGGAATTAAAATGTTTACGAAGAATAATTTTACTAAAGATAATTTTGATAATGGTCTAGTGGATGCTGTTGGAAATAGAATTACTAATTCTGCTTACACAGATGCAATTCTATCGGGTACAAGGTACTTAACACAAATCCTCAGAGAGAAGGGTTCATGTGAAGGTGATGGAGCACAACTTGTTGGTCTAGTTTTAGGTGGAACAACTCCGAAATTCCCTATTAATAGTTTGCAGGGCGCTTCAGAGAAAGATGAACAAAAAGGAATCGAGCAACTCATCAGGGGATTCTATGTAGGAATAAGAAATCCTAGAACACATGAGATAACCGAAGATACAGAGGAGTTCTGTATAAGAGTCATGATTCTTATTGATACAATGCTTTGCTACCTTAATCGGGAAACTGAAGATTTTGATGTGGCAGGTTTTGTTGATAGGATTTATGACCCTCATTTTGTTGCAAGTAAAGAGTATGCGGAGACATTAATATCTCAAGTTCCTGAGCACAAAATTATAGATGTGTTTACCGCTGCATTTAATAGAAAAAGTGAGGGGCGAATAAAAGATATTCAATTTGCTTTCAAAGCAATGTATCAACTTATGCCTACGGATAGCGTTGATACGGCGATACAAGTAATAGGTGATGAGCTAAGAACTGCTACGGAAACGACAGACATCACTAACCTATTTAGATTGCTAAAACCTAAAGCATGGCAAATGCTCCAAGATGATGTTAAACAGCGTATTGAGAACTTGGTAATAGAAAATTGCTCAATTGGGCACTATGACCTGTATTCAGGGATAGATCGTGGTTCACTAGGAACTTGGGGGAATACCTTCGGAAAGTACTTTACTCGAAGAGACGATTTTGCAGATGCTCTCATCTCAAGGCTGGAGAGTAGCTGGTATACACAGAACTATGTTGCTGAATACTTTATTTATTCTCTTCCTAGTATTGTTAAAGGAGATGAAAAACGAGAGCAACTTTCAGAAAATTTAGCGTATGCTGTTTTAAGCAATAATGCGAAAATTGTTCGTAGTAAGCTTCTAGATGCATGTGAGAACTACCCTAAAAATCTAAAAGAATTTTTACGAGTCTCAGTTCAGGAAAGACGCCATAATGATACTGACTATGCGGATAAGTTGTTAGAGGCACTATCTTAACTGTAAAAAACCTAACCAGGGCATGAAATCTGACTCCGCAACCTGTCACTTTTTGTGCAATAACCGCACAAAAAACGCCAGGTCGCTACGCCGTCGATGCCGGCATTAGCATTAAGAGGAAATATGGATAAATCACGAAGTGTTCCGAATCTACACGTTAGATATAAGCGTTTCCAAAAAGAGCAAAGAGATTTATGGGAGGCTTTTTCTATTGTTGAATTTTATGCACCAAAAATTCGTGACGCAATTAAGGATGATGTGTTTCCAAGTCTTACAATTGACAGGATTTGGAATGAAAGTGATCGTACGTTAGATAAAAATAATACTTACGGAGCATTAACCTCTCTCGAAAGGCGAGGTAATTTTCGAAGCACCATGCTAGAAATAGTTTTGGTATTTGAAGATTATATGTCTGATTTAATAGAACTAGTATATTTAGACATTCCAAATAAATTAATGTCATTCCAAGATGATTCTAATAGTTCTGGCTATCAAAAACTTCTTAAACTTATGCTAGTGAGTTCAGATAAAAAGGAAATGATAGATCGGTTAGTGGAAGAGAAAATACGAGGGTTATTCTACGGAAATCCTTTAGATGTTTTTGAGAAAGATAAAGCTAAATTAGAGTTCGGATCATTCTTTAAAGACAATTATAGTAGTGAGCTAGACGAGTTTCGTAAAATTGTCGCTACTAGAAACATTATTGCTCATAATAATGGAAAGATAGATAGAAAGTATCAACGTGAAGTTGACCCAACAGCTCAACTTGGAAGGAAAATACAAATTGATAGGGATTATATAAAACGATCTATTTTTATACTATCGCTTTTGGCTGCTCAATCAACGCGCCTTGTTGTTGAAAGAATATACAAGGATACGCCGGAAGGAAAACTAGGCAGAGCCATCGAGGCTTTCCAGAAGTGATACTGACAAACGCCTTCAATCGGTTTCTGAACCAGCCACTCAATTTCAGCGCCAGGTTAGCTCGCCGTTAAGGCGGGTGTTAGCATCCAGAGTTACCAAGGAGAGAACGTATGAGATTCGACAATTTGTTAACGGACACAGTCTCCGTGTTGAAGAACTGTGGTGAAGAAATTGAGGATGTTAAAGCTAGTGTTCAAACAAATAAAATATTCATTCAACGTTCTGATATTTTGATTGAGAGCGGAGACTTTATTAAACGCGTGATGAGTAATGGCGCTGAAGAGACTTACAAAGTTATTGACCCAGGGTATCATGAGAAATTTCACAGTATTCCTGCAGGATATCAAATGGCTGTAAAAAAACTCGGCATCCCCGAAGCTGAAAAGGCTGTTCAGAATATTACCAATTATCATGTTTCAGGAACCAATAATCGAATCAATCAGAATTCAACTGATAACTCCAGAAATATGGTGCAGTCAAACACTGACGTTCAAGATCACATTGAGGCTTTAAGGAAAGAAATCAAGAGATTGAACCTGCCACAAGAAGAAGTTACAACTTCATATGAAGTTATTGATGCTATTGAATCTCAATTTACAGGAGATAAACCAAGTAAAATTGTAGTTAAAACTTTGATTGACAGCTTGCCAAGTGTAGGAAGTATTGCCTCAATCGGTTCTTTTATTGTTTCACTAATGGTGTGAAAAATGAAACTAGATGATTTTGTATCTGAAACAATTAAACAAATAATTCAGGGTGTTGTTTCTGCTCAAGAGTTTGGTAACTCTAAAAATGCAAAGGTTAACCCTCTTACATCACGTCTGGCTGGACAAGGAGAGGGGCAAGCATATTGCGAACAAACAGGAGTGCCTCTTCAGCAAGTTAAGTTTGATGTTGCTGTAACTGTAACTGAAGAAACATCAAATTCAGAGGGAGGTGAATCTATTGGGTCAATCTCGGTTTCGCCTGCTGTTACAATAAGCACACAAAATAGTTCTATAAGTAGAATCAAGTTTGAAGTGCCTGTTTTACTCCCTACAACAGGTGCAGAAGCGAAGTGGTAACTTAACAAGGGCTGCATTTGACCTCCGGCCACTGTCACCTTTGTGCGAAAAAACTGTACAAAAGGCGCCAGTAGCCCTCGGCAAATGAGCCCGGCGTTAAATTACTAATCTACTACAGAGAAATATAGGGGGCTTAAGACATGTGTGTGGAAGAGTATTATGGTTTTGTGTATTCAAAGTTATTGGATTTATATCCGAATAAACCTTGGTCAACCATCATGTCTAAAATGACCAGCAAGAAGAAAAACCCCATAAGTATTGAAAAGCTTGGTGAACGTATTATGGCTTATGGATTAGACTTGTGGGAGAAAGGAGATTTTTCGAAGTACGATGAGTATCAAAAGTCTGCGATCGCAGAGTCAATGTTTTATAGTGGAAAATTTTTAGAGTTTTACAATTCGATACTAGATGAAGACAAAGCAAGCTTAAAGTCTAGGTTTGGAGCCGCATTTAAAGAATCACAAGACATGAGAGCCCTAGTATTTGAGCTTTTCACATACAACTACCTTAGTAGTAAAGGGTATCTCGTAGAAAGCAAAGACAGTAAAAATACAAGTGAAACGTATGACTATTTAATTACCAAGGATCACGAAGTACAAGTAGAATGTAAGTCTTTTTCTAATGATAAGGGGTTGTACATAAATAACTCCGAAGCCCAAGAGTTGAATCGATTAATCCTTGAGCGCGGTTTGAATATTGAACAACCTCCGGAAAGTTCTATCACCTTCCTTACTTTAGAAATGCTAAGTATTTTTCCCAAATCAAATAAGGGAAAGCAGGCTCTTTTAGATGAAATTTACGATTCTTTAGATAATGGGTTATTGAGTAGTGAAAAGTTTAAGCTTCATTTAGAAGTATTTTACAATTTGGATAATATAGAAGCTGAAGAAGTGTGGAGAGAACTTCCATCTAAAGTGTATGGAATAGAGCTAGCATATACAATCTCTACTGCAAAAGGGAAGAAAAGCCGTACAGCACTGCGTATTACATCTACAGCCAAAGAAGCGTTTTGGCGCGAATTTGAAAATAAGTGCAAGGATGCAGCTAAAAGGCAGCTTTCGTCTGATAAAGCAGGTTCTATTTTTGTACATATATCAAATTTGGACACATACAAAGAGCTTAAATCTAGTGACAGGTTTAAAAATAAGCTTAAGAATATTTTTAACCAACACCATATATTAAGTTTAGTATTGGTATCTAATATTAGTGTGTATGAGCAAGTAGACTATCCGTTTTTCTATGTGTCTCCACTTATTAAAGAGTTTAAAAATGATGAATGTAAATTTTATAAAGTTGGTCGTCTATCAGAGTAAAAAGTAATTTAACAAGTTGCTCAAAACGGATTCAGTAAGTTGCCGCGTTTTTTGCAAAAAAACGCGCCAAGTTACTCCACCGTTTAACAGTGCGTTAGGCAATAGTGAACAATGGAGGCTTAAGTGTCTTTTAACTTTGATAATCTTGTAAAACAGTATTATGACACTGCTCAAGGGGATGATTATCCTCGATTAAGAGGGTGGGAGTTCTTATGGGATTATGTATGTGAGCATGATACTTGGATCGATCTTGTGAACGAAGAGTCTTCAGAGAAAACTGCACTTCATCTAGGTTTCTATTTGGCGAATTGGGGGATGTTTAGAGGCTCATCGGGACTCCTAAATACCAATCTAGATTTTTTCAAAGACCTTGCAGACTATTTGTTTAAGGAAATACCTTTCGAATTCTGGGAATTGAATTTTACTGATTTTCATCCAGATGATACACAGAAACATAAGTTGGCTTCAGAACTGTTTGAAAATGCAATTCATAAAATGGAGCGCTTTAAATCTGAAAGGGTAACGTGGACTGAAACATTGAAGTCTAAAATATTATTAGGATTGTGGGGGCAGTGTCCTGCGCTGGACACATTTTATTCAGGTGGCTTAAGCTTACTTTTGGATGAAAATCCAAGCTTATCTATTTCTCCAAAAGGAAAAATTAACTCAAATTCACTTACATGCCTTAATGTTGTAAGTACCAATCAAAATTGGAACTTAGGTGGTTATTCTACGCACTATGGGAATAATGAATATCCAGCAGGAAAAGTCATAGATATGGCGTTTTTTCAGAATGGTTGGAATAATGCCTAACAAACAGCAGCAACGGATTCGTAAAACTGTCACTTTTTGTGTATGTAACCGCACAACAAAAACGCCAGTTCAACTCACTGCTGTGCAGGGTTTTGAGGCTGTAGAAAAACTAAAAGGCACATAAATTAGCATACGGTGTGTGTATGAAATGATTTATTCAACCCGATATTGAGTCAGAATTCACGCAGAACTCGATGGTTTGTTTGAATGTCAATCAAAAAATGAACAACTATAACTGGGTTGGAGTTTTTCTACAGCCTCGTTAACTTAGGCCGGGGTCAGGTCTTTTATTTCACATGAGTGTCAATTGTAAGACCTGACCCGCGCCCCCTTACTAATAAAATATTGATTAAACGTAAATCAGAGATATTCAACTTATGATTTTGACTGAGTTGCAGATAGAGAACTTCCGTATTTATGGTGAGGGCGATAAAGCTCTAAATATGACCTTGAAAGCAGGGGTGACAGCCATTGTTGGTGAAAATGATGCGGGAAAAAGCTCTGTGGTTGATGCTATTCGTTTTGCTCTTGGCACTACGGATCAGGATTGGTATAAATTGGAGGAGACGGATTTTCACAAAGGAGAATCTAATCGAAAGGTGCGTATTACCTGTAAGTTTGAAGAACTGGGTGAACAGGAGTTAAGGGCGTATGTTGAATATCTTACTTATGATGTTTCTGGAGAAAGTAATGCTCCAGTCCTATATGTAAACTGGACTTCTGTAGATACAGGTAAAGTCCTCAAAGGGAAAGCATTTCGTCGTGTTGAAATGCGATCAGGAAAAGGTGGGAATGGTCCTGTTTTTGTTCAGGAGTTACGCGAAAGGTTAAAAACTACATATCTACGTCCTTTACGTGACGCTGAACTGGCCCTTTCTTCAGGGCGAGGCTCACGACTTTCTCAAGTTTTACTTCAAGAAAAAGAAATCGAATCATCAGGTATTGGGTATACGCCTGGTAGTAAAACTGAGCCAGAAAAACTCGGGGTACTAGGAATAGGCGATTTTGCAAATGACCTTTTAGAAAAACAGCAAAGCATAAGTGATACAAGAAATAAAATTGATAAGCATCTTGCCAAGTTATCCCTACATGGAGATGAATTAAAAAGTAGTATTAAGGTAAATAACTCAAAAAATTCTAATAGCCGTAGATTGCGGCTTTTACTCGAAAAACTTGATTTGAGCCTTACCGATGTAAATGCACATGAATACTTTGGAAAGTTAGGTCTAGGGTCTAATAATTTACTCTTTATAGCATGTGAATTGCTTTTAATGGCTCAAGAGGATGAGGGCTGTAAGTTATTATTAATAGAAGAGCCTGAAGCTCACCTTCATACACAACGCCAATTGAATGTTATGGCTTATTTGCAGGAACAAGCTAAGAAGCTGGGTGTGCAAATTATTATTACAACCCATAGCCCTAATCTTGCCTCCACTATAAAACTGGATAATATAGTGATGTTACAAGGTGCAGTTGCATTTTCTTTAGAGCAAGGTAAAACAAAATTAGCGCCCTCTGATTATAGGTTTCTCGCTCGTTTTCTGGATGCGACCAAAGCTAATTTGTTTTTTGCTCGAGGTGTTATGATCGTTGAGGGGGATGCTGAGAATGTACTCTTACCTATGATAGCGAAGTTGATTGGCTCTGATTTTGTATCTCACGGTGTTTCTATTGTTAATGTTGGTGGCGTAGGCCTACGCCGCTATGCCAGAATATTTCAACGTAATGACGAAAATGAACACTTAAAGATTCCAGTCGCTTGCGTAACAGATATGGATGTTATGCCTGATTGTGCGCCAAAAATTATTGGAAAAATTTCCCCCAGCGATGATTATCCCTCTTTATCTGAGACCTGTCGTAGACAGTGGCGAGCCAAGTGTGACTTTAAAGCTGAAGAACTTATCGAACACCGTTCTAACATTAAAAGGAAGGCGTCAGGTCAAAGTGTAAGAACCTATGTTTCTGATGAATGGACAATGGAATATGATTTGGCTTACTTTGGCCTTGCTGATGAAGTTTATACGGCTGCACATTTAGCAAAAAAAGATGCATATTATGCGAATAAAGGCACAGATTTTACTTGTGATGAAAGACTTATAGAAACCTCTTTGGCGAAAGAGGCTTTAAATGAAATAAAATTTAATATTACGGCTCTGGATATCTCTGAGAGAGATGACCCTGAACAATACAAAGAACATTTAGCTTCACATGTCTATGCAATGTTTACTCGTGGTACAAAAGCATCAAAACCCATGGCGGCACAGTATCTAGCCGATATACTCGAGGGCTATGACCGTGTGGATGAATTACATAAAAAACTTCCGCCTTATTTGGTGGATGCAATAAATTATGTAACTCAGCCTATTCAATCTGTGAAAGTCGAGGCTAATGAAAAATGAGGGCTAATAACTCATTTCAACTACCAGAGATAACTGATGACGATATTAGTCATGCAACTCAGTTGTTAGGTTTACCTGTAGGAGCGTTTTATGGTCCCGATGGTAATGACCCTCGGCAAGATGCTTTAAAGAGAATGGACACTATTGATGTGGCTGCTTGCCCTGGTAGTGGTAAAACAACATTACTTGTTGCTAAGCTGGCTATATTAGCAAAAAAATGGTCGTCTTCTACTCGTGGGATTTGTGTTTTATCTCATACAAATTCAGCTCGTCATGAGATTGAAAAGCATCTTGGAAATACTAGTGAAGGTCAGAAACTTCTTAGCTATCCTCATTATATTGGCACAATACATGGGTTTATTAATGAGTTTTTAGCTTTGCCATTTTTGAGGTCGAAAGGGTATGAAGTAAACGTTATTGATACTGAAATATGCCGAAAAAAACGTTGGTTTTTATTGCCTGTAAAAACTAGGAAGGCTCTGGAAAATGCCAAACATAATTCGTCTGTTCTTTCGATTAAAGATGCTGATTTTGGCGTTGGAGAAGTAAGTTGGTCTGGTTCAACACTTGGTTTAAACACTGAAACTTACCGTGAATTAGTTAATGCTTGTAAACTCTCTACTATGGATGGATATTTCTGCCATGACGAAATGTTTCTCTGGGCTACAGAGTTAATGAAGACATCAGCTGACGTTGCAATAACTCTACGGGATCGTTTTCCGATATTGCTCGTTGATGAAGCGCAAGATAATAGTCTGGAACAAACGGAAATATTAAGCCGTATATTTATAAATAGTGGTAGTCCTATTGTTCGTCAGCGTTATGGTGATGCTAATCAAGCAATATATGATTTCCAGGGAGCTGAAGAATCCTTAAAGGATGCTTTCCCTGCACCTAATCCAATTGAGCTCCCAAATAGCTACCGCTTTGGTCAAAGTATCGCATCTCTAGCAGACCCTTTAGGGCTGAAACCATATGGTTTAAAAGGCGCAGGTCCAAAATATTCTCTAGACTCTGATTTATATGATAGGAATATTATTTTTCTATTTGAAGAAAGTAATGCTGGAAAATTGCTAGGAGCGTATGGTGATTTGATTCTCGATGTTTTTTCAGAACAGGAAGTTAATTCTGGTTGGTTCAAAGCATATGCTGTTGGAGGTATACACACACCGCCTAAAAAGGAAGAGTCGCATAAATACCCTCATCATATTAAGCACTATATGAATGCATATGATCATCAGTTGAATAAATATGAACCTAAACTTGGCACATTTTTACAATATATATCCGTAGGTAAAGACCTTTCTCAAACCGTTGGGGAAACATATCCAATGGTTGAGAAAATAGCTGAAGCTCTTCTTCGACTCTCTTCATATAGCACAGAACAGAAAGTGATTGAAAAACGAAGAAATAAACATCGCTACATTCTCGACTTGTTGATACAGGAGAGCGACCAGAAAGAAATATATTTAAGATTGATTAAAAAATTATCAGTTGAACGCTATTTTCCGAGCAAAGATGAGTGGGAAACAAAATGGTGTAAGTATATAAAGAGACTTGCTGAAAAAATCGCGGGGGCTAATGAATTGAATCTTGAAGCTGATGAGTTTCTTAGGTGGGATGATTACTCATATATTTCAACTCAAGATGGTCTTGCTAATAAAACACAGAATAACATTTTCCTCCATAATAAAAATGGTAGAAATGTGCCAATTAAAGTAGGGTCTATCCATTCAGTAAAAGGACAAACGCACACTGCAACATTAGTATTAGAAACCTTTTGGCATGAGCATAACCTTGAAAAATTACTGCCGTGGTTACAAGGGGGTAAGAAAGGGTGGGAAACTGGAGAACGGCAGAAAAGTCGGCTTAAATCTCATTATGTAGCGATGACAAGACCAACTCATCTATTGTGTTTGGGGATGAAAAAATCATCTGTTGATAATAATGCCAAGGTTCTTTTGAAAAAAAATGGCTGGGAAATTCGAGAGATATTAAATGGTTGCCAGATAACTAATTAGCTGTAGGGGGGCAGGTTTTTAATCTTGCAGCTCGTTAGGCCTTAAACCTTCTATCTACTCCACCTGCGCCACTGGCAGTCGGCACCCAGCAGAGAGGCCACAATAAACAGCTAGTGATATCAGGGTTCCGGTTATCTTGTCTGTTGGTTGGATGTGGTGACAGGTCAAAATCAGTTAATGAATTGGTGAAAAGATGAGCCTAGAAATGGATTTAAGCCTGAATGAAACACGCCTGTTGGGTGTGTTGATAGAAAAAGAAATTACCACGCCGGAGCAATATCCTCTCTCCCTTAATGCCTTAACCAATGCCTGTAATCAGAAGAGTAATCGTGAGCCGGTGATGGCGCTGGATGAATGTGTGGTGCAGGATGTCAGTGATGGGCTTATGGCTAAAAGCTTGATGACGCAGGCCCCTGGTGGTAGCCGTGTGGTGAAGCTGAAACATCGCTTTTGTAATACCGAGTTCAGTGAGCTGCAGTTAACGGCGCAGCAGCTGGCGATTATCTGTTTATTGTTTTTGCGCGGGCCACAATCACCTGGGGAGCTGCGCACACGCTCGAATCGCTTATGTACGTTTAGTGATGTGAAAGAAATGGAGGCGGTGCTGGAAGGTTTACAGCAGTTTGAGAAAACACCGCTGGTGCAAAAGCTGGAACGCCAGCCGGGTAAACGTGATAGCCGTTATGTGCATTTGTTTAGTGGTGGGGTGAGTGAAGCGGTGAGTGGTGGTGAGTCTTCAGCTGTTGCGGGTGCTGTTGCTGTAGCGGGTGCTGTGCCTATTTCTGGACTGGGTGATTCGGGTAATAATGATGAACGACTTCCGCTGTTGGAAATTCAGATGGCGGAGATGGAGGATGAGGTTAAGCATTTGAAGCGGGTGGTGGAATAGCTGACTCAATGAATGCTTGTATTTTGGCAACTGTAAGTCCAAGTCAATCCTACGCTTTAATAAAAACTGTATTGGAGAAACCTACGGCCTACTGGCTGCATCTAAACCTATAGTTTATTTTTACCTCCCGTACCCAACCACTTGCTTAAGTCAAATAGAGGTATTTCTAGCCAGAATTTAACTTTATGTGTCTTAGTATTTTCGTTAGAATTAAATTAACTTTCTAAAAGTACAACTAAGTAAAGAGTAGATATTTTATATGGATATTTCAAAAATAATAATATCATTAATTATGGTTTCTTCTCTCATAATCTTAGCAGGTTGTGGCAGTGACGACGACAGTAATGAGTTAACAGCAGTGACTACGACTACTACACTTCCACCTCCCTCTCAAGTTGTTCGATCGAGTCAGGCCGGTTGCTATGTTAACGGCCTAAATAGCAATACAGGATTTGGGGAGGTAGGCATGACCTTTAATGATGCTTACTACGATCAAAAATTTGGAGAAGAGATCAATTTACAGCGCTCATTTTTTTCAAATATCCCAGCAAATGTCTATGTACTATATGAACCAAGCATTCAAGATAAGAATGCTTACGCCTCCTCAAATGGTGATATCTACTTTGGCTACCATATGTTTTATTACTCAATCGCAAATTACGGCGAATTAGCTGTTGCAGGCATTCTTGCACATGAATGGGGGCATAGAGTTCAGCAAGTACGATTTGGGAAAATGGAAAACCCTCTAGCTGAACTAGAAGCTGATGCTTTCTCAGGGTTTTATATGGCACTAGGAAAATCTTGGGCTTGGTCTTCAATTCAAGGGTACTATGCAAATGTATATGCTACTGGAGACTATAATTTCCATAGTCCTAATCACCACGGTACTAGTGAACAAAGATTATCTGCGGCTTATTTAGGTGTGGCAGTAGCTCAGGATGTTGCTCAAAATCAAATGCAGCTTACATATGAAGATCTGCATTCTATCTTCCTCACTGAAATCAATTCCAACATCCTTGGTTTACAGGTTAGAACTAAATCGAAGTCGACCTTACCAATAGACATTAAAAATGATGTGAGATTAGAGATTAAGAGTATTGTTAAAGGAGAAAGCCTCGGAAAAAATATAGAACTTCCTGAGTCATACTCCCCGGATAATTCTTCACACCTTTGGCCTCAATTCTCATTTAATCAATAATAAAGCGTCAATATTTACTGATGAAGCTCAGAGTTTTTTCTGAAGGTCCCGGGTCAGATCTTGTATTTCACATGAGTGTCAATTGTATGGCCTGATCTACCTCTTCGTTAGTCATTTCATGTTCTACCCACATTCGATCAAACTTTTCGTTGAAATATCTCTTCGCAAGGCTCGCAGCTTGTATTTCGGTGCCGGTGGTCGTTGTGAAAAGGTATAGGTAAAGTTTTGTATATTAAGAAAGGTTGTATTGTTATTGACCTGCGGATAGAAACTTTGCGTCTATGTTCGTGAAAAATTCAGCCAGATGGTGATAGGATGTTGGGGCTGATGAATACATACTTTAAAAAAATGCTATGTCTAACTCATTGATATGTATAGGGTCTCTGTTTATTTATGGCTCATCGAAACTTTGATACCTATTTGAATTCGTAATAGTGATTTACATTGAGCGCTTAATTAATGACAAGCTATTATGAATAAATTGGAGAGTGGGAAGATGGCTAAGAACAATAATATACCAACGTTAGGTCTTTTTAACAAAATTATATTGGATGGACTGGGGCTTTGGGATAGCTCTGAAATAGAGTTTGAAGTACCAGCTACAGAAAAAGAGAGGCAAGCGGCTTTAAAAAAAGCGTTTGATGAAAACCTATTAGAAAATGGTTGTTATGGCCCTCGAGAATCTGTCACAAAGTCTATTGAAGAATATGCACCAAAGAGTCAGGTTTTACCTAGAAAAAGTAGGACAGTACAAAGCTTTGTTACTCATTTCTCGAAGTCAGACTTTTATAATCATCATGAGTTAGATGAACTTGATCCTTACATTAACGTTTTGATAGAAGAGCGTTTCAATGATGATGAAATTAGTCAGTATGTCGTACAGACTCGAAAATTATTGATAGAACACTATAAAGAATTTTTGAGGGAAGCAAGCATTTGTGAGAATAGCGGTAATGAGGCTTTTGGTTATTTCCTTTCTCATATCGCTGTTGATTCAATAATGAAATCATCTTTTTCCTTTTTTAAGGAATCAATCTCATCAGATGATTTTAATTATTTTGTTTCTTCATTTTCTGGTTCAGGTGGGAATGTTAATGATTGGCCCTTAAAAGCTTGTTTAACTGAGTTACTTAAAGAGGCTGATGTTTCTGCATATAAGCTGGACCAATTCCATAATTCAAGAATCAATAGCCCTAATAAGAGTGATATGGAGGTTTGGGCTAGCCTAAGTAGTAAGGTTGATGTCAGTAAGAAATCAAAACAAATAGTTGAGCGTTTCAATAAAAATAACAAAATGAAATGGCATAAAGTATTAAATCAATTTTCTCCGTTGACAGCTATTTTATCAGCTAGTAATAACCCCAGTACGGTAAAAATGAAATGTATAACTGCATTTTTTATTCATAATGTTGCTAGAGAGTGTGAGAAGATTTCACCTGATAAAGGTATCACGAGTGAATTGATGGGAAAAATTTATAGCCGCATTACGATCCAGAAGTTATCTTTTCTCAATGAGGGGAGAAGTATAAAGAGGGAGACATTAAGCTACCAACTTGAAAAGTTATATATATTAACTAATGCAGGTGATGAAAGGTTTGATCAAGGAGCTATAGAAGATTATTTATTATCTGTAGAAATAGAGTATAAAAAATATTTGAGTGAGATAAAGTCTCAAAATTTTTATCTGGATTTACCCCTACCTATAGTATTTTCTGAATTTTGGTTTATTAATAAGGATGGGAGTCAGTACGCTGAGATTCGAAATACGATTCTTTCTAATGTGGCGTCTGATTTTCAAGACGTAGCCTGGGTTAAGTCTTGGTGTTTAGCTAGAAAGATGCTTCTTAGTGGTGATAGAGAGAGTGCCTTACAGTACTTTAAATCAGCATTAGTAGAGGCCAAGTATGTATCGGGACCATATTTTCTTCTTCTATATGTTGATATTTGTGCTTTCTGCAAGATGCAATATCGATCTTTTTCAGAAAAGAATGAAGTGGCTATCTTTGATCGTTTCTATGAGGAACTGGGGAACTCTGCTGCAAAATATTGTACTTTGATTGGTTATTCTCCAACATCCAAACGAAATCCTGAAACCTTAATGCCTTCGTCTGAGAATGGGGCGAAAAATTTAGGAATAGTAAAGTACATTGATATTACTTCAAAATATATGAGTGAAATTTCACCAGAAAATATCTGTATTGATTAAGCATTAAAACAAGGAATGTGATTATGACGATGTTAACTTTTGCAGTTTTAGTGGATGGAGAAAATGCATCTCAAGCGGAATATGCCTCGATGCTTGATGAGGTTGAAAAATACGGTACGGTAGCAATTAAATGGGTCTATGCAGATTGGACTTCAAGGCATCAAAGCGGTTGGCAGGATATCCTTCATGAAACTGCATCTAGCCCTAAACAGCAGTTTCATTATGGAAAAGATGCGGCAGATCATGCTTTGGTTATGGATGCGATTGAATTAATCAGTAACAACCCTCGAATTAATGCTGTTTGCATTGTGTCTAGTGATGGAGGTTTTTATAGCCTAGCTCAAAGAATCAGAGAGCATGGTCTGCATGTGATGGCTATTGGTAGAGAGAATACTCCAGAGAGGTTTCGTAAGGCTTGCCATAACTTTGTATTTACTAAAAATCTATCTAAAGCAGCGGAGTGTTTAAATCACAGTGATTTAGATTCATTATTACATGAAGCTTACCAACGATGTGCTGAAAAAAATGAGCCGGTTTACTTAGGTGATTTAGGCAAGACGCTTAAGTTGTTCGATTCATCCTTTGATCCTCGTAATTACGGTTTTTTAAGCCTTAAAAAACTGATAAAGGGAAAGAAACATCTTTTTGAAATTGTTGATGAACGAGAAGATAGGTGTTTCATAGCATTAAATACAAATACTGTATTTGAATCAGGAGAAAGCTTACAGGGAACCGTTAGGAAGTGGGATGGGATTAGGAAATTTGGGTTTATTACTTCGGACAAAGGAGACTTTCATTTCAAGGCTGAAGCAATAAAAGAAAATGAAAAGATTGTTAAAGAGGGGGCAGAAGTTAATTTTCAACAATCTAAGGTTGTGGCTTCAGATCAATTGAATAAGGATTATTGTCCCTCTGCAATTAATATTAAATTGGTAAAATAGTAATTATATTTTTCTGCTCTGCCTGCGCCACTGGTCGCAGCCATCCAGATAGGCCACAATAAACACCTATAGCTATCAGGGTTCTTGTTATCTAGTCTTGTTGATTGGATGTGATAACAGGTCAAAATCAGTTGATGAAGAGGTAATAAGATGAACCTAGAAATGGATTTAAGCTTGAATGAAACACGCCTGCTGGGTGTGTTGATAGAAAAAGAAATTACCACGCCGGAGCAATATCCTCTCTCCCTTAATGCCTTAACCAATGCCTGTAATCAGAAGAGTAATCGTGAGCCGGTGATGGCGCTGGATGAATGCACTGTGCAGGATGTTAGCGATGGGCTTATGGCTAAAAGCTTGATGATGCAGGCGGCGGGGGGTAGCCGGGTGGTGAAGCTGAAACATCGCTTTTGTAATACTGAGTTTAGTGAGCTGCAGTTAACGGCGCAGCAGCTGGCGATACTCTGTTTATTGTTTTTGCGCGGGCCGCAATCTCCTGGGGAGCTGCGCACACGCTCTAATCGCTTATGTGATTTTAGTGACGTACAAGAAGTGGAGGCGGTGCTGGCTAGTTTACAGCAGTTTGAGAAAGCACCGCTGGTGCAAAAGCTGGAACGCCAGTCGGGTAAACGTGATAGCCGCTATGTGCATTTGTTCAGTGGTGAGGTGGGCGGTGGTGAAGCCTTTGCCTCAATGGCTGGCTCAGGTTCTGCTTCTGCTTCTGCTTCTAATCCCGGTGCTGTTCAGTGTGATACGGATACCGAGAGTCACGATGAGCGTATCGAGCTGTTGGAGCTGGAGATGGCTGAGATGGCGGATGAGATCAAGCAGTTAAAACTTTTGGTTGAACAGCTGACCTCTTAGGTTGTGGGGCGGGTGAGGATACAGGTATTCGTGCAGATATGAATGCTGTGCGTATTACTGTTATATGCCTAAAGCCCCTGTGAGTTTTTCTTTTCCACAGATTCTCATCTTGGGCATGCCATTGCCTGTGCGCGTTTATCATATTATGGAAAAAATCATATAAAGACGTTAATCTGTTTGGCTCTTGAGCGCCTGATGGGCATGGGGCATGCGGCAAGACTTTAGCGTTTATGCTACGTGTGAGGGGATTACACTGGATAAGCGCAAGCTCGATGGGGGATAGGGTTATTTTCAGCTCAGCCACTCTCTCAAGATTAAAGATGGAAATATTGATGTACTACGCAAAGGATGCAACTTAATGAAATATTCACTTCCTCTCTCAGTCCCATTGCTCGCACTAGGCGCTATTTATGCACGGGCTGCTTGCCTGCTAAAGTACCCGAGGTGACGGAACCCAGCTGGTATCAGGATAGCGATGGCGACGGCTTTGGTAATGCGCAGGTTCACAGCAAGGCGGCATCGCAGCCTGATGGATACGTCGCCGATAACAGCGATTGTGATGATGCTGACGCCGCAAAAAATCCGGGTGCCAGTAATTGTACGATCAGCAGTTTCGAATTGCTGGATCCCATTCCCCATGCTGAGAACCGATTGGGGTCTGTTATTGATATCTTACCCAATGGGAATGTCATTTTAGCCCAGTTTAGTGACTCAAGCTTTGAGATGGATAACGGATCTTTTCATCTTGTTGATCCTTATAGCCAAAGCGTTATTGCCAGCCACTACGGGCAGCAAGCTGGCAGTGGATTCGGTGAATTTGTTACCGTGTTAAACAATAATAACTTTGTCATCAGTTCACCCTCTGAGACCGTGGGCGGGAAGTTCGGTAGAGGCTCTGTACGTTTGTACAACGGTACTACAGGTGCACAAATCGCTATTCGTACCGGTGATGAAGAAATGGATCTTCTTGGCGTAGCGGGTGTTGTCGCCCTGGCTAATAATAACTTTGTTGTTGCATCGCCGGAGGATAACGCCCTTGGCCTGCAAGATGCAGGCATCGTGATGTTAATCAATGGTAACAGCGGTGCTGTGATCTCCCTGTTCGGTGGCTATGAAGAGAATGATTTAATTGGCCTTAATGGGATCAAGGCTTTGAGCAACAGTAACTATATCGTCAGCTCAAGCCGTGATGTGATCGGTGCGAGTGCTAGCGCCGGCTCTGTTAGACTTTTAAACGGCACAACAGGGGCTGAAATCGCGGTTTACACAGGCGATCAAGCGGGTGATAAAGTAGGTTGTTGCCAGCCTGTTACCGTATTGAATAATGATAACTTTGTTATTGCCTCCAGCGCCGAAATCATTGCGGGTATAAGTCAGGCTGGCTCTGTTCGGTTAATCGATGGCGCAACGGGGGCGCAGATAGGCCCTGTCTATGTCGGCACTCATGCTAGCGATCAAGTGGGCAGTGGTGGTATAACAGCACTCAACAATAATAACTTTGTTATTAGCTCGCCTAATGAAGATGTTGGCGGTGTTGTCAATACTGGCGCTATTTCTCTGATCAATGGCACGACTGGCATGCAGATTGGCTCTACGCTTACAGGCCCACAACAGAATCTGTATTGGGGCAATGGTGGAACGGTTGCTCTAGCAAACAACAACTATGTGGTTTCCAATTATAGTGATAACGCCAATGGATTTATCAATTCCGGATCTGTCATGTTAATGGATGGTAGTACGGGCACACAAATTGGTGTCGCTATCACGGGTAATGCCGATTACGACAGGCTTAGCTACTACGGTGGTATAACGGCACTGGCCAACAACAACTTTGTTATTGCATCCACGTCAGACGATGTTGCAGGGGTAACCGATGCTGGCAGTGTCATGCTCGTAAACGGCAGCAGCAACAGCATGATTTCCAGCATCGCTGGTGATAATGCGAGTGATCAATTAGGTAATGAGGGGGTGAGTGCATTAAGCAATAGCAACTATATTATTCTCTCGAGCAATGATGATGTTTCAGGCATCGTCGACGGTGGCAGTGTCATGACCATGAATGGCGCCACGGGTGTTCAAATGTCGACGATTGAAGGTTTGCATTCACAAGATATCTTCTATTCGCATGTCGTTGAATCCAAGGTCCATGGTTATTATATTATCGCCTTACCTGGCTATGATAATGGCGGCCTGACGGACTCTGGACGCGTGGAAGTTTTCAGTACGCCTTAAACACCGTTTGCTGCAGCCGTCTCAAGATCATTGGCATTTTTTGATGTCGGTTGTGAGAGTATGAGATAGAACATAAATCGAGCCTGTCGAGTCATACTCTCTATTGCTCAATTGTTTTCGGCTTCTTTTTCTGCTTTTGTTTCAGATTCTGGGCAGAGTGATGCTGATATGCAGAACCGCGATGAGCGACTCGAGCTGCTGGAGATGCAGATGACGGAGTTGCAGGATGAGGTTAAGCGGTTGAAGCAGCTGCTGGAATCGCTTACCTCCTGAAAGGGGGGGAGGGTGACGGGCTAGCTCAGCTATTACTTATGATGTTGTCCCCTACAACCGTTTTATAGCTGCAGGGTTTTAGGCTTTAGTTTGGCGGTAAAGGATTGAATGCTGCAGGTGTATCCCACTAAAGTTAAGGAATGTTGGGTTTTATGTAGAGCTGCAGTGTTAATTGCAGCTGTTGATACGTCTATGACAATTTATAGTGAGTATACTGTCTGTTACCTATGTCCCCTGAATACTTTGTTATTCCACCAATGTGTACTTCCTGATTAAATTAGATTCATAAGTCTTATCGATTATAAAAACCTGATTCCCTTCACTGTAGATATGCATGTACACTAGTTTTTGGTCAGAAAACCAAGGTAATTCAATAGTTGAAAGCTCTTCGAGTGTGGTCTCGTCATAGGCTTTAATATGTAATTTTCTATATCTATCTGATTCTTCATCCATATTAACACTGGCTATTATCATTTTCTTTTGTAAAGCATCGTTGTAAATATCATTGATTCGATGTTGTAGATTGAAAATATTGCTTTCAAAAATAAATTGACCTTCCTTTGGTAAGAATACATCTCCTCCAGCTGAAATAAATTTACCATTTTCTAATAAGTATATTTTCTTGTAGAGATACTGATAGTCATAAGTATCTCTAAACTCCCATTCTTTTTTTATTTCAGCATCGATTGTTGTATATGATTTAATAAGTGTTGTGGTTAGATCCATTGTAGAAGCGAAAATAAAACTATCTAATGGTGATTTGAAGAGTAAATTTTTTCTCGCCCAACCATCAGAGCTTGCTACTTCTAGCTCACTTTCTAAATCATAGATACTGATATGGCTATGTCCTGACAATATTAAGTGGCCATCATCAAGAAAGGCCATGTCATACGGGTTAAATGGTAACAGGATGAGTCTTTTTACAGATTGATTATCTACATCAATCTCGGCGACAAAGCTTTGGATAATGCCCTCTCGCTTGTAACTCATATTATTAAAAGCATTTAATGCCACATAAAGACTCTTTCCATCGTGACTCAACATCATACGATGGGGCTCATATTCAAAAGTAATGGAGTTTGTTACAAGCCCTGTTAACGTATCAAGAAAGTACAATTTCTTTTGTTTACTGTTGCTGATATACAATTGTGATCTTTGTGGGTCTTTTAACAAATCAGTGACATCAAATTGCAGTTCGATAAAGGCTGATCCATCCTCCTCTGACTTAAAATCTCCCTGAATATGAAGCTCGTTGTTATATAGCGATGTATTACCAGCAGGATCTTTTATCTGCATTGTTACGGCTTTGGTCCCAGCATATTCAAATTGTTTTTCTTGTCTTAAAATATTGCTAAATTCAGTGTCAAATTCGCCATCTGAATTCCAATCCCAACGAACTAACAACTCCTCTATAGAATTATCAACATCAGAACTGATGGTTGCATCAAAAATGTATGTACCTGCACTTGCTGTATTGGTATCTATTTTAAACTTGGCAACTGGGGGAGTGTTATTGCCGCACTCTAAGCAAGGATGGGCTATTCTGCCAAAATACAAATATTCATTTTTCTGGCTGGCAATAACTAGTTCATTGCCATCTATGGTGAAATTCTGAAATACAGCCCCAAGTTTATGGGCTGCTATAGATTCAAATGATTGACTATTGGAGTACCTAAGAACCCCATAGTCAGGGTAGCCACTAACAGCTTCTAATGTAAATGTAATATTTCTCTTCTCATCAAAAGCAAGGCTTTCAATCCCGCTAAGTTTGCCTCGATAAAAATGATTAAGGTACAGCAGATCTTTTTCTATATCATCTGAAATTGTATAAGCATTACCTGATAGGGTGACGATATAATTTCCTTTTGGAGATGCAATAATCCCGTAGCCTACATAGTTAGGCCCATATTTATGTTCATAACGAAATGTCAGCAGCCCATCAGTAACATCGTAACGAGAAAATCCATTACTACCTTCTAGGTGAGTTATTAGTGTTTTACCATCAGGAAGAAGCAATAGGTTGTCATTATAATTATAATTATAATTATGTTCTGCTTCCGAAACTTTCATGCCAGAAGCTACATCATAACTATGAATAGCTTTATCAAGCCTTGCATCAACGATTAAATACTTATCGTTTGTTATTTCAATGGATTCAACATCGACTTCTAGGTCTATTTCACTTTTAAAACTTAAATTAAGAGTATCTATTACAACTACTTTTCCCGGGATTGGCACATTAGGATATACATCGGAGTTCACTTGCAGAGATGAAAGTGCAATGAATATCTCATTAGAGGAAGGCGATAACTTAAAGTCAACGGGAGTGAATTCAAAAGACCATTCAGCAATTTTAGAATAGTTATCTAGGTTGTGTATTTGAAAGGTTTTTGTGGATTTATTTAAGGTATAAACATGCCTGCGTTGAACATCGAACTTTACTTTGTCTGCCAGTGTTTTAATTTTAAAGCTGATATTACTGTCATATGGAAATGGATCTAGTGAATCCTCAACATTGTCATTGTCATCATCAGGATCTGCATTATCTCCTATGCCATCGTTATCAGCATCAGCGTGCTCTGATGCATCATAAGGAAAAGCATCGTAGATGTCGTAGATATCATCATTGTCATCATCTGGATCCCGGTTATCTCCTATGCCGTCACCATCTGAATCAATAGTTTCAAGCCAATCATTAGGAAAGGCATCTTGGCTATCTAATATGCCATCTCCATCAGAGTCTATTTCAGTAGAACTGTCTTCACCACAGGAAGCTAAGGATAAAACAACTATTAAGGCTAATACGTATTGCAAGGTCTACATCCATATAAATTTCAATATGGCTATTGTAAGTGAAATAACAACCACTCTCAAAAGACATTGTCATCAAAATGACGTAGATCACATCAACTCTCCCTTAATGCCTTAACCCATGCCTGTAATTGATGAGTCATCGTGAGCCGGTGATGGCGCTGGATGAATGCACGGTGCAGGCCGTTAGCGATGGGCTTATCGCTAAAAGCTTGATGATGGAGGCGGCGGGGGACAGCCGTGTGGTGAAGCTGAAACATCGTTTTTGTAATACCTAATTTAGTGAATTGCAGTTAACGGCGCAGCATCTGGCGGTGATTTGTTTATTATTTTTGCGCGGGCCACAAACACCTGGGGAGCTGCGTACATGCACCAATCGCTTATGTGATTTTAGTGATGTGAATGAAGTGGAGGCTTAGCTTGCAGGTTTACAGCAGCTTGAAAAAATGCCGCTGGTGCAAAAACTGGAACGTCAGCCGAGTAAACGTGAAAGCCGCTATGTGCACTTGTTTAGTGGCGAGTTTAATGGCGGGATGAGTGCTGGTGAGGCTTCTCATTTTTGTCTGTACGATGTGGTTAGTATGCTTATCTTAGAAAGGTATCTCTTGTGACGGCCCTTGGGCCTCTGGCAGCTGAAAAGTTGCTGGGATAAATGAATGCCCTACAGGTCTATCTCTGTACGATGCGCTTTACCAGGGTATTAAAACTACAATAAAAAAGCCCGGAATACTTTCGTAATCCGGGCTAATTTTTACTAAGTCACTATCAGTAATTTAGATTGATGTAGGTGCTTTTCAGGCCATCCAGCTCTGCTATTGTATTCACATCAAAAGGGTTTTTTTGCAAACCTATCCAAACACTTACGTCGACAATATTTGTAATGCCTAAAGGCACTTCAACCAACTGATTATTATAGACATCAAGATAAGTCAACACCGTATTGCTGCTCACATCCAAGCTGATCAGCTTGTTGCTACCGACATCAAGCCTGCTCAGCGCCGTATTACTGCTCACATCCAGACTGGCCAGCCCATTGTATCTAACATCAAGATCTAGCAGTGCCGTATTATTGCTCACATCCAAGATAACGATATCATTATAATAAAGTGAAAGATCTGTCAGTCCAGAAAAGGCGATCAAGCCGGAAGCATTTTTAATATGATCATATTTACAGATGATTGATAGTACTTCATCGGCATAGGTCTGGGTTTTTAATTCCCCATTCAGGCAGTTGGCAAAATTACTATCGGTTATATTGATATTGGCAATTGCTTGAACAACGGTAATGCGTTCAAATACGTTTGGCTCGGGATCATTAATATCATACAAGCCGTCAAGATCGCTATCTGTTGGGCTGAATGAGAGATTAATATAAGTACTCCTTAAAAGCTGCAGATCCTGCTGTTCATTTAGCGGGAACACGATTCCCTGAAGATTAATGCTTACTGAAGTATCAACAATATTAGCCAGCCCGACAGGAATTAAAGGTTGGATATTATTGTGAACAGAGAGGTTTTCCAACGCAGTATTACTGCTAACATCTAGGCTGGTGAGCTGGTTATAAGCAACGCCAAGAGATTCTAACGCCGAGTTGCTACTCACATCCAGGCTAGTTAGATGATTATTACCAACAGAAAGATTTTTCAACCACGCAATACTGCTTACATCCAAACTGGTGAGCTGATTATTACCAACAGAAAGAGTGTTCAAGCCCGTATTGCTGCTCACATCCAGACTGGTCAGCTGGTTGCCAGAAACATAAAGATGGCTCAAGCCCGTATTGCTGCTCACATCCAGACTGGTGAGCTGATTATTGTATGCCATAAGCAAAGATAATCTTTTAATACTACTAACATCCAGACTAGTCAGATGATTGCCACCTACAACAAGCCTGTTTAACCCCGTATGGCTGCTCACATCCAAGCTGGTGAGCTGGTTTTCAGAGATATAAAAATCCCACAATGCCGGAATGCCGCTCACATCGAGACTTTTCAACTGGTTGTCAGAGACATAAAGCCCCTTCAACACAGTATTACTGCCCAGAACCAGACTAGTCAGCTGGTTGCTTCTGGCAGTAAGCTGCCACAACGCGGTATTATTGCTAACATCCAGACTGTTCAGCTGATTATAACTGACATCAATATAAGACAACTCCATATTGCTACTCACATCCAGACTGGTCAACTTGTTAAAAGAGCCAGAAAGACGTTGCAACACCGTGTTGCTGCTCACATCCAGACTAGCCAGCTCGTTGTTATCGATATCAAGACTCTGCAACCACACATTACTACTTAGATCCAGACTGGCAAGATTATTTCTATCCAAGCGCAGTGTTATTAATTGTGTAAAGACAGCCAACCCGGATGCATCAGAGATATGCTTATTATTACAGCTTATCTCCTGCACTTCATCGGCATAGGTTGCACTGAGCTGACTGGTTAAGCAATTAGCAAGGTTGCCACTGCTAATTCTGCTGATGGCATCTGCCGTTGTAAGGCGATGCTGCGTTGAATCATATGGATAGCCATCAGAGTCATTATCAACGCCATCGCCATCAATATCGGGGTCGCTATTATTATCAACGCCATCGCCATCAATATCCGGGTCGTGATTGTCGACGATACCG
>JABSRQ010000046.1 GCA_013215055.1 Pseudomonadales bacterium | reverse complement strand
TATAGGGCTTGACGAAGCCGATGGGAAGGTCATCGCCAGAGCTGTTGATGTATGGCAATCAGTCGACAATGACATTAATCAGTCTGCATCGGCCCCGCTAACGACAGAGGGTGTGGTCGAACGGCAGCAACGACAAACTGAGGCTGCTGAAGACATAGGCCAGGTTTTTAAACCACAAAAAACGTCTGCCATGCAGGCAAAAAATCGCAGCAGTGTGGATGATGAATGGGCTGAAGTTGAATCTCGGGTTAATAGTGAAGGTTTAGAGGCGCTGGATCTGTCATTGCTGCAGGGCGATGAAGAGGCTTTACTTACCCAACTCAGGAAGCATCAGGTTGATGACTCTAACCTCGAAAATGCAATGCAAATAGCTAAAGAATCCCAGGATCCTTCGACAGTTATTTCTGCCATTAATGCTATTGGTGCAGCAGATAGTCAAAATTCCGAATATGCGTTGATGGAAGTTTTTGCTGCCGTGGAGAATGAAAATGCCCGCAAGCAGATCATCAGCTTTATTCAAAGTGATAGTCTCAGCTCTTCTTCTTCGGCCTGGATGATGGAACAGCTATCCTCAACTGAGGTGAGTGACGGTGTTAAACATCTGTTGGCCAAGAATTTAATAACTGCCGGTATGGTTGAAAATAATGGTAGCACAGATTTTGCTCAGGACATGATCGATCAGCTGCCCTTTGATGTGCAGAAACATTTTGAAAATAATCTTGAATTGTTAAAAAATTCTGGTCGTTAGTCTTAACGGGTGCGTAATTTATTATCAAATAGGCTCAGCCTCTTTTGAGGGGCATGGGATTATTTTGAATGATTTACTTAATTTGTATATCTAGTTGGTATGAATATTTATGAATGTCTAGGTAATTCCAATCAAGTTATCAGGTGCACGATTTGGCTTTATTAGTGATTTTTTTAGGATTTCAAAGGTGCAACGAGGCACTGAAGAATAGGTATTGAGAAGAGTTATATGAATTTTCTATCTGGTAAGCATTATTCATCATTAAGGTTTTAATGAATAAAAAGTTGCAGGGAAGTGGAGAGGTTAGAAACGAAAAAAGGCCTGCATCGCTGCAGGCCTCTCTCTCTATATATGGTACCAGTGGCCGGACTCGAACCGGCACGCCTATTAAGCGGGGGATTTTGAATCCCCTATGTCTACCATTCCATCACACTGGCTGGAAGTGCTGCGTAGTATACTTAGCCCTTGCATCACGTCAATCTAAAAGTATAAAAAATCCTGTAAACCTTTCAAATTATTTGTTTTTGTAGAAAAAATAGCCAGTCTTTTAGCTGGGCTGTTAATTAGTAGCCGCTCTTGCGCTTTATTCACGTATAATGCAGCGCTGTTTTAAGTCTGTCTGTGACCCCATTTATGCAAACTGCCGATTTTTATTTTGAATTACCTAATGAATTGATCGCTCGATATCCAACTGAGAAACGTACCGCCAGTCGTTTGCTGGTGGTGGATGCTGCGGGTGAGCTTCAACATAAACACTTTGCCGATGTACTGGGCTTTTTACGTGCCGGTGATTTACTGGTGGTAAATAATACCCAGGTGATTGCGGCCAGGCTTTTTGGCAAAAAAGCATCCGGGGGTAAGTTGGAAATCCTGGTTGAAAGACTGGAAGATGATTTTACCGTTTTAGCCCATGTACGCGCGAGTCGGTCACCGAAACCAGGGGCACAGTTATTTCTTTGTATCGATGAAACGGTGTCTGAAGATAGCCCTTATTCGGTAGAGATGGTGGAGCGCCAAGGCACCTTGTTTCGCTTGAAATTTTCTCATCCTGTATTGGACGTATTAGAATCTATTGGCCATATGCCTTTACCGCCGTATATTGATAGGGTCGATGAACTGGCCGATAAAGAACGCTATCAAACCGTGTATGCCAAAAATGCCGGTGCCGTAGCGGCACCCACCGCAGGTTTACATTTTGATGATGAACTTTTACAAGCGTTAAAAGACAAAGGTATTGAACGGGCCGAGGTCACGCTGCATGTGGGGGCGGGCACTTTTCAGCCGGTTAAAGTGGATAATATCTTGGAACATGAAATGCACAGTGAGTGGATTCATGTGCCGGAATCGGTGGTTGAGCAGGTTAAAGCCACTAAGGCGCGTGGCGGCAGGGTCGTTGCGGTAGGTACTACAGCAGTGCGCTCGTTGGAAACAGCGAGTTTGTCGGGTGAGATTAAAGCCTTCACCGGGGATACCGATATCTTCCTGTACCCCGGTAAAAACTTTCATTGTGTAGATGCAATGATAACGAATTTTCATCTGCCCCAATCAACTTTATTGATGTTGGTCTCAGCCTTCAGTGGCATGGCTGAAATGAAACACGCTTATAAAGTTGCAGTTGAGCAATCGTATCGCTTTTTTAGTTACGGTGATGCGATGTTCCTTGAGAAAAAAAGTAAATAATAGATTTAGACAGAATTGGTAACAAAGACGATGACAGAACAACAATGTTTTATGGATTTCACCATCAGCCATACCGATGGTAAAGCGCGCACCGGGCATATCGATTTTCCGCGTGGTAAGGTGCGAACACCTGCATTTATGCCTGTGGGTACCTATGGCACGGTGAAGGGCATGTTGCCAAGAGATATCGAAGCGATTGGTGCGGATATTATCCTGGGTAATACCTTTCACTTGATGTTACGCCCAGGCACCGAGGTGATTCAGGCGCACGGTGATTTACATGATTTCACCCAGTGGAAGAAACCGATTCTAACGGATTCAGGCGGATTTCAGGTCTTCAGCTTAGGCAAAATGCGTAAAATTAAAGAAGAAGGTGTGACGTTTCAATCACCGGTAAACGGCTCCAAGGTTTTTATGAGCCCTGAATCATCGATGCAGGTGCAAAAGGAATTAGGCGCTGATGTGGTGATGATTTTTGATGAATGTACACCGTATCCAGCCACCGAAAAAGAAGCCCGAGACTCTATGGAGCTTTCTTTGCGCTGGGCAAAACGTTCCAAAGATGCACATGGTGATAATCCCGCGGCGTTGTTTGGCATTATTCAAGGTGGCATGTATGAGCACCTTCGTGATGAATCGTTAGCCGGTTTAAAAGACATCGATTTTGATGGTTTTGCGATTGGTGGTTTGTCGGTAGGTGAACCTAAAGATGAAATGCAAAAAGTGTTAGATCATGTGACGCCGCAAATGCCCGAAGACAAACCGCGTTATTTAATGGGCGTGGGCACACCTGAAGATTTGATTGATGGTGTGATGGCAGGTATTGATATGTTTGATTGTGTGATGCCAACCCGCAATGCCAGAAATGGCCATTTGTTTACCAGCCAAGGCGTGATTAAAATTCGTAATGCCAAACATCGTCACGATACAGGCCCGTTAGATGCTGAATGTGATTGTTATACTTGTGAAAATTTCAGTCGTGCTTATTTACATCATTTGGATAAATGTAAAGAGATGTTAGGCGCGCAGTTAAATACGATTCACAATCTGCGTTTTTATCAGACGCATATGGCTAACATTCGCCTGGCGATTGAAGAAGGGCGCTTGGAAGCCTTTGCTGCAGAATTTAAAGCTCGGGCTGGTAAAAAGCCTGTGGTACCTGTAGAACCCGCTGCTTCTACTGAACAATAGCGTATGTATAAACTGTGTTTTTATGTACCCGTAGAGCAGGCTGAGCATGTCAAGGCGGCGGTTTTTGCTACGGGCGCAGGCACCATGGGTAACTATGAAGCTTGCTGTTGGCAGGTTGAAGGGCGGGGGCAGTTTAAACCGCGCTCTGGAGCCAAGCCTGCGATAGGTGCAGTTGATCAGTTAGAAATTGTGGAAGAGCTTAAAATAGAGCTGGTTTGTACTGATGAGCAAGTTAAGCCCGCAGTCGTGGCTTTAATAGCAGCACACCCCTATGAAGAACCCGCGTATCAAATCTGGCCGGTATTAAGCCTAAGTGATTTGGATCATTTATGATCGCCATCGATGATGATTCCTACCTTTTGGATACGGCCAGCAAAGCTGCAGTAATGGTGTTAATCGATAAATCTACTAGCAGTCTGTTATTTATTCACAAAGCGGATTTTTTACGTCGCCATGCTGGAGAAATTGCCTTCCCGGGTGGCAAGTTAGAAGTCGGTGAGGATTTATTAAGTTGTGCCCAACGTGAATGCCTTGAAGAAGTGGGTATTGATGAAAGCCAATACCGGCTGCTTGGGCGATTACCCAGAAGAGTTACACGCCACAAGGTGGCGGTTTATCCCTTTGTTGCAGTGTTAGAATCTTGCGATGTTTTAATTCAAATCGATAAATCTGAATTACAGGATGCTTTTTTTGTCCCGTTGGCTGATTTGATGAATGAAGATAATCATCGGCAAAGAGTCGCGGAGATTGATGGGCAGATGATGACGTTGGATTATTTTTATCATCGCCGCTGCGTGGCGGGTATTGATACGGATTATAAAATTTGGGGTGTAACGGCCCATGTGATTCGAGATTTTTTAGCATTAGATGTTAGGGCTTATTTATGAGTTTTTATACGGTAGCCAATAAGAAACCTACTCTTAAAGGTGAAGGGCATTTTATCGCGCCCACTGCGACAATTATTGGTGATGTGGTTTTACAATCACATAGCAGCATCTGGTTTAATGTGGTGATTCGTGCCGAGAATGACCGTGTCGACATTGGCAAAAATAGCAATATTCAAGATGGCAGTATTTTGCATGTCGACCCCGGATTTCCGCTAACCATCGCCGATAATGTGACAGTGGGGCATAAGGTGATGTTGCATGGCTGCAGTATCGGTGAGGGCTCTTTAATTGGCATGAATGCGGTGGTATTAAATGGCGCAGTGATTGGCCGGGGCTGTATTATTGGTGCCAATGCTCTGGTTACTGAGGGCATGATTGTGCCAGATGGCTCGATGGCCTTAGGCAGCCCGGCTAAAGTCACCCGGCAGCTAGATGTTGAGACCCAGAAAGCCCTGATGCAAGGGGCTAAAAATTATGTGAAAAATGCGGAACTGTTTAATGCTACATTGGCGGTTGCTGCGCCTGTGAATGTTGAGGAAAAGTAAATGGTTGAATCTATGTGTATATCCGTCTGTGTGTTAGATGAAAATGAAATTTGTTTGGGCTGTTATCGCAGTTTAAAAGAGATTGGTGACTGGTCTCATTTAAATGAAACACAAAAAAAACATGTAAATGATGCTGCCGAACAGCGTCAACGTTTGGATTGTCAGGTCTGATAGATGATGAGAACCGGCTTTTTAATTGTCTTATGGTTTAGTTTCCTGCCGCTTGCCTATGCTGAAAATTGTGTGGATGGCCTTTGGGCTTTTGATAATGATGAGAGTGACAATGTTGAAAAGATACAGCGGGAGATTTTTAAACGCGCAGAAAAGGGGGTGACACCTGAGGATTTAGGTATTCCGGCCTTTGTTTTTAGCTCGGCAGAATTACAGATTAAAAAGAACGTTGATGAAGTGGTGATTAAATTTTTAGCTGCAGATGGGGAAAAACATCACCGCTATTTTAGCACTGTAGGAAAAACTAAAAGTGTTAGCCTAAAGAGTATTAACAGTGGCAATAACACCGTGGTTGCCAGCTGGGAAAAAGATGTCTTGATTGTAGAAACCACAACCCCGCAGGGTGTGTATATTGAAGAGAAATTCACCTTGCAGAGGCTAAAAAATAAACCGCAGCGCTTGCTGATTCACAGCCGTTTAAAAAATCGGGTAGGGCTGCGGCTGCAGTTTGAAAAAATTTATCAACAGGCTGATGTCGATTGGTTGGCCTGTCAGAAACTTAGTAAAAGCTAATTGATGTGCAGCGCAGGTCTTTGATTACGCAGGCCTGTCACCACCTCTTGTAGAGCATGATCAAAGGTTTCTTCCTGATCAACCTTATATGCATATCCATCTTGAATATCCACCATTAAATCGGCCCGGCTTCGTTCAAAAATTTTAAAACCATTGTCATCCACAAAGATATACTTCTCTAAACTGGCAGAGTGAAAAGCCACCTTGATACGTTGAAACTCGCCTTTGATTTGATAGTCCATCCACATACCGGTGCCAATGCTATGCAATATATCCAGGGTTTTACGGATATCTAAACGTGTCGGTTTATCGATGGTGACGATGGCTTCTGCTGTGTTTTTTTGTTCAGTCTGGATTTTTTTCGCTGTGGCAGTGAAATTAAGCTCGGCGCTTATTTCTTCAGTGTTAGCTCTTGGAAAGGAAGCCTCGGGCTCGGCTAATTGAATGCTATCGTCAGTGTCAGTGGTGCTAATATTTTGATCAAAATGATGACCTACCGCCTGGGATTTTAATGCCTCTAAGACGTCCAGTTCCACCTGCTGTTGCAGGAGTTTTTCTTGCAAGCGTTCTTCATGCAGTTGGCGTACCAGCTCGGCCGCTTTTTGGCTGCTTTGCAGGTCGGCGTCTTGAATCTTGATCGCTGTGCCATCGGCGGTTTTAATCACCCTTAAATGAATCTCGCGTAATTGATCTAAAAAATGGCTCTCAATCAAATCATCCATCTGTGATTCAGATAATTTATCTCTAATACCGGTGACGATGGCGGGTAAAATACGCAGTAAATCCCGTTTATTAACCGGATTATCCCCAGCACCTGTAGACCATAATATTTTTTCAAAGAGGTCAACGGACTCAGTGCGTTCATCACTGAGGCCGTGATATTTGACATAGGTAGAGTAAATAACACGGGACCAGACTTTTTCAAATAAGGCATGGAATATCAGCGGATGTTTTAAATTTTCTATGCGATCGATAACAAAATTTTCTACCGCATTTTGTGCATCGGCTTGCTGCTCTTCTTCGCTTGCCTGATTTTTTTCAGCACTTTGGATGATCTGCAAACGCTCATTACTGATATCTTCTTTTTGGCTTAGATGACATTGGGTTTTTTCATATTGCTCTGCAAATAATTCAGGGTTTACCTGCGCACTTATACTCAGCGTGTCTACACAGTTTAACAGCAGTTTAAAATCGCCACTGTTCACATCCGTTGCGGCAAGCACAGCCAAGTCATTCAGCAGTAATTTGGCTGAATGATCATTATTTTTAAATAGTGTGTTGTCCATCAGGGCTAAACGCATAAACGGAATTTGCAGGCGCATTAACGCCGAGCTTGCCTGTGCATGGATATGATGATTGTCTTGAATGCATTCAAACAACAGCGCAACCAGGTTGATGATGTTTTCCCCCAGGGAACTCATCACCTGGTATTGATTCTGAGTGCTGCCACTTTTTAATTCATTGGCTAAGGCTGTATGAATCTGTTGGTGATCTTGAGTTTTAAGTTGGGATAAATTGGCCAACATGGAATCCACATCTTTATTGGATATCGTAACGATGGATGTATCGGCAGCCAAGTTGTCGGGTATTGCAGATAGCGGTGTTTGTGTGCTTAAAACTGGCGACTGTGAAAATTGCTGCAGTTTTCTGGCGAGTTGATCATCTTTTAACAGATCTAATATTTCATGATTAAAGTCGGCATCCACTTCAATCAGCTTTTTATCGGTCTTGGGTTGCTGCCGGCCTTGGCTATAGCTATCCATATCGAGATTATTTAAATCGGCTTCCTGCAGTTGGAAGCCAAATTTTTCAAGCTGGGTTTTTATCGAAAGGTAGAGGCCTTTAATGTTTTTAAAAAAGTCTTTACGCATACGGTGGTGGATAAACTGGATTAAAACCGGGTCAAAGCTTGCCTCTTTTAATGTGCTTTGCAAATAAGCGCCTAACGCTTCGGGGAAGAAGGGTATATCTAGTGGTTTTAATTGATATTCGGGTAGCGCTTGTTGAAAACCACTAAGAATCGGGATGCTGACAAATAATAACTCAGGGGTGATATTGGCGATCAGCTGCTGTACGGCAATTTTTTCTTGTAGATCTTCATCGTCTAATAAACTGAGTTCCCCAGATGAGGTGGCGGTTTGCTGATGCTGAGGAAAAAGATTTTTGCCTTGCAGCCATTGTTTTTCAAAACGCTGATACAGGCCTGTTTGCTGTAAGGTGAAGCTGTCGATGTAGCTATAGATTCGATTTTTATCTTGAAACTCTTGTGCCGCTTCAACTTGTTGGCGTAGATCGCTTTCTATGGTTTGTAGCAGGTGTTTAAATATGCGTAAAATTTCAGTTTCGCAGGCTACAATGATTTTTTGTATATCGCGTGGCAGTGGGGATTTTCCTGTGGGGGTGCCAATAGAAGAGGAGCTTGATGCCATATCCACTATGCCTTATCTAGCTTGTTTTATGAACAGCCTTACAGATTCAATATAGTGGCTGAACTTTAAAACGGCGAATTATTCTTAGCCTAATCAAGTCAGCTGTTCTATGGCAAGAATCAACTCCTGGCAGCTTTGGTAGCGGTGAGCAGGCTTCTTCTCCAACATTTTCAGTATGATAGCTTCGATGTTGGCTGGAATTTCGGGGTTGAACTGCGAGGGTGGTGGGGGAGCTTGAGTGATATGTTTAATCAGCACCTGGGATGTTTCACCTTCAAAGGGGATTTTTCCGGTTAACATCTGAAACAGCGTAATGCCTAAAGAATAGATATCTGAGCGCAGATCAAGCGCCTCGCCACTGGCTTGTTCGGGGCTCATATAACCGGGAGATCCCAAGATAATACCCTGCTGGGTTTTAATCGTTGATTCATCGGTCTTGGCGATGCCGAAGTCGGTCAGGCGGAAACTATTATCCTCGGCAAACAGGATGTTTTCGGGTTTTATGTCTCTATGTACCACGTTTTCAGCGTGAGCATACGCCAGGCCATCGGCGATGCCTTTAACAATACGCAGGCTTTCGCTAAGCGTTAAACGCCCCTGCTGTTTGATTTTCTGGCTTAAATCGCCGCCGGTGAGTAATTCCATCACCAGCCAACTATGGCTGTTTTCCTCAAACATATCGTATACCGGTACGATATGTGGGTGGTTGAAGGCTGCCAGTGCCTTGGCTTCAATTTTAAAGCGCGCCGCTTGCTCGGGGTCTTGAGCGACATCATCAAAGAGTTCTTTTAACGCAACCTGGCGTTCCAATAAGGTATCCAAGGCTGAGTAGACAATGCCGGCACCACCGCTGGCGATGGTGTTATCGATGCGGTAACGTCGGCCTTGGCCAACAAAGCGCTGTTGTTGAACCGGGCTGGGGCCTGTATAGGTTTTGTTTAAATCGTCATCCTCTTCGTCACCTTGTGGTGTTTCGGGCTCAATCACCAGGGACTGTGCCTGCAGACGTAGGGTTTGGCTCAGTTCAGGGTTGGATTGTTGAATGCTCTGCGCTTGCTGAAACTGAATCTCGGCTTGCTCCTTGCCTAGGCGGCGTAAACGGGGTAAATCTATGATGATGATACCGATAATGCTGATGCTGCCGAAGATCCAGAAGCCTGCCTGGAACTGCTGCTGACGGGCATCGTGTACAGACGGTGCCTTATTTTTTTTGGATTTAAATAAATTAGAGAAGCGGTTGCCGAAGCTTTGTTTTTGTGGCGGATATAAGGCATCTGCCAGTGCGCTAGAGGCCATGGGGGCAATAAAAATCAGCGCTGCAAGGATGGCGATAATGATGATTTGCTGTTTTAACGCATTTTTCAGCCACAGCTTCAATAAAGCCGGACGGGTTAAAATGGCAGGCAATAAACGACTGGCATTGAGAAAATGGTTCAGCAGGCTTTTAAGTGCAGGCATGGGTATCGTGTTTTATGTGTCTGTTGTTTTTATATTTATTCTATCATGGCTATCGATGTCGGGTTTGATTAATCGTCCATAACAAGACACATAGGGCAGGTGTAATGGCCATTTTGTGAAGGGCACAACGTAATGGCAATTAAACATCATCGCTAACTTTTTGCTTTTGTTGAATTTCCCACAGATTGGCATAAACGCCGCGGCGCTGTAGCAGCTGTTGATGATTGCCTTGTTCGATAATCAGGCCTTTATCCAGCACGATGATATTATCGGCATCAACGATGGTGGAAAGCCTGTGGGCGATCACCAGGCTGGTATGGTTCTTGGCGACCTCTTTGATCGTGGTTAGAATCGCCTGCTCAGACTGACTATCTAGGGACGATGTGGCCTCATCAAAAACCAGCAAGGGTGGGCGTTTTAAGATGGTTCTGGCAATCGCGACCCGTTGTTTTTCACCGCCTGAGAGTTTTAGGCCTCGCTCACCGACCATGGTTTGATCACCGTAGGGTAAATCATCAATGAAGTGGCGTAAATGGGCCATATCGATGGCTTGATTCACCTCCGCCTCGCTGGCATCCGGGCGGCCATAGGCAATATTGGCATAAATTGTGGTATTAAATAACACCGTATCCTGCGGCACGATGCCAATGGCTGATCGCAGACTGTGCTGGCTAAGATCACGAATATCATGCCCGTTAATGCTAATGCTGCCTTTGTTGACATCATAAAAGCGGAATAAAAGTTTCACCAACGTGGATTTTCCCGAACCGGATTCGCCCACAATGGCGACTTTTTGCCCCTTGCTGATGGTAAAGGAGATGCCCTTTAATATCGGTCTATCGGGTTGATATTGAAAATGCAGCTGTTTAAATTCAATCCGCTCGGGCGGCGTATCCAGGGTGTGTGCGTGTTCACGATCTTCAATCGCCGGTTTTTTATCTAATAACTCAAACATGGCTTCAATATTGGCTAATGAACCTTTGATTTCGCGGTAGACAAAACCAAAAAAATTCAGCGGAATAAATAACTGCATCAAGAAACCGTTGATTAAAACAAAGTCACCTATGGTGATGATGCCTGCGGCGACATCGTTAGCCGCCAAGGCCAATGTGGCGGTCATCGCCAATGCAATAATCAGCGCCTGGCCGCCATTGAGGGTGAAAAGTGTTAAGCGGTTTTTACGTTTGGCTTTCTCCCATTCACCTAATTCGCTGTCATAACGTTTTGCTTCAAAATTTTCATTGCTGAAGTATTTCACGGTTTCATAATTTAACAGGCTGTCTATGGCGTGGGTATTGCTTTTGGAATCGGCGGCATTAACTTCACGCATATATTTTGTGCGCCATTCGGTGGTGATGATAGAAAACACAATATAAAAAGCGACGGCAGTCAGTGTGATAAATGAATACATCCAGCCATAATTAATCATCAGCAAGATCACAACCAATAACACTTCAAAGATGGTGGGCACAATATTAAACACCATAAAACGCATCAGAAATTCAATGCCGGATATGCCACGTTCGATATCGCGGGATAAACCGCCGGTACGACGGTTCAGATGATAGGCCAGATCCAGATCATGTAAATGCTTAAAGGTATTCACCCCTATGTGGCGCATGGCCCTTTCGGTGACTCGACCAAAAAGCATATCGCGTAATTCATTAAATAACACATTGATAAAGCGGAAGAAACCATAGGCTGCGACCAATGCCAGTGGTGCAATAACCAGTTGCAGGGAGCTATCATTTAATTGCCCGTTGAGATCATCGATGATGTGTTTTAACCAGAAGGGCAGGCTGACACTGGCTAATTTAGCCAATAATAAACAGCCTATAGCCAGAGCGATGCGTTGTTTAAAGGGCAGGAATTCTGGCCATAACAGTTTTAAAACATGCCATTTAAGGCCTTTAACCGGTTCTACATGTGCTTGAAAGTGTGGGCTCATATTGTGTTTTATAGGTTCTGTTAGCGGTTAAAGAACGCATTAGCGAGTGATAAATTCTGCCAATACTTTTTTTATCTGTTGGCTGTCTATGGGTTTGGCACAGATGGCATCGGCTCCCAACGCTTGTAGCTTGAGATGCTCTTCGGCGTCATTATTGGCGGTGACGGTGATGATAGGCAGCGGCTTGTTATGGCATTGGTAATATTCTAAAACTTCATAACCGTTCATTACCGGCATCTGAATATCCAGTAACATCAGCTTGGGCTGATGTTCTTCAACCCAGGCAATCGCCTGTTTTCCATCTTCTGCTTCACTGCAGAGAAAACCTTCTTCTTCTATAAGCTTTTTTAACAGCAGGCGATTAACCGGATTATCATCAACAATCAATACCTCTGTCATAGATGAGTCGTTAGTGTTTATGGTGCTGGGTGAATCGCTGGTTTTATCATCTTGTGGTAAATCGGGGGAAGATTGATAAACGCATTGCAGCTGTAAATGTTTAGCGATCATTTCTAACAGTAAATGGCTTTTAAAAGGTTTGGGCAGAAAATCATCGGCACCGTTGTCGATGATTTTTTGTTTTTCTTCTTCAAAGGCACTGGCGGTTAACGAGATGATAAAAATCTTTTCTAATAATCGATTTTCCTGATCCAGCTGTTTGATTTTTATCGTGGCTTCTGTGCCATCCATCACAGGCATACGTCTATCCATTAAGATGACATCTATCGCCTGATTCTGGGTTTTTTCCAGGGCCTGCAATCCGTTTTCAACTTCAATAACGATAAAACCCAGGGGGGATAAAATACGTTTTACCAAGAGGCGGTTATCGGTTTTATCATCTGCAACCAATATAATAGGTGGGCTGTTAAGCTTTCTTATATCCGTGCCTTTATATTGTATAGCCACGATGCTTGTATTGTGATGGCTTACGGCTGCGCTATCACCGCGGCGACAAATAAAATGAAAGGTAAATGTGCTGCCTATATCTTTTTGGCTGTTAAAATGAATATCGCCACCCATTAATCGGGCATATTCCCGGCTAATGGCCAAACCCAGGCCGCTGCCTTTTTCACTGAGTTTTCCGGTTTGAGTTTGTTCAAATGTGGAGAAAACCTTATCAAATTCACTTTCGTCAATACCCTGGCCCGTGTCACAAATTTGAATACTGACTTCATCCTGATCCAGGTTAAATTTTTTGATTTCAAGGCTGCAGGTGATGGACCCCATGGGCGTGAATTTAACCGCATTACCTAATAAATTGATGATAACCTGGCGTGTTTTAACCTCATCATTGAATAAAAAATGTTGCTGGTTTAAGCCGTTAAAGCGTAATTTAATATTTTTTTGTTCACAGGGTGTCTTAAACATTTTATCAATATCGAGCAATAAATTTTCAATGCAAAAATGATTATTATTGAGGCTGCTGCGCCCGGCCTCAATTTTTGAAATATCCAGTATATCGTTGATCAGCGCTAATAAATGAGAACCTGCATTATGAATAAGATGTATAGATTCCTGCTGTTCTTGATTAAGGCTTTTATCGTGTTGCAGAATTTCAGAAAATCCCAATATCGCATTCATGGGCGTGCGAATTTCATGGCTCATATTGGCTAAAAACATACTTTTAGCCTGATTGGCCTGTTCGGCATGTTGCATCAAATATTTGTATTTTCTATTCCAATAAAGAATGACACTGAAGACAGTTAAAATGCAACCGGCGATAAAAATCAGCCAGTGGTTGTATGCCTTCCAATCAAAACGTCTATTTATCGGTTGATTAACCCATTTATCAAAAATTAATAACTTCTCCTGTTCACTGAAGTTAAACAGAAATTTATTCATGATAGGCACCAGTGGTGCTAATTTTTCATTGATGGCAAAGCTGGGTAAATAATAATAATGGGTACTTAAGGCGGTTTGTAGGTTGATACCGTCTTGGCGGCTGGTGTAAGCCGTGGAGATGCTGTCATTCACTAAAACATCAACCTCCTTATCTTTGATTGCCTGCATTGCCTCGGAGAGGGTGGCATAGGGCGCGAGCGTAAATTCGGGGAATTGATGATGCAGGAAGTTTTCAATAAAGGAGTTTTTAACCACGGCTACCGATTTAGTTTCTAATTCTTGAAAGTTTTGTAAAATGGTTTGCCCCTGTGAGGTAATCACACTGATGGGGGTTTCAAAATAGGCATGGCTAAATAAAAGGCTTGGACTCTCCAGGCTTTCATCTTGAGAGATTAAACCGATATCCACTTTGCCTGTTTCTACTAATTGAATAACGTCTTTATAGTTTTCTACATAAAACATTTCATAATTTATGCCCAGCTTCTCGGCAATGATATTGATGTAATCTGAGCTGATACCGGAAAAAACCCCATCGCTATTTTTATATTCAAAAGGTGCATGCTTTTCTATCGCGGCAATTTTTAGCCGTGGCAGGGTTTTTATCCACAGCTGTTCCTTTTTGCTTATCAGTATATTGATATCTTTTAAATAAAAATTGCTCCATTTTGAGATTAAGCGGTTGATGGTATTGCTGTCCAGGCTGGAAAATCCTGCACTGATAATATCTCTTAGTATTCGATTATCTTTGGCAAAGGCGGCTGAGAATGTCACTTTCTGAGTTTTATCGATATACAGCGGTTCTATACCCACCAGGTTATGTTTAATGATGTGATGATTATCGAAGCTATAGCCATAATAATAATCGGCTTTATTTTGTAAGACCTGTTCCATGGCGAATTGAATATCCTCAGATTTAACGACTTTATTGTGTTTTTTCAGTGTAATGATCAGCTTATCCTGCAGCGCTGAAAACGTATGTAAAATGGTTTTACCACGCATGTTTTTTATGGTCTGGGCATCCAGGCTTTCATTGCTGCGGCCATAAAATATCATATACGAAGATGTGACCGCCGGTGTTGTAATCAAACCCAAGTCCATAGCTGCCTGCGTAGATAGGCCTAATATGCCGTCGATCTCACCACGTTTTGTGGCCGCAACCAGTTCTGGCATGGGCCGGCTGATGATATGAATATCAAAATCCAGACGATCTTTTAATAAAGCATAAAGATCGATAAGAATGCCGGAACGTTCTCCGTTTTTTTCAATTAACCAAGGTTCCTGATTACTGGGGAAACCCATGGTGATAGTGTTATTGTCTAACCAATGACGTTGTATATTAGATAACAAAGATGGAGTGGCATTGGGTTCATGTTTAATCCATTTATTAGTGATGCTGTTAAGCCGATTTTTGCCGATAATGGCTAAGGATTTATTGATGATGTTAAGTATTTCAGGCTGATCATCTCGTGTTGCAATAACAATGGCATAATCTTCAAAGTAGAATAAATCCGGTTTTATCTGGCTATAACGTGGTTCTTTAAGTTGATAGTTATCGGTGAACAGGCCGATATAAAAATGGGATGGATTGTGTAAAAGGTGTTCAAAAGCGTCTTCGATAGAGTTGACGAGGATTTTTTTTATCGTGGTCTCAAACGGTTTTAATAATGCGGGGATAGCATGATACGGTTTTACGAGAACAACGGTTTGATGTTTTAAATCCTGCCATTGTTGTAAATGGTTGGGGTTTTTTCGGTTTTTAAAAACCAAAACCCGGTTTGAAAAAAACGGGCTGGATGTCAATAAATTTTGTTCTTTTGCTTGTGTGGCGGTAACTGCCCATAGGCCATTGATATGTCGTTGTTTGGCTTTTTTTAACAGTTGCGGCCACGGCTCAAGTTGTACGGTAAAATTGGCACCTGAGACCTCATTGATTAAATCAATCATCTCGATGATCACACCGTATAATTTTTTATTTTTATCTTGCATTAAAAAAGGCGGGAAATCCAAACTAAAACCCAGCGCCACGTTCTTATGGGTTTTTATCCATTGTTTTTCTTTGGCGCTGAAACTGGGTTTATCTTTGTTGGTTTTTAGCGCTTTATTTTTGGCTAAATTGACCCACTTATTGGTGATGTTATTAAATTGCAAAAGACCAATATGCAAAAAGGTCTTATTGATGATTTTAACTAATTGTGGCCAGTCATCACGAATACCCATAACTAACTCGGGGCCTTTATTTTCATTAAGGATATGGGCTTGTATGCCGATCATGCCGTGACGGGCGAGCAGATAATTATCCATGGCATAACCTAAATAGACATCGGCAGAGCCGATAAGTATTTGATCAAATGCCTCTGAAATTTTTTCTACCTGTATAATCGGGTGACTGAGCGGGTGCTGGTTTAATGTATTAAGCACGAATTTTCGGCTTTTTAATACGATAATGCGCTGTTGCAGAATATCTGTAACGCGTTTGATTTCTTCCTGCGGTGTTTGATTTTTAATGCCAGTGTAGGCTGCTATGGGTAATGATTGAGGGGAGATGGTGGCGATCAAATTATCATGGTTTAATGACGTTTTCAGGGTTGAATACACACCGTCTATGGTTCTGATCCTGGCTTGTTTATGGGCTTCTTTTATCGTTATATCTTTGATTTTAATATGGGTATTGAGGGTGTAATTAATCAGATTGATCTGCTCAATAAAAGCGCCTGTCAGTTTATTGTCGGCCTCTTTAATTAATAACGGCTCAATGCGGGATGAAAATCCCAGTGTTATATTTGGGTGTTCTTTCAGCCATTGCCTATCTTGTGGGCTTAAAAATGATGCTGGGGAATTTTCTGCCTGAGCCAAATGCATTGATGGGAACAAAAAAGTGGATAAAATCAGCGCGCAGATAATGCTGGCCTTTTTACATCCGGTTAAAAGGCCGGTTATTTGAGTGATCTTAGCGTTAATGTTGCTTGTTATTCGCATTAAGCTGTTCCATAGGGAGTGTGCCTATACAGCTTTATTCAGTTTAGTTGTTATTTAACATCTTTTTGTCACTCTTAAATAACGATATGTAATAAGAATAGGGATTTGATATTCATTATGAACTAAATGATTTGTCATTTGACCTTGGCTTATAGATGTTCACAATGCATCAACCATTAAAGTTTAAGGAAAGTCCTATGAGTGCGGTTGTTTTATCATTATTGGTTTTATCTGTTTTGCCCATTGTTTTATCGTGGGTTAGCGGCACATGTAGGCATCAGCAGTTTGATGCAGTTGATAATAAAAATCCAAGAGAACAAAATCAGCAGTTAGAAGGCGCAGGTGCCAGAGCAGTTGCGGCACAAAAAAATGCCTGGGAAGCGTTGCTGGTTTTGGTGGCTGCGGTTGCCGCTCTAACAGTGGCTGCGGTTGATCTGTCAGCTTTAACAAATTATTTTTACGCTTTAATTGCCTTGCGTGTGTTACATGCGCTTTGTTATGTGATTAATCAGGATATTATTCGTTCGTTATCATTTTTGGGTGCTTATGGCATCTGTATTTATTTCTTTATCTTGGCCATCTAATCCCTTTCTTCTCTACTCGGGTTAAGCCGCTGTTTAACCCGGTAATTGTCTCTGTAATAAACTCTTGATTGAAAACAAAGTATATATCCCCATATAAAGGTTAATCTAAGCAGATAACGAATCTGTTTTTTATAACTGAGGGATGTTTAATGCAAATCGATAAATTTACCCATCAGCTACAACAAGCCTTGATGAACGCACAGTCGTTGGCGGTATCAAAACGTCAAAATAGCATTGAAGCGGCTCATGTTTTTCAAGTGTTGTTAGATGATAGTGGTGGTTTTTTAACCTCAATTTTATCCAATGCCGGTGGCGATGTTGCGGTTTTTCGCCAGACCATAACGCAATTGATTGAAAAACTCGCGACGATGGCCATAGGCAGTGATGTTGCCGAACCGCGTTTATCAGCCAATTTAGCTGAAATTTTTAATCAGGCAGATATTCTTGCGAAGAAAAAACGGGATGAGTTTGTCTCCACCGAGGTTTTGTTATTAGCCTGCTTTGCGACTCGTAACACTATAAAAACCGCGTTGGATAAGGCCGGTTTTAAAAAAGAGACATTAGAAAAAACCATTGATAACATCAGAGGGGGCGATAACGTGACCGACCAGAATAATGAAGAGAACCTGCAAGCTTTAGAAAAATATACCATTGATGTGACCGCCAGAGCCAAAGAAGGCAAGTTAGACCCGGTGATAGGCCGTGACGATGAGATTCGCCGCACCATTCAGGTGTTACAACGCAGAACAAAAAATAACCCGGTGATTATTGGTGAGCCAGGCGTGGGTAAAACCGCGCTGGTAGAAGGTTTGGCCCAGCGTATCGTTAACGGTGAAGTGCCGGAAGGTTTAAAAAATAAACGACTTTTGTCTCTGGATTTAGCCGGGCTGATTGCCGGGGCCAAATTCCGCGGTGAATTTGAAGAACGTTTAAAATCCCTGTTAAAAGATTTAGGTAAACAGGAAGGCCAGATCATCCTGTTTATCGATGAGATTCATACCCTGGTAGGCGCAGGTAAGGCCGATGGTGCTATGGATGCGGGTAATATGTTAAAGCCTGCGTTGGCCAGAGGTGAGTTACATTGTATAGGTGCCACAACGCTGAACGAGTTTAGACAATATATTGAAAAAGATTCCGCGCTGGAGCGCCGTTTTCAAAAAGTCTTGGTGGATGAGCCCAATGAAGAAGATACCATCGCCATTTTGCGTGGCTTAAAAGAGCGTTATGAGGTGCATCATGGTGTGGATATCACCGATGCGGCGATCATTGCCGCAACGAAGTTGTCCAGTCGTTACATCACCGACAGGAACCTGCCGGACAAGGCCATCGATTTAGTGGATGAGGCGGCGAGTCGTATCCGCATGGAACTCGATTCCAAACCCGAGGTCATGGATAAACTGGAGCGCCGCCTGATTCAATTAAAGATTCAGCGTGAGGCGGTTAAAAAAGATAAAGACCCTGCCGCTTTATTACAGCTAAAGCAGTTACAAGATGATATTCATATTGTTGAAAAAGAATTTGCCGATTTGGAAGAGATCTGGAAACGGGAAAAATCCATTTTATTGGGTGGTCAGCAGATCAAGGTCAAACTTGAGCAGGCCAGAACCGAGCTGGATGCGGCGCATAGGGAATCCAATTTAACCCGTATGTCGGAATTGCAATATGGCGTGATCCCTAAATTGGAAGGGCAATTAAAGTTGGCCGATGCGGCTGCGAATGACCCTTCTGCGAATAAGCTATTGCGAAATAGGGTGACCGAAGAAGAGATTGCCGAGATTGTCTCTAAGTGGACCGGTATTCCGGTCAGTAAGATGATGGAAGGGGATAAAGAAAAATTGCTTAAAATGGAAGATGAGTTACATAAAACCGTCATCGGCCAGGATGAGGCCATTACTGCGGTGGCCTCGGCAGTGCGTCGTTCACGCGCTGGCTTATCGGACCCCAATCGCCCGAATGGCTCCTTTATGTTTTTAGGGCCTACAGGCGTGGGTAAAACCGAGTTGTGTAAGGCAGTGGCTGAAATTCTTTTTGATAGCAAGGAGGCGCTGGTTCGCATCGATATGTCGGAATATATGGAGAAACATGCGGTATCCCGCCTGATTGGTGCACCTCCGGGTTATGTCGGTTATGAGGAAGGTGGTTATTTAACCGAGGCGGTACGCCGCAGGCCTTATACCTTGATTTTATTGGATGAGGTCGAAAAAGCGCATCCGGATGTGTTTAATATCTTATTGCAGGTCTTGGATGAGGGGCGTTTAACCGATAGCCAGGGGCGAACCGTCGATTTTCGTAATGCGGTGATTGTTATGACGTCAAACCTGGGTTCGGATGTGATTCAGAGCATGACGGGTTCAGCCGAGCAAAAAGAAATTAAAGAGGCTGTGATGGGTATTGTCAGGCAGAATTTCAGGCCTGAATTATTAAACCGCCTGGATGATATTGTCTACTTCCACCCGTTAAGCAGGGCGCATATTCAACATGTGGCCGATATTCAGCTGCAACTATTAAGGGGACGTTTACAAGAACGTGACTTAAATATTGAATTAACGGATGATGCGATGAAGTTGATTACCGAAGCCGGTTATGACCCTGTGTATGGGGCAAGGCCATTGAAACGGGCGATTCAACGTTTGATAGAAGATCCTCTGGCTAATCATATTTTGGCGGGTGATTTTGTTGCGGGGACTACGATTCAGGCGCGAGAGCAGGACGGGAAACTGCTTTTTGATTAAGCGCTAATGATGGGTGATGCTTATTCAATAAGCATCACCACCTTAACGGTTTTATCAACCAAGGCTTCACGAATATAGGCAATGGCATGGGGGGTATTTTGCACCATGGCTTTGGCTTCATCGCTGTCTTTTAATATCGCGGGTGGTTGCGCCTTGGATGAAAATAACATTCTGGCCCAATAGGCATTGAGGCGGATCTCGGATTTTCTCAGTACTTTCTCTCTAAAAGCCTGACGCCCAGGCTGTGTTTCCCGCAGATCAAAAGGCAGGACTTTTTTTCCGTTGGGGAAAGTCTTTATTTTCCCGAGAAATATTTTTCGAATATCGTCCGCATCCAGCGTGTTAGTATTTTGCGGGTGTACAATCACCGCGGTGGCTGCAGCGAGTGGCATAGATAAGCCAAACAGCAGCGCAAGCAGAGTAATAATCCATTTAATGTGCATGTTCGTCATTAAAATCCGTAGACTTTTTACATCTTTAATTCAAAATCAGCATAACATAGATTTTAAATGCCTGTCCCTGGCTAAGTTTGATAACGGGGATTAAAAGTTATCGGCTCTTAATAACGCATCCTGTCCACCATCCACAAATAAAACCGAACCACACACATAGCGAGAGGCCGGGTCTAATAAAAAGACGATGCTGTCGGCGATCATCTCGGGTGTCGCCATAAATCCTGCAGGAATCATCTTGCTGAAATCCTGCATGGCCTGGCCGTAGGTTTCATCCGCAAACACCTGGTCTGTTAACGGGGTGACGGTCATGCCTGGGGCTACCGCATTGATACGAATACCTTGGGCCATCAACTCGGGGGTTTTTCTTCGCATCCAGCGTGCCAACGCATTTTTGGAACCTGCATAGGCATTATGGCCATCTAAATCGGCGATGATCTCACAAGCTTTGTCTTCATCGTTGTTGAGCAAGGCATTTAAATAATCGTCATTTAAACCGGGTAACGCGGCAGAATTTGAAGAAACCACAACCACAGAGCCTTGTTTGGCTTTTAATAACGCGGTAATACCTTCAATCACCACCGTAGCGCCAAAGAAGTTAACTTGCGTGATTAACGAGAACGGTGTGACGTGCGGGCCTAAACCCGCGCAGGCGATAAAACCGTCGATACCGTAGGCACATAAAACCTGTAATTGATCTATGGCATGTTGACGCCCTTCGCTTGTTGATAGGTCAGCCTCTATATTGGCGTTTTTGATATCAACCACCACGACCTTATCCCCGCGGGCGATAAGCTGTTCTTTTACGGCGGCACCAATACCGGTTGCGCCGCCGGTCATTGCAAACGTCTTCATTTAAATACCTTTTTTATGACTGATTCTAAACGATAGCGATAACACCTTAACATAGCTGCACTAAGGGAGTTAAAGATCATTAAAGCTGGACGATAATGTACCTTTTTTTCAGCATTAATTTTTATTTGCCTGTAAAAAAACAAAACTTATTTTACAAGTGCATGAATTTATTATTATTTATATTTATCTAACCATTATATTTATTTCTGTTTTTTTTTCTTTGCGGGCTTGCTGAAAAGCAATTGCTGAACTAAAAGTTTTATAGTGGTTACAGATATTTGGCAGGTCTTTAACGAGCTCTGCTGTAAAGCTTCCAAAAAAAATAATATTAAGAGAGCGTGTTATGAAGCGATTGATGTTAGTTGCTGCTTGTACTGCAGTAAGTTTAAGTTTGCCCTTACAAGCTAAGGTCTCTGCTGAAGAAGCAGCCCGTCTTGGCCAGGATTTAACCCGCCTCGGGGCCGAAAAAGCCGGTAATGCGGCAGGCACTATTCCTGCATTTTCCGGTAAATTGCCAGACTTTCCTAAAGAGGTTTATACCAGCCCGGGTAAACACCTGCCTAATCCCTATAAAGATGAAAAACCGATTTTAGTGATCACCGCAGATAATTATAAGCAGCATAGTGATCAGCTGACCGCAGGGCTTATTGCCCAGTTCGAAAAATATCCGACAACCTTTAAGATGAAGATTTATCCCACACATAGGGATGGCCTTTACGATGAACGTAATTATACCAATGCGGTTGAAAATGCGACTCGCGCCGAGCTGGTCGATGGCGGTAATGGCATAATCGGTGCTTTTGGCGGTGCGCCTTTTCCGATTCCGCAAGATGCTCAGGAGGCAATTTGGAATCAGTTGACCCGTACTGGGGCGTTTTTTACCGATACCATTTATGACGGTGCGGCTGTTTACGCCAAGGGGCGTACCCAGTTAGCGCGTGTACGTATTCGCACGATTGCCCCGTATCAAAACTTGAATAATAGCCTGGATGATTTCAAAAATATGGTGGGTTATCAAATTATCGATGATATTTTACCCAAGCGTAAAGCCGGTGAGGTAACGCTGATTCATGAGCCGCTAAATCAAGCTAAAAATCCGCGTAGTGCATGGAAATATATGCCATCGACCCGCCGTGTACGTAGAGCGCCGGTAGTAGCCTTTGATTATCCGGTAGGTCCAGGTGGCCTCATATATGCTGATGAAGGTCGTATCTTCAACGGTGCAATCGACCGCTATGACTGGAAATTGCTAGGTAAAGCGGAAAAATATATCCCGTATAACAACTACGATATGGATAACCCCGAATTAACATATGACGAATTATTAACCAAAGGTCACATTAATCCTGAACCTATGCGTTATGAATTACATCGTGTATGGGTGATTGAAGCCACTAAAAAAGCCGATGCTCGCCATGTGATTGGTAAACGTGAATTTTATCTGGATGAAGATAGCTGGAATATACAGCTAGCCGATGCCTATGATAATCGCGGTAATTTATGGCGAACCTCTATGCAAACCATGGTTATCCACCCGCTAGTACCTGGCCCTTATGGACGCCTGTGGGTTTATAACGACTTATCACGTGGTGACTATGTGGTTGATCATTTGGTTAATGAGCTGGATGAAGCCGAGCGTTTTGATAGGACCCCGCTGGATCTCGATTATTTCACGCCCCAGGGCATCCGCATGAACGTGCGTCGCTGATGAATGAGTTAGTGCGCACGTCACGCAGTCACGTGCGTCGCTGATGAATGAGTTAGTGCGCACGTCACGCAGTCACGTGCGTCGCTAGATAACAGATTGCCAGAAGTTAAAATAATAAATATTAGAGGCTACCCATGAAGAAGAATACCGCGAGTCGATTATTTGTGATGCCCACATTACTGGCCAGTGCGATTGCGTTTAGCAATGCAGCTGTCGCCAGTGATTGGAGTGTCGATTTTGTTAATACCATCAGTTATGGCGCCATGTGGCGTATGGAAGACCCGAATAAAGAAGCGATAGTGCCTAAAGGCTATGCAGATCTTGGTAGTCCTGATCCTACATCTCCAGGATATAACCCGCTATTTTTCTATGATTCTGCACAGGCAGTTAGAGCTGCCAATGGCAATGATGGTAATCAGAATTTTGAAAAGGGCGATATGGTGCAGAATCGCATCAGTATTATTTCTGATTTGAATATCAATTATAAAAACTTCGGTGCCTTTGTCAGAGCCCGAGCCTGGTACGATGATATCTACAAAAACCAGGACCCAGCCAGTTGGACGCCGGTTGCCCAGGGAGACCCCGCTTATCCCTTGGGTGACTTTAATGGTGATCAGATGGGCCAGTTTCAGTCTGAAACCAAAGATTATCTAGGTTCTGAAATAGAATTATTGGATGCTTATCTATTTGCCAATTTCAAGGTCTTTGGCAAACACTCCAGTGTCCGAGTGGGTAAACAGGTGATTAACTGGGGCGAATCCATGGCCTTTCCTAACTCGGTATCTTCTGCGATTAATCCGGTAGATGCCAATGCAGGTACAAGAGCCGGGGTTGATTTAAAAGAAATTTTCCAGCCTACCGAGTCTTTGTATGGACAGATTGGTTTAACCTCAAAAATTACGATGGAAGCCTTTTATCAGTGGAAACACAGAGGCACCACGTTATTGGCTGCAGGCTCCTATTTTTCTGAGCAGGATATGTTGGGAGTTGGCGCTGATGAAATGATTATTTTATCCAGCAATAATTATGTGCTTAATGATAAACGTGATGAGGTGGAAGACGGTGGCCAATACGGCTTGGCTTTTCGTTATTTCGCCGACAGCGGCACCGAATACGGTTTTTATGCGGTGAATGCCCATGATAAAACCCCGAGCCTGGAAACCGAACGTACTAACGCCACATTGAAATTGAATGGCACGACTTTTCAAGTGGAACAACAGCCAGGAACAGGTTTATACCATGTTGATTATAAAGAAGACTTACAAACTTTTGGCTTAAGTTTTTCAACCGTATGGGGAGATACTAACGTCACTGGTGAGTTATCTTATAGGCCCAATGCGACTATTGTTCTAGATCCTGCCTGTGTGGCGTATACATTGGATACTTCGGCAGTAGGGGGACCTACAATGGCACCTGTAAACCCTGCTGATCCAAGTGACCCTAATAATGGTTGTTCTGATCATCTACCTTCTGAGATCTCCGAAGCTAAATTAGCGCAGATGCAGATGTCGTTTGTGCATGTCTATGGTCACTCTGCGATCTGGGATAGTTTGTCCATCGCCGGTGAAGTGGTTGCCTGGCAATACGGTGAACTGGCCACCGGTGAAGATGCTGAAGACGATAATATGTATTTCACCAATACACCTAATGGCTTAGGCACGTTATTACGGGTTGACTTTAACTATACGAATCTGTTTTTTGGGGCCGACTTAAATATACCCATTACCTGGCAACAGGGTTGGAAGGGCACAAACTTCAGAACCAATAGCCGTGAAGGCGCAACGGTATTTTCTGCAGGAACACGCTTGATCTTTCCTGCCGATTGGGAAACCAGCTTAATTTATACGATGTATGCGGGTGAAGATGATGATCAATTGGATGCGACCTTCTACCACCTTGCCGATAGAGACAATATTGCCTTTAACGTGAAATATAACTTCTAAATAGCTACGTTTATGGGGCGGAACAGATCTCCGCCCTATTTTTTAAACATGAGTCCTATCTTAACGTTCCTGCCTTAAATTTTTTAATCCTACTGTAACGCTCGAGGTCTATGTATGCGTATTTTGCTAAAGACGGTGGCTGCTTTAATTGTTTTATTATTAGCCGCCGGCCTTTTTTTATTTAAAACCTCAACGGGTTTTAAAATCATCAGCCCTGTTTTGGCGAAGATGATCACTCCGCCATTTCCAGATTACCCACAGCCTTTGGCGCAATTAAAAGAAGATACGCAAGGTGTCATCTATTTTCCGTCTTATACAGCCTATGATCTGGATGTGATATTAGCCGGCGTTAAACCCGAACATCAAATGACGGGCTTGGGCACGTTAGTGCTGCCTGAAAATGCATCTAAGGCATTGCCTGCTCCTTTGATGATTGTGATTCATGGCAGTGGCGGTATAGCCGATGGACGTGAATTTGATTATGCCGACTGGCTTAGCAAGGCCGGTTATGCGGTATTTGTTCTGGATTATTATGCTTCACGTGGTTTAAAACCTGATGATGATTATATGAAAAAAGTTGTCACGGTGACCGAATACGATATTATTGCCGACAGCTATTCAGCGTTGAAATACCTGCGCCAACATCCGGCTATCGATGGCGATAAAATCGGCATGATGGGTTTCTCTTATGGTGGAATGGCATCACGTTTGGCGATGGATAAACGCTTAAAACAAGCTTTTATCGGGGATGAAAAGGGTTTTGCAGTACACGGGGATTTATACGGCCCCTGTTTTCAACAGTTGAATACAAAAGCGATTACCTCAGGTGCGCTGATCACTTTGCGTGGGGATGAAGATGCCTCCAATAATTTACAATATTGTTTGGACAGAGAGTTAGAGATGCGAAACCTGGGAGCTATCGTTGAGGCCCATGTTTTACCGGGTGCCGGCCATGGCTGGGAAAATAATATTCCCAGAGCATTTGATGCCAATTATCCGTATGTAGATGGCTGTATCATGGCCTATGATGAAAAAGGCCATAGTACTGTTAATGGTGAAACCTTACTTAATGCCCCCGTTGAAACCAGCCGCTTGGCGCGTATTGCTTTGCGCATGCAAAGTGCCGATGTTATGAAAAACTGTTTGAAATATGGTTATATTATGGGTAATGATGAGCTTAACCATCAACGCAGCAATCAATTTTTGCGTAGTTTTTTAGAAATATATATGCCGGTTAATAGACCGGATATTGACGTTGAAAAGAAAACCGAGGAGAAACAATCATGAGTCGATTAAACGGCAAAACAGCCATTATTACCGGTGCAGCCCAGGGCATGGGCGCGATGACAGCAAGAGTTTTTATTGAGCAAGGTGCCAATGTGGTGATTGCCGATATCCTTGAAGAAAAGGGCCAAGCTCTGGCTGATGAGTTGGGTGAAAAAGCCCGATTTGTAAAGCTGGATATTACCGATCCTGAACAGTGGGAAGCGGCCGTGGCGGTGGCAGAGGCTATGGGGCCACTCAATATTTTGGTGAACAATGCGGGGATTTTGGTATTTAAACCGATTATTGAACAAAGCATGGAAGATTTTAACAAGGTTTTAAATATTAATTTAACTGGCTGTTATAACGGTATTCGTGCCGTTATCGAACCTATGAAACGTGCGGGTTCTGGCTCTATTGTTAATATTTCATCCATCGACGGTTTACAGGCTAAAAACTCCTTGTCAGCTTATGCGGCTTCAAAATGGGGCATGCGTGGTTTAACTAAATCGGCGGCGATAGAGTTGGGCCATCATAAAATTCGTGTGAATACAGTACATCCCGGTGGCATAGATACCAATATGCACAGCACCAATGGGGAAGCTAACGAAGAGGCCAATGCTTTTTATAAAAATCACGCCCTGCCAAGAGTGGGCCTGCCTGTTGAAGTGGCGAATATGAGTGCATTTTTAGCCTCGGATGATGCCAGTTATTCTACCGGTTCTGAATTCTGTGTGGACGGTGGCTGGAATGCAGGTATGGCCTTGGATTTTTTACCTAAATCTTGATCAAGAATTGAAATGAAGGCACTCACTATTGAGTGCCTTCCCTGTCTTTAATAGCTTTTACAGCTAACTCTCTATTTTTATTATTTCTAAATACCTTAAACGCAGTCAATTGCTTGCAGTATGCTGGGCTATACTTTGGGAAAATAGGATATAGAACAAATAAAACCGGTTTTTAAGATGGGTTTTAATACTCTATATTTTTCCTCAAAAGTGTATTGCAATGAGATGTCTATGAGTGAAAGGGCTTTTCAAGAGAAACCAAAAATACTACTTGTTGATCAAGACGACAGCATTTTATGCCTTTTTCATACAATATTTGATGCCCAATATAAAGTTATCACGGCTAACAATGGTGAACATCTATTAGAAGATGCGGTGATTGAACAGCCCGACTTGATTATTCTTGATACCAGTATCGCCGATATGGATGCACTGGAAAAATGTTTCTATCTTAAATCCGAACCTAAAACGGCTAATATCCCTGTTATTTTAATAAGCAGGGGAGCCAGTAAAAACCTGCACGAAGGCTTTGATGTTGGGGTTGCCGATTATATTTTTAAACCCTTTAACCCTGATTTACTTAAGGCCAGAGTCAGTGCGCATATGAACTTACACCATGCCACTCACCTATTGGATGTTCATCATCGATTATCGGCTGTGACACTGCTACCTAATGAAGATTTTTTTAATGACGAGTTGGAAAAAGAATGGCTACATAATGTGCGCTGTCATCAAACAGTTTCACTTTTATTATTAGATATTGACCGCTTCAAACATTTTAAAAATATTTATGGCAATGCGTTGTTAGAAACGGCACAGAAAAATATTGCCATTATTTTACAAACACATTGCCATAGAGCTAAAGATTTTATCGCGCAGCTCAGTGATAGCCGTTTTGCTATTTTTGTTACCGCCGAAAAACATGATCATGTAGCCTTATTTGCCGAAAATCTACGTTCAGCGGTTGCCTCTACCGAGTTTTTTCATATCGGACATCAAAAGCCTTTTCGTTTAAGCCTATCTATTTCATTAGTTACGATAAAACCCGATTTAACCATGAAGAGCAATATGCATAGTTTTATTCAAATTGGGGTTAATCGTTTACTGGAAGCGCAAATGAAAGGTGATACGGTAACCGATCAATTATTAAGTAATTTACAGCTGGCTGATTTATCCGTTGCTTATAAAATCAAGCCGTCACCTGCTGCTAGACCCATGTGAACGTAGATTAATTTTTTTGACAATGTTTGTGGAGGTATACATGCATTTACAGGAAAGCGAACATTACGAACATGACCTGGATGTTGTAATTGATATGTTATTGGACGATGACTATCAGCGGCGCAAAATTATTGACTTACGCGGGGGGCGAAATTATCAAGTTTTAAGCCATAAAAAAGAGCATGATTTTTTTCATATGAAAGTGCAATATGATGAATATGTACAACTCCCGCCCAATTTTCCCGCCCGTTATAAAAAATATGTCAATATCAGTAATACCTATATCACCACGGTTGAATGGCAGCTGGATGATAGTGAAACCAAAATTGGCAATGTCATTATTGAAATACCTGGATTACCTTTAACCGTTTATGGCCATCTGGAGTTAAAAAATTGCAGCGGAGGCTGTGAGAGAGTGGTTGAAATTGAAATAGACTATAAACTTCCGATAATTGGGCGTTATATATCTAGGTTTTTTTCAGGTTTTATTCAGCAATCGCTGACGGAAGAATATGAATATAATTGTTTGTTGTTAGCGCAACATAAATCAATACATTGAATTTTTTAACCCCGAGGTTTACGGACTAACAATACAATAATGCGTTATTATGTGATGGCTGTAGAGGTCTTGCTTTGTTACAGTAAAGCCTCTATCACTGACTCATTTTTCGCAGGTGTATAATTGTATACATTAAGTCTTTTAGCGCTGATTGGTGCCTCTCAGGGATTGGTTTTAGCACTGGTTTTATTTACTCAGCCGTTTGGGTTTCGTATTGCCAATCAAATATTGGCGATTTTTATCGCGATTCATGCGATACGTTTAGCTGTATATCATGTTGCTTATGCCAATTTAATCCAGCATTACCCGATTATCATACTGCTGCTTAATTTAAATATCGCGTTGGGCCCGTTGCTATTTTGCTATGTTAAAGCTTTAACCGAGCAGGAATATAAATGGCAGGGTCGTGATTTTCTGCATTTCTTACCGACCTTTTTTATGTTGGCATACACTGCCATTATGTCTTTTTCTATGCATGATTTAGCCTTAGCTTATCGCTGGTGGCAAGGTGACAGGGAGATGCAAAATCATTTTGTGGGTGAAATTATCCTGGTCTTCAGCGCACTTTATTTTCTGGTTTATATCATCGCCGCTGCATTACGTTTGGCTAAACATCAGACGCTGATTGAAGAGTATTTCTCAAATATTGATGGCAAGCAATTACGCTGGTTATGGCTGGTGATTGTTCTGTGTATATTAATTGGCTTAACCACCTTTGTTGAACAAATTGTACGTCATTACACCGGCTATTCTCTGGGCGAGAGACAGGTACATGTGGCGGTATTAACGGTGGTTTTGATCTATTTCTTATCTTTTATGGGTATGCGTCAAAACTTTATTTTTGCACCTAAAAAAATCGTTGAGAGCGATGGGCTAAGTACGGAGTCGTCACTGTCTGAGCGTCAACAAATGGAACTGGATGTTGATACTGTTTATGACGATGTTGCCGTGGATGTGGAGGCAGAGAAAAACCCTGAAAAATACAAAAAAAGTGGTTTAAAGCAGGATGAATTAAAACCGTTATGGGAAAGGTTAGAACGCTTGATGCTGGATCAAAAACCCTATTTGGATTCTGACTTAAAATTGGCTGATTTAGCCGATCAGATGGGGTTGTCGGCCAATTACTTAAGCCAGGTAATTAATCGAGGTGGTGGGAAAAAGTTCTTTGATTATATCAATATTTATCGAGTGAAAGAGGCCTGTGAATTACTCAACAATACGTCAAAAAGTAGTTTGTTGCATATCGCCTTAGATGCGGGTTTTACTTCTCAACAGGCCTTCAGTGCCAGGTTTAAAAAAGTGATGCAGAAAACCCCTAGCCAGTATCGTAAAGATAGCTCTAAGGCCTAATATAGTGGCCTTTCATTTTATTATTGTATAGGCCGATAAATTCTTATCGGCTTTTTTATGTGTTTTTTTACTGGCGCATGCGCCGATAAGTCATCTCTTTGTATTTCATTTAATCTTATCAACACTATAGTTAATTTTTTAAACGCATGTTTTTTTTCGAGGTGTTAATGCAAAAAAGTATTGTATCCCTTTTAGTGATCATGATGCTGCTTTTAGTGGGCTTGTTACTTGGCTATTTTGTTTTTTTAAAACCTGATTCCGCAGCTGAAAAACAAGTCTTTATAAATGCTAATGTAATAACCATGAATCAGGCTAACGAAATCGTGCAAGCGATTGCCTTAGATGGCGATACGATTGTTGCGGTGGGTAGCAATGCCGATATCCAGGTATATATTGATGAAAATACGCAGGTACATGATTTGGAAGGTAAAACCTTATTACCGGGTTTTGTGGATGCACATAGTCATTTCCCGGGTTTTGGCTTGGGGGATATTACGGTTGATTTAAACAGCCCTCCGATAGGGTCGGTACAGAGCATTGCAGATATTCAGCTGCGTTTAGATGCAGCCTTAGCCACAAAAACTGCTGGCCAATGGCTGATTGGCATTGGTTATGACGACAGTTTATTGGCCGAGAAACGCCACCTCAATCGGCACGATTTAGATCAGGTCTCCAGCACCGTGCCTATTTATATTATGCATGTTTCTGGGCATATTGGTGTGGCGAATAGTATTGGGCTGAAATTATCGGGTATAGATAAAACCACCGTTAATCCCGAAGGCGGTGTCTATGTTAAAGAGGTTAACGGTGAGCTAACTGGGGTTTTAGAAGAAACGGCCAGGCTTAAAACGGTTGAGTTAGCCTTTGATTTATCGTTGCTGGATTTTATTCGCATGAGCAAACAAGGTGCTAGCGAATATGCTGCTGCGGGAGTCACTACCGCACAGGTGGGCTATGCACCGAAGAAACTGATGCAAGGTATCCGTTTTGTTAAAATCTTAAATTTTATACCCCAGCGCCTAGTGTTGTGGCCAGATATGGAGGTTGGACAACGTTGGGCAAAAGGTGAGTTTGACGCTGAGCAATATGCCTCAGACAACGTGACGGTAGGTGCGGTAAAGCTTGTTGCCGATGGTTCTATTCAGGGATTTACCGGGTTTTTATCCCAGCCTTATCATAGCCATGGCCTTAGCAAAGGGCAGGCGCATCAAAAAGATTATCGCGGTTATGCCAGCATGTCCCAACCCGAGCTAAATCGACGTGTTATGGCGATTCATAAAGCCGGTTTACAGGTCGCGATTCATGCCAATGGTGATGCGGCCATCGATGCGGTGATTGAGGCGGTATCCAAGGCACAGATCGCCTACCCCCGAGACGATACTCGACATATTGTGGTGCATGCGCAAATGGCGACACAAAGCCAGTTACAACAGATGCAAAAGTGGGGGCTGACGCCGAGCTTTTTTTCAGCCCATACTTATTATTGGGGAGATAGACATAGAGATATTTTCTTGGGTGAAGAACGTGCCGGAAAGATCAGCCCCACGCATTCTGCGCAGAAATTAAATTTACCTTTCTCAGTGCACCTGGATACACCGGTAGTGCCTATGAATCCATTATTGGCTGTGTGGTCTACGGTGAACCGTATCAGCAGCTCTGGCGCGCTGATCGGTGGGGGTGAGCGTATTGATGTGATGCAGGCCTTAAAAGCTGTGACCATCGATGCTGCCTGGCAGATGTTTCTGGAAAAAGACCGTGGTTCCATCGAGGTGGGTAAAAAAGCTGATCTGGTTATTCTTGATCAAGACCCTTTGCAAAAGCCGGAATCCATTCAAAATATGCATATCATCGAAACCTTTGTGGGTGGTGTTTCGATTTATGCCCAATAGAAAAAATAATAAGGATACATTTATGTCCCTGCCTATAAAAATATGCATCAAACGATTGAGTTTCAGTTGCTTAGCCTTGTTATTACTTGCTGCCTGCTCTGAACCCAAGGAAGCAACGGCGATAAAATCTGGCGAAAATAACGCGGTAGATTTTATTGGCACAGCGGCCGTGGCCAAACCGTTAACACGGAAAATCCCCGCGCATCCATTTATGTCCCGCCAGGGGGTGAACTCTATGCACGGGGATAGCTATAGCTCCGATGTACACCCTGGCATGGGGCCACTTGGCATTAATCCACAAGTACTTTCACGCAAGGGTACAAAAGCCCCGGGTGGACAATGTGCGACGTTAACCTTCAATAAAGATGGCCGTTTAGTGGGTTTATGTGCGGCTATCAGCGGTTTTCAAATTCATTTATTGGATCCAGAAAAACTCGATTTATTGGCTTATTATAAATTACCGATACGCCCCTCCAGCTATGAAGCGTTGCTACATTGGGATAAGGGCAAGATCATGGAAGACACCTCCGGTGCATATTTTTATCTGGATCATAAAGATCGAATTGTTATGGCCGATAGTTCACAAACTGTGCAGCGTATAGGGCATAAACAAAACCCCGATGGCAGCTGGGCATTTTATCAAGAGTCTGCCTGGGATTTATCCGATAGGGTGCCGTTTGATTGCCTCAAACCAAGCAACCCTTTTCCACAAGGGGAATGTGACCCGATTACTGCGGTGATGCCGGATTATGATGGCTTGCTTTGGTGGGTGACTCGCCATGGTCGTCTGGGCACGTTGAATATGGATAATGGCGATTTTCATTTAATGCAATTACCCGGGGAAGAAATTCAAAACGGTTTTTCGGTGGCCGAAGACGGGGTTTATATTGTATCCGACCATGCGATGTACCGCTTTTATGCCGATGATAAAGGTCTACCTACAATAGGTTGGAAGGAGATCTACGACAGAGGCACACAGAGACAAATTGGCACAATTAATCAGGGTTCAGGCACTACGCCTACGCTGATGGGCACAGATTATGTGACCATTACCGATAACGCCGATGGGCAAATGAATCTGCTGGTGTATAAGCGCCAGCAGGATGTTGAAGGTGCACGGAAAATTTGTCAGTTAGCGCTTTTCAAAAAAGGCCAGTCGGTGACGGATAATTCCATGACGGCGTTTAATCGCTCTATTATTCTTGAGAATAATGCCGGTTACACCCATGCGATGAATCATGTGGATTGGCATGCAGTGGCGGGGGGTATTGTTCGAGTTGATATCCGTGAGGATGAGACTGGCTGTGATGTGGTGTGGGAATCGGATCTGACATCACCTTCTACGGTGCCGAAGTTATCCTTGGCGGCAGGCTTGGCTTATTTTTATAGTTTTATAACGCAGGATAACGGTGAAAATGTCTGGTATTTCACCGCCCTGGATTTTGAGACGGGTAAAACCCAGTTTAAGATTAAAACCGGAGCGGGTAAAAACTTTGATAATAACTGGGCACCGATTACGCTGGGCCCCGATGGTACGGCGTATATCGGCACGTTAAAGGGTATTCTAGCGATCCGCGATCAACCCTAAAGTGTTTCTGCTCCCTTCTTAGCCGTTAGTTGTTGTGGCGGCTTGGGGCGGCTAAGTACATAGGCCATTACCGTTAACATGATGCAGGTCACTGCAAGCTTGATCGGAATGGCCATCTCTCTAAATATCCAGAAATAAACGATAACGGCTGTCATAGCCACCGCTGAGGCTATTTTTCCTTTTTGGGAAACACAGCCATATTCATTCCATTGCATGATCATAGGCCCAAAAGTTGGGATATTAATCAGCCAGCCATAAAAGCGTTCGGAACTTTTTGAGAAGAAAAATGCAGCCAATAAAATAAACGGGGTTGTGGGTAACAGCGGTAAAAAAATACCAATAAAGCCCAGCGCAAAGCTGATGAAACCTAGCAGAATAAAAAGTGCTTTTATTAATGTCATATACGTGAGTAATAACGGGGATTCGGTACGGCTTTGCGGCTCTTCCATAAGTTAAGTCACTGTCGGTTAATGAGTGCCGCGCGTTATAAGGTGGCGAGGGTTTTAAACAATAATAAGCCGGTCATAGCGATGGCGAGGTATTGGCAAGCTCGGCTGGCTTGAAACAGCAGCTTTGTAATCTTGCCTGTATTTTCACTGATGCCAAAGTCACTAAGGCCTTGTTTTAAGCTGTGACGAATCAGTTCAAATTTATCCCATTCGGATAATTCTACCGGAGGCAATCTTTTAGAGGGCGTGTTTTTGGCCATCTGTGGGTCTTTTATCACTATAGGTGAAAGTGGTGGCACATTACTCATATGGCAAACGGTGATTAATGCCAGGGTTTTTTCACAGAGTAACCAGATGATCATCAGGCTGATAAAATAAAACATGATTGTCTGCCCTTAATTGTTATCGCAGAAGAGGAGGAGTGCGCTAAGCATAGCATAATATGTTATGCCAGTGCTTAGCGACGGATTACAGCTGAGGAATAATTTTAGAAAATTTCTCAATCATTGGATAAACACTATCCGGTTTATCCCAGTTTTCCATGCCTACGCCGATATTACAGCGGGTGACACCCATATCTCGGAAACGCTTTAATAAATCCCCGTCTACAGCCGGGTTCATCACCACCATGGTGATTTCTACATCATCCGGATTACGACCACATTCTGTTACCTGAGCTCTAAAATCGATGATGCCTTGTTCCACATCGGGCATAGCCACATCGACTGGCATCCAGCCATCGGCCCATTGCGCGGCATGTTTAAGGCCTAAAGGTCCCATCACGCCCAACGTGAATTTAGGCCCACACTTTCCTACGGTATTTGTGTTTGTTTGAGTGGGTTTGGGTTCAAACCAGACCGGATCAAAATCAATAAACTCACCGTGGTATTCAGGCGCGTCTTCATTAAACAAGATGCGAGTCGCTTCAACAATTTCGCGCAGGCCCTTATAACGCTTGTTAAAAGGAATGTGACTGACGTTTTCAAGTTCTTCTTTATTCCAGCCAACACCGGTACCAATCATCACGCGGCCGTTACTTAAACGATCCAGGCAGGCGATGGTTTTAGCCTGAGAAAATAATTCACGCTCACACAATAATGCGATACCGGTGCCCAGCTTTAATGTGCTGGTGGCTGACGCTGCGGCCATCAACGATAAATACGGGTCCATCATTTCTTTATACGGCTGTGGCATCTCTCCACCGGCTGGATAGGGGGTAGATAGGCATCTGGGAATATGGCTGTGTTCGCCATACCATAAAGATTCAAAACCTGCTTGTTCTAAGGTTTTTGCCAGTTCAGCCGGATCGGGATCCTTGGGGGTATTCATGGAGCTAAAACCAAGAAACATGGGTTTTCCTTATATCAAGTTTTTATGCGCTTTATCTTAATGCATTGATCATAACCACAAAAGCGGGTATTTAAGATTCTTCTGCTAAATTGAAGGTAAAGATAAGAGGATCTGATCATGGAAATAAACTATTTTATCAGCGATGTTTTCACCGATAAATTATTTAATGGTGCACAAATTGCTGTTATTCCGGAGGCTCAAGGGCTTTCTGAATCGCAGATGCAGTCTATCGCCGTGGAGTTAAATTTATCTGAAACGGTTTTTGTTAGCCCTGATGCCAATCATGCTTTTCAGATCCGTACGTTTTCACCGCGTGAAGAAATCAGTTTTGCCAGTCATACAACGGTTGCCGCCGCATTTGTATTGGCGCAAAACAAGTTGATTGATTTATCGCAGGGTGATTGCAAGGTCGATTTTAATTTTTCCAATACATCGGCCGAGGTAGAAGTTTTTCAGAAAAATGGCCTGTTTTCCTCTACCCGTATCAGTTTGAATAGTGAGCCTGTGGTGGATAATTTTGTGCCAGATAATGCGAGTCTGGCCGAGATAATCGCCATGCCTGCTACATGCATTGGCCAGCAAGATTGCCACCCGTTGTTAGTGGCGAATAATGGCATTTATCTGGTGGTGCCGGTGAATGATTTAGACACCGTGAAGGCTGCCCGTTTTGATCCTATCGCCTGGGAACAATCGGATCTGCCGCAGACGCAGGCGCAATGTATCTTGTTATTTACCTCCGAGACTGAATCTGAGCAGGCCAACTACCATTTGCGTTTATTAGGCCCGCAGATAGCCCATCATGAAGACCCTCCTGTGGGGGCATCGATTCCGGCTTTCAGTGCTTATTTAGCGTCTTATGCCCATATCGTTAAGCACAATACTGAATTCAGCTACAGAGCCGAACGGGGTTTACAACATAAACGTCAAAGTCTGTTAGATGTGGTGATTGATGCGATGCCTACACGCCTGGCTTTACAGACGTCTACGGCGATGCATTTACGCATAGGTGGTCAGGCAGTGATGGCAGGGCGAGGTCAACTCTGCCTGCCTGATTAAAATCATACGGTGATTTAGCTCACCGTAAGTTCTACATCGCTGTCCTGCGGACTGGGTGTTTTCTGGCCTTGTTGGTTGCAGGGGCTGTTTTCTATAAATTGCCTGAACGCGCTAAATATCTTCTGCATTTGGGATTTTTTATACGGAAATAACGTGCGACTGTCCATATCATGCACCACCATCGAGGTACCTACTTCAAACACCAACAGCTTGCCATCTTGGGTTTCGGCGCAATCAATACCAAAATAATCGGTGCCAATATATTCATGAATAAGGGCCAGCGCTTTTTGGTGTTTCTTGGCAAATATCTGGTCAAAGTTAAACATTTCTGCCGCTTCACAATCACGTTTTACGGTTGATTCGGTCATGCCTGCATTCAAATAATGCACCATCCAATGTTCGGATAAGGCCATATGAGCTAAAAAGGGTG
>JABSRQ010000460.1 GCA_013215055.1 Pseudomonadales bacterium | reverse complement strand
GTTACGCCAGCTGTTGTTGAGTCTCCTGTAGCGACTGAAGACGCTGTGACTACCTCATAGCCTGGCCTTTTAAACGTAACCACGTAACCATAAATAGTTATGGTTGCGTGGTTGCGCGCCATTCCTGATGCAGCCAATGGAACCTATCAGAAATTCGGCACTAACACGAAAAGGCGATGGAGCTATTGAGAATACCGCGATTAATCATGGATTCGCCAGTAGCACTGGCCCAGGATGGTTTCTGCTGGATGCTTGATTAACAATTCATCTAGATTAATGACTGCTTGCACCTTTAGACATAGCAACCTCCTTTATTTAGGGTTTTGTCGCAACTTGGTCCAGATCTAGCGCCTAGCCCTTGTCACCAGCTGAACTTCATCAAAATATCGGGTCTTATGCCCTCAGCATGACCAATATTTTGGATGCACTATGGCCATCAGTTTTTCAAATAAACAATTCCCATCTGCAACAATCCTCATCGCCGTGCGCTGGTATGTCGCCTAAAAACTCAGCTACCGTGATATCGAAGTAAGCGCTTAACGAAGCACACCCATTTTCAATGCATCTGAGGTGGGTGTTGTTAGTTATACGCTTACTACCAACCTGACGAAACCCTACCTCTCAGCCTTAAACACTTTAAGAGTTATTCTTTTACGATAGGATAATCTAGGGATTGCCAAATAACCCAACCTTTACTTCGGCGGTAGCCGCTTTCGACTGCGGATCAATCTAAAGCCACCTGGCAGTGGTTTAAACTTGTCGCCATCCTGAGGCCAACGTTTTGCTCTACTTTGAAATGCCCGAAGTTCATCAATATCAAGGGTTGCAGCTATAACAAAATCATTATCGCCTCCGCGAACCCGTGCTAGATCTCTGTGATACACAGCTTTCGCAGGAGACCTCATACGACTATCTCCATATTTTCGGTTATTGACTAAAATCGTATAGGCATGAACATCTAAAGCAGCAGATTCTATAAGAGCTGAACCTAACACCATGCTTGTTTGGCATCAGTTGGCCCTCAATGGTCGGTTTACGTGTCACAACCTGTTTTGTCATATACATCACCTATCTAGTGTAAAAAATATAATACTGCGTTCAATATGGGGTCATTCCATGATGCATATGCAAATTCCAGTAACCAACCGAACATCAACAACCCCACAGCTATATTTTTAAATAAATCCATTTCTGAACACCCACTTGAGTGCAACCAAAATCATCAGGTGACATGACCAATAGAAACAATTTTGAACTCTTCATAGACATAAAGTTCACCAGCTGAATACGTAAGCGTATAACAAACCACACCACCTCAGATGTATTGAACAAGGTGTGCTTCGTTAAACGCTTACATTTAATACGTTAATAACTGCCCGAAATCGACCATTAATTAAACGGCCGTTTAATTTACAGGGGGAATTGAAAGAGTTATTCTCTTATGACACGATAGCGGCAAGAGCATTGCGATCCCTAGTCCTTTGGCTCTTAGAGTTGTGGCTCAACTCGTTAATACGGAAGATGTTAGACATATCTTCGGTATTTTTTTGTCTGAAGA
>JABSRQ010000459.1 GCA_013215055.1 Pseudomonadales bacterium | reverse complement strand
TGCACAGGAATGGGATTTACCTGGCTGTTGTGCTGACACAGCTGAAACTATTGATGAGCGCCACAATGTACTCGCCAATAAACTGCGTGGTATTGAAAATCAAAGCCGTCAAACCTTTATCGACAGAGCTGCTCACCTGGGCCATACAATCACGGTAACGGAGTATGCCCCAGGTGATGTAATTCCTGGTCATTCTTATATCCCCCCCGCCGATGCCTGCTTTTTTATTCAGATCAATGCGGCTGTGGGAAAAGTGATACCACGGCATATCGGTGATGAATTTGGCGGTGCATTTAATAGCTGGAATAAACAGCAATTGGAATGTGCTCTTCAAGAAATCGTTTTATCGCATATGACATTAATTTTTAGCTACAGCTAAGGAGTAACTTTATGGACTATCCATCCGATCCCGATGTTAATTTATACCAAGGCAAATTTGATGATGGCGATGCTAATCAGGGACGCGCGGCCAGTAGAGATAAGGCTGGACATTACAACGCCATAACTACTGAATTGCTGAACTTAATCATCGCAGGAGGTTTAGTTCCTAATGAAGCGACGTTAGATCAAGTCGCGCAAGCAGCCGTCAATATCGGCGCTGCTAATGCTGGGCGCAGAAACTATTTTATTAATGGCGGCTTTGATGTTTGGCAAGATGGTAATACCTTTGATACAGCCTCGGGTTGGGCTACCGATATGTGGCGTAAAAGCAATTCCACCGGAACGTCGCTTAACGGCAGCAAAGGTTTTAGAACGCCTGGCGAAGCTTTGCCCAACAAAGCAAGGCATTACCTATCTTTGAATATGGTGGCCAACTCCAATGTAGATCATGAGCTTAGCCTAGAACAACGCATTGAAAATGTCTTGATATCTGACGGTCAATATTTTCAACTCTCTGGTCATGTTTACACTGCTGTAGCCAGAGATATTGCCATAGAAATCACTCAGAACTTTGGCACCAATGGATCACCTACGGAGCGGGCCGTCATGGTGAAAAAAATAAGCCTGGAAATAGGCTGGAACCGGCTCAACGAGTCATTGATCTTTGCGGATATTACCGGGAAAACAGTAGATAACGCCTACAACGATTCGTATTTCTCGGCGATCATCTGGTTATCAGCAGGTACTAATTTTAACGCCAACACTTTGTCTTTAGGTAAGCAGCCCGATGGATCAATGAAGTTTTCTGAAATGCAATTTGAAAAAGGATTGTTGGCCTCAGTATTCGAAGATAGGCCTATTTCTACTGAAGAAAGTTTATGTAAGCGTTATTACGAAGTCTTAAAATATAGCATAGATGAACTCAACTACTTTCTTCGTGGCTTTGGCCAAATAATGTTTCAAAATAGCTGGATACTATCCATACAACGCAGAGGTGATACTTAGGAATTGTCGAAGTATACATCTTCTATCTCAAAAGGAAATGAAGACAATGTTAAATAAGGCAATTCCGCAGTTGGTTGATATTGCAATAGAATCCCGACGTATTGCGGAACTTGATATGGACAATGCCACTGTTGCAAAATTAAATTCACAGGTTTCTTATACATTCAACCATTGAATATAAGTTGATTGATTTCTAATATATTAGTTTTTTTT
>JABSRQ010000045.1:5995-37436 GCA_013215055.1 Pseudomonadales bacterium | reverse complement strand
TGATATTGCTTTGCGCAAGCAATTCCCAGAATAACCTTATTTATCTATTATTTTTTCTGTTACTGAGTTTATTAAATACCGCCATCTTGTTTACCTATCAGAATATGTCAGGTTTACACCTTCGCTCAGCAAAAGCTGAACCGGTATTTTGTGGCGATATGGCACAATTTACTGTGTTGCTTAAACGTCACCACAAAGCGCATTTGCGTATTTCTTTGTCTTGTTTGGGGTGTCCTGCTACCGTGATTGATCAGAGCGTCAATACCGAGAAACGTGTGCCGGTTTATTGCAAAACCCAACAGCGAGGGCGGTTTAATCCGGGGCGTCTATTGCTGCAAAGTTATTATCCATTGGGGTTTATTCGTTGCTGGTCTTGGCTGGATTTAGACATGCAATGTGTGGTTTATCCCAAACCTATTGCGCTGAAGCAGTTACCTCAAACCGATGTTGTTGGTGATGGTGAGTTAAATAGTCGAGAATTAGGCAGCGATGATTTTGATGGTTTTAAAACCTATCAACCCGGCGATGCGTTGAATCAGATTGATTGGCGCGCTTTTGCTAAGACGGATGTTCTGCAAAGTAAAGTCTATACGGCGGTGAAAGATCAAAGTTATTGGGTTGATTGGTACGCTTTGCCTGGTGTGGATACCGAGCTAAAACTCTCTTATTTATGTGATTGGGTTTTACAGCTGGATAGGCAACATAAAGCCTATGGTTTACGTCTGCCTCAGAGTGAAATATCGCCGGCCTTAGGAGAGGCCCACAAGCATAAGGTGTTAAGCGCATTAGCCCTGTTTAATCTTAAAGGGGGCGTCGATGTTTGATAGTTACCCTATGGGCCGCAGCGCATTTTTTTGGTTATTAGTGAGCCAGCTATTTTTATTGGCTCCACATCTTATACGTTTTCCGAAGTTGTTAATCCTGCCCTGTGCCATCAGTTTTGTTTGGGCAATACAGGTCTATCGAGCACGCTGGGCTTATCCACCCATGCAGATTAAGGTTGTGCTGGTGGTTTGCGCCATTGCAGCCTTGGTGATGCAAAATTTTGTCTGGTTTAGCGTGGAATTTATGGTCTGCCTGTTATTGCTGGCCTATATTTTGAAACTACTGGAATTACGCCAACATCGTGATGTATTGGTGATGGCTTATTTGTCGTATTTTGTCATTGTTGGTCAGTGTTTGTTTTCCCAGTCTTTGCTTTCGGCGGTCTATCTTTTGCTGGGTTTGCTATTGTGTACGGTGTTTTTGATTGCCGCTTTTAGTGGTGATACGGCGTTTGAATCGGATAAAAAAGCCCTGCTTAGGCCGTTAAAAACAGCCTCTGCGATGGTGTTTATTTCTGTGCCTATGATGTTGTTGGCATTTTTAATATTCCCACGTCTGGAGCCTTTTTGGGCGGTGCCTATGCCAGGTGGTCAGGCGACAACCGGTGTCAGTGATACGATGTCTCCGGGTATGTTCAGCGATTTAGCCCAGTCTGATGCATTGGCCTTTAGGGTCTCTTTTGTGGAGCAAGTTCCTGCCTTAAATACACTGTATTGGCGCGGGCTGGTATTAACACATTTTGACGGGCGGGTTTGGAAGGCACAAAATGAAAGCGTTTCTGCGCAGTGGATAAAAACCGACACGACGTTAAGTAAGCACCCTAAAGTACAATATCAAATTACCATGGAACCTAGCTTTAAACCGTGGTTATTTACGCTGGCCAGCGTTGTGTTGATTGAACAGCGCTCATCCAAGGGGCTTATGTATCAGCGTGATGCAATTGTCAGGGCTATAAAGCCTATCCAGCAGCGCAGCCTATATACGTTGTACTCTGATGTTCAATCTGTCAGGGATGTAGAAATCTATCGTTATCATCGCGCTGCGGCACTCGCTTTACCAGAAGGGTTTAACCCTCAGACGTTGGTGTTTGCGAATAAGTTATATGCCGAGTCTACATCGGATAAGGCTTATATCGATAGTCTGTTGGCTTATTTTAATAAAGAAGAATTCTATTACAGTTTAAAGCCACCGGCATTAGGCAGGCATTATATCGATGATTTTCTTTTTATTAGCAAAACCGGCTTCTGTGAACATTATGCCAGCAGCTTTGTGGTTTTATTGCGTGCGGTGGGTATTCCTGCCCGGGTGGTTGCCGGTTATCAGGGCGGGGATGTTAATCCCTATGAAAAACACGTTAGCGTTAGACAAATGGATGCCCATGCCTGGGCGGAAGTGTGGCTAGAGGGGCGTGGCTGGCTGAGGGTGGATCCCACGGCTGCGGTAGCGCCCGAGCGTATTGATAGGGGGAGCATGGAAAGTTTTAAAAAAGATAAATTCTTTTTGGCTAATTCACCTCTGTCATTCAGGCATTTAAATGCCTTGGCCTGGTTATCAACCATGGCCTATCGTTATGATCAATTAAATGCGTTATGGCATCAAAAAGTCCTAGCCTATGAAGGCAGCGTACAGCAAAACTTTCTGAAGGCCCTATTAGGTGAGGTGAATAGCCGCAATATTGCGCTGTTTATGGCCTCTGGTTTTGCATTTTTTGCGCTGTTAACCGGTGCTTATTTTGCTTTAAGCTGGCGACCTCTTAAACGCTCGGCCTTGGATAAAACCTACCACGTTTTTATATCCAAGGTGCGCAGAGCTGGGCTTGAAATTATTCCCGCCGAGGGGCCGGTCGATTTTCAGCGTCGCTGTGTTCAGCGCTGGCCGATGTCCGCCATGCAGATTGAGCGTATATGTCAGAACTATATTGTCTTGCAATATGCTTGCGAGACCGCAGAGTATAAAAAAACGGCAGAATTAAAGGCTTTGGTCAAAGCGATAAAGCGCTTATCATTGGTTAAATGATTACGTATTAAGAATTAAAATGCCGCAGCGGGATTGTTGGCTTTTTTGAGTTTTTGTTATATGGCCAAAAAGAAAAATAGAACTTCTCTGGATAAAATTAAAACCGGTAAATGGCAGCGTCAATGGAGCGTCGCCAGGGCCGGTATTGCCGCGGGTTCGGGGACTGCAGGGAAAATGTTAGGTACTGCATTTCTTGAGAAAGAAAAACGTCAGCAGGCAAATAAAAAAATCATCTCTCAGCAGGCACATTATTTAGCCAGAGAGCTAGGCAAACTAAAGGGCAGTATCGTCAAGGTTGGGCAGTTAATGGCCTTATATGGCGAACACATCTTGTCTGCAGAGGTGACCGAGGCCTTGCGCACTCTCGAGGAACAAACGATTTCTCTTTCTTGGACCGCTATTGAACCGGTGCTACAGCAGCAGCTCGGTAAGGCGTATAGTGAATTTGATATCGAGCAGGACCCCATAGGTGCGGCCTCTCTTGCTCAGGTGCATAGGGCGGTGCACAGGCCAACGGGGGCTTCGGTCTGTTTAAAAGTACAGTATCCTGAGGTTGTCGCGGCGATTGATTCTGATATCGATAGCATTATCACGCTGTTAAAAGTTTTACGACTGGTGAGTGCAAGCACCGCCTTTAATGATTGGGTGGATGAGATGCGCCACTTATTGCATCTTGAGGTTGATTATTTACGCGAGGCCGAAATGACCAGGCGTTTTTACACACGCCTAGAAGGCGATGCTATTTTTATCGTGCCTCAAATCTACGCAGAATTTTGTACGGCGTCTTTGCTGGTTAATAGCTATGAGAAGGGGTTGCCTGTTAATAGTGAGGCGGTGGCTGCCTTGTCGTTAGTTAGACGAAACCGTTTGGCGAAGGCGTTTTTGCAGCTTTTTATCGATGAATTATTTGTTTGGGGCGAGATTCAAACCGACCCTAACTTTGGTAATTACCGTATTTTTATCGATGCCAGTCCTGCGCATAATGACAAAATTGTCTTGCTGGATTTTGGCGCGGTATTACATTATGACGAGAGCTTTTTGCAGCCGGTAAAAGACATGTTGTTAGGGGCTTATCACGATGACAAAACACGTATACGTAAAGGTTCTATTGACCTAGGTATTATGCAGGAGAGCTTTCCTGATGCAGTGCATGCCGATTTTTCTCGTTTATGCTGTTTACTGATAGAGCCGCTGGTTCATGCCAGAAGGCCGTTGCCGGATGCTGCGGTGAATGATGCCGGCCAGTATTGCTGGGCACAAAGCCGATTGCCAAGGCGCGCTGGTAAACATGCGGCATCGTCTGCGATGTCGAAATACTTTATCGTGCCACCCAAAGAATTTGCCTTTTTGAGCCGTAAACTGCTGGGGGTTTACAGTTTTATATCGGCATTAAATGCCGAGTTTAACCCCGATGATTTGTTGGCTGATTTTTGATCGTTGCTTGAAGTCTTAATGCAGGCTTGCATAGCATCTTCGATAGTTAGCTGGATATCAGGCCATTGTGTTGGGAAGTTGGTATGGCTGCTATTGTTTAAGACGTTTTTATAAATATGAGGACCTTGTTGTTTGTGTATATAGGCTTCTATCCAGGGGCTTAAAATGTTGTTGTCGTTGTCTGCAATGATATGCAGCTGACATATGGTTGTCAGCAAAGGTGCTTGTTTTATCGGGTTTATGGAGCCTAGTAACGCGGTGTAATTATGATGTTACACCCAGCGTTCAATATCCAGATTACCGGCGATAGTGATGAGGCCTATCGTTTTGGCATGTTTAGCGGCGAGTAATGTGGCCAGTGTGGCTCCACCGCTGAGGCCAATAAAAATCAAGTGTTGAAAATTTTTGCTCTGTGATTTCAACGCGACAGACATGCTGTTAACAATAGATTCAGCATAGCGCTGTTCTGTCCACCAGATGGATGAGCAGGCTGTATCTTCAACATAATAACAGGGCCGACCAAGATATAAGGCGGGTTTTTTGTCGGCTAGCATGATGGGCAGTAGCAAGGGGTAGGTTGGGCTGGGGTTGTCGGCCTTAACGTAGCGGCTGCGCCATGGGGCTCCATCGCCTTCTATATAGACGGTTAATAGATGGCCTGTTTTATGGTTGTGAATGATGCGATGTTTGAATGGGCTGCTTTGAAAAACGTGACCTTGATCGCAGGGTAGTTGCTGGCATGCAGATAAGCAGAGCGTGGTTATCAGCCATTGCAGTTTATAACGTAGGCAGTTTAAGAGTGTTGGTCGGTAACTGTGCATAAGACTTATTTATAGCGCTCAAAAAGTGTTTATACAAGAATGATGCCGACTCTAAAACTTTGGTGAAGCATTAACCCGTACCTGTGGATTGTGTTGTTTACAAATAAAGTGGATGTATATTGTATTTTACATATTGATAAAAGTTTGTTTTGGGATGTCTGGATATGAGTAAGAAGTGGATTGTTGAAGGCTATTTAAATGGTGATGACAATGTATTACAGCGTATTCCATTAATACAGTTTCCGGTGATGGTGGGCAGGGATCCTAAAATAGACTTGCCTATAGTGCGTTCAGAAATTTCCCGTCATCATGCTGAATTTATAGAAAAAGACGGTGATTTATATCTTAAAGATTTAAATAGTACCAACGGTACTTTTATCAACCGTAAAAAACTCAACGGTGTAAAGCGGCTGAATCATGGCGATATTATTCATTTTGCCAGTTATGAACTGCGCCTGCTGGAAGATAGAGTCAGCCGAGCAGTGCCTGAGGCTGAAATGACGATCATGAATGTGATGCCATTAAGCAATAAAATTCCGGTAGGTTTGATGCAATTACAGCACTTGCTAGATGCACGCGCGATAATCGCCCAATTCCAGCCTATTGTCAGGCCCAATGGTGAACTTTATGGGTATGAAGTGCTGGGTAGAGGGGCTAGGCCTGATCTTCCCGTTAGCCCATTGGACTTATTTCGTATCGCTGAGAGTATGCCGGGTAAAGATGTAGAGTTGTCGGTTTTGATGCGAGATTGTGGTGTCTGTCAGGGAGCCGAGCAATCATTGCAGCACCGCTTATTTGTCAATACACATCCTGCAGAAATGGAGGATGTACCGAGTTTAATTGCAGGTTTAAAATCGCTGCGTGATCAATTCCCATCGTTGCCAATAGTTTTAGAGATTCATGAGGATGCGGTTGCGGATATTGAGCAGATGAAAGCTATGGCTAATGATTTGGCACACTTAAATATTGATCTGGCATATGATGACTTTGGTGCCGGACAGGCTAGATTAATAGAGATGATTGATGTGCCGGTGAAGTACGTTAAGTTTGATATCGCCTTGATCCGTGGTTTGCCGGAAGCACCCGAATCCAAGCGTAAGATGGTTGCGGCATTAGCGGCAATGACAAAATCTATGGGTATTGTTGCGCTTGCCGAAGGGGTGGAGACGGCCGAAGAGTTGGCCTTATGTGAAGAAATGGGTTTTGAACTGATTCAGGGTTACTATTTTGGTAAACCTGCTAATTTGCTGAATTACCAAAATAGTGAAAGGGTGCTGACTTAAACCTTGGCGGTATTTTCCAAACAGCTTTTTTAATCTGATAAAGCGATGGGTAAATACGCCGATATATTTTTCAGGTACAATAAACTCAGATAAACTCCATTGCGCAGTAGAGCAAACTTTATGGCTTTTGATTTAGATACTCCAGAAACAAATGAAACTGATAATCTAGTATGGTTGGGCCATTTAAGCCCTGATAGCGATACTATCGGCTCTGCGATTGCTGCAGCTGAGTTGTTTGGTGGTGAGGCGCGTCGTGCTGGCGAGCTGAACAAGGAAACCGCCTTTGTTCTGGATTATTGTGGTGCCGAACTGCCTAAAATGATCAGCAAAGTTGAAGGCCAAAAGATAGGCATTGTTGATTTCAACCAAAAAACCCAATTACATAAAGACGTAAATATGAACGATATCGTTGCGATTATCGATCATCATGCGATTCAGGATCAACCTATCACGTTTAATACTGTGATCTCTATGGATATTCGTCCCTGGGGTTCTGCGGCGACTATTTTAGCTGACCGCTTTGAGAAAATGGGTAAGCAGCCAAGTAAATCTACGGCCTGTGTTTTGTTGGCTGGCATTTTGTCTGACACTTTAGTGTTTGAATCACCAACAACCTCTGTTTTTGATAAACCTTTTGCCGAAAAATTAGCCAAAATCGCTGGCGTCGAAGATATGTATGCCTTTGGTCTGGCGATGATGGAAGCTAAGTCTGATTTGGCCGATGTATCCACCTACGATGTATTAAAAGGCGATTTTAAACATTATGAGATCAACGGTAAAAAAGTCGGCTACGGTGTTGCTGAAACGCTGCGTCCCGAGCAATTGGTTGAGCGTCACGCCGAATTCTTAAAAGAGATGGGAGGCGAAAAAGCCAAGCAAGGTTTGGATTATATTTTCTTCGCCATTGTTGATACCAAGAAAAAAGAAACCCAGTTGGTGATTTATTCGGGTGCAGAAGCTGAATTAGCCGGTACTGCTTATGGTGCTGCTGCTAATGATGGCTGGATGGTGCTTCCGGGTTTAATCTCCAGAAAGAAACAGCTGATGCCGGTGATTCAAGAAGTGCTTTCTGCGTAGTTGTAATACATAAGAAAAAGCGAAAAAAGGCAGCTTTAAACGGCTGCCTTGTGTGTTTTTATAGCTTAAACTCATTAAGCGATATTTGATTATCGTCCAGTACAATTTCCCAGCCGGTTTTACCCCAGTCCCCCAAAACAATACGCTCACAGGCTTTATCATCGATGTTAAATTGATGTTTCTGTGGTCTGTGGGTATGGCCATGAATCAATATTTGAACATCCAGCTGACGCATGACTTTTTCAAGCTCAGCCTGATTAATATCCATGATGTTTTCGGCTTTATTGCTATTAGCCTCTTTGCTGTTGTCCCTTAATGACTGCGCTAAAGCGCGGCGTTCATCAAGCGTTTGCGAAAGCAGCATTTTTTGCACATCCGGATTGCGCATCTGAGCTCTGAATTGTTGATATTCAACATCATCAATACACAGGCTGTCGCCATGCAGGATTGCGATTTTTTGGGTTCCCGTGTAGAGCACATAGGCTTCTGGTAATAGTGTGCAGCCTGTTTGTTTGGCAAAAAGCTCACCGACAAGAAAGTCTCGATTACCATGTTGAAAAAACAAGGTTATGCCTGAATCTGTCAGTTGTTTTAAGCGTTGGCGAATGTCATCGTGAAAGGGCAGGTCATCATCATCACCGACCCAGGCTTCAAAAAAATCACCGAGGATATATAGGGATTGTGTATCTTTAGGTAAGTTATCCAGGTAGATAAAAAAAGCCCGGCATAGCGCCGGGTTTTTTTCATCAAGATGTAAATCTGAGATGATGCGTATCGTCATTGAATATTAACCTTCAATGCTGACTTTTTCGAGGGTTACAGGTTTAACCGGTACATCTTGATGCATGCCGTTGCTGCTGGTTTTAACCGCTTTGATTTTATCAACTACATCCATGCCACCGGTGATTTCAGCAAATACTGCGTATCCCCAGCCTTGTGCGTTTTCTCCGGAGAAGTTTAAGAAATCATTATCTTTAATGTTGATGAAAAATTGTGCAGTGGCTGAATGAGGGTCCATGGTTCTGGCCATAGCCAAGGTGCCTACATTGTTTTTTAAGCCGTTGTTGGCTTCGTTTTCAATCGGTGCATTTACTTCTTTTTGATTCATGTCGGCATCAAAACCGCCACCTTGGACCATGAAGCCGTCGATGACACGGTGGAAAATGGTACCGTCATAAAAACCCGATTTGGCGTATTCCAGGAAATTGGCGCAGGTGTTAGGCGCTTTTTCAGTATTCAGTTCTACTTGGATGTCGCCGTAATTGGTATGTAGGGTGATCATGTTGCCATTTCCTGTAGTGAAGCTTTTAATGATGTTTTGCACTGTCTCTACGTGCATCTTAATCCCACAGTATACGTGGAACTGTTTTTTTTTTCAGTTTTAATCCAGAAATAGCCGTTATCGCTTAAGCAGCGCTAGGATATGAGGGGCATGCAAGACTATAATAGCGCCCTTATTTCCACTGTGTTTAACTGTCTGTTAAGGCGATTCAATGGCTGATGCCCCTAATTCCCCTACGAATAATTTTATCCGTAAAATCATTGCCGATGATTTAGCTGCCAATGCTCATGGCACCAAGGTGTTAACTCGTTTTCCACCTGAGCCTAATGGTTATTTACATATCGGCCATGCAAAATCTATTTGTGTCAATTTTGGTCTGGCAGAAGAGTTTGGTGGTCAGTGTAATCTGCGTTTTGATGATACCAACCCTGAAAAGGAAGAGCAGGAATATATCGATGCAATCAAATCTGATGTGCAGTGGTTGGGTTTTCAGTGGGCTGATGAGGTTAAATTTGCGTCTAACTATTTCCCTCAGTTTTATGCCTGGGCGATTCATCTGATTGAGCAAGGTAAGGCTTACGTGTGTGATCTCAGTGCAGAGCAGGCAAGTGAATACCGCGGCTGGGCTACCGAGCCAGGTAAGCCTAGCCCGTACCGTGAACGTACGGTAGAAGAGAATGTTGATTTGTTGACACGTATGAAGGCGGGCGAGTTTGATGAAGGTAGCTGTGTTCTGCGTGCCAAAATCGATATGGCGTCGCCGAATATGAATTTACGTGATCCGATTCTTTATCGCATTCGTAAAGAGACTCATCATCAAACCGGTGATGAATGGTGTATCTACCCAAGTTATGATTTTGCCCACGGCCAGGAAGATGCGATTGAAGGTGTTACGCATTCCATCTGTACACTGGAGTTTCAGGATCATAGACCTTTATATGAGTGGTTTACCGAAAACCTGCCTGTACCGAGTACACCCAAGCAATACGAGTTTGGCCGTTTAAGCATCAACTATACCGTGACCAGTAAGCGCAAGTTGAAGCAGTTGGTAGACGAAGGCTATGTTAATGGCTGGGATGACCCAAGAATGCCTACCATTTCAGGTATGCGTCGCCGAGGTTATTCAGCGCAAGCTTTGCGTAATTTTTGTGATGGATTAGCGGTAGCCAAAACTGATGGTACCGTGGATATTGCGCAATTGGAATTTGAAATTCGTAACGATTTAAACGATAACGCCGCCCGCGCCATGTGTGTATTAAATCCGTTAAAAGTTGTTATCAGTAATTTCCCCGAAGGTGAAGTGAAAACCTTAACAGCAGCGCTACACCCGAATAAAGAAGAGATGGGTACACGTGAATTACCGTTCACCAAAGAGTTGTATATCGATAAAGCCGATTATTCTGAAGATACCACGTTGGGTCGTAAGAAGTTTAAGCGTTTGGTTTTGGGAGATCATGTGCGTTTACGTGGTGCCTACGTCATTAAAGCTGATGAAACCATTAAAGATGAAAATGGTGAGATTATTGAGATTCGTGCCACTTTAGTTGAAGGTACTATTGGTGCTAATCCGCCGCCTGAGCAGAAGCCACGTGGTGTGATTCATTGGGTATCTGCAACTGAATCAGTTGCTGCTACTGTACGTGTTTATGAGCGTTTATTTAATGTCGAAAACCCGGGTAAAGATTCTGAAAGTTTTTTGCATGATGTTAATAAGGTCTCATTAAGTGTAGTGGAGAATTGTTTTGTAGAGCCAGCGGCTGCCGCCTGTGCACCTGAGACCCGCTTCCAATTTGAGCGTGAAGGGTATTTTGTCGCCGATAAAATTGAACACACAAGTGAAAAACCTGTGTTTAATAAAACCATTGGCCTGCGTGACAGCTCGAAGAAGTAGCTCTTATAAGTTGAAGAATTCTATGACAATGTTAAAAGTTTATAATACCCAGACGGGCCAAAAAGAAGTTTTTGAAGCGTTGGACCCTGAACATATCAAAATGTATGTCTGTGGCCCAACCGTATACAACCGTGTGCATATCGGTAATGCCAGGCCAGTTGTGGTGTTTGATACATTATACCGTGTGTTAAAAAGCATTTATCCTAAAGTGACGTATGCGCGCAATATCACCGATATTGACGATAAAATCATGCATGCGGCCAAAGAGCAGGGTGTTGAAATATCTCATATCACCCGAGAATATGCGCAGGCGTATATTGAGGATATGGGCGCGTTAAATAACCTGCAGCCTGATATCACCCCGTATGCGACCGAGCATCTGCCAGAGATGATTGCTATGGTTCAGAGTCTGATTGATCAAGATCATGCCTATGAGGCGCAGGGTCATGTCTTGTTTGATGTGAAGTCTATGCCGGATTACGGCAAATTAGCCAATCGTAAGCTGGAAGATATGTTGGCCGGTGCCCGTGTTGAGGTTGCGGACTACAAGCGTTATGCGGGTGATTTTGTTTTATGGAAACCTTCATCTGACGTAGAGCCAGGTTGGGATAGCCCTTGGGGCAGGGGGCGTCCGGGTTGGCATTTAGAATGTTCGGCGATGATAGAAAAGCACTTGGGCGATACGATTGATATTCATGGTGGTGGTAGAGATTTAGTTTTCCCTCATCATGAAAATGAAGTGGCTCAGAGTACCTGTGCTCATGGCGGCAAGCAGTTTGTACGCTACTGGATGCATAACGGCTATGTGAATATAGATGGCGAGAAAATGTCTAAATCTTTAGGCAACTTCCGCATGGTGAAAGATTTATTAACGCAATATCACGGTGAGGTCTTACGTTTTGCGCTTTTATCGGCGCAATATCGCAGTGAGTTAAACTTCAGTGTCGATTTGTTGGATCAGGCGTCTAACACCCTAGATTCTCTTTATGGTTATTTACGTGGTCTTGACGATGTTGCAGTCGATGTCGATTTTGATTTAAAAGACAGCAAGGCTTATGCCGCGTTATTGGATGACTTAAATACGCCGTTAGCTATCTCTGAATTACATGCCTTGGGTAAGCAGATGCGTGCACTTGAAGGTGATGCGCTACAACAAGCAAAGTCTGAGTTTGTAAAAATGGCTGAATTGTTAGGCCTGTTACAGAATGATGTTGATGCCTGGTTTAAAGGTTCAGATGATGATGGTATTTCAGCGGAAGCTGTGGATGTATTGATTGTTGAAATGAAACAAGCTCGCGGCGATAAAGATTATGGCCGTGCCGATGAGATTCGTGATCAGTTACAGGCTGAAGGTATTGTTATTGAACGTGATGGTTGGCGTAGAGCTTAGGCTCTGACAGTGAATATTTTAAGGCCTCTTTATGAGGCCTTTTTTATGTCTCAGTTTCTGAGGCTTATAAAAAAGCAGCCCGAAAGCTGCTTCTTAAATCGTTTGCTCTAGCCAATGGATTTTTCACCAGAATCCACTGATTGGAAAATCAATGTATTGATGGTCATTGGGCCAACACCGCCGGGTACGGGTGTGTAGGCTGCACATTTATCGATAACAGCTGATAATTCGATATCGCCCACGCCACCTGGATGGTAGCCAGCATCAATAACAACAGCACCTTCTTTGATCCATGCACCTTTAATAAACTCAGGTTTGCCAACGGCGCCCACGATGATGTCCGCCTGTTTGATATGATCGGCTAGATTTTTGGTGCGAGAGTGGCAAATGGTAACGGTGGCATTGCTTTCTAATAGCATTGCGGCCATGGGTTTGCCAAGAATGGGGGAGCGGCCAACAACAACGGCATGTTTGCCTTCTAATTCGATTTTGTAATGCTCTAATAAGCGCATGATGCCTTTAGGTGTCGCGCAGCCGTAAGCTTCTTCACCCATAGACATGCGGCCAAAACCTAGGCAGGTAACACCATCAACATCTTTTTCTAACGCGATCGCGTCGAAACAGGCGCGTTCATCAATTTGTGCAGGTACGGGATGTTGTAAAAGAATGCCGTGAACATCTTCGTTATTGTTTAATTCTTCAATTTTGGCTAATAGTTGTTCTGTGGTGGTGTCATCACCCATTTCAACTTTCATTGAACCCATGCCAACACGTTTGCAGGCATTGCCTTTCATTTTTACGTAAGTTGCAGAAGCGGGGTCGGCACCTACCAAAATGGTTGCCAGAATAGGTGTGCGACCACCACTTTTAGCTTTGATTGCTTCTACACGTTGTAGAAGTTGTTGTTCGGTTTCTGCCGCCAGTGCTTTTCCGTCAAGAACGAGAGCCATTTGATCGCCTTATTTCTTTGTTACATGTTGTTGCTTGTTTATAGCGGGGCATTTTCTCATTTTAGGTCTGATCGCGCAAAGCCTAGTTCGGTTAAATTTCGCCCTATAAAACAGCGGTTTGAGTGGTTTTAGCCTATTCCTATCTGGGCTTGTTCAATCTGTGATCAGAGTATGTGAAATGTATGTTTTTATGCTAAAAAGGCGTTGACTTAAAAGGGAGTGATCCCTATTATGCAGCTCCTCAGTTGATGAGACGGTTTACGGGGTATAGCGCAGTCTGGTAGCGCGCCTGCTTTGGGTGCAGGATGTCGGGAGTTCGAATCTCTCTACCCCGACCACTTCATCAATGAGATTTATTAGTGCGCTAGTAGCTCAACTGGATAGAGCATCGCCCTTCTAAGGCGAGGGTTGAAGGTTCGAGTCCTTCCTGGCGTACCATTAGTTTACGCTAGTGTTAGTTGATAAATTTCAAGCTGATATTGCTCGTAGAATAGTGCAATGGTGGGTGTAGCTCAGTTGGTAGAGCGCAGGATTGTGATTCCTGTGGTCGCGGGTTCAATCCCCGTCACTCACCCCATTTATCTGTTGTATTCTTTATTGATCTTTCCCTGTCTTTTCTCTCGGTTTTTTGCCTGTGTTTATTGATACACATTGTCATTTTAGCTTTTCTGAGTTTTCAGGTTGTCATGAGTCGATTTGGCAAGATTGCCAGCGCTTGGGTGTGCGGCGACTTATCATCCCTTCGGTAAACCCTGATTCATTTCCTGATGTTAAGTCTTTGTCTGAGCGCTTTGATGGTGTTTTTTTTGCTGTGGGCTTGCATCCTTGGTTCGTGGCTGAGTTCTGTGAAAAATACGGTGATGATGCTTCTAAGGTGCTTGAATCTATGTTGGTGCAGCAGGCTGCTCATAAGTCTTGCGTTGCTATTGGTGAGGTTGGTCTGGATGCGATGATAGATTGCTCGCTGGATAAGCAGCTTCCGCTACTTGAGGTGCAGCTTCAATTGGCATGTCGCTTGGGTTTTCCGGTTATTTTGCATCAGCGAAAAACGCATGCATGCATTATTGCTTTACTAAAAAAATACCCGTCACTTGTAGGTGGTGTGATGCACGGTTTTAGCGGTAGCCTGCAGCAGGCGCAGGATTTATGGCGGCTGGGGTTTTATTTGGGTGTGGGTGGTGTTATTACCTATGCAAGAGCGGTTAAAACTCGAAAGGCGATTCAGTCTATGCCGTTGGAGTCTTTATTGCTGGAGACGGATGCGCCTGGTATGCCGTTGTTGGGGTTGCAGGGGCAGGTCAATTCTCCGGTAAATATACCTTTGGTCGCGCAAGCTTTGGCTGAATTAAAGGGTATGTCGCTTGATGTGATTCAGTCTCAAATGGTGATCAATAGTGGTAGCTTGTTTAAGCGTTTAAATGTGGAGGAAGATTGTGGTTGATGAGGTTTTTAATGATGATTTTTCAACTGCTAATATGCAGGATTTGTTGGGCGCCAAGGGGTGGCAGTCTCGCTATAAGCTGTTGCTGAGCTGGAGTAAAATGGTTCAGCTCAAGGCTTCTATTCGGCTAAGGGGTAATCTGGTTAAAGGTTGTGCGCTGGATACCTGGTTGGTGCATGAGGTAAGAGGTGGGTGTCATTGGTTTGCGGTGGATAGTGATAGTCGAGTGGTTAAAGGTTTGGCTGTGTTGCTGTTATTACAGGTTAATGGTCGCACTGCGGCCGATATTCAGGCTTTGGATATTGGGGGTTTGATGCAGGAGTTGGATTTACAGCGCCATCTTAGCCCTTCACGCAATAATGGCTTTAAGGCGCTGCTTGATCGGGTTTTGGTGTTGCTGGTTAAGTAGGGTGTTGACCCTCTTTTTCGGCATTCTTTTTTTCATTTTCTTTTCTTAAAAATTTCTTGATGGCGCGCTCTGCTGCGACAAATCCCATGGTGCCAGCGAGCATGGTTGATGCGCCAAATCCTCCGGAGCAATCCAGTTTTATACCGTCTTGCATGGCTGATTTTTGCGCGCATACCTGGCCGTCTGGTTTTGGGAATATGGCTTGCTCAGGGGAGTAGACGGCTTCGATGCGGAATTTACGATTTGAGTCGCTTCTAAAGCCATGGCGTTTAAATAGCAGTTGGCGAACCTTGGCTAGCATTGGGTCTGAGATGGTTCGGCTAAGGTCGTCGCTGGTTACTTGGCGGGGGTCGGATTTTCCGCCGGCGGAGCCTGCTGTTAGCATGGGGATTTTTCGAGCTGAGCAATAGGCAATTAAGCAGGCCTTGACGCTAGCTGCATCGATGGCATCGATAACAAAGTTGTGGTGCGGGTGAATATGTTCTTTGAGGTTTTCTTGGTCTAGAAAGTCTTCTATTTGATGAATCTTGATTTCGGGGTTGATATCGCTGAGGCGAGCAGCAAGGGTTGCCACTTTTGAGTGGCCGATAGTTGAGGTGAGGGCGGGCAGTTGGCGATTGGTATTGGTAATACAGAGGTCGTCTAAATCCATCAGGCTGATCTCGCCGATACCTGAGCGGGCTAGCGCCTCGGCGACCCAGCTGCCTACGCCGCCCAGGCCGATAACGATGAAATGTGCCTGGGAGAGGTGAGTAAGGGATTCGCTGCCGTAGAGCCTTGCGATGCCGGAAAAGCGTTGTAAGTAGTCGCTGGATAGGGGCATTGCGCACTCCGATTGTTAGGCTGTTATTTTAGCCAATAAAAAAGCCGATAGTAAATATCGGCTTTTTTCATCTCCGTTGTATTGGAGGTCTTTTAAATAGTGGCTCCGAAACCTGGGATCGAACCAGGGACCAATTGATTAACAGTCAACTGCTCTACCGCTGAGCTATTTCGGAACGGTAGCAAGTGGATGTGTAGGTAAGTACATGTCGACTTGATGGCGCGTATAATAGGGATACCATTCACGTGCGTCAATACTTTTGTTACAATAATTTTCTATGCTAAGTCATTGGAAAGAAAGGCGTTCAATAAATGTCCAAAGCTTTTAAAGTGGTGTCTAAATATCAGCCAGCAGGTGATCAACCTGCTGCAATTGAGGGGTTGGTTGACGGTATCGAGGCCGGTTTACGCACCCAGGTTTTACTGGGTGTGACCGGCTCAGGTAAAACATTTACCGTTGCCAAGGTTATAGAGCGTCTAAATCGACCAACCATTGTGATGGCGCACAATAAAACCTTGGCGGCTCAGCTCTACGGCGAGTTTAAGGAGTTTTTCCCTGACAATGCGGTAGAGTATTTTGTCTCCTATTACGATTATTTTCAGCCTGAGGCCTATGTGCCTTCATCAGATACCTTTATTGATAAAGATGCGTCGGTTAATGAGCATATAGAGCAGATGCGACTCTCTGCCACTAAGGCCTTGTTGGAGCGAAAAGATTGTATCGTTGTGGCCACGGTTTCTGCGATTTATGGCCTGGGTGATCCTCAATTGTATTTGTCGATGATGCTGCATATCGACAGGGGTGATCAAATAGATCAGCGTGCCATAATACGTAAATTGGCCGAACTGCAATACACACGTAATGATGCTGATTTTACTAGGGCGACCTATAGAGTGCGTGGCGATGTGATTGATGTTTTCCCGGCGGATTCAGATTTTGAAGCGGTGCGCATCGAGTTGTTTGATGATGAGGTTGAAAACATCTCGTTGTTTGATCCACTCACCGGTGAGGTGCTGCAAAAAATCCCGCGTTATTCCATTTACCCTAAAAGCCATTACGTAACCCCCAGGGATACCTTGTTAAATGCCATCGATAAAATTGAAGTTGAATTAAAGGATAGGCTTGAGTACCTGCGTGATAATAATAAATTGGTGGAGGCACAGCGATTAGAGCAGCGTACACGCTACGATATCGAAATGATTCGTGAGCTGGGCTACTGTAACGGCATCGAAAACTACTCCAGTTATTTATCGGGGCGTGATGACGGCAAGCCGCCGCCAACGTTGTTTGATTATATTCCTGATAATGCGTTGGTGATTGTTGATGAATCCCATGTGACCATTCCGCAAATTGGCGCGATGTCTAAAGGTGATAGGTCGCGCAAGGAAACCTTGGTGCAATATGGTTTCCGTATGCCTTCGGCGATGAATAATCGGCCCATGCGTTTTGATGAGTGGGAGGCGATAGTGGGGCAGATGATTTGTGTATCCGCCACGCCCGGGAATTATGAACTGGAAAAAAAGGATAATCTTGTTGAGCAGGTGGTTCGCCCAACAGGCCTGTTGGACCCGGTGATAGAGGTGCGCCCGGCAACGTCGCAGGTGGATGATTTATTTGATGAGATCCAGAAAACTGTTGCCAAGGATGAGCGTGTATTAGTCACCGTGTTAACCAAACGTATGGCCGAAGATTTAACCGACTACCTTGCCGATAATGGTGTGCGTGTACGTTATCTGCATTCTGATATCGATACGGTAGAGCGGGTGGAGATTATACGTGATTATCGCTTAGGTGAATTTGATGTGCTGGTGGGTATTAACCTGTTAAGAGAGGGGCTGGATATGCCTGAGGTCTCTTTGGTGACCATTTTAGATGCCGATAAAGAAGGCTTTTTACGTTCAGAGCGCTCGTTAATTCAAACCATGGGGCGAGCGGCCAGGAATATAAATGGCCGTGCTATTTTATACGCGGATAGAATGACGGGTTCAATGGAGCGTGCGATTGCAGAGTCTGAGCGCCGCCGTGAAAAACAGATGGAGCATAATAAAAAGTATGGCATCACACCTCAGGGCCTGAAAAAAAGTGTTGCCGATATTTTAGAGGGCGCCGTTGTGCCTGGCTCGAAAGGTAAGCGCCGCAGCAAAAAATCGAAACTGGATGAGGCAAGAGAGCGGGGTGAAATTCAAGCCTTATCACCTAAGCAGTTGGAGGCTAGAATTCATAAAATGGAGCAACAAATGCATGAACATGCCAAAAACCTGGAGTTTGAGCAGGCTGCAAGAATGCGTGATGAGTTAACAGAGCTCAAAAATGAGGCATTTAAATAGCTATTTGCTTGATAAATAGGCAGAAATTGTTATTTCTGCTTTTTTTTATAAAGTCCGCTTGCCAGTGAAGAGGCAATAGGTATAATTGCCTCACTTCTTAGGACCATAGCTCAGTTGGTTAGAGCGCTACCTTGACATTAGGGTACTGCAAATCCAACAACCACGCTACAGCGTCCGTATTTACTGATAGTGACTCTACCCGTTTACAAACGGAGTCACTACCATGACCACTCTAGCTTATCAAATCGATGCGTATATCACGCAAGTTAACCAATACCATAAATCTTACCAATTGGTAGAGCGTTATATCGCCAAAGCTTTAAAGAAGCATCCAATCGGTACAGTTGAGATCGGTTACATCACAACACATCACCTTGAAGATTACCGCGATGAACGTCTATTACGTGTAGCCCCATCAACGGTTAAGCGTGAGCTAACCTACCTGCAACGAGTATTCAAATACAGTCATACTAAATGGCCTGAATTCTTCCAGTTACCACAGAAAGCAGACCGACAACGTGACGATGTACCGACACGCGAAGAGCTGGATATTATGATAGCCGCAGCAGATACACATATGGCTAATTTCATACGTGTTGCATCTGCTACTGGAATGAGAAGATCGGAACTAGTTCGTGCACGTTTGAATCATATTCGAGACAATACGCTGCATATCCCTATAACAAAGACCGACAAGCCCCGTACTATTCCAATCAGTTCTAATACAAGAGCAATACTACTAGCCGAGGCCGCACACCACGGTGCTGGCAAGCCTTTCCCGTATCACCCGACAACTTATACTCACAAGTTTAAACGTCTTGTGCGGAGCTTAGGAATGCCACAATACGTGCTACATTCACTACGTCATTTTGCTTGTACGAGTTTCTTTGAAGCAGGTATGAATCCCATGCAGGTATCGGCCATATCAGGCCACCAAGATCTCAAGATGCTCAAGCGATATACACATTTAAAGGCAGCATCACTCGTTGATCTGCTTCCGAGCTGATCAATATGGCCCGAGCTTAATCGGGCTTTGCCTAGAATCTTAATTATTTAATAGGGAGGACAAGCCAGTTAGTCCATACGGAGTAGCTGTTGTTTGCTGCGAAGACTTTAATTGTGTCTCAAGTGCGGTAATTTTATTACGAAGCTCGTTATTTTCAAACCTGAAGGCATCTGTACTTGATGAATGGAAGTCAGCCATATTTCGATAAACGGAAATTAAAGCTGCATCAACAAGGCTTGCCAACTCTTCTTTTGTATCAAAATACTTTGGATCATGGCGGGAGTGGAGGATCTTCTTGAAATTATCTAATCGTTTATTATGAGAAATTGGTTCGTTTTTATCGTATCCAGCACCATCCTGAAGAAACACGAGAACTGATTTCTTGCACTTCATTGCCAAATTATATTCCCAATGGGTAATACTTATTGATGAACTCCCTGTCATGCTGGGAAGAATCGAACCATACCTACCACCAACGATCAATATTACAAAGTCACTTTGCCGTATACCTTTTATAATTTCTTGCTTTGAGTTATTGGTGGATGCTGGGTTGGTATCTAGTGCATTGCGATTTATTTCTCGTGACCTCAGTGCTTCTGAAACAGAACGTCTTTCATGCTTCAGGTCGGCAAAAGTTGAGCTTATGAAGGCTGATGGGTGAGAGGTCTGTTTGTTTATTCGCATGCAAATCCTTTGGCTATAAATTAATCATGCAACCACTTTACTACAAAATATATTGGTTGAATATACAGCGTGGTATTTTATACAGTTTAATTCCAGCACTCACTTCTTGATCTCCACTTCATAGTGACCAGCAACTAAAGCTCGTCGATCTACTGCCAAGTTAGGATGCTTGATTAAGCGCCGGAGCGGTCTACACTGATGCGATCACAGGAGTTCATGGATTAAAGGATATGGAAATCTATATTGATCTGATCTGATCTGATCGGTGTGGCTGTTCTGGCTACATGTTCAATTATTGTACTTACAGCATCACGCAGACCTGAAATCTACAGGAGGGTAGTAGGTGGGTTATATGTTATCAGTACAGCAGGGATGGCCGGGTTAATCTATGTGCATATCCGTTTTAATATGGATATTTCCCCGGCCCTATATCCGCATCAGACGCTCGGGCAAAGAGTCTGGAGTTTCTACAGTCAGTGCTACCATATTGACCTGATCATGGTTAGTGGGCTTACACTGATACTGCTTCTGTATAAACTGAATAACTTTAATAGGTTTATGACTATTCAAATAAGCTGAGGCAGTTATCCTTAATCGTCTTCAAAAGCAGTTAAAACCGGTAACCCCAAGTCTTCATCTGCCATTTTCTTTAGTGTAGTTCTGCTGGCACTATTCCGGAGCTTCGTTGAAACTTTAGTAGGATGCGGTTTTAATGCCAATAGTTCTGCCCTACCTTGCTTATTGAGTCTTTGTAAAGTTTTAGTCTTAGTCTCTAAATTACTAATTTGTTCTTTATACTTTTGTTTAGAGTCTTCCCAATCCTCACTTTTGGTTTCGTAGGAAAATATCGTTCCTTTTAATTGTCTATTTTCGGTATCGAGTACGACAATTTTATCTAAGCTTTCCTTTATTTCTGTACCCATATCGACTTTATATTTATTTGCTAGATCAGTTAGTTCTTTCTTATGTTTTTCATTTTCCTGATGTAAGCCGAACTTATACTTTTCTTCTGCGTCATTTACGAGTTTGTCTGCTTCCGTCTGTATTTGCTGAGATTGCTTTTCTATCTCAGCGACTTGTGTGTTTGTTTCTCTGTTTCTTTGATTTAACTCTGCAATCTTGTCTTCTAATTCGTGAACTTCTTTGGCTGAACGCGGAATTTCACCTTCTAACTCGAACTTTTTATCGACGATCCATTTTTTATATTTAAGAGTTACCCAATTGGTTGCATAGGTGAGAATTGGGAATAGTCCAATATAGAAGATTGTTACACCTATCGGTACGCCATAAGTATAGAGGTTATCGTGTGTAGCAAACCAATCAATAAGTGCCATTTGCTTCTTATCGAAATCCCCTTTACCGATAATAATTATGATTAATTCAAAGTTAAACAGAACCCAAGAAAGCGCATAAGTACCCGCCAGTGGGCTGGTGGCTCTTTCAAATAAAGCTTTTCTGATAGAGATTATTAATTCGTTCATTGAAATTAGACGTCCATTTATTAATCTACAATTTATAATTGTTGCTGTTTCGGTATCCAGTCTTTTAAAGGTATCTTGATGAACGCCCATTCATTCTGGAGCCAGACCAGGGCTGAATACAGGAATACGGCAGAACATGTACCAACTCCCCAGCGCACGATTTTATGTGCCCAAAGCTTCCACATATCATGTCGTTCAGATTCACGATTCTCAATAGCTTTCGCGTGATCAATTGCCAACATTGCATTTCTCTTTTTGGTGGCAAGTCGCCACGCGTCTTCCTCACTCGAAATTAATGCATCAAGGCGCGCCGCTGTTTGCTGAGCAAGTTTAGAGGTTTCGTACAAAGAGGAAATTGTTGAGTGAATAGCATCATTTCCTTCTTTCGCAAGATTACGAAGTCGTGTCCTCTCAATTTGACCTTGTTGGTTAACGATCCCATGGTTACGTAGAGCGGTAGTATTATCCAGTCCTTGCTTTGTAATCCTGCCGCAATCAGATTTTAACTCTGTGAAATAGTTTTTCACTTCCAATTCGTCCGTCATAAGCAATCCTTATTATCCTTAAGTGATAATACCATTGCTATGGTGTTAGGCACACCCGCCTATGAATCTCCGCATACCTTAATCGCCACACCCAGGATATAAACTGTCGCTTCGCTTAGCCGTTGACATCTTGGGTTAACACCGATTGCGGAAGCTCTCAATTCAAACGGGAGTTACTAATGCCCTACAAAGACTATCGTTATCTCAGAATGATCGAGGGCGGTTACCGTCATAATTTATATGTATGTTCACTCATGTACGCAGAGTTGAGCAGCATTCTCGATGCACTATCACCGCAGGCCCGGTACTACTGGTACACCCAGTTCAGCAAAGCCGAGGCCCAGCCAGCAGAACCTTCACCACCTTTCTAACACACATTCCTAGTCTGTTTAAACACAGACCATTCAATCAAAACAAACTTTAATCACCTTAACCGGAGAAATCCCCATGCCTATTAAAAAATATAAACCGAACTTCACCGCTGGGGTGAGTTACTGGCAGCTTCAATATGGCACCAATCAAAGTAGGCAGCATAACCAACAAGAATAGGAGTCAGCAATGGCACATACACCACCAGCCGGTTATCTGGCCAGTAAAGAACATAAGCACCTGTGGTTCAATGATCAGTTCAAGGTCTGGAATGTCAAGACCGGTAATCCAACAGTGATGCATGGTAAGGGCGTAGGTCAGGGGAAATACAGCAAAGCCGGTAAGATTGTACGCTTTAGTGCTAAACAAGAAACACAGAAGCTATTCCCAGCGGTTATGACTGAGAGGGATGTAGAGATAACCAGAAACTTAGTACTCAGGGCAGAGGTAGCCGATAGAGTTAAAGCACGTAAGGATACCAAAGACGCTAGAGAAGCAGCCGAGCATCAATACAGGGCCGACTGTAACGAGTATATCCAAGCTGGTGTAGCCAACGGTACTATCAAGCTTATGCAGTTAGGCCGCAACTACTATCTGTTTAATGACGGTAGGGTATTCATTACTGATACATGGGATAGTGCAGATCAGGAAAAGACGATGCAATACAGCTTTGTATCACCAGACTATGAGCATACAGATACCCACGCCCGTAATGGTAAAGTGCGTTTGAGGTTAAAGGATGGTACAGCTAAACGTAGAGCAATCGCCAGATTAGTCTTATCCATGTTTCATAGGGCTGTACGTGGGCCTGAAAGAGCATGGCACCTAGATGGTAATCAGTGCAATGACTGTATCGATAATCTCATATGGTTTAATCCACATACGGACACAGTGAATACATACGCTGATGATGGTATTACTCTTACGGGTAGAGTCTTAAAGCCCGGTGTGATGGAGAGGGAACTTGCAGAAAAGTACAACAAATAATAATTTCAAAAGCCAATAAATCAGGATGTTGAAATGGGGTAGTAGTCGTCTGCTAGTACCTTCTATACCTACTTGGAAACCTATATGGCCCGTATGGGGTGTCGGATCTCCTGTACAGACATAAAAGTTTTCCTGTGTCAGAGAGAATACATACCTATCTATTATCATGGGTGACTGACCAAGATGCATACCCTCACTGCTTCAGCCAGTACAAGTACTACACCCATCATTAGTTCACAGCTCTACTGCGTAGCCCTTCGGGTAACATAAGGTCGCATTATGCGTAAGCAAAGCCGGTAGCGGTGGGGCGTACTACCTTTACGCATAACAAACCTTATGTGTAAATTGCTCACCGGGGCATTACGCACAGATCATCTCCTCACTGCGTTCCTCGATTCCCTTCTGTGCTTCACTGTATGGACATTCAAAGCAAAGCTTCTCAAGTCCACCAATCACTTCACTCGTTGTACTCGATTAGTCACTCACACTCGGCCTATCTATCCTCACATCACAGATGTTCGGCGGCCTTGTGTACTCAGTCACAGCCTGTCCTACATCCTGTAGTCCAAGGGCTGTTACCTTCGTGCTGCATCACACCGTCACGGCACTTTGTGCCTACCGCTGTACCTAATCATCGGCATCCTGCCTCTTCTGTTTAATGGCCTTTTAGTCGAATGGGTTATAGGTAATAGGAGTACAAGCTCCTGTGAGAGTGTATAAGCACTGGTTATAAGAGTAGGGTGATTACCCGTATTGAATGGTATAAGGGCTGTAATGAGCTGTGCGAGCGTATAGGAGCGTGAGGATGTGCCAGTCGTTTATCTGCTAAGTAATGGGCTTGTAACCTGATACTACTATAGTAACTTGCTACTGAGCTTATTCTGATACTGTCAGAGTATGTCCTGTACCGGTTACTTGTACCTTTATTGTACTGGCTGGACACTGCCTATATCTGGTTATCATCACTACTGTATATCATTACTATATTCAAATGTGGTCATTTTTGACTACCTAAAGTGGCTGTTTAGCTAATAACTATATGTTCTTATTATAAGTCCACTCGGTTGTAGTTTAAAGTTAACCAATGGAGGTATATACACTGATGTATTGTCTTTGTTATCTCCTGTACTCATAGACTCCGCGCTCATCCTTCACGCTGCGCACAAATCGAAGATTTGCTTACCGGCCATCCTTGGCCTAACACCACCACACATCATCCTCGCTAGCGCTGTGGTGTGTGCGGCATCGTTCCAGACGCTGCCCCGATCAAAGAGGGTATAGGGTTATCGGAAATAGACTGAGACAACTCCGTAATTAACCCCCGAATTTCATAATTAATACACGACAGATAAAACTCACAATGGAGAAGTACTATGCAACATGAATCATTTACCAGCCCTGAACATATAGCCGCAGTACGAGCATATCGACAAGCCACCAATCAACGCCTAGAAGCCAAGCTATCAGGTAGATCAATACAACGTACCACTAAACCTAAAGTAGTTGTAACGAGCATATTGGCAGCGTTAGGACTGGGTATAGGGTAGAAGAAGTATCAAGTAATCAGCCCATTATCACACTGTTATCCAAGCAATCCACGATCCCTTAAATCCAATCACCGGTTCCTCAAACAATTGTTATGCCGGGATTTGAACAGCATGTAGACAACACAGATCCAGATTTAGTATTCACAGTTCAATGACTACAAGGCACGGGCCGAGATTAATTTCTAGGCGTTGCCGATCAAACACCATACACATTTAGGCATTATTCATTAGAGCTACACAATAGAGGGAATCACCATGCAAGCAGCAGTTCAGATTCAAACACTCAATACACCAGCAAGAACCGCATACCTGATCTGTAAGTATCAAGTGGTAATGATCAAATTAGGATTCATGGAGCAACAACGATGAACATCATCAAGAAAGAAATCACACCACGTAAGTTGACGATTGAACTGTTTGATATCTTCGCAGAGCAATACCCAGCGGATTACCGTCAAGTGATACTGGCAGCCATGCACACCATATTCAAAGGTAGAGGTACTGATAACGATGAGGGTTACTTATCCACACCGCTGTTCCGTCACTACCTACGCCTATCGGGTATTAAACCAGAGCGTGAGATGGATACCATTGAGCGTGTGAAGAAGTTTCTACGTGAAATGGATATGGGTGAGTTCGGTATTGGTTTCATCGGTTTAGATGCAAAGCTGACACCAGAGGCATTGGCCATGATCGCTGACTTTGATGCTGCAAGCAGAGAGTTCGGTGTATTGCCATTAAGTACTCCACATCGTTGGACAAGCCCCACAACATTCTGTGTGGATCTGGTTACAGGAGCCACTAACTCTGAGATTGAACACATGCAGTATTCAGATATGCCGCGTGTATACGATGCAGTGAATTACCAACAGTCAATTGGTTACGTCATGGACACTGAGTTATGCAAAATCTCTGATTGGATTACATGGATTCCTGAAGATCCTGCCAAGGCCACAAAGCAGAAGCAACAGCTAACATTCCTACGTAAGAATATCGATATATTCCAAAAGGAGATGTATTTCTTCGTGACTATGGATAGTAGAGGCCGGATGTATTACCGCTCGCCGATAAATCCTTCAAATGGTGGTGACTTTAGTAAAGCGTTATTCAAATTCACAGAGGCTAAGCCGCTCGGTAAGGACGGTTTGAGAGCTTTAGCAATCAACTACGCCAACCATACTGGGAACGATAAACTATCTCTTGTAGACCGCGAAACATGGGCACATGAGCATGGTTTAAAGCTGGCCTATGACATCATGGGTAAGTCGGTGAAAGAGATCCAGGATATTACAGGAGAAGACAAGATTTTCTGTCTGTATACCGCTGCAATGGAATGGCGCAGGGTAATAGAGCTGGTTAATTCTGGCAAAGCCCATCATGAAATCGAATCGCAATTCATAGTACGTCAAGATGGCACCTGTAACGGTATCCAGCACGGCGCGGCACTGATGCGTGATAGAGATACTGGCTTAAATGTGAACATCTGTGAAAGTGCAGAGTTCGACACACCAGAAGATATCTACTCTATATACCGTGACCGTTTGCTAGAGGCACTAGACGACCATTGGAGCGCCGTGGTTGACCGTAAGTTTGCCAAGCCACCAGTTATGATCAAAGGATACGGAGCCGGTAAGGACTCAATTATGGGCGATCTGATGGCTGTGTTAAAGAAGTCCCCGCAGTTCCAGAAAGAGTTACCTGAAATCATGGATACAGTGATGGATGAACTCAACGTGGTATGTGCTGCTATGGAGAAACTAACTAACGCTCTACGTACTGCCCTCAGTGAACGTGCAGAGGCTGCGGAAGACTTCTACTGGAAGACTCAAGATGGTTTCCCGGTTATCCAGAAGAACAAGGTGCTTGAAGATCAGTGTTATTACATTGTGAATCTGGAAGAGGCTAGAAAGAAGGGTAACGAAATAAAGCAGGAGCGGCTGATCGTTCGTAACCGTGATGTAGAAGAGGTTATCAACTTCGATGTATCTTCTAGTAATGGTATCAAAGGTATAGCTCCAAACTTCGTACATTCAATAGATGCTAACCACCTACGTAATGTAGTTAATGGTTGTGAAGAGCAGGGTATTACTATCCTACATACTCACGATGAATTTGATACACATGCATGCGACTACTTCAGACTGAATGACATTACCAGAGGGCAGTTTGTGAAGGTACACGAATTCGACTGGTTAGGTTCATTGGAAAGCTGTTCTGATGTAGTGGTTGAAGATGTCCGAGTTAATACCTTAGACCTGAATGAATGCCTTGAAGCTACCTACATGTTCTCTTGAGCATGCCGGTGGTTTTGGTGTCGATCCTAACGGAATTTGCGATTGAATCTTTTTTGTTCTTTCGCTTGTTCTTTCCTTTTGCTTTTCCCGCTAACGCGACCTGCGAATGTATTTTATTTTTTTCTCTCTCTTTTATAGATCATCGGTTGTCATAGAGCCGGTGGTCTCTTTTTATTTATTGTAAGGTGGTCACTTTTGACTACCGAAAACACACGTTTGGCTAATAACTAAATGTAATTATTATAAGGACAACTCACCATGACGAAGAAGCAGCCAAATGCCGAGTTAATGACGAGTCTTAAGAAAAGTTCAGAATCTGAATATCAGTTCTGGAAAGCAACACTTAATAATGCTGAGATTTATGATCTATCTGCATTAGAAGGTTACCGAGATAAACAAGGTAGCCGGGTAGATAATCCAGATGCAATGTTTGAACAAGAACTAGCAGCTCAACGTAGGAAGATACATACCGAGCAAGCCAAACTTAGAAAGAATCATTACGCCGGTCGCCAGACTAAATACACCATCGACGTATGGGAAGTAGAGCGCCTGATGGAACTTGTATCAAACCCTGATCAAGATATTAAGGAAGCTTTTAAATCCGTTGCTGATCAATACAACCGCGATGAAGAGTGGATTGTACGGATATCAAAACGTAAAAGCCTAAGCCACTTTAAAGCAAGCTGGTCAAAGATCAAAAAGTCCAACCCTACTTATGCCGATATGCGAAAGCTTCGGTGTATCCCACATACCGTCATTACTGATATTGCTAATTCCGGCCTACAGTCAGCCCTCAAGAAATTACAGGAGCGAGTTCAAATGTATCACATGCTTAAACAGTCAGAAGAACGTGCACATAAACTTGAACTACGCTGTGCTGATTTAGAAGCCAAGATCAAATCGGTAGATGAAAGCGCACTGCATTGGCAGGTAGTAGCAAGGAATCTACGGCGCGATGGTATGACACTGGATGCCATCTGCAAACAGGTGGGTAAATCGAAGAGTACCGTACAACGCGCTCTTAAAGCATAATCAAACACACCCATAACAAGACCGCTTAATTGCGGTTTTCTTACATCTGGAGGGCAGTAAATGTCTGACTTCGCACACATGGCAGACAAAATCAAAGCTGCCACCATCAACTCTAAAACAACACGCAGGCAGGTTGCACAGAAACGGGCCAAAGCCAGACAACTACGCCAGCAAGTAAAAGGTGAATTACATCCTCAAGCTAAATACTCAGATAGTGATGTAGTGCTTGCCCGAGCCTTGATGATCGTATCAAAAAAAGCTAACCGAGATAAAATGGGTATGCATAGCTATTTCACATTCAAAGAAATAAATGCAATCACCGGTATCACGATCCCATACCTAAGAAAATTAAGTGCTGATCCAAAATCCCGCCCAAACAACCACCCCAGCAACGCACAGTTGAAGGAAGCCCGAACTTACATCAATGAGGGTGCAGCTATCTATACCAAGCAAGATAACGATGAACGTAAACAAGCAGATCGACTTGATAGGGCAGCAGACAGACAGGAGCAGTGTATGGCAGGTGCCTATGCTCCTAATACTGGTAGCGGCCCAGTTGATTCAATCCTGAGTTCATTGTTTGAAGAGACCGGTATAAGAATCCGCACGTATGAACAGTACCTTGAAGTTTTACGTACATTACAACGGACAAGGCCCGTCACACAAGAACGCCAAGTTATGAACAGAGTAGGTCAAGTTCTACAAAGGAGCTAACCATTACATAAACCCACAGCGCAGGAGCTGATAATGTCAAACACTGATAAAACTATCCTCCAATCCAGCAGCCGTAAACAACCGGCAAAGGATATCCGAGAGTGGCGAGCAAAGGTCAGAGCCAATCGACCAAAGCCAACCGAAAAGCCCTCAAAACTCCCTTTCTAACAAACCCAAACAAAGAGTAAATAATTATGATGGATTCAAGACTAAACGGTATTCAACCTGTAAATCAGACACGCCAAGCAGCCAAGCAAGGTATCGCTGCATACACACCTACAAACAATAACAAGGTATCTGGCACTATCCACACAGCAGCCGCACAGGATCTTGTAGAGTCTCAGAAACGTGAGGCATACATTATGCAAGGCAATGGCCGTATCGCCCCCACAAACAGCTCAGGTAAGTCTCTGCCTGAATTAGATGCTGCTATCTCAGAGGTAGAAGTATTCCCGAAAGCGACCCATACAATGTCAGCCACTGAAATGTTCGGTCGGGATCTGGAACGTAAGATGCCTAACAATTTTATGAACGATGTGACCGATGCCGATATGAATGGTAGCCGCCACTTTAAGGCCAAAGAGATCTACAACGGTGTAGCCAGTATCTGTGGTATGGATGGTGTTTTCTCTGCCGGTAAGATGATGGCTTATTCCAAGTTCTTTGCCCACATGGCTGATGAATGTAAGCGTAATGCTATGGCAATCGCTGAACGTAAACAGGCGTATAACAAATTCATCCAGTATGAAACTGTTATCAAGCCTCTGAAAGCTGATCTTAACGCACAGCAGTCATGGCAGGAAAATCTGAATGACCACGACTGGGAATTGATCGAGTCAGTGGAAGCAGAAGCCAAACGTCAAGAACGTCTTGATGAATTACTGGCCGGTGACACTGCCAAAGATACAGAGATTACCAAACTGACCACATCAATCGAACAGATTATGTCGGTACTGACTCCTACACAACTTAAGAAGTTAGAGGCTTCTGAGTAATCAATCCCTAACTCGTAAAGGCTGCACTTATTGCGGCCAATTAAATCACTATTTAAGAGAACAAAACCATGAACGATGCAACCTACAAACAAATGTTAGCCCAAGGCGAGACAGAAGAAACAGCACGGTGGGCAGCATCTTTGCCCCAATACAACGGTGGTGTAGTTCCAAGCGCAGCCCCACAAACTCCTCAATACAAAGAGATTGAGACACATGATGTCGGTGACGGTTTGCAGTACCAGAAGCTTGGTGCTGAGCTGAATGGTTCCGGCCAGATCGTTAATCACGGTATTGATAAGAACGATCCGTATGCCAGATCCAAGATGACTAAATATCTGGTTGGCCGTGGTATGCCATACGAGCAAGCCGTACAGCAATCAACCCGTCAAATGGGTGGTAATGCCCAAGCTCCAAACCTAACACCAGAGGGTAGGGAATACGTCAATGTCAGTACTAGCCAGCGCGGCCCCGGTCATAACGCTTATCGTGGTTCTGACAATGCTGTAAATCTGGAAGGTCAAGACCTCGGTACAACCTATTCGGAAGGTGTAAAGATTGCCCTTAGTAAAGGTGCATCCTACGACGAAGCCAGTGCAGCAGCGGCCTCAGTACACAAACAGTAATGCATGATTTAGACGCGCAACTTCATAGGCACCTATTAATCTCTCAGATAAAGATTGATCAGGGTGCCGAGCGCTTTTCGACAATGGCTCTTGTAACTATCGATTCATTAATCTGGTTTAAGCAACAAGCTTTAGAAAAGAAGGCCGCAGCTAAGCCAATGACAAAGCGAGCCGCTGTCAGTGCAATTCTCATGAACGAGAAGGCAGCCCGCCTTTCCGAAGCATTGAAATTACTAGGTAAGGGCGACATTGATATCACAGTACCGGTATCGGATACAACAGCCCGTATTACGTACCTACAGGCTGAGAAGCGAGCTACAGGCAAAGGCTCAACAGCAAGGCGCAAAGCTGCAATATTAGAGCTAGATACTTTGATGGATAAGCCCAAGCCGATAACACCTAAGCCAGCCAAACTCAACTCATTAGATGTAGATTATCTTGATGACATTGTTACAGGAAAATAACATGAACATATTAAAGCAGGGCTCAAATACATTCTGGTGCAGCTACTACGAAACTGTTATCGAATCCGTATCCAAGATGGACATATCAAAACTGTCAGCAAAGGAATGCAAAGACATCATGGAGTCTTTACAAGGCCCTGGATTTAAGCACATTGGCCGAGACCTACATGCAAAAGTCCTAATCGTACAGAAAGTAATTATCGGTATCTTGAAGATGGAAAAGCAAAGATGGTAGATCTGTCTGAAGCTCACCAGGGCATGATAGCAGCCCGGCTCAAAGAGACTGAGGCCAAGGCATTAGCTGATCGTGATCGTCGTATTAAAGCCTACTACAGCTCGACTAAGAGCCAGCCGTGGAGCAGCAAAGCAAAGCACACAGCGGAATCATTAGCTAAAGACTTTGATCTTGAGTTGAATGAAATCCGTACAATTCTCGGTTTGCCAATCCCGACCAAATCCGGTGGTAATAAAACCGGTCAGTTCTTCCCCTCAGAAGTCTCGAACTACCACACACAATAACACCGAACCATACCTTCAGACACTGCTCGCGGTGGGTATCTCTGTGACTGAAACAAACTTAAATTTAATCCTATAGGAATAACAAATGTCAGAATTAATCCCTGAATTCACGTTGGCTGAACTGGCCGACATTACCTCACAAGCAAACGTACACGGTGGCGAAGATGATGCTGGTACAAAGACCCGCCCCCATCTGGATGCTAAGGCAGTGG
>JABSRQ010000045.1:0-5985 GCA_013215055.1 Pseudomonadales bacterium | reverse complement strand
CCGACCATCCTGCTGACTCAGGTATCGCCCAAGATGATCCTGATTACAATGTCAGAAATATCGTTATGTTCACACAGCGCGGTTTTAATGGTGGTAGATCAAACGAGGCTAACGCTTCGCCTACCCAACACCATGCATGGATCTTGTCTGGTTACATGAACAACGATAAGACCAGTGATGATTATATCGTGCCCGGTGTATCTCCGTTAGTTAAAACCCAGCCTACCGATACCACAGTGGGATCTGATCTTGCTGTTGTTGCAGTTAATACCGATGGCAATTCATCGTACCAGTGGTATAAGTTAGTGCCGGTAACAGGTTCTAATCGTGGTGTAATCGACCGTTGGTTAGCCGTAGCTGGTGAAACAGCCGCAACGTATACCACAGATCATGCCGGTACTTTCCGAGTCAAGATCTACACGTTGAGAGGCGGGCAGTCTGTTTCTGAGAGCGCAGTAGTAACAGTAGCGCCATGATCAAAGCAGTAGTAATAAGTATGGCCGTGTATGCGGCTGTACTACTCCCAGCATTAGCCCTCTCTGAAGAGGGGCCAATTAAAAAAGTAAAGAAAGAGCATTGTATGATTACAGTAAAAGTAAATGACGCAGAGACACGTAACTTCACAGTAGATGAATTTTCACGGTTACAACTTATCACAGCCAAAGGTAGTGAGGCAGAGTTCTCTATCGGTGAAGATGGCGACATGATCAAGATTAGTGGCCAAGGTTATATCGATGTTGAAGACAATGCAGAGCCAGTAACTATCAAGTCTATTCGTGGCACTATCGGCTGTATTGTTACCGCCCCAGTAGCGCCGTAATACATCAAATGTAATAGGGCGTTCCCAATGCTCCGCATCGGTCAGGCTCGCACCTAAACGCTGCGCGTACCGGCTTGATCCTTAACGCTCTTACCGTCCCGGCGCAGTTAAATAAGTAATCGTGTAGCCGCCAGCGGCCATTACCATTGTTGTATGGCGGGCTATTCGCGCCAATGTGGCCGGGCATTCTGCTCACCACCCATCCCAAATTTCATTCTTTCACCACTAACCGGTGATCTATTCAAATCAAAAGAGAAGCACATGACAAATATTGATACCAGTTTTAAACGCAGGCGCGATGCAGAGATTAAGCAGGCGGCTGATTCGGATAATCGCGGTAGATTATGTGCGGCACTGCTACGCAAACCAGAACACCAAGAAGCAATGAAACACGCACTAACGCGCGCCTATGATCTAGCAGCTTTAACTTACGATGAACACACTGCCCGCCAATGTGGAGCAATCGCCAGTAATGCCGTTATGGAGTACATCGTAAACACCCACGCATAGTAGTGGCACATGATCGGTGAACTTTTAATCAGAAGAGTTTACTAATGATCTGCCAACACCGGCAATAAACATTAACCAATCAGAACGCAGCCCGAGGAGGGAAGAGAAGATGATGCACTGGCCACAGCGAGGATCATAGTAAGGGCAGGTCAAATTATGGGCAGCTGTATGGTCTATGCTTAGACCTTTTATACGGGGTTATAAATCATGGCTATCACGTACAAAGTCTTTGATGATAATCAGGAAATAACTACCTTTAAATCGGAATACAATTTTATAGCCGGTGATAAAATTATGATTAAAGGCCGTAAGGGTGAAACAACCATTGAGAGAGTTGTTGGTAATATCTACGACGTCGGCGGACAGGACGTAGCATTAATTAAATTGTACTGTAAGTAGTTAATAGTCGAGCTTATCCACGGTAGCTTTTAACTGTGTCATGGAATAGCCCGACCCATAAGTAGAAGGAGGGCATATGCCTTTAAATAAAGACGGGTATGACTTTCCTTTGGTAAACGTAAACGCTCTCAGTATTCGCGGACGCAAGCCCGTATACGGTATCGGTGTAAATGATGCTGATTATATAATTAGTCGCAAAGTTGATGGTAAGCAGATTACATGTCCTATCTATGAAAAATGGAAGGCCATGATGAAGCGGTGCTACAACGCTGCATACAAGAAGACTAACCCAGCGTATGACGGATGTTCAGTAGATCCTGCATGGCATGAGTTCACAGTGTTTAGATCTTGGATGCTTGCCCGAGACTGGCAAGACATGGAGCTTGATAAGGATTTGATTGATCCTACAAATAAAGTCTATGGGCCTGATGCCTGTGTATTTGTACCACGTTGGTTGAATGCCTTAGTTAAAGCAAACACTGCAAAGCGTGGTAAGTACCCGCAAGGTGTTGTAAGTGTAGGAAACAGATTCAGGGCTGCATTTACTAAGCAAGGACAGCCGGTATATATAGGAAGCTATACCACGGTAGAGGAGGCCGCATATGCATATGGTCATACGAAAGGTAAATATGTATTAGAAGTGGCAGACCAGTATGAGTCAATTGATCCGCGTATAGCAGAGGGTTTACGTGATCATATACGGATTATCGCTAGGGATTATATTAAGCTCAAAACTGCGGTGTGATCGTTGGTAATTTATACAGTATAAATTGTTGCATTTCAGTAACATGCTGGTAATATACGCATCTCTACTCGAACAGGGTAGAGTCATCTTCTAGGACCATAGCTCAGTTGGTTAGAGCGCTACCTTGACATGGTAGAGGTCGGCGGTTCGAATCCGCCTGGTCCTACCATTCCCCTTAGTCTTTGTTGATAGTGGTCACTATCAGGGTTTTTGTCCTTTTGTCCGCGCTACATTCTGTAGTTATATGTTTTTTTTCTATTCCTATTCCTATTCCTATTTCATTGGAAGTTTAGCTCAATATCTTTTGCAGCTGTTGTATCTGATTGCTTTAAATGTCTGCATTTGACACTTTGGAATCCTAACCGAATACCGAACATATCAATCCTGTTAGTTGTTACTGCGAATGCTCCAGCTTAGGCTCCAATGTGTCATGAGCAGCCGTTGACCTGTACTTCAGCTATAAATTAAATTGCCGCATAGATACCCTTAAGCGGCCCTTGGATATTAAGGGGGTAAGCAGGATTAACCACCATCCCAGTCGCATCGGATTTGCACCAAACAGCCTCAGAATGAGTATGCTTTTTTTTTGTTAAAAGCAGTGCTTTTTATCAAATAAACTATCTGCGGTATGGGGTTAGTTCATCAATATCTGCATTTTTTAAGCTAAACAAAACCTCGATCCTACGCATAAAGCTTTGTAGCCCCCCTATTTGCCCACTAATTTCCTGATAGATCTTTATAGTCCAACAGGATAACCGATTAGATTTATTGCTTAGAACTCATCCCCTAATGGCCAAATCACAACACCACGTCCCTATACGGCACAGATAAATTCAACCCGATTGGGCATCTATATCTAATAATTTACTTGCATTCATCCCGACAAGTTGAAAAGTTACAAGCATGTAACACTTATATATTCCCCGTATTTTAAAGGCTAAAAACCAATCCACTTGTAATTACTCAGTAACAATTAACAGACTGCTATAACTGACTGAGGCAAGATGTTAGAGTGTGGGTTGGCACACATCGTCGATTAAATTATTACCAATATCAAGCATATTTATTACCCCGATATTTTCTTATTAAATAGATAGAAAACCTCAAAGGAATGAAGCAATGAAGTACAAGCTAATTATCGGCACTTTAGCCAGCTCAGCCATCTTTTCCGGCTGCATAAAAGCAAAAGTAGAAGTAGAAGACAATATTACTGAAAAGCCCGATATGACTTATACCGTTATCGAAAAAGCGGATCATTTGGCTGACGGCACCATAGATGATACAAATACAAAGGTCTTCGACCAATATGGCGGAACCATCAGCAACTCCACCTGGACTTCAACGACCTCTGCACTGGATACCAACGGCAATGTAATAGCTATAACAGAAATACGTGAAGTAGGTAAAGATTTATATGACACGCTTGTATGGGGCATTGACAAGGGGACGCCGAAGACATACACAATGGACCGTGGTAGCGATGGCAGTATTGATGAAATTGCCAGCCTTACCTACAACAGTCTCGGTCAGTTAACAAGTTCTCAGGAAGATGTTAACAATGACGGTAATAATGAGAATATTACTACATTTAATGCCGATGGAAAGCCGCTTATTCTTAAAGAAGATACTGATAGTAATGGTACCGTAGATTCAATAACGTCCTATCACTATGATGGCAATGGTCATTTACTAACCGAAGAGACAGATACAGATAACAACGGTAGTATTGATAAAATTGATCGCATGGCTTACACCTTTGACGCTAACAATAATGTACTGATACAGACAACCGATAACGGTGATGATAGCGTTCTTGATGAAATCATTCACTACGCCTACGACTCCAAAGGAAATGTATTAAAAGAAAGTATGGACAATGATGCCGACAATGATTTCGATTGGATTATCTCTTATAGCTATGATGCCAATGGCAATGTTTTAACGAAGTCATTTGACTGGGGTGGTGATAATGTTACAGATTCTGTAGACACCTACACCTATGTTGATGGACGGCTGGCAAGCATGAGTGAAGATCAAAATGCCGATGGTACAGTAGAGGTTATCTACACTTATAGTTACCAGGGAAATATGAAGGTATATGATCTTTTACAAAATTCTCCGTTTATGATGTTCTTTTAATCCAAGATTTAAATAAACTTAGCCCCTTTATGATACTCAGGGGGCTTTTATTAATTTCCTGAAAATTGCTAGCCCATTGGTAAGATTGAGCAATGCTCATTTCTCAGAAAGAACACGCAGGTCTAAGGAGCTTTTCTCTTGAGCACTGCTAGTTTGAATTGATGAAAACAGGGCTTATTGTTCTTATATGTAGTATTCACCAACAGCTGCTTTAGCCTCATTGCCGGCATTGGAGTTTTTCATTTCTGAAATATATCAATGCCCGCTTGTGACACCTTGCAGCTGTACGATTCTGGTGTTATTTACATTTAAAAGGATGGGGCTTAGATTAGTTTTTAAGTGTTTTTTGAAAGGCGCTAAAGTGACTGTTTTTCTATATTTATCATGTGCTTGCGTTAATGTCCGCGCTAGATTAACATGGTAGAGGTCGGCGATTCGAATTCGCCTGGTCCTACCAAATTTATACTGTTAATTCAGTAACTTGAAAGCCTGCTATTAAGTGGGCTTTTTTGTGTCTGTAGAGTTCACAGCATTCTTTATTGAAACAGTTCATTCCTGTTCAGTTGATTTGGTTCTTATTTTTTTAACTTTTAACTTTTAACTTTTAACTTTTAACTTTTAACTTTTAACTTTTAACTTCATATACTCAGTATTTCTTAGATTCTCATCTTCCTTGGCTCTCTCAAGAGCTAGTGACCATAACCGCGCACAGGCTGATAACTGTCAGCCTCAAACAGCACGAATACAAAACCTCACTAACAGGTGGTTTATTCATTGATACACGGGATCAGTAACTTTAGAGCTGAGCTGCGTGGCCCAGCTATTGGGGCCGGAGGTGCAATAATTCAACGTCCACAGTCTTGGCCGATATTCTATATATATTCAACAACGGCTTTGTTCATGGCACAAACTTTGTTTTACCATCCTATAAAAATGAATGCTAAAGTTGCTATTTTTAGCATTTCCCATCAGAACTTAATCTATGCCATGTAGCACTAAAAACTGCGAATTTTTAATTCAATGGTTTGCAGGTAATAAACATGCTGTCATTACGCTGGGTGATTTCTTCGAAGATTCTATCGTATTCCGAGAAGGCTATTTTCCATAAACCATCTTCTTTTACATATTTGTCATAATAAATAGCGCTACCTTCGAAGGTGATGCCATCATCGAGACTAACGAACTTATCGTGTAGATACCAAATACCTGTAGCTACATCACCATCGACGCTGATTTCCGGGTGGTGGCCGGTGTGGATACCAAACTTTGTCTTGGTGATAGACTCGCGAAAAAAGGCTTCCAACTCGGCCCAGCCCTGCTTTTTATATTCATAACTGGGGCTACGATAGTGAATACCTGCATCATCGCTGAA
>JABSRQ010000458.1 GCA_013215055.1 Pseudomonadales bacterium | reverse complement strand
TGATAATGCAATAACGTCATCAAACGCGACTCGATAGACAGCAGCTGTAGTGCAACGTATCGATTGTATTAATCCCATCGCAGTAACAACAGGTGTATACCCAAGTTACTTCAAGATGCTATATCAGAGACGAGCAGGGATAACAGTACAAGGCGCAATATGTAGAGAATGGTTATTCCATTTTCAAATGTTGTAACGCTGTGCTGCTATTTCTGCTCGCCTCCCGTAGGGCAAGCCGAAAGAATGAATCTTCGGCGTTATGAAGTCTTAATTTAGAATAACTAAATCTTCGACTTCATGCCTTGAATCTCCTTTCCTTTCGGTTTGCTGATTGTGCATCTTGAAGTAGCTTGGGTATATATCCATTGAGGGATGACGCTGGCCAGCAATATTTGCTACAATTTAGTTATATAAACAATCCGATGAAAGATAAGCGAGTGATGATGAAAAAAATGGCCATTTTAATAATCAGCCTAGCCAGTTGCTTTTCGACATTTACGACGCAAGCCAGTAGCGCAGACGACGCGTGGGATGCCTCTAAAGAAGCGATAGAAGAAGCATGGGATAAAACCAAAGTAGCAACAAATAAAGCCATGGAAGCCGCGAAGAGTAAAACGGATGAACTATTAGAAGAAAGTGCGGAACACAGCGATGAGTGGTTCGAATCTTTAAAACAAGGTGCCGAATCAGGCTGGGATAAAACCAAGAAAAAAATAGATGAATTGCAGAAAGAATTAGATGAAGCACAGAAATCAACAGCAGAAGATGAAAAAGAGCAAAAACAATCGGCACCTCAAGCAGCGCCGATTGATAACGCGATCCCTGAATGGCAAAAAGCTTAGTTCTAACGGATCAGAACTAAGCCTTATTAACAACCAAACGATATCAGTGGCAGCTTGAGCTTAAATTCCGCTGCCAGCCACTTCATCATTTTCTTCATGTAGACCACACTCACGCTTTAAACCAAAGAAGCGTGTTTCTTCTTCCGTCATGCCTGCTTCCAGTGGTCGTGATGTATGCACATCACCGACTGAGACATAGTTCTGTTCCCACAACGGATGATAACTCAACCCGTTATCTTGCAGATAATAATGAATGTCTTTATTGGTCCAATCAATAATAGGCAAAAATTTAAAACAGCCATTTTGAATAGACAATACCGGTAATGCTTCGCGACTGGATGACTGACTACGACGTAAACCAGAAAACCATACTTGTGCACCCAATTCTTTCAGTGCGCGTTTCATTGGTTCAACTTTATTAAGCACATTGTATTGGGTAATGCCCTCAACACCTTGTTCCCACAATTTACCATAACGCGACTCCTGCCAAGCAGCAGATTGCGGCGCGCTATATATCTGTAAATTAAGGCTGAGTTGTTGAGTTAACTCATCAATAAACTGATATGTCTCCGGGAATAAATGCCCGGTATCGGTTAAAATCACCGGAATATCAGCTTTAAACTGCGTTAACAAATGCAAACACACGGCAGCTTGAATGCCAAAGCTCGATGACAATACTAATTTGTCACCCAGCTCAGTAACAGCCCAATCAACACGTTGCTGCGCTGTCATCGCTTCTAGCTGAGCATTAACCACGGTTAAAGCTGCTTTCTGGCCTGCCTTATCTAACGTCAAT
>JABSRQ010000457.1 GCA_013215055.1 Pseudomonadales bacterium | reverse complement strand
TGGTCGAAAGTCATTATGTGCCCAGTTGTGCTGCGCAACGTCAGTTTCCCCGATCTTAGAAAATGCAAAAAACCATGATTATCAATCGCGGTGTTATCGTTAAAGGTCTTATCACCACAGAAGTCACCATGGAAAATAACTTCAGAATCAACTGAAAAATGATTGATCAATTGCTGTAATTTATCCACAAATACTCACTTTTAGATAATCTGGACGATTGGTTTCATTTCTTGGACGTCGCGGTGCCCGCCACTATAAACAGTAAACTATACTCTTTTTCAGGTTCACCAAGCAGTGAATTTCTCGACCACTTAAAGCAACTAAAGATAGGAATAAAATGATGAATATCACCACCTTCGTAAAAGCATCGGTAGCGACAGCCATAATGCTTGCCAGTGTTGTTAGTTTCGCTGTTGATATCGATGCTAACGCAGATGAAAACGGTCTTGCGATTAAAGGCTACGATACTGTTGCCTATTTCACCATGGATAAGCCGGTAATGGGTAATGCTGAATTTACCGCGCAGCATAAAAATTCAACCTACCAGTTTGTGAATGCTAAGCACCGTGACTTATTTATTGCTGATACAGCGAAATATGCTCCACAATTCGGTGCGTTTTGTGCCATGGGTGTGCGCATGGGCTTGAAATTTGACACTGATCCTACCGCCTGGAGAATTGTCGAGGGCAAATTATATCTAAACCTCAATAAAGACGTACAAAAAGCTTGGCTTAGGGATGTCCCCGGTAACTTAAAGATCGCTGAGAAAAACTGGCCTGAAATTAAGGGTTTGACTGCCGCTGAGGCGAAAGCTAAAAACGGTTAAGTTTAATACTTCCCCGGTATTATCGCCAATTTGCCTAAGAGACAGTTAGCCACTTCTCCTGGGCTTTTTTACGTTGTATTATCGCGTATCAACGAGAGTGCCCAATGGGTGAATGATATTGAGGCCGATAACCTGCTCAGATCATTCTATCATGCTCAAAAAAGCACTTAATAACAGCTGTTTCCTCAATCCACCCCCCCTAGAGATTAGGCGTAACTTAGTAGAGAAAATTTTGCATAAAGATTACCTAAAAGGATTCTTATTAACCGCTCTAGGGGTAATAATCCTCAGTTTTGATGCCCTGTTTATTCGCCTAATCGATGCCTCTAGTGGCAGCATTTTATTTTGGCGCGGGATACTGCTCAGCGGTGTGGTGGCCATTGCCTGCAAATGGCTTTATCCACAGCAAGCGCTGTTTCGCAGTGATCTGCGCTACCTCAGATCGTCATTGTTATTTGGTATTAGCTCGATCTGTTTTGTGATGGCGATCAATCTTACCTCGGTGGCCAGTGTGCTGGTTATTATCAGCGTGCAGCCGTTGTTTGCCGCCGTCTTATCACGTGTTTTTCTCGGTGAAAAGTCGCCTGCAGTGACTTGGATAGCCATCTGTATCGCGCTACTTGGCATTCTTTGGGTCTTGGGCAACTCATGGCAAGGGCCTCATTTAAAAGGGAATTTATTGGCGTTGTTATGCGCGTTGGCGCTCTCTGGGAAATTTGTCAACGATCGGGCCGAAACTCAGCATTCGATGATACCGTCCCTGATCGGCGGAGGCTTGATGATGTAAGTTGTTGCGGTTTTTAGCACAGAGTCAATCATGCTGACAG
>JABSRQ010000456.1 GCA_013215055.1 Pseudomonadales bacterium | reverse complement strand
GATATTCCCCGCTATTAAAATCTTCATCTAGGGGATATCGATGTGCTGCCCCCTTATAAAAAATCTTGGCAAAACCAGGGTACTTTCGATGGGAAAGTAGAAAACCAAGTCGCTTGTCGAAGAAACTACTCTATCGCTAGTTACCCTGGGGATAAAGGTCCGTTGAAGTTCAATATTCGTTTGGCTACACCCCCTCAAGGTGCAAAGGTTGCTTATGGCATTGGCTCTTCGTATTTATTTAGTCTCAAACCGGGTGATCAAGTATCTGCTCATGGACCCTTTGGAGATTTTCACATTCGAGAAACAAACAAAGAAATGATTTATATCGGTGGCGGTGCTGGAATGGCACCTTTGAGGTCACATTTGAGTCATTTATTTGAAGCAGAAAACACCCAAAGGAAAGTTAGCTTTTGGTACGGTGCCAGATCAAAGCAGGAATTACTCTACCAAGACTACTTCGAGCAGCTGCAAAGTCTCAATGAAAATCTCAGTTACAACATAGGTTTGTCCGAGCCAACCGAAGATGATCAATGGAGCGGCCCCACCGGCTACATTCACGATATATTGGATGAATCCGCTCTTAAGAAACACCCAAGCCCAAGTGACGCTGAATATTATCTCTGTGGCCCTCCCCTGATGATGGCAGCAGTGACATCACTGTTGGATAAATACGGTGTTCCTGCGTCTTCAATTTCTTGTGACACGTTTTAACTGCAAAAAACCGATACAAGGATTATGATGAATTCGTCAACACATGATTTAAATGGAAAAATTTGGATGGCTATGGCTGATTCCTGTTTTAATGGCACAGGTATGAGCGTAGAGGCTCGTTTTAGATGGGCTAAAGATCATGGCTGTTTGAGTATGGAAGCTGGGGAGGCCGGTATTCTTGATACTTCAGATTATCTTAAAGCTAAGGAGTCTACAGGTTTATTTGTTCACGGTGTGAATGTCTGGGTGGCGGGAGATGATTTTTTTAGAAAAGCCATCGTTGCGGCTAAAAAGTTGGGAGCGGGATATATTACTCATCAAGTTCCTCGACAATCTAATTTAAAAGCTGGGGTATCATTTCTCAGAAAACACCGCGATCTATGTCGAAATGTCGGCATTAATTATTTGATAGAAACCCATCGTTGGACAGCAACAGAAAACTTATCTGATATAAAATACTATCTGAAGGCAATTCCTGATCTGGATATTCTCAGTGATACTAGCCACTACATACCTTTGCTGGTCGAAAGAGAACAATTATCGTTTTTGCATTCCAGAACAAAAGCGGTTCACATTCGTGTTGCCCTGCCCAATAACGTCCAAATTGAGATTGGAAAAAATATGGATAATGAAGGGTGTCAGCTTTTTAGAGGTATTTGGGCAGACTTACTCCATGCCGGTTTTACTGGACCGGTGGTCGGAGAAATTATTCCCTTATATGTCAGTTATCCGAGTTACAACGCCACGGAGGACAATGCTTTTGGTCTGGAGTTATTCCGCAGCACGGTGCGAGATTCCGGTTTTTCCGATAGATTAATTACACCCTGATCATCAATGCCATTCGAGCCAGTAATCGAAATGGCATACTAATTTTTACGAAAAAAAATAAACCAGATCAAAGGAAATACATTAAACCTAGATTCGGCGATTGAGCGCGAAAAAGGAGTGCTAGATATTGGTGTGCATAGGAAATTAGAAAATTTTGTGGTCACCTTATTGGTGATGAAAATATTTTCTGGTTTGCTCGGTGCATCAAGAGCTTGTGCTTA
>JABSRQ010000455.1 GCA_013215055.1 Pseudomonadales bacterium | reverse complement strand
AAGTTGGTAAGCTGCAAATCCCTGTTGATTGTATAAGGTGTGAGAGGACGCTTTACTTTTTAACACTTCTAGCGTGATTTTGCAGCAATCTCTTTCATGGGCCAGATGTTCTATTTCATTCAGTAGCTTCTTGGCGATACCTAATCCACGATAATCCGGGCTGACGATGAGGTCATGGATGTGGATAAGTGGGCGGCATTCAAAGGTGCAGAAGTTTTCAAAGGCATTGATCAGGCCTGCTGGTTTCCCCCCCTTGAAGGCGAGCAGACTAAAGGCATTGGCGTAGCGCTTTAAACCGTTGGCGATATTGTCTCTGATGCTTTTATCTAGCGGTAGACTGCCGCCCATTGGATCTTTTGCATAGCAGTCCATTAAATAGGCGATAGCTCTTGCGTGTTCATTATTTTGGTAGTCGGCCAATAGATACTGCATAACAAGATCCTGTGAAATTAGCTTGAATGTCTATGCGTCGGCCATGACTTGGAATAGCAGATAAGCGGCTTAGCTTTAATTGAGATCTACCGCATATTCTCTTAGCACTTTCAATGGGATGATATCCAGTGCCTTGCAATGGGTGCGTATCAGATGAACTTTGGGTGCCATGTCTTGTTCAAAGGCTTGCAACCAGCGCGTGGCACATAGGCACCATTTATCGCCGGGGTTCAGGCCCTCGAAGCCAAATTCTGGGTTGGGAGTGGACAGATCGTTGCCCTGAAAGCGGGAGTATTCAAGAAATTCTTGTGAAACCTCTATGCATACCGTGTGTGAGCCACTGTCTTTAGTATTGGTGTTGCAGCAGCCATCTCGGAAGAAGCCGGTCATCGGGTCTAAACTGCAGGGAATAAGCTTTTCACCGAATACATTCAGTGCATCTTCTATTTCAATAGTTTCCATACATCGTTATTCCTGAAATCGATAAACATTAATTAATGTTTTTACAGATTAGCAGCTTTTCGATGTTTTGCTTTTCAAGCTTTAAAATTTGCAGAAGGCAGGTGTTAAGTCATTGATTGTAGAAGGGTAGGGCTGTAGAGGCAGGTGGTTATTGCTATGGAAGACCACAGCAAATTAATGCTTAAGATCAGGCGGCGTAGAACAGACCTTCGGCATTGCTATCGCTTAACTCGGCCATGGCTTCTTTAAATACTGATTTGGCCTGGCATGAACATTGGCCACATTGGGTTGAAACACCCAGTTGATTACGTACGCTGCGCATATCGCTGGCGCCATCGATGACTGCGTTGCGGATATCGGAATCTGTAATGCCTTTGCAGATACATACGTACATGGTGATTGCTCTTTAGCCTATTTATACGTACAAACACGCAATGATTAATGCATTGCGCTATTCATACTTAACTTAAGGCTAAATTTAAACAAAATGAGAATCATTGTCAATTGCATTTGGCATTTATTATCATAATTTATCACAGTAATTAATCTTGGCTATGGTTGTTTAGTGATCAATAGGTTTAGTTTATGAGTCCGTTAAAAAGAAACAATAGGCATTTCACGCAGGTTTCAGCTACTATGCCAACGTTATTCTCGCAATAAGGTTGTTGTTGCAGGAAATAACATATGAATTGATGTGGCGCTAATAGGTGCTGCTTTTTGAACCCCGAACCGGAGATGGAATAATGGGCGTATTAGTTGGTAAGAAAGCTCCAGACTTTACTTGTAATGCAGTACTAGGTAACGGCGAGATCGTTGCAGACTTCAACCTGACCGAAGCTTTAAAAGGCAAATACGGTCTGGTTTTCTTCTACCCTCTGGACT
>JABSRQ010000454.1 GCA_013215055.1 Pseudomonadales bacterium | reverse complement strand
ATTGATTAATAAGTGTAATACACATTAAATAGAGAAACGTAGACACGCCTATTGAAATAGACCATTAAAAGCCGATTCTATGAGGGGTTCTAGAGTCATATTGCTGGCCTGATAGGTAGTGTCATTTAACCCCTTGCAGGAATCATACGGCCTTTGCCTAGTGTCACAAGGTATACCCTGTGACACCGATTAATATTAAGCCTTTTTACTGCGTTTCAAGGGTATGCAGATGATGTCATTTTGTGCAAAGTGACACACATACTCAATGACACCAATCAAAAATAATTATGATAGTTAGAGCATACCTAAGAGCAAGTACCCGCGAACAATGTGCAGACCGTGCGCGTGAAGCCCCCTCCTAACAGAACCATAAATATTTAAACTTCAGGATTTAAGATATGGGCTTGATCATTAGAGTAAGAATGTTAGCTTTGTTCATTTGATTTAACTAGGGATGGATGGTCTATCTACTGGATCATCCTGATATCTTCTGACGATAACATCATAAATATATTTAACTAACTCGAGAGCTATAAGGGGTTATTTTACAAAAATAATATTACTCGAGCCTGTATAATGATTCGATATCAAATAAATAATAAATTGAACTGTTGTATAGGGATCATATGGAAAATCTTTTATTTCCAGTAATAGTATTTAGTCTTCTAAGCTCATGTGGAGATGATGATACCAACTTAGATACAACGAATCCCTCACCCCTTCCGTTCAAGTTCACGATACAAACAGATAATCCCGGTTTTTCCAGCAACACCCAATTTAAAATACCTCAGGGTGTTGGAACGTTTAAGTATGACATTGACTGCGATGACGATGGTGTGTTAGATGCGGAGAATGTAACCGGTTCTTATACTTGTGAATATGCAACTGAAGGCGAATACACCATAGCTATTTCGGGCATATTCCCTCATTTTTATTTAGGGGATTACGACACTAATGATGCTGAAAAACTGATCAGTGTTGACCAGTGGGGAGCTATAGAATGGCTAAGTTTTAATTCGGCTTTTTATAAAGCAAAGAACTTTAATATTACGGCCACTGATACCCCAGATTTGAGTAGAGTCAGGGATATGAATTCGATGTTCGAAGGAGCCAGTGCCTTTAACGCAGATATCAGCAGCTGGGATGTCCATAACGTCATTGATATGTCACGGATGTTCTACGAAGCCAGTGCCTTTAACCAAGATATCAGCAGTTGGGATGTCAGTAGCGTTACGAATATGTCCCAAATGTTCACTGACGCCAGTGTCTTTAACCAAGACCTAGGCAAATGGCAGGTTCATAACGTTACGGATATGTCACTGATGTTCTACGACGCCAGTGTCTTTAACGCAGATATCAGCAGCTGGGATGTCAGTAGCGTTACGAATATGAGGAGCATGTTCGAAGGGGCTGCAGTCTTTAACGCAGATATCCGCAGCTGGGATGTCAAGCTCGTTACGGATATGTCAGGGATGTTCAGAGAGGCTGCAGTCTTTAACCAAGACATCGGCGACTGGCAGGTCGATAACGTCATTGATATGTCGTATATGTTCTACGAAGCCAGTGCCTTTAACGCAGATATCAGCAGCTGGAAAGTCAATCTCGTTACGGATATGAAGAGCATGTTCCAGAGAGCCCTAGCCTTTAACCAAGACCTCGTCGACTGGCAGGTCCATAACGTCATTGATATGTCGTATATGTTCTACGAAGCCAGTGCCTTTAACGCAGATATCAGCAGCTGGGATGTCAATAAAGATAGGAATATCACACGGATGAACTCCACGCACAC
>JABSRQ010000453.1 GCA_013215055.1 Pseudomonadales bacterium | reverse complement strand
AATATGCATAGGAATATCGAGTCAGGTCTGCTCATGTAATTTATCAAGTGAATCGGCAACTGCTTTCAACGGATCATAGTCGCAAGTGAAGGTGACACCGAGAGTGGGTACTACGCCAATGGTATTCTCATCGCAAAGCTTGAGCACTTCTTCAGGCGTCATCAGCAGGCGATCCTCATCCATTGGGATCTCACGGATTTCAACATCCCAATAGCGAGCAAATTTGTGCCAGCAAATTTGCACTGGCCCGGTAATTATATTCGGTTTGTCGGTCGGCTTTCCCTGGGCTTTCATCTTGTCCCGCCAGCGCCACTTCATGGCCATGCCACCCAGCATCGCCGCTTCGCTAGAACCTGTAGTAGAGCAACCTTGCGTATTGGCGGCATCAGGTGAGTTCCACAGATCTGCCAGCATATGGACACAACGCGCTTCAATTTCTGCTGACTGTGGATATTCATCCTTGTCGATCATATTCTTGTCGATACACAGATCCATGAGTTCATGGACTTGAGGTTCCTCCCAAGTTTGGCAGAACGTTGCCAAATTTTGACGTGCATTACCATCCAACATCAGTTCATCGCGGACCAAGGTGAAAACATGATCTGGTGACTGTTCATCTTGAGGGAATTTGTACTTGGGGAGGGCTTTTGAAAGATCGGATGAGCCATAAATAGGATCTAGAAGCTCATGTCGAATATCATTTTTAGAGTGTAACGCCATAATAAATATTTCCCTTATTATTACTTAATGTAGAAGTAGATCTAAAAACTGTAGTCACTGCATCCTGCTAGCGTGTTGAATACTAGCAACTTTATAAAAGCTGTCAACTTTAATAGATAAAACTAAAGTTATATTAATGCAAGGTAAAAAAACACTGAGAACGTCAGGTTTATCCTGTCAACATTAAGTGATAATCAGTTTTGATAAGATAAGGCATGGCTCATGAGTAATATAAATCAGGGTAAAAATGGGCTGACAACTTGAAATCAGCAACGGGTGTGACAAAGCAGAGCACTGTTGAATGGATCGACCGATGATACGAGAGTATTCATTGACTAAAATGGCGTGTTTATTCATAGGCAGGTGCCATGCATATTTGACTGCAAGGGTATGGTTACTGTCGTTGCTCGTAGGGGCTTAAAAAGCGCAGCAGCCGTGGCACATTGGCTGCACTATTGCCTTAGTTAACGGATCTTATAAACGGTCAAAAAATCGGTCGTCATCTTGATAGCGCTCTACCCATTCTTCAAATACTCGCTGGCCATTGTCATCAGTGAGTGCCTTTAATAATTGAGTGCCTAGCACTGTAGGGAGGATGTAAGCGTTTTGTCCGGATTGCGCAATCATTATTTGATTAGAGGTTAAGCTCGGTAGCCAATCTAAAAAATATCCATTTAACACCTTAAATACTTCGGGGCCATCTTGTATGGTCAGGCAGGCTTCGCCTTTGGCGGTTACACCACATAAGCGAGTCGGGTATTGTGGTGAGGCCGCTGTAACATAAAAGGTATCAACATTTTGGTTGGGTCTTAAATGTCCAGAGCAGCCGATTAGGGAAGCTAAAAGCAGCATCACCAGTATCCGTAATTTGTTCATTTATACTTCCTTGCAGGTGTTTGAGAGCAGGCTGCTACTTTTGTGCTTTAGTCATACCTTAAGGGTGCGATGTAAAAATAAAGTCCCGGTAGAGGAAAGCTGAGTGTAACCTGATCAAAGCTGTGACGACATGTTAAAAAATGCAGAGTCTAAAATGATTAATGTTGTATTGCTAGTTTTGTTTGGTATCTTGCCTGCAGAGGTCCACCCCACTGGAAGTAGCGGATA
>JABSRQ010000452.1 GCA_013215055.1 Pseudomonadales bacterium | reverse complement strand
TACCAGCTGCCTTAAAATATCAAAACCTAAACCTCTAGGCTGCGGCTTACCTACAACTTTCATATTAACAGTGTAAGTTGAATGTCCCTTTGCAAGAGCCCAAATTATAGCTTCTTTAGAGGAGGTTATATTCTTATTGTAATTTATAAATGCGAAAACATTCGTATAATTAAACAAATTAAAACTTGTATAGCGCAATGATAAATTGTGAGAAAGCGCATTCGTGAGTTCTGGGTTATCAGGAATGGTAGGAGATAACCTCAGTGTACTGGCGACATGGCCTGTGTTCGTGATGATGTTGGTGTTATGTCTCGGTGTGAGCTTCATGACCGAGACTACCAGTAATACAGCAAGCACAGTATTACTTATGCCTATCCTCGCATAGGCGGCAATGGCTGCAAATATAGATCCTATACTTATGATGGTGCCTGCTGTGATGAGTGCAAGTTGTGCTTTTATGCTTCCAGTGGCAACCGCTCCGAATAGTATTGTTTATGGTAGTGGTCATGTTGCTACTAAGGATATGGCTAGAGAAGGTATTGTGTTGAATATACTGGGTGCATTGATTATCGCAACAATGTGCTATGTGTTGATTTAAAGCTCAATAAGGTTGAATTGTGGCAGATCAAATAGAATATTTAACGATTGCTGATATTAAAAACGATGTTTCTGATCCGTTGGTGGTTTGTAGTATTCCGCTCAAATACTTTAGAGGTGCGATCGGTCGTAGGATGCTTCCATGGATTCATCGAATTTTGAAATTTCCTGTTCATACTTTTGTGAATGACCAAGCTTTAGCTCATTTAGCTAGTGAAAGTAGTACTGATGGATACTGGTACTGTGCAGGTGAGTTTTGTCCAATTGACGCGTCAGGTGTTGATCAGTATATATTAGATGCAAATGGTAAATTTGCTAGATGCTTAGTTTCCCCAGATATAAAGCTTGAGGAACCCCAGCATCCATTGGAAGTGATTCGGGGAGACTATGGTATTTCATTTGTCTGTCATAACATTGCCAATCGAGTTATGTATGCGAGTCCCGATGAAAAAACATTAGGCGACACTAAGATTTTCTTACCAGGATATGGATTTATTATTAAGGGCCATTTGGGAGTATACGGTCAAAATAAGTCCGAGTGGAGTAGAAAAGTTAAGCGCTGTAGTCGTGGTTTTGGGGTTGATGTGGTTCTTTCAAAAGAATACAACTTCAGAACACAGGAAGAAGAGATTAATGTGTTGCACCTTCAAGCAACTGGAAATAATCAAGAACAGGCAGATACAATTACTGAGGCTCTCCGCGAAGTAGATTCTAAATATTATAAGAAGACAATGGATCACTATCGGGCATATATAGATGAAGTTCTTGATGAGGCAGAATTTCACAATGTGATGGAGGCCACTGCATACACGTTAATTGAAGAAACAGAAGAAATTCTAGGGGTTCAATTTACTCAAAAGATATACGGCGAATATCATAAGACTCAAGATATAGACCTGGAACCATTGGTAATGGTATAGGCTCGAGGCGAAAGTAGGTTTGTTGCCGGATACATATATTTTGTTTTAGGGTTTATTACGCTTTTTACCCCCATAGGTACGCCGCCGAATCTGATCTTTATGCAGGTGTATGAAGAGCAGGTAGGTTCTCAGCTCAGTTTTATCGACTGGATGCAGATTGGCGTGCCGGTTGTATTGTTGTTACTACCGGTAGCGGCGCTGTGGTTAACCCGTAATCTGACGTATCAGGGTGCCTTTCATCTGCCTGAGGCGGGTAAATGGCGTGCCGAGGAGAAGCGTGTGCTTATGGTCTTTGGTCTAACGGCTGTGTTGTGGATTACCCGCAAGGAGCCGTTTGGGGGCTGGAGTACGTTAACCGGT
>JABSRQ010000451.1 GCA_013215055.1 Pseudomonadales bacterium | reverse complement strand
AACGTGTGGCTAAGCCTGTCTATGGTAATAGGCTTTAATAGCAATTCATCCATGCCTGAATCGTAACAAGCTTGCAGCTCGTCATGAAGCGTGTGTGCAGTTAGTGCAATGATAGTCGTTGCGGATAGGTTTAAATGTTTTTCTTTTTCTCGTATGGCTCGGGTTGCTTCGAAGCCATTAAGTATAGGCATTTCGCAATCCATCAATACAATATCAAAGGGTTTTTCAGTGAGGCTTTGTTCCCATTCATTGATGGCTTCTTGTCCATTGCTTACTATGTTTACCTGAATGCCTAGCTTATTCAACATGCTGGTGATAACAATTTTATTGGTTTGATTATCTTCGGCCACTAAAATATTGAGCTTGTTTAATTCCGGGTCATTGATTGTTCCTAGCCGTTGTTCCGGTACCTTGGGTTTGAAAAAATCACTCGATTGATAATCGATATTAAATTCGAAGTTGCTGCCTACATTTAATGTGGATTTTACGCTTATCTGGCCACCCATTAGCTCTATCAAATCTTTACTGATAGAAAGACCCAGGCCGGTACTGGATTCTCGCCCCAGATTGTTATTTGAAGCTTGCTCGAAGGCCTGGAATAAACGTTCCTGGTCTTCACTGGCGATGCCGCGGCCGGTATCGATTATGTTGAATAAGAGTTTTCCTGATTTGTTTTTTGTGCGTTCATTACTGCATGACAAATTAACGTTAATATGGCCTTGATCGGTGAACTTAACCGCATTGGCAATAAGGTTAATTAAAATCTGTCTCAGCCTCAGTTGATCCACAACCACTTCTTCGGGCACGTCATCGCTGGCGCTAATTTGTAGATCTATATCTTTTGATTGGCAGTCAAGTAGAAAAACATCGGCGAGTTCGTGTAGATACTCTCTGATATTTACCGTGTTTTCTTGCAGGGTTAATTTACCCGCTTCAAGTTTAGAATAATCGAGAATATCGTTAATGATTTTCTCTAAAGACACTGCGCTATTATGAATAACCCCTAGCATATGTTTTTGCTGGCTTAGTTCTGTTTCTTTTAGCAGTAGATCGCTCATGCCTAAAATGCCATTCATCGGTGTTCGAATCTCATGGCTCATGCGTGCTAAAAATTTACTTTGTGCCTCTGACTTTGCTGTGCTTATGGTCTCATTCACTTTAAGTCGGGTGATATAGGTACCTAATGCCATGGATAGCATAATCATTTCGAACAGATGTGAGGCCTGTAAAAACAGGAAGGTAGAAAAGTTAAAAAGCGGTATGATAGTTTCGTGTATAACGGTTGCCAGCGTCGCTACAATAAGAATGCTCCATGCGGCGGTGTAAATATAGGCCTCTTTGGCTTTCGTTTTTACACTGATCAGTATGCCGCCTACCCAGCTTAATAAGTAGATGGGAATGGCCAGGCTGGTAATCATTCTTACCAGTACGTAGTGTGGATCGTGAGGGAATATAAGCACTAAGGTGAATAGAGCAAGGATTATATAGCACATGGCTCGTAGCCATTTTTCAAGCTTTGGTAAGTGCGTCTTTAAATCTAAAAAATAGATGCTGAACAAACCACTAAAGAAAATAAGCGAGGCAATGGAGAGGTTGGTGGTTTTTTGATTGAATAATTCGTAATCTGGCCAAATATATTGATAGGCCCAGCCTTTTATAATCGCGAACATGGCAAAGGTAGAGCAGGCGAATAGGCTGTAGAAAAAATAAGCCTTTTCTCTAGTGATGGCGTAAATAAACAGGTTATAAAAGGCCAGAGAGAACATCGCGCCTAAATAGAGCATGTCCCATAGGTCATCGGTATTATCGTGAGTGAAATAGTAATCGGCATCCGAGATATTGGTTAAGTTAAGAAGATCCAGTGAGCCTGCGTTGCCTGAGAATAAAACGGTAAGCTCTTCCCCCGGGTTC
>JABSRQ010000450.1 GCA_013215055.1 Pseudomonadales bacterium | reverse complement strand
TGTGATTGTCTCTAATCGAATACCCGTAGGAGAAATGCACGCGGCCCATAAAAGCACCAGACTGAATATCTATGAACTGTTTATTAGCAGGTACTTTTTCTTCTTCATGATCCGTTAGCGCAGATTTTTCAGTGGTACTGACTTTGTCATCTTCGGCATTGGTGTTTGTGGCTTCTGCCTGGGAATAATGACAAAAAATACAAGCAGTCAGTACAAACTGGCCAAGCATGAACTTGATATGTTTTATTTGTGGCACCCTAAAGTCTCTTATTCTTGATTGCACGCGATTCTAACTTATTTTTAAAGTTGCTGGAATTATTCTCTTGTTACGTTAATCCATTGTGGTGATCTATAAAGTTTTAATAAATTTAGGGTTATCAGAATAGTCCCATTATTCGTTCACTACTATCAAAGTTAATTCCATACATACCTGCGCATAATCGAATGTTATGTTGAGGCTGACAGGACGCTTAAAATCGGCCGAAGGCCTAAGCTCCCGTTAGGAAGCTGAAATCCAGAATACATCAAGCCTGCTTTTGCAGGTGTTTTGCTTTCTGGACGTAACGTAACACTACATTATGCGGCACTTGACTGGCGGAGCCTGTCGAAGGGCTCAAGCTTTGCTGCTTAGATGTTCCATTGTTTAACCAGCCTGTCTCTTTCTGGCTTTGGCATTTGAACCATTGGATTTATGAAGTTTTCGATTGTTTCTGAAAGGCTTAAATTCTCATCTTCACTTAGTCTTTTTAATACTTCCCAGGCATTCTTTGAAATTGTTATCTGCTTGGATTTGTTACGTTTTTTGCTGTCCTCGAATCTTTTTCTTTCTGCCCAGATTACTTGTTTCACCTTTTGAAACTCTGATTTCTTAAGCTCGATGTCACACCAGTCCTGCAGCTCAGTACCATTTCCACATACACGTAAACTCATCAATGCAGCAGAGCCTTCATGTTTTTTGCTCAGGTACTTGTATGCAATAGAGAAGTCTTCTTCTGTAATTTTGTATGCTGGTCTGGCCATTTCCGTCCCTTTAATCAATTACCTTGTAATGTTTACATACTAGTAAGCATTACCATGTAATGCAAACTGTTAGCGCAATAAATATTACAATGTAATGTAAATGGGTTTAATTGCACCGGTGAGGATTGGGCAACAGGTTTATCGTTGTTCAACCGGAAGTGATCACCCACGGTAAGCCTCTAAATTAATGGCTGGATAATGCATGTTATTAGTGAGTATGAATTTTCATGTTTTCTGTATGTAACTATACCCATGGCACATCTATTAGAAATTATTTCAAATAAAACTATTCAAGATACTATTTACACACGATCAGAAGCGCACTCTAAAATAGTCGAACGTGTAGTGTCGGCTCAAAATCAACTCACTAATCAATCGGGTTCCTGGAGCATTCAGATTAAACGGCTTGAAGTTACACTTCCTGTAATTGACGGTGTTATCGGTAAAAACTCCGAAATCTGGTCGAAATCATCAATATACTGGCTACAACAGAAAGAGCCATATCTGCATTATTGTGGTTATCAGGTGAATTTCCTAAAGCCAGTGTGCAGGAATGTCATGTTTCACGGTAATGACATTATATTGGTGAACGGATATGGGGAAATTCTTGTCAGCTGTGAAGTTTGCGATGTTGCATCTTCAAATGCCGGACAAATGGCAAGGAAAAGAACGATCTCAAAATACTAGGCTGTGAGGATGGTGTTCCAATTGATGGTGTCAGGAGGTTTATTGCGACATCAGCTGAATTCGCGGCAGCCCGTATTGCTGGAAATCATTGCTACATGACGCACCACAGCTTAATCAACGTATAGTAAATCTGAGTTTAATTTATGCTCCATTAAGTGTAACGGAACTGCCAATAAGTTTAGGGTTATGGGAATAGTCCCAAATGTAAGCCATTTT
>JABSRQ010000449.1 GCA_013215055.1 Pseudomonadales bacterium | reverse complement strand
CTTGCTTGAATTGTAGCGCGACGTCATCGCTAATGGGGGCTCGCAAGGTCACGCGGTAGATTTTTTCACACTCATTATGCGGCATAATTATATTATGCGACCATCGGCCATCATCGGTGACTAAAACCAAGCCTGTTGTATCGGCATCTAAACGCCCTGCAACATGCAGGTCAAAGGCTTTTTCAACCCCAACATGGTGAAATAAAGAAGGATAAACCTCATCAATATTTGAACAAAGCGTATCGCGGGGTTTATGCACCATGATATAGCGCGAAGGCCGATCAATGAGTATTTCGCCATCAAGGCTTACCTCATTATCTGCATAAACTTGGGTGCACCATTCGTAAAAACCTTACCATCCACACATACTTTTCGTGCTTGAAGGAAGGTACTCGCTTCAGTTCGGGTCAACTGCGTACTTTTATAAATAAACTTATCAATTCTCATAAGCGGCATCATACACATAAACATTCATATTGAAGATGCATTCATGTAGCCCTGCAAAAACAACATGCATACAACGTTAAACATCTTGAGATTTTGCTTAGGCAATAATGTGTACAACCGGTCCCTTTGGCCAACGCTAAAGATTAAAACATGAGTTTAACTCACCCAACATCTTAAATAACCCGTCTGATTTTATGCTCGCATATGCATCTTTCATGCATAGATTCACAGTTAAAGACCACGTTTTTTTGTTAGACTCAGTACTTAAAATGTTCATTGTCGGACTGAGCCTAAGTTAATGACTAAAACACCCAAACAAGAAACTATGCCCCAGGGCTCTCGCCGCGAGCTTAGAAAACAGGCATTCCGTGAAAAAATTATGCAATCTGCCATCGCGCTGTTTGAGCAATATGGCTGTGATGAGACAACTCTGGAAGACATCTGTAAAAAAGCCGATGTATCGAGACCGACCTTTTACAGTTACTACCCCACCAAACAAGATTTAATACAGGCGATGGCAGAAAAACTCTGGTTGAATGTGGCTGAAGAGCTGACTTCAGAATTTATTGATAAAACCGAATCACCACGGCTATATGTTATCTCCTTTATTGAGCTAATACGTCGAGAGTTCAGTAAATACAATCAACTGGAGCGTGATTTGATACGCCACAGCATGAGTTCGGGCGCCAGTGAAAGTAGCAATATGAATATCCTACATGGTTTGACCGAACTTTTTGCCGGTGTCTATCAGCAAGGTCTTACCGATGGAGACATCAGTCATCTATACCCGATAGACTTTCTGGCCGAAATGACCATGGCCAGTATCAGCACCGTGATGATGAACTGGGCTATCGATGAACAATACCCTATCGATGAGCGCCTGGATCAGTTGGCAGATTATATCCCGCGCCTGCTTGAACTCAATTAATAGCTATAAGTCTAAAACTATACAAATTTAATCTCTTTACACTTGTAAAGATTTTAAACTCTGTTAATTTGTATACTACTGATCAAATAACAATCAATGTTGCATGTAATTTACATGATTACTATCAGTTATATTCTTTAACAGAGGAAATAAGATATGAAGATTCATAACGTAGAAAACAAAGCTTTTCTTTGGACATTTGTCATGCGTTTATTTGCGCATAATATATTAAAAGATTCTCAGCATTTTCTGCCAAAAGGAAACTATGACGAACGCCATGGCAAGTTTCCACGCTATTTTTCCGGCTGGTATTTATTTGTAAATTCTAAAGGCCTTGCCGAAGGTGAGATCATTCATAAAAAGTTAAACGGTATTGATCTTGTTGTTCATCGTAATAAAGAAGGCGTGCCTGTTATTCATTCAGATCGTTGCTCGCATATGGATGGCATGTTTAGCGGTGGTCTAGGCACCGTAGTGGATGGAAGTATTGTTTGTGGTTATCACAAATACAAATTTGAAAATGGTGTGCCTCAAAGTGGACCTAAAGATTTTAAAAACGATGT
>JABSRQ010000044.1 GCA_013215055.1 Pseudomonadales bacterium | reverse complement strand
CACCCGACACATGAGAAATATACCTCAGACACCTTCTCAGTTCTGATCTATCAGGAGCAGGTAATGTTCCTTGCCAATAAGTTGGCAGGCATTCCCAATGAAGAAGTCAATGAGCTGCGTAAGGGTATTGGCAAGAAGAACCAAGAACTCATCGACAAATACGAATCGAAATTTGTTGAAGGTTGTGTGTCGGCTGGTGTTGATCAAGAAGAGGCTGAACACCTGTAGGAAACCATCGTTACCTTTGGCGGCTACGGATTTAACAAATCTCATGCAGTAAGCTATGCTGTTGTCAGCTACATGATGATGGTGCTGAAGAGTAAGTATCCAGAGCATTTTGCCTGTGCTTGGTTACGAACATTTAGCAACAAGCAGAACGACAAGAAGCAGCAAGAGGTGAAGTCCTTCCTTCAGGAGCTGACTGAAGAGGGGATTGAGTACAAGCCTTATGATGCAGAAAAGTCTGGCATCGATTGGGAAGTAGTTGATGGACAGCTGATTGGTTGGCTGACAAATTGATTCACTGATTTATTATTATTTTGTATCGTAAGGTAGCTTGTCACCTGCTACACAGAAGCCAGTCAATCATTCGAAATAGAAACATGTTTCCATGTTTATCACAGCCAAGAGGCGCGGCAAAGCCCTGCACATTTGATGTCTTACTTAAAAGCGTGAGATAATTAAAACATGGGTAACGTTATTGAATCACTAAAACAACTAGCCATTGCAGAGCATGATATCGCTTTAATATGGTTATATGGCTCACGAGCCCAAGGCAGCCACATAGAAAATAGTGACTATGATATCGCTATTGCCTTTAATGATTTTTCACTGCCTCGCAATGATAGAATACTCAGGGCACAATGCCTCGCTGAAAAGTGGCAATCGACACTCAATTTGCCCGAAGGTCAACTCTCTATTATTGATATCAACTTAGCCCCCATCTATTTATGCCAAAGCGTGATCGACAAAGGGAAATTGTTTGTTGAAAAAGATAACTACAGATTAATTAAAGAATATAGTCGGATCTGGTCTGAATTTGAGCACCTAAACTTTGAACAGCAATTATCTCAAAAGTTGAATTAATAAGATTATCTGCCAAAAGGCTATTCAAGCCTTAAGTCAGGATTAACGCATATGATAAAAAGCCCCGCAACACTCAATAAATACAATGATTAACATCAAGCCCTTTGAAATTGCGCCGCAACCCGCTAAAATATGCTCCGCCTCATACCCGAGGCAAGAATTTGTTTGTTGATGCCTACGAGGCATTTACGGGGATAGTCCCCATAACCACTAAGGATTGAACATGAAAGCTCCTGTTCGCGTTACAGTTACCGGTGCTGCCGGTCAAATCGGCTACGCTTTATTATTCCGCATCGCCTCTGGCGCAATGCTTGGCGATGATCAGCCAGTAATCTTGCATTTATTAGATATCACTCCAGCATTAGACGCTTTAGAAGGCGTTAAAATGGAATTAGATGATTGTGCATTCCCATTACTTGCCGGTGTTGTTTGTACCGACGAGCCTGAAGTAGGCTTCAAAGATGCTGACTACGCATTATTGGTTGGCGCACGCCCACGTGGCCCAGGCATGGAACGTAAAGATTTATTAGAAGCTAACGCTGCAATCTTCTCTACCCAAGGTAAGGCGATTGATAAAGTAGCCTCTAAAAACATCAAAGTATTGGTTGTGGGCAACCCAGCTAACACTAACGCTCTGATCACTCAGCGTAACGCTCCTTCTATTCCTGCAACTAACTTCACGGCGATGATGCGTTTAGATCATAACCGCGCAAAATCTCAGATAGCTGCGAAAACTGGCGCTGCGGTAACTGCGGTTAAAAACATGATTGTCTGGGGTAACCACTCTGCAACTCAGTACCCAGATCTTTCTGTTTGTACCGTTGACGGCAAGCCTGCTTTAGATTTAGTTGAGCAATCTTGGTACGAAAATGACTACATCCCAACGGTTGCTCAACGTGGCGCAGCAATCATCAAAGCACGTGGCGCATCTTCTGCAGCCTCTGCAGCAAATGCGGCTATCGATCACGTTCGTAGCTGGGCATTAGGTACTGAAGAAGGCGATTACGTCTCTATGGGTATTTACTCAGACGGTTCTTACGGCATCACCGAAGGCCTGATCTACTCTTTCCCTTGTACCTGTAAAGACGGCGAGTGGAGCATCGTTCAAGGCTTAGAAATCTCTGATTTCTCTAAAGAGCGCATGGCTGCTACTCAAGCCGAACTGACTGAAGAACGTGACGCTGTAGCCCACTTATTACCATAAGAGCGCTACCTTAATCACGATTTTTTAGATCGTTTGTAAAGAACCCAGCTTAGGCTGGGTTTTTTATGCCTGCGATTCAGAAATATTGTACACTTCAAACATCCCTATCATTAGCATCGCAGAGTTTCTTTATGTCTACCACTGCCACCGTAGAAAATGATCACGTCATCAGCGTCCACTACACCCTTACCGAAGTGGATGGCGATTTATTAGATTCCTCCGAAGGCCAGGAACCTTTAATCTTTATTGCAGGCCATGGCAATATCATTGCAGGTTTGGAAGAGGCATTAATCGGTAAAGAAATGGGTGATGAAATTGATATCACCATCAAACCTGAAGATGCTTACGGCCCCATTCAAGAGGAGGCTATACACGCCATCCCTCTCACCGCCTTTGAAGATGTTGAAGATTTGGAAGTGGGCATGCGCTTTCACCTACAAAGCGATCAAGGCCCGGCTCCGGTTACCGTCACCCATATTGAAGATGGCATGGTCACGATAGACCCTCACCACCCCTTTGCCGGAAAAACTTTGCACTTTCTTGTACATATTGCCGATATTCGCAAGGCAACAGAAGCCGAGTTACAAAATGGCCATGTGCAAACGGTATAAACACTTACGTAGAGCTGGTTTATGAAATTTGATATTTTTCAGGTCGACGCTTTTTGTCATCAGGTTTTCTCTGGTAATCCTGCAGCTGTGGTTCCACTTAAAACCTGGTTATCAGATCAGTTACTGCAGGCGATTGCCGCTGAAAATAACCTTGCCGAAACTGCCTTTTATATCCCCTGCGAATCCGGCTTTCATATTCGCTGGTTTACCCCCACCGTAGAAGTGGATCTCTGCGGCCATGCAACCTTGGCCGCTGCTTATGTACTATTTGAACAATTTAACTATGCTAAAGAGAAAATCATCTTTGCATCACGTTCAGGCCCGTTAAGTGTCACCCAATCCAACAACCTGTTCACCCTGAATTTTCCCGAACAAAAACCCCAACCCTGCGAGACACCCACAGCCATCATTAAAGCATTGGGCTTAACACCTTTACGCTGTTTAAAAAATCAGGATTATATCGCCGTGTTAGAAAACGAGAAGGCTGTCGCCGAGGTAGAAGTCAATTTATCGGCCTTAAAAGATTTGGATTTACGAGGCCTTATCATCACCGCAGAAGGTGAGAATAGCGATTTTGTTAGCCGCTTCTTTGCACCTAACTTCGGCATTGATGAGGATGCCGTTACCGGCTCTGCCCATACACAGCTCGCACCCTATTGGGCACAAGTGCTTGGCAAAAACACCTTAACCGCCAGGCAGCTATCAAGACGCGGAGGTGAACTTTATTGTGAATTAAAAGACCAACGTGTATTAATCAGCGGCTCAGCTGCCCTGTATATGCAAGGCAGCATTCACGTTGCGGGTGATTAACTTTCTTCTCGGCTGAAATACGCCTTGGTACCACGAACATCAATCACATTTTTAATGCCATGTAAGGCTTTTGCATAAGCCGCACTACGCAAACTCACTTCCGATTCCACCCCACTCTCTTTCCCCGCTGAGGCCTTGTGATAATCCCATATTTCATTAAAGGCCTGCTGCATACGATCTTTTAGGCGCTGCCTTACCTCCTCTAACGTCCACGGATAACCGGCTTTATTTTGCACCCACTCAAAATAACTCACGGTAACACCACCGGCATTCGCCAATACATCGGGCACTATCACGATACCTTTCTTATGTAAAAGTTGATCGGCTTCACTACTGATAGGCCCATTCGCCACTTCAACAATCCAACGCGCCCTAATATCGGCAGCATTAACCATCGTAATACTATTTTCCAAGGCTGCTGGAATCAGAATATCGACATCCAATGCTAACAACTCTTCGTGACTGATATTTTTATGCTCAACAATTTCACACACCGAGCCCTGGCAATACACGGCCTGTAACTTGGTGGTTGCTTGTTTCTGCTGCCACACAGATTCCACATCCAAACCTTCAGGTGCATAGATCGCGCCTTTGGAATCACTGATAGCAACAACCTTGTAACCCGCCTCACCTAACAACCTAGCCACATGATAACCCGCGTTACCAAAACCCTGCACCGCCACGGTTAAGCCCGATGCAGTAGCCGACATTTTTTCTCTGAGGAATTCAGTACATAAAAAAGCCCCTCTTCCGGTCGCCTCTTCACGCCCCAAACTCCCCCCTAACTCAATCGGTTTACCGGTAATCACCGCAGGTTGTTTTTTGCGTGTAATAATTTCATATTCATCACACATCCACCCCATAATACGGGCGTTAGTATAAACATCGGGAGCGGGAATATCTCTATCCGGACCAATCACATCCACATTCGCACGCATATACGCACGCGACAAACGTTCCAGCTCTAGTTTGGAAAGCTGTTTGGGATCAACAACCACACCGCCTTTTCCGCCACCTAGAGGCAGGCCTATAACCGCACATTTTATGGTCATCCATAAACCCAAGGCCTGCACTTCGGCCTGGGACACATTCGGATGAAAACGAATACCGCCCTTACAAGGGCCTAATAAATAACTGTATTGGCAGCGATAAGCCTGAAAATATTGGCTGGAGCCATCATCCATGCGCACATGCAAAGAAGAACATAAAACAGCAACCGGGCGGGATAAATGCGCCAATACATTATCGGGAATATCTGCCTGCTGACCCAAGGTATAAAGGCGCTTTATCGCATCATCAAATACATCAGCCATAAGCTCTGCAACTCCACTTTTATTTAAAACGTAATTTAAATTATTGTGCCTTTGGCAAACTCTTTAAAATACCTTCAACAGCATAGTGAATGCGTTTTTTTGCGATTTCACTATCCATACCCTGCTGTATATCCCCTTTGGCCGAACCTATCCAAATAGGCCTCTCGGTTTCAACATCAATCAACACCACCGACAAAGCTGCCTTGGGTACATTGGTGATCATCTCTTTACCCAGCTCTTTATCTTGCGAAAACTCCAACCATTGCATATTGATGCCCGTTGCATATAACACAACAAAATCCGGTTTTTCCGCCGTTTCTATATAACCTTTTTCACGTAAACCTTTGTTTAACGCAAAATGCACCTCTGCCTCGGCGTTTAATTCTTGTGGCTGCCAATAACCGTTAGGGTCGTTAATAACGGTGGCAGTAGCCAACCAGGCAAAACTCTTATAAGCGCCAACATTAACTTTGGGCGCAGACATGGATTCAAACTGAATATCATCTTTGGGAAAACTGCTGCAGGCACTTAAAAACAACGCTAACGTAATAGATACTGTTAGCGTTACCCATGAACGAGAATTTAACTTTGCATTAAAGAGTGTAAACATGATTGGCTTGCCTAATTTTTTTTGATCTAATGTCATTGTAATCACTTTAAGCAAGTACGCAAAGTAGAACAACTTTACCGTAGAGAAAAAGATGCAACATTTTTTGGAAAAACACCCGCTGATTTTTTGCCTGATCATCACATCGGGCTTCGCCGCCATAATGTATGTAGGCAGCCTATATACACTGTCTTTTAAGGCCGCGAATCATATCGCCATGGCTGTGGCCGGCGGTTTTTTAGGTTGGGTAATAGCCCTGGAGATTTTAATGCTAAAAACAGCAAGAAAGCTGAAGATATTACAACTTTGTGTCGGAGCAGCTGGCGGCATGATCACCGCAGCCTGTATTCATGTGTCAATCACTGCACTGCTAACAGGCGCAGGCATTGGCCTCTTATTAGCGTTCACCGCCAATAAGAGAATTTATAGCACGCAATAAAAAGCGTTTTTTATAAATGCTTTTGAATAAGCTGAGGTTGTTTAGTGACATCGAAGGCATCCCAGTCCAGCAAATCCTGGCTTAATCTATCGGCGATCACATAATATACCAATGGATTATGGGCAAATCCTACATGGCTTGAAGAAACTTCAATATTATCTACCAGCGGATGATTTTCAATCACCGCAGAGCCTCTGGATACCGCGCCATCTCTAAGGCTGTATAAAATACTGGTGCGCACCTTACGCTCACCCAAACCTTCCTTACGATCCAACCAGGCACCCACATTCTGATCTTCTTCGGGCACATCCGAACGATTCAGTTTCTTCAGAATATCCCAAGTAGAGGTGCCTCGGGGATCACCAATAGGCGAACCCAAGGTAATAATCTGGCGCACCAGTTCAGGATGTGTTTGCGCAACACTATTGGCATAAACGCCACCCAAGCTCCAACCAATTAAACTCACCTTTTCACCGGTTTTATCGGTAATGGTTTTTAAGCGGTCAACAATCTCAGATTCTTTTTTCTGACAAAACTCCAATACGGAATCCATGGTTGTGACACGTTCTTTGGTAAAATTGGTGCCCAATTCCCAAGGATGCGCCTGATAACCACTTTTATTCAGAAAGCGGCGTAAAATCGCCATCGAGCCATCACCACCACCAAAACCGGGTAACGTCATAATCGGGTGGCCATCACCGGCTGGCACGGCATCTAATTGCTTACGCCAAGAGGGTTTAGCTAATTGAAAAAACTCTTTAGCAGCATAAGGCAGCTCTTTTAATAACTGCTGAGTTGTTGGCGGATCGGGATAAATATCTTTTTCTAACATAATAGTAAGCAATATCGCGGTTATTTTGCAGCGGCCATCATTGATGAATCGACGCTTTGCGTCAATGTTTTAAACTGCCAAAAGAACCTGAATAGCCCCCTTTTTTGACCGATTTAGCCAGTCTAAACAGATTGTCACTTGCACATAATTCTGCGCGCTTTAAAGTAAACGCTAATAATAGCCGTATCTGTTACAATCAGCGCATAAAAATATAAAGGTATCATCTATGCAAAACGTTTTATTCCACCGCGCCTTATCCCTGTCATCCTCTTTGATTTTGGCAACTGGCCTTATCTTCAGCGCCAATGCCTCTAGCGAAGCCACCCAAACTCCAGAACAAAAAGGCCTGGAGATTGCCCAGAAGCAAAAAGCCCAAGATGAAGGCTGGGGTGATTCTCAATCAGAAATGAAAATGATTCTGCGCTCACCTAGTGGCAAAGAAAATACCCGCATCATCAAGCTTAAAGGCCTGGAAGTCATAGGTGATGGCGATAAAAGCCTGATGGTGTTTGACCAACCTAGAGATGTGGCCGGCACGGCATTCTTAAGCTTCTCACATATTGAAGGCCCAGATGATCAGTGGATCTACCTGCCTGCGCTAAAACGCATCAAACGTATCGCCTCTAAGAAAAAATCCGGCTCCTTTATGGGTTCTGAATTCAGCTATGAAGATTTAAGTTCGTTTGAAATTGCCAAATATGACTTTAAATACCTGCGTGACGAAGCCTGTGGTGATGCACAATGTTACGTATTAGAAAGCTACCCTAAAGACAAATACAGTGGTTATACCCGCTTAATCAGCTGGATCAATCAAGCAGAATTACGTACCGAGAAAGTTGAATTCTACGACCGCAAAAAATCACTGCTTAAAGTCATGACCATCAAGCAATATGAAAAATTTGAAGGTAAATACTGGCGTCCAGTAGTTTCTTTAATGGAAAACAAGCAAACCGGTAAATCTACCGAAATGCACTGGACTGGCATTCGTTTAAAAACAGGTTTAACCGAAGATGACTTCAGTAAAAATAACTTGAAGCGCGCTAAATAAATATCCCCATTATTTAAGTAGTAAGAGAATAATAACGTGAAAAAACAGCTACTACTGGCAGGCCTTTCCGGCCTGCTTTGCCTACCTGCAAACGCAGGTGAATTCAAATTCAACGGCTATTTGGAAGCAGAACTACGCTACTACCCCAATGACGCGCTGTTTGACTTTCAAAGTGATGAATTTGCCTCTGCTGCAGCAGAGGTTGAGGCCTATTGGGCCAGCGATAATGAAAAACACAGCGTACGCTTTAAACCCTTTGGCCGCATCACCACCGCCGAAGACGGTAACCGTGATCACGCCGATATCCGTGAGTTTTATTACAACTACGCAGGCGCAGGCTGGCAAGTTGAAATAGGTATTAACAAGGTTTATTGGGGCGTAGCAGAATCGGCTCACCTGGTAGATATCATCAATCAAACCGATGCGGTTGAATCGTTTAATGGTGAAGAAAAACTGGGGCAACCCATGATATCTTTGGGTTTTGAAGAAGACTGGGGTAATCTGGATTTATATGTTTTACCTTACTTCCGTGAACGTAAATTCGCTGCTGGCGATGAACGCAATCAACTTCCCATCCCCATAGATTACGATAAAACCCTGTATGAATCTGATGATGGGCAAAACAACATCGATTATGCCGTACGTTGGAGCCATTATTTTGGTGACCTCGATGTAGGCATATCCTACTTCAACGGTACAAGCCGTGAAGCCATCCCCGTGATAGGTGATGTCAACAAAGAACTTACGGCTGCCACTGCATATACATCTTATTATCAGCAACTGCAGCAAGTAGGCTTAGAACTACAATACATCTGGGAAGACTGGGCATTCAAACTTGAAGGTACCGCCAAACAAGAGGGAACGGGTGATTACAACTCTGCCGTAACCGGTTTTGAATATACCTTATCAGATGTCAATTTCAGCGGTATAGATATCGGCCTACTTGCAGAATACATGTGGAATGATCGTGGTGACGTTAGCATAAAAGAAGCCAGCTTAATCGTCTTAGAGTTACCGGCTGACTCGGTATTACCGCCTGATGTAGAAGCTGCAGCGATAGTACCAGGAGAATTCCTATCCCCTTTTGATCACGATGTATTTCTTGGTACTAGATTCACTATGAACGATGTGGATTCAACCGATTTCATAGCAGGCATCATCTACGATTTAGATAAAGGTACGTCCATCGCATCGTTTGAAGGTGGCACACGATTTGGTGATTCATTACGGGTAACGATGAACGTCTACTTCCTGACAAATGTGCCAAAAAATCCTAATGATTCCAGCTTTTATTATTCAAGAAATGATGATCAGATTGAATTAAAGGCGCAGTGGTACTTCTAAAAACTTAACAGATGCCTATACGCTACAATAGGCATCTTCTTAATCATTCATATCTTCAATATCGGCATCCACAGGCATCACCGTTATAGGCTTATTCTCTACCACCTCCACAGCTTGTAACGCCTGCTCATCCTTTCCCGCCATGACATCTTGCGGATTGATTAGCTCTCCATCATCCTCCGCTGCAATGCCAATATGATAAGCCGCAAAACCCGGCATCACGACCTGATTAACCGCCATACCAATCACCTTGCCATTATAAGGGGATACAATATTCTGACTCACATTGGTAATAGGGTCGGTCACGATACCCAGCACATCGGATTTTTTGATATTTTCGCCTAACTTCACTTCGGAGAATAAAATCCCGCCCCTATCAGCTCTAACCCAGGTTGAACCGTAATAGACCGGTTCCGGATGACTCCACAGGCGGATTTTCTTCACCATCTTCATTTTATTCAGTAGCGTTTGTATACTCTTCACACCATGCTCTACCGCAGATTTCTCCAGCCGCATAGGACCACCTGCTTCCAACGTTACCGCAGGAATACCAGCAGCTACCGCAGCCCCCCTTAAAGTACCTGCAGCCCCGGCACTATGCACAACCACGATAGAGCCAAAATTATGGGTTAATTTAACAATATCCGGGTCCTGTAAATCGGCCCTAAGCTGGGGTAAATTCTCGCGGTAAAAAGAGCCTGTATGTAAATCAACTAACACATCACAATGAGTAATCACCTGATGGAAAATTGAATAGGCGATTCTTGACGCCGAACTGCCCTGCTCATTACCCGGAAAATATCGATTCAGATCTCGTCTATCGGTTAAATAACGTGAGGCGCGCCTGAAGCCCTGCAAATTGACGATAGGTACCCCAATCACCGCACCTGAAAGCTTCTCGGGATTCAACTGATAAAGAATTCTACGTACAATCTCTATGCCATTTAATTCATCGCCGTGAATCGCCGCCGTTAAACACAACGTAGGTCCAGGTGTCGCCCCATTAACCACCAACACAGGACTAGGACTGGCTATACCCTCAAACGATTGACTGGGAGACCACGACAAACGTGTAGCCGTTGCGGCAGGCACTTCAGCCCCCAATAAAAACAAGGCAGGCTGAACATCCATAATCGATGTAGGAAGTTGGGTAGATTCAGCAACAATTTTATCTACCTGCGTTGTTAAGCTGCTTTTTTCTGCAGGTTTAATCGTTGGCGCATAAGTAGACGCAGAGATTGCTGCTGGCTCAGGTAATACCGGTTTATCTAATTGAACTGGCTTGGCCTTAGGTAAAGATACCCCTGCCTCCTGAATGGCAACATCCACCACAGATAGCGCCGGCGCCACCGTGCCTGCCCCACTCACCACGGTGCTTTCATCATTTTCAATTTCTGTGGCAAAAACACTGGCACAGCAGAAACAGAAAAATAACGTCAGACTAAAAATATACCTGTGCAACACAAGCTGCCCCCTGTTTTTATTATAGTGCTTAATCAACACTGTTTAGCTGCGCTTCCCAACTCCACCACTCATGAACACTGTCTTGACGATCCTCTTGCGTACGATAAACGGCCCAGCGAACTTTATAACTGCCATCTAATAACATGCTCCAGGCCTCACTAGCCGGCGGCACTTTAAACAAGTTCTTTTTATCACCCTCTACGGCGATAGTAATACCCTGATCGGCATCGACATTATGCACAATCCCAAACACCTGTTTTTGATGCATCAAGGTACTTCTATCCACATCAAAATATTGAATACGGGCATCTACAGAGACCGATAACAAATCATTCAGCAACATAACTTAAACGGCCTGTATTTCTTGATGGATAGCCTGCAATGCCTGCAGCGGATTCTCAGCCCGGGTGATGGGCCGACCAATCACCAAATAATCAGCCCCTTGAGCTACCGCCTGAGAAGGCGTAAGAATACGGGTTTGATCATCCTGCGAAGCCCCCTTTGGGCGAATGCCAGGGGTTACCGTAGTAAAATCAGCACCACAGAGATCTTTAATCATCTGCGCTTCTCTGGCTGAACTGACCACACCATCTAAACCGGCATTTTTTGCCAGCTGGGCTAATTTAGGCACCATGAGTTCGGGGGCTGGCAGACCCAGCTCCTTTAAATCCGCTTCTGACATACTGGTTAATATCGTCACCGCAATCAATAAAGGGCTGTCCTTACCAAAGGCTTCTAAAGACTCTCTGGCGGCCTCCATCATCCTGGAACCACCTTGGGCATGAACATTCACCATCCACACACCTAAATCGGCCGCTGCCGCTACAGCCTTAGCCACAGTATTGGGGATATCATGAAATTTTAAATCCAGAAAAACATCAAAATCACGAGACTGCAGCTCGCTCACCATATTCGCGCCATATCGCGTGAATAACTCTTTGCCAACTTTTAATCGACACATATTAGGATCTAACTGATCAATTAACTGGTACATCGGCGGCAGTTCGGCATAATCCAACGCCACAACAATACGCTTATTGGTATCTGACATATTCTTCTCTCTTGACACTTTTTACACCTTACTTTCAGACATTTTCTGCTGACGCTCAGCCTTATATAGGCGCACACGATATTTGCGACGCATTTTAGCCATCAGCAATAACGACGACAAGACCCCCGTCAGAGAACCTACAATAAATGTAGCAATAATCACCAACTCTATTTTCATCTGAGGCAATACAATAAATAATAAATCAACATCCACTAACTGATTATTTCGCAGAGAAAATATAAAAATATAGCTGCAGGCAATCAGAATACAGACGGCAATAGGAAGTCTTTTAATCCACGGCATGAGGGTGAAAATCCTGCTGTTAAATACAGGCTAAGCATACCGCAAAGCATCTTTCAGGGAAATTAAAGAGTGGGCAAGCTGAGCTTAACAGGACGTTAAACTCAGGATATAAACTAAAAATGAAGCTTAGCTATCAAGGATAGGTTTTTAATGAGGCGTTAACCCGTTCACGCATCTCTTTACCCGGCTTAAAATGGGGTACAGACTTACCTTCCAGTTCAACCGTATCTCCGGTTTTAGGATTACGGCCTTTACGCGGCGCACGATAATGTAATGAAAAGCTGCCGAAGCCACGAATCTCAATTCTCTTGCCACCGGCCAAAGACTGGGACATTTGCTCGATAATCGTCTTCACCGCCAACTCTACATCCTTTGCAGATAATTGCGGCTGCTGTTCAGCAATTCGCTCTATTAATTCGGATTTGGTCATAGGAATTCCCTCTACTCATCCTTTGCCACTAGCTTGCACGACTTATTCTTAAATTTCAATAACTTGGTAAATATAGTTGATTAAAACTTCGGCGTCCAGAGAGGAAATGTAAATTCTGGGGCTGATTTTTTGCTTATTAAACCTACAATAATGGTTTTCTTGTCAACCCCTGAGCATTAATCGTCTTCGCGCCTACAATCCAACACTTTACTGACTGTAGTTAAGGTTTTTTCACTGCCCTTACTGAAGTCATAGAACTTACCTTTACTGGAAGCCGTGATAACAAAGGTATAATCATAGCCACCCGCCTCATTAGCGGTGAACGACCAATTTCTATCCAAGCCCTTTACCTGAAAAAGGCTATCATTAGTCACTCCGGCAGCCCATAAATAACCGCTTTTATGGCCATTTTCAATACTGGCCACAATAATAATATCATCCCAGTCTGTAGCATCACTGAGTTTACACTCCCAGCGCTCGGCAATATTATCGTCATCTTTTGCCAATGCAGGAAGAGCCAGCGTTAACGCTGCCAATGTGGTTAAGAATAATCGTTTCACAATATTTTCCTTAGATTCTTTGCCATATGCTTATCAACATCTAACAGCGTAGGCTATTTTCACGATTTAAGTTTACACCGCTTTGATAAATCAACCTAACGATTAGCCCTTGCTTTAATAAACTTATTAGATAAATAACAGGCATAAAAAAGGCCGGCAATGCCGGCCTTTCTCGTAAGTGTTAGCTAAAAGCTAATTACTTATCCATTTGCGCCTTGATCAGGTCACCAATGGTTGTTGCTTGTGCTTCAGAGGCTTGCTCTTTCAGCTGCTTAACAGCTTCTTTCTCTTCAGCCATATTGATAGCTTTAACAGAAAGAACAACCGTTCTGTTTTTACGATCAACAGTGACTACGCGTGCTTCGATTTCTTCGCCAACTTTAACAACCGTCGTTGCATCAGCTACTTTATCGATGCTCAGCTCAGAAGCCTTGATAGTACCTTCAACATCGTCAGACAATGTTACAGTTACGAACTTAGCCTCAACCGCTTTGATAATACCTTTAACAACAGCACCACGATCATTTTCACCAACAAACTCGTTGAAAGGATCTTCGTCTAATTGCTTGATACCTAAAGAGATGCGCTCACGCTCAGAATCTACAGACAGGATAACAGTCTCGATTTCATCGCCTTTCTTGAAGCTACGAACGGCTTCTTCGCCTTGCTCGTTCCAAGAAATATCAGACAAGTGAACTAAACCGTCGATGTTACCTTCAAGACCAATGAAGATACCGAAGTCAGTGATAGACTTGATAGTGCCTGATACTTTATCGCCTTTAACGAATTTCTCAGAGAAATCATCCCAAGGGTTGGTTTGACATTGCTTGATACCTAAAGAGATACGACGACGTTCTTCGTCGATATCCAGTACCATAACTTCAACTTCATCACCAACATTAACGATCTTAGAAGGATGAACATTTTTGTTAGTCCAATCCATTTCAGATACGTGAACCAGACCTTCAACGCCTTCTTCCAGCTCAGCAAAACAACCGTAATCAGTCAGGTTGGTTACCTTAGCTGTAGCACGAGCACCTTCTGGGTAACGCGCTTTCACTGCAACCCATGGATCTTCACCCAGTTGTTTCAGACCAAGAGATACACGATTACGCTCTCTATCAAATTTCAGGATGCGAACGTCGATTTCATCACCAACATTAACGATTTCTGAAGGATGCTTGATGCGTTTCCAAGCCATATCAGTGATATGTAATAAACCATCAACACCACCCAGATCAACAAATGCACCGTAATCGGTAAGGTTCTTAACGATACCTTTAGCAGATTGACCTTCTTGCAGGTTAGCCAACAACTCTTCACGTTCAGCTGAGTTAGCTTCTTCTAATACTGCTCTACGAGAAACAACCACGTTGTTACGTTTTGCATCTAATTTGATAACTTTAAATTCTAAAGACTTGCCTTCCAGGTGTAATGTGTCGCGTACCGGACGTACATCAACCAAAGAACCCGGTAAGAACGCACGAATACCGTGAACGTCTACAGTAAAACCGCCTTTAACCTTACCAGAGATAATACCCATGATAACTTCTTCATCGACGTGGGCTTTCTCAAGCTCGATCCACGCTTCAGCACGTTTGGCTTTTTCACGAGATAATTTAGTTTCACCAAAACCATCTTCAACAGTTTCCAATGCAACTTGAACTTCATCACCGATAACAACTGTTAACTCACCGTTGTCATCAAGGAATTGAACTCTAGGGATAACACCCTCAGATTTCAGGCCGGCATGAACAGTTACCCAATCGGCGTCAATGTCGATTACGATACCTGTTACGATTGCGCCAGGCGCCATTTCAAGGGTTAATAAACTCTCTTCAAAGAGTTCTGCAAAGCTTTCCATGTGGAATACCTTATTTGGGGACGGGCTTTCGAGCATAGAAACGTTTTCTAAGAGCTCTGAGCCTCAACCATGTCTATCCAGCAAACATGGGTCTACTTTAATAAAGGTATTAAGCTCTCTTGCTGGTATAGCCAGATAAGTTACCTTATCTAACCGCGAGAAACTCAACACCCGGTTTAATGCCTATCGAGCTCAGGCCAGATTATTATCTGAAATGATCCCCAACAGACTCTTAAATACGGTTTCAATGCTCATATCGGTTGAATCGATAGTGATTGCATCGTCTGCAGGCTTTAACGGCGCTACTGCGCGGTTCATATCGCGATCGTCGCGATCTTTGATATCCTGCAAAATCGCGGCGAGGTTAACATTTTCTCCCGCTAATTTCAACTGATTATAGCGGCGATTGGCGCGTTCCTCGGCAGTTGCAGTTAAATAGAACTTACAGGCCGCATTTTTAAACACCACCGTGCCCATGTCCCGGCCATCGGCAATCAAACCACCTGCATCTCCGTGAGCAAAATCACGTTGGCGCTGTAATAATTCTTCCCGCACTGCCGGAATAGATGCCACATGTGATGCCGCCGTACCCGCCTGCTCCGTACGCAACTTAGCGGTGACCTCCTCTCCCGCCAAATAGGTTTTTAAACCGGCATCGGTAATGCTAAATTTAATATCCAATTGTTTGGCAATATCAGTAACCGCAGCCACATCGGTAAAATCAATACCAGCGTTAGTACAAGCAAGCCCACATAAGCGATAAATAGCACCGCTGTCTAAAAAGTCCCAGCCTAGTTCTTTTGCCAATAATTGAGAAATCGTACCTTTACCCGCGCCTGACGGACCATCAATGGTGATAACGGTCTTCATGATGCCACCTCAATGGAAAAGCCCACTTGATTCGCCAATTCAACAAAGTTGGGGAATGACGTGGCCACATTATCGCAACCTTGAATATGTATGGTATCGGTGCTCAATAAAGACGCCACGGCAAAGGCCATAGAGATACGGTGATCATGATGACTTTCAACCACCCCGCCACCGATGACCCCACCTTGAATAACAATACCATCTTCGGTAGGTACGGCATCAATACCCAAGGCCAACATGCCATCGGCCATCACCTGGATACGGTCGGATTCTTTAACCCGCAACTCTTCAGCCCCGGTTAATATGGTCTCTCCTTCTGCAGCTGCAGCGGCGACAAATAATACCGGAAACTCATCAATCGCTAACGGTACATCCGCCTCATCAATCACTATACCCTGTAACTTTTTGCCATTTTTAGGCCCACGTACACGCAAATCAGCCACCGGTTCGCCACCGATAAAACTGCTAGACACGGTTTCTATATTTGCGCCCATTGCCTTGAGAATATTAATCACACCCACGCGGGTAGGATTCATACCCACATGTTTAAGGGTTAAATCAGATTCAGGCACGATGGATGCAGCCACCAAAAAGAAAGCTGCGGATGAGATGTCTGATGGAATATCGATATTTGCAGCTTTTAACTTGCCGCCACCCACTACCGCACGTTTAGGGCCATCAATTTCTACATTATAACCAAAGGCCTCTAACATACGCTCGGTGTGGTCTCTTGTAGGTGCAGGTTCAATAACCTCAGTACGCCCCTGAGCATATAACCCGGCCAATAATACACAGCTTTTTACCTGCGCTGAGGCCATAGGCAAAGCATAGTTAATGCCTTTTAATTGGCTGCCCGATTTTAAGGTTAACGGTGGTGTGCCACCTTCTGCGGTTTCAACCACCGCGCCCATTAGCGCCAACGGATCGGTTACGCGCTTCATCGGGCGTGTTGATAATGACGCATCACCGGTCATCGTCACTTCAAACCCCTGGCCTGCCAACAAACCTGAAAGCAGACGAATAGACGTACCCGAGTTACCCATATCCAAAGGGCCATCAGGTGCTTTAAGCCCATGCATGCCCACACCATGAATGGTCACCTGACCATTTTCAGGGCCTTCTATTTCCACCCCCATCGCTCTAAATGCATTTAAGGTGGCCAACGCATCCGCACCTTCTAAAAAGCCTGTTACATGGCTGGTACCTTCGGCGATAGCACCAAACATGATAGAGCGATGCGATATAGATTTATCGCCCGGCACTCGAATTTCACCACTTAATGGCTGGATAGTTTTTTCTTTACTGCCTGCAAAAAAATCAACAGAGCTCATACAATTCACTTAAGGTTTAATATTTGTTTTATTAGTTATTTAGTTGGCCTGTTAGACGCTTCTAACAGACGAGTAAAATGATCTCGGGCATCTTTGGAACGCTGAAACATATGCAACAAGGCCTCAGAATCTTCATCAGCAATCGCCTGCTCCATTTTTGTCAGCGCCTGTTTAAAATCACCCATCACATCCAGCACGGCCGTTTTGTTAGCAATCATGATGTCATGCCACATTACCGGATGTGATGCGGCGATACGGGAAAAATCTCTAAAGCCACCGGCGGCATATCGAAAGATATCTTCCACGCCAGCATCCATATCCACCAGCGCATTCACTAACGTAAAAGCAATGGCATGAGGTAAATGGCTGGTTGCCGCCAAAACCCTATCGTGCTCATCGATCCCCATGCAGATCACCTCGGCACCCACAGCTGCCCACATCCGGGTAATTAACTGCAAGGCCCTGTCATCGGTATTTTCATCTGGGGTTAAAATCACTTTATGGTTCACATATAAATCAGCATCAGAGGCTTCGATGCCACTTTTTTCAGAACCGGCTATAGGATGTCCCAACACAAACCAGGGCGGAATTTCGGTGAATACGTCACGAATCACCTTGGCTATTTCACCTTTTACCGATGCTGCATCGGTAACCACACACTGTGGTTTTTTATGCTGCGCTAACAACGGCAAATAATCTTTTATGGTTAACGTCGGTACACCTAATACAATAATATCGGCCGCAGCAATCGCCGCCGGTAAATCGCTAGCAATTTGATCCAGCACACCCAACTCAATACCACGGCGCAAAGGTTCTAATCTGCGACCATAACCCACTAAGGTGTTAGCCAAGTTCCGATCACGCAAACCTTTAGCAAGCGAGCCGCCAATCAAACCAGCACCAATAATTAATACATTATCAGCTAACATCAGATAACCTGTTTTAAGGCTGCAATAAATGCCGCATTTTCTGACTCAAGACCAATCGATACCCGTAAATGTTGCGGTAATCCGTATGGCGAAATCGGGCGAACAATCACCCCCCTGTGTAGAAGATTTTCATAAACCTTCGCCGCATCGGTACCCGTATCGAAGGTGATAAAATTACCCTGGGCCGGAATAAAATCTAAACCCAAGTCTTTTAACGCGGCTTCAATTTGTGATCGCCCCTTATTATTTAGCGCGATAGAATCGGCTAAATACTGTTCATCACCCAACACTTCAACTGCCGCCATTTGCGCCAGGGTATTTACATTAAAGGGTTCACGCACACGGTTAATTAAATCGGCTATTTCGGGGGATGAGACCGAATACCCAACCCGTAAACCCGCTAACCCATAAGCCTTGGAAAAAGTACGTGTAACAATCAGATTGGCAAACTGCAGCTGGAGCTTCAAACCTAAAGCATAATCAATATCGGCTGCGATATATTCAGCATACGCCTCATCTAAAACAACAATAATATGCTCTGGCACTTTTTGTAAAAAAGCCTCCAACTCCGCATGCCCCAACCACGTTCCCGTAGGGTTGTTAGGGTTGGCAATAAAAATGACCTTGGTATTGATTTCAATCGCCGCCAACATCGCATCCAGATCATGGCTATAATCTTTTGCAGGTACCTGAATCGCCTTAGCCCCTAAAAACTGCACCATCATCGGGTATACAACAAAGGCATGTTCGCTATATATGGCCGACGCGGAACCATCCAAAAAAACCTGGCCTATTAAGTCTAAAACATCGTTAGAACCGTTACCCAGGGTTAATTGCCCTGCATGCACACCTAACTTTTTCGCTAAAGCCTGCTTTAAATCAAACGCAGCACCATCAGGATAACGGCTTAGCTCATCCAAATTTTCAATTAACATAGCCTTCACTTTAGGACTTAAACCTAAAGGATTTTCATTACTGGCAAGCTTCACTATTTCAGTTAAGCCCAACTCACGCTGTAATTCTTCAATCGGTTTGCCCGGCTGATACGGCTTTAAGGCTTGAACACCTTTTCTTGCCAGCGAGATATAATCACAAGTCATCATAAGCTCCTTAACTTAAAGCACAGCTTTAGGGTAAGAACCCAAAGCTTTTAACACGAGAGAATGCTCACCCAATTCGGCCATGATACGTTGAATTTTCTCATCATCCTGATGGCCTTCAAATTCGATAAAAAAGACATAAGCCCACTTTTCCGTACGTGAAGGACGTGTATCAATGCGCGTTAACATCACCTGCTCCCGGTTAAACGATTCTAACAAGGTAAATAAAGCACCCGGCTTATTTTGGGTAGAGACAATTAACGAGGTCTTATCTTCACCACTCTGCCCTACATTCTCATTACCGATAATCAAGAAGCGTGTGGTATTTTGCGACAGATCCTGAATATTTTCAGCCAGCGTCACCACATCATATACATCTTGTGCCATGGAACCTGCAACTGCAGCCACCGAAGGATCGTTAGCTGCCATTTCAACCGCTTTGGCATTGGAACTTACCGCTTCACGCGGCACATCTGGCCAATTATTATCCAGCCAATTTCTACACTGCGCCAATGCCTGCTGATGTGCACAAATACGTTTAATATCACCTGCCTTGGCGGTTTTATTGGCCAGTAATAATAAATTAATCGGCAATTCAACTTCACCACAAATTTTTACATTCGATTGCATAAAGTTATCTAAGGTATGGCTCACCATGCCTTCGGTAGAATTCTCTACCGGCACAACACCATAGGTCACCTGTTCGGACTCAACATCGGCAAAAATCTGACTAATGGATGCCATAGGTTTAGGATGTAATGCCTGACCAAAGTGCTTGATCGCCGCAGCATGGGTAAATGTACCTTCAGGCCCCAGATACGCAACAGCTAACGGCTTCTCTAAAGCTAAACACGCCGACATCACTTCACGAAAAATATGCGCAACGGTATCACCCGATAAAGGCCCTTCGTTGCGCTCTTTCACTTTGCGTAAAACCTGCGCCTCACGTTCAGGTCTATAAAACTTCACCTGATCACGATCTTCTGGCGCAACCGCAGCCAACTTAACCTCGGCAACATTTTGCGCACATACGGCACGTTTGTTCAACAGGGAATGAATCTGCCTATCAATCAAGTCAATCTGCCCACGCAGATCATCCAACGTTAAATCTTTATCAGCCATGATTCAGCTCTAGCCTTGTTAAAAACCTATAAAGCCCCACAGGCAAAACCTGTGAGGCTTTCATTTTACCAGCGTTCTATGGTTATGCGTTTGCAGCAGCAAACTCTTGCATATAAGCAATCAACGCATCAACCGAAGCTTCAGAAACTGCATTGTAAATACTGGCACGCATGCCACCAACACTGCGATGACCTTTCAGGTTTAATAAACCTTTCTCTTCGGCTCCGACCAGGAAGGCTTTATCAAGTTCAGCATCTTTTAACGTAAATGGGATATTCATTAATGAGCGTGAAGCAATTTCTACTGGGTTGGCATAAAAACCAGAGTTATCAATATAGCTGTATAATTTCTCGGCTTTTTTACGATTGATTTTCTCCATCGCTTCCAGGCCACCTTGCTTCTTCAGCCATTTGAAAACCAAGCCAGCCAAATAAATAGCATAGGTTGGCGGCGTATTGTACATGCTGTCGTTATCGTCGGCAGTTTTCCAATCTAACATGGTAGGTGTGATTTCAGCAGCATGACCGATCAAGTCTTTACGCACAATAACAATGGTTAAACCGGCAGGGCCGATATTTTTCTGAGCGCCCGCGTAGATCATACCAAACTTGGAAACATCGATGGGGCGAGATAGAATCGTTGAAGACATATCCACCACTAACGGTACATCAACTTCTGGGGTCCAGAAGAATTCAACACCACCAATGGTTTCATTAGGGGTGTAATGCAGGTAAGCCGCATCTTTACTTAGATTCCAACTATCAAAGCTAGGGATAGAAGCAAAGTTATCGTCCTCAGAGCTAGCCGCCACATTGATATTGCCATAACGCTTGGCTTCTTTAATCGCTTTTTTAGACCACTGCCCGGTATTGATGTAATCGGCCGTTTTACCTTCGCCTAACATATTCAGCGGAATGGCTGAGAACTGCGAACTGGCACCACCTTGTAAAAACAACACAGCGTAATCATCAGAGATATTTAATAACTCACGTAAATCCGCTTCTGCCGCATTAGCGATAGAGACGATTTCAGGGCTACGATGCGACATTTCCATCACAGAAAGGCCGGCATTTTGCCAGTTTAATATTTCTTTCTGAGCCTGCTCTAACACTTCTAACGGTAATGCCGCAGGGCCTGCACAAAAATTATGAACTCTTGCCATTGTGGTACTTCTCTTTCTAAAGTTTAAATTCTTTATTTATAACGGGGCGACTTATTCATCGCCTTCGTCTTCTGATGCATCTTGATCGGCTGCAGCATCGGAACCGTCTTCTGAGGCGCGTTCTTCGCCCTCAGCAGATTCCGCAAGCTCACCAGCGCTATCACCGGCCACCTCTTCAAGTGCATCTAACTCATCTTCATCAGGCTCTTCAATACGCTCTATACCAACAATTTTTTCATCTTCTGCCGCTTTAATTAAACGTACACCCTGGGTGTTGCGGCTTAAAATTGAAATCTCATCGGTACGTGTACGCACCATTGTGCCCTGGTTAGAGATCATCATGATCTCGTCGCCATCAAATACTTGCACCGCACCCACTAACTCACCGTTCCTATCACTGCACTGCATGCCGATAACACCTTGACCACCACGGCCTTTGGTTGGGAATTCGGTCACTTCGGTACGCTTGCCATAACCACGTTCAGATACGGTTAATACTTTACCGCCTTCGGCCGGAATGATTAGCGCGATTACATTGTGCTCATCCTTAAGGCGAATGCCACGTACACCACGTGAGGTTCTGCCCATGGCACGAATCGCTTCTTCTTTAAAGCGTGTCACTTTACCGGAGCTAGATACCAGTAATGCATCGTTAGTACCGTCGGTGATCGATGTTGCTACCAATACATCACCTTCATCCAACTGAATCGCACGTAAACCTACTGAACGCTGTCTGGCAAAATTGGTTAACGGAGTCTTCTTCACAACACCACGCTGGGTCGCCATAAAGACAAACTTATCTTCTTCATATTCACGTACCGGCAGAATTGAGGTAATACGTTCCCCCTCTTCTAACGGCAATAAATTCACAATCGGTCTACCACGGGCCTGGCGTGAAGCCACAGGAATATGGAAGACTTTCAACCAATAAACCTTACCGGCATTGGTGAAACATAAAATCGTATCGTGGGTTGAAGCCACCAATAAATGCTCAACAAAATCCTCATCTTTAACCGCGGTTGCCGACTTACCCTTACCACCACGGCGCTGCGCCTGGTAATCGGATAATGGCTGGGTCTTAGCATAACCACCATGAGAAATAGTCACTACACGGTCTTCTTCGGTGATCAAATCTTCAACGGTCAAGTCCATTTGTGAGGCGATAATTTCGGTTCTACGCTCGTCCGAGAACTCGGCACGAATTGCTTCAATCTCTTCACGAATCACTTCTAACAAACGCTGTGATGAACCTAAAATCTCCAGGTATTCGGCAATTTGCTCTAATTTCTCTTCGTATTCAGTTAACAGCTTATCGTGCTCTAAACCGGTTAGCTTTTGTAAACGCATATCCAGAATGTTTTGTGCCTGAATAGGAGAGAGGTAGTATTTACCGTCATCACGGAAACCAAATTCTTCACCTAGGTCTTCAGGTCTACAAGCGCCCTCTCCGGCACGTTCCAACAGCCCTAATACAGATTTTGAATCCCAGCCGCTAGCAATCAGATTCTCTCTGGCTTCGGCAGTGGTTTGGGATGATTTAATCATCGTAATAACCGGATCAATATTGGCAATCGCTACCGCCAAACCTTCCAGAATATGGCCACGTTCACGGGCTTTGCGCAATAAATAAACGGTACGGCGGGTAACCACCTCACGGCGATGTTTAATAAAGCACTGCAAGATTTCTTTGATATTTAACAGCTTGGGTTGGCCATCAACCAGGGCCACCATATTAATACCAAATACGGTTTGTAACTGGGTTTGCTGATATAAGTTATTTAATACCACTTCCCCTGATTCACCACGTTTCAGCTCTATCACAATACGAATTTCGGCAGTGGATTCGTCACGCAGTTCAGAGATACCCTCTAATTTCTTTTCTTTAACCAATTCTGCGATGCGCTCTATCAAACGCGCTTTGTTTAACTGATAAGGAATTTCGGTAATGATGATACGTTCTTTACCGGTTTTTTCGTTCATCACATCAACGGATGCACGTGCACGCATATAGATGCGGCCTTTACCGGTGCGGTAAGCCTGAAGAATACCCGCTCTACCATTGATGATGGCAGAGGTGGGGAAATCTGGACCAGGGATATGTGTTATCAACTCATCAATGCTGATATCAGGATTATCCATCATTGCCAAACACGCATCTAACACTTCACCCAGATTGTGTGGTGGAATGTTAGTGGCCATACCAACGGCGATACCGGAGGAACCATTTATTAATAAGTTAGGCACTTTGGTTGGCATAACCGAAGGCATCATCTCGGTTCCATCGTAGTTTTCTACGAAGTCGACGGTTTCTTTCTCAAGATCGGCAAGCATCTCATGCGAGATTTTTTGCATACGAATCTCGGTATAACGCATCGCCGCCGGGGAATCACCATCAACGGAACCAAAGTTACCCTGACCATCGATCATCATATAACGTAACGAGAAAGGCTGGGCCATACGTACAATCGCGTCATAAACCGCGGTATCACCATGGGGATGGTATTTACCGATAACATCACCCACCACACGGGCAGATTTTTTATACGGTTTGTTGTAGTCATTGTTTAGCTGATTCATCGCAAACAATATACGTCGATGTACAGGCTTCATACCATCACGCACATCAGGCAAGGCACGGCCGACGATAACACTCATCGCATAATCGAGGTAGGACTGCTTAAGCTCGTCCTCGATATTTACAGGCATTACATTTTTGTTGGCTGTTTCACTCATTCGTGACCCTTCATCCTTTATACCCTGCATACACCTTGCGTAAAAAAACCGCATTCTAAGGTGTCATCAGATACTTATTATTTCCCAGCGGCACTGGAGGCAAAAATAAACGACCATACTAGCATAGAAACTTCAATCTTCTCTAGCCTTTCTCACCCCTTTAAACAGGCTTTAATTGCTTATATACTGCGCAACACTTCCACTTGCTACGGGCACGCGAATAGCACATGAACGATATAAAAACGGTTGATACCATCATCCATGCCCAAGCCATTGTGACCGTCAATCAAGCCAATGCTATTTTACCGCTGCATAGCATCATTATTTGTGCAGGTAAGATTCGGGATATCCTGCCGACTGACGATGCTCAAAAGCAATATCAAAGCAGCAATACACTGGATTTAAGCCAACATGTGTTAATGCCGGGTTTAATCAATGCACACGGCCATGCGGCGATGAGTTTGATGCGCGGCTTTGCCGATGACCTGCCGTTAATGGATTGGCTCAATGAACATATCTGGCCAGCAGAAGCGGCGTTGGTTAGCAGCGAATTTGTTTATGACGGCACCGAATTAGCGATTGCCGAGATGATACGTTCAGGCACAACCTGCTTCAGTGATATGTATTTCTTCCCTGAAGCTGCCGCACAATGTGCCGATAAAATAGGCATACGTGCCCAATTTACCACACCTGTTTTTGACTTCCCCAGTAACTGGGGCACAGGTCCGGATGATTATCTGGCCAAGGCGCAGGCCTTGATTGATCAATATAAAGACAATGAACTGATTGATATTGCCCTGGGACCACATGCCCCCTATACCGTATCCGACGAGGCCATGAACGCGGTTAAAACCATGGCCGAGACACAAGGCTTAGCCGTTCACATTCACTTACATGAAACCACCTTTGAAGTAGAAACCTCGAAAAGTGACTACGGAAAACGCCCTATAGAGCGATTACAGGCGTTGGGGCTTATGAATGGAAATTTACAATGTGTGCATATGACCACATTAAACGATGACGACATTCGTATTGTTGCCGATGCAGGAGCCTCGATTATTCACTGCCCGGAATCCAATTTAAAACTGGCCTCGGGCATGATGCCAGTGCAAAAATGCCTGGATGCTGGCATCAATGTCGCATTAGGCACGGATGGCGCAGCCAGTAATAATGGCTTAAATCTTTTCAGTGAGATGCGTACCGCTGCGCTATTAGCCAAGGCGGTGGCCAATGATGCCACAGCCGTTGATGCCAATACCGCCATTCGCATGGCCACGATAAACGGAGCCAAGGCTTTAGGCTTAGATAAGCTCACTGGCAGCCTAGAGATTGGCAAAGCCGCAGACTTCATTGCCATTGATTTCTCTGCCCTGGACATGCAACCGATCTACCACATTAACTCCCATATTGCTTACACCCACCCCGCCGATAAAGTCACACACTCATGGGTAAACGGAAAAAGTTTGATGTCCAATCGAAAACTACTAGGCATCAATGAGCAGGATGTGATAAAACGCGCCCAGCAATGGCAGAAAAAACTGCAGCAGACACAAGAGCAGACAGTATGAACGATAAAAACGTAGATAAAGCAGAAATCGCCAAATTTGAAGCCCTGGCCCACCGATGGTGGGATAGAAACGGCGATATGAAAGCGCTGCACGATATCAATCCTTTGCGCGCCAATTTCATCGACGGCATCGCTAAAGTTGCCGGCAAAACCTTAATCGATGTAGGTTGTGGCGCAGGTATTTTATCCGAAGCGATGGCGCAACGAGGTGCCACGGTAACCGGTATAGATATGGGCACCGAGCCTTTGGATGTGGCCAAATTACATTTACATGAATCTGATCTGGATATCGATTACCAACAGGCCACCGCCGAAGGTTTTGCCGAAAGCCTCAAAGAAAAACAAAACCAGCAGTTCGACATTATCACCTGCATGGAAATGTTAGAGCATGTACCAGAGCCATCATCCGTTATCCAGGCCTGCGCCGATTTATGTAAACCCGGTGGCGATTTGTTTTTCTCCACCATCAACCGCAGCCCAAAATCTTATGTTATGGCAGTTTTAGGGGCAGAATATGTATTAAAGCTGGTTCCCAAGGGCACCCACAGCTATGAGAAGCTGATTCGCCCCTCCGAGCTCGCCAGCTGGTGCCGTGAAGCCGGTTTACAATTAAAAGAGATGGCCGGCTTGGAATACAACCCCATCACCAAGCAATACAAACTCAGCGACAACACCGATGTGAATTATATGATTCACGTTCACAAACCCATAGCCTGAGAACGATAGAAATGCCTACATCTTATACAGCCGGTGTATTGTTTGATTTAGATGGCACGCTGGTAGACACAGCAGCCGACTTTATTGTCATCATCAATAAAATGCGCAGCATCGATGGCATGCCCCCTATAGCTGCCGAAAAAATTCGAAACACGGTATCAGACGGTGCCAGAGCGCTGATTACACTGGCCTACGACATGGTAGAGGGTGATGACGGCTTTGATACAAAACGCCAATGGTTATTAGATTTATACGATGAAGAATTAGGACATGCCGCCAATTTATTCCCAGGCTTTGAGGCCTTAATCAAACGCTTTGAAGCCAATAATATAGCCTGGGGTATCGTCACCAATAAACCGGCCCAATTCACCGATAAACTACTGCAGCGCTTGAATCTTAACCCCAGCAATAAGGTGGCGATTTGCCCCGACCACGTGACTCAGACAAAACCCCATCCAGAGCCTATTCTGCTGGCGATGGAAAAACTGGGATTAACAGCCCAAAACTGTATTTATGTGGGCGATCATGAACGCGATATTGCCGCAGGTTTGGCCGCTAACATAGCCACTATCGCCTGCCGCTATGGTTATATAAAAGAAGACGACAACATTGAAAATTGGCAAGCCGATTATATTGTTGATGATGTTGCTGCGCTAGAACAGCAGATATTTGCACTCTTATAAAAGAATGACGTTATGACAACTCCAAAAAATCATTTTGATTACCAAGCCCCAGCCCAGCTGCTACAAGATAAAGTGATTCTAATCACCGGTAGCTCCGATGGCATAGGCCGCGCTGCCGCATTCAGTTTTGCGCATCATGGCGCCACGGTAATTCTACACGGCCGTAATGTTGAACGTTTAGAGGCCGTTTATGATGAGATTATCGCCGCTGGCGGAAAAGAGCCCGCCATCATGGACACCGATTTACAAACCGCCAGCTATGAAGATTTTATGGTTTGGCAGGACAGCATAGGCAATGAATTTGGCCGGTTAGATGGTTTATTACATAATGCCGGTCAACTCGGGCGTATCAATCCTATGGCCAATTGCTTAAGCAGTGATTGGGATAAGGTCATGCAGGTTAATGTTAATGCACAATTTATGTTAACCAAGGCCATGTTGCCGCTATTAGAAGAGGCCGATAACGCATCCATTATTTTCACCTCATCCAGCGTAGGCAGAAAAGGCCGCGCCAACTGGAGTGCTTACAGCGTATCCAAATTTGCCACCGAAGGTATGATGCAGGTGTTAGCTGACGACTTGGAAAACATCAGCAATATTCGGGTTAATAGCATCAACCCCGGTGCCACCAATACCGCGATGCGCCGCATGGCCTACCCCGGTGAAGTACCCACCAATAACCCTGAACCTGAAGCCATTATGGGCACGTATTTATATTTAATGGGTGATGATAGCCATAGTGTTAACGGCCAAGCACTCAACGCCCAAACCAGCAAATAACAAGGACCGGAGAATAATATGAGCAACGCCGCAGATACAAACAAAGCCAGCCCCACCCAGCCACGTAAACTCAGCACGGTAAGCAGCTGGGACTTTGAAACCGATATTGCCATCGTAGGTTACGGTGGTGCTGGGGCTTGTGCCGCACTAGAGGCCAGTGATGCGGACTCTGACGTGATAATTTTTGAAGTCGCCTCTGAAGCCGGCGGTTCCACAAAATTATCTGAAGCCGAAATTTATATGGGTGGCAGCGGCGGTACACGTGTACAAAAAGAATGTGGTTTCAACGATGAAACCGAAGACATGGTCAAATACCTGATGATGGCAGGTGGCCCACAAGCCAACGAAGCCAAAGTCCGCTGTTACTCAGAAAATTCGGTAGGCCATTTTAACTGGTTAGTAGATAAAGGCATTCCTTACAAAAACTCATTCCACAAAGAACGCGCCATCATGTGCCTCACCGATGATTGCCTGCTATACACCGGCAACGAAAAAGCCTGGCCCTTTGTTGAACAAGCCAAACCTTGCCCTAGAGGCCACAATATTGAAGCCGAAGGTGCCGCGGGCGGCCCATTTTTAATGAAGGTACTCACCGGCCATATCGATACACGCGATAATATTGACGTGAAGTTTGAGACCCGCGTAGTGGCATTAATTGCCGATGAAGACAACGAAGTGCACGGCATCGTCATCAAAATGAATATGAAAGAGTACACCGTTAAAGCGCGTAAAGGCGTTATTTTATGTGCCGGTGGTTTTGTTATGAATGATGACATGTTACAAAAATATGCACCGGATTTATTGAAGGCCACCGAAAAAATCGGCAACCCCGGCGATATGGGTACCGGTATTTTGATGGGTATGGGAGTCGGTGGCAGTGCAATTAATATGCACGAAGGTTTTGTTAGTCTGCCCTTCTACCCTCCGGCGGATATCACCAAGGGTATTTTAGTCAACAGCCAGGGCCAACGTTTTATCAACGAAGATTGCTACCACGGCCGTGTGGGTTATCACTTATTACAGCAGTTAGGTGATAGAGTTTATTTTATATTAGAAGCTTCGGATGATTTTGAACCGCCGATGTTTCTATGTGCTGATTACGCAGGCACGGGTGAAACCCTGGAAGAGTTAGAAGCTGAAATTGACGTACCGGCCGGCATGTTAAAACATACGGTTGATTTTTATAATGAACAGGCGGCTAAAGGTCAAGATCCATTATTTCATAAATCGGCAGAATATTTACAAGCCATCAAACCACCCTATGTCGCACTCGATTGTACTCCCGGGCGTGGTGCATTTTTCCCCTATTTCACCTTCGGCGGCCTAGATACCACCATTAATGGCGAAGTATTAAATGTCGGCGGCACAGCCATTAGAGGTTTATATGCAGCAGGGCGAACCACCTGTGGTTTACCCAGAACAGGAGCCGGTTATAGCTCAGGCATGTCGGTGGGGGATGCCACTTACTTTGGCCGCCGTGCCGGTGTTGAAGTTGCGAAGCAGGCAGCACGTTAATAATAAAAGGCCGGCCGTACTTTGTGCGGCTGGTATCTATAAATTGTTAAGTACTGCCATATTATTGATGCAAGCCCCTGTATGATGACGGCAAAAATAATGCTATTAGGTCATACCATACAATGAAAACATTTTTACTCGCGACAACACTGGCTTCAACTCTGGTCTTCAGCGCTACTGCCTCGGCGGCAAGCAACAACGTTAAAGCCTCCAATTTCAGTAATACCTGGGTTGAAGCAAGCTTTACCGATTTTGATAGCGGCCTGGATGGATTTAAAGTTGAAGGTTCTTATGCATTAAACGAACACCTTAATGTTATTGGCACTGCAGGCCTATTTGATGACACAGGCATCGATGCACAATTATTAACCCTTGGGCTTTCTTATGCCATTGGCCTGGCAACAACCAAGAAGAGTGACATTCTGATACATGCTGAGTTTGCTTCCAGCAAGGTAGACTTTGATAATCCAAATATAAGATCAGAAGATGATAGAGGACTTATTTTAGGCACCGAATTCCGCTTTCAAGCACTGGATGTTTTGGAACTCTACGCTGATTTAAGTTACACCACCTTATGGGATAACGACCTGATGATTGAAGGTGGTGCACGTCTGGAAGTAGCCGAAGACATTCAGATAAACGCAGGTTTACAACTTAGCGACGACGATATGTTATATCTGGGTGCACGCTTTTCATTCTAAGATATGCCGCAGCCTGTTTATTCAGGCTGCATCCATCATAAACCCAGCTGTTTAAGTATCCAAATAGTGCCCGCAATAATCGGCTGATGCATTAAATAAATCAGCAAGGAATGACGGCTAACCAACAGGACCCATCTATTCTGCGGCAACTGAATTTTTTTATGCAGCGCAAATGACTCACAGCCAATGCCAATAAACGCCATGCCTATCCACGGAAATACCGGAATATAATCGATGGTTGCACGGTGTAAGCTAAACCACGGCAGGCTTAAATCCCAACCCGCGTAAACTGTCATCATCACCACACCCATCAACAACGTCAGGCGCGGCACAAATAACAGGGGCAGACACAATAACAAGCTCACCGTTATACAGTGAAGAATGCCGAAATAAACCCATAACTTGCCCACCGCTATATAGGTAGCGACACTGACCAGTAACGCTGCCAGAAACACCTTCAACCAGTTCTTAAAAAAGCCTCTGATAAAATCAGCATAATCTTCATATTTGCGTTTATTTAAGGCCAGGCTATAACCCACACAAAAAATAAATAAACACAGACAGGTTCTGGCTATCACGATTAAAAATGGGTGATAAGCCGCCTCTCGGCTAATCACCTTTAAAAAATACAGGTCAAAATTAATATGATAAATCACCATCAACACAATGGCGGTAAATCTTAGATAATCGATTAAGGGATAACGGGGGTGTAGAGACGATGACATGTTAGATAGCTTAATTTTTATATTTGCAAAGCTATATTACCCTGTTCTATAGAAACTTTACCAGGCATAGCCTATCCCAAGCGACATCAACCAAATTTAGGCTACTCTTACAGGGAGCTTATAACGTCAATTAAAGGTTACATGCATGCAAGAATGCAAAGTTCTGATTGTTGATGATGATACAATTAACCAGATTGTCTTGGCATTTATTTTAGAAAACCTTGAACTCAAGGTTGATACCGCAAGTTCAGGCAAGCAGGCCTTGGCATTTATTCAAGCCAATGAATACGCGGTTATTCTCATGGATATTCAAATGCCCGAGATGGATGGCTTTGAATGTGTATCCCATATTCGAAAAAACCCCGACAGACAGCATATCCCGGTTATATTTGTCACATCAGAAGGTAAAAATAGAAAGTTTATCGATCAGGGTTACCATCTGGGTGCGGTGGATTATTTACAAAAACCGGTTGATGGCGATATATTAATCAGCAAGGTCAAGGTGTTTAAATCCCTGTTTGATCAACGTATGGCCTTAGAAAAAAGCCTGCTTGAATCCCAAAATATACAACGTAAAAATGACCAATTATTAAATTTTATGGCCGAAGGTGTTCTCGGTTTAGATAAAAACAATATCATCACCTTTGCCAATATAGCCGCCTGTACATTATTAACCAGTGACCGGGAAAAGGTTGTAGGCCGCCCGATTAAAGATTTTATCAATCCCTCAGCCAGTGATGAACTCTGGGAACAATCGGAATTTAACCAAGCCTTTAAAGGTGGGCTTTGTAATCAACATGATGATGCCGTTTTTTGGCGTAATGCGCATGAAAATTTCCCGGTAGAATATACCCAGGCTGCCATACTCGAAGACAGTGAAATTGTAGGAGGCGTTGTTGCGTTCCAAGACATTTCAGAACGTAAAAGAGACAGGGAAAAATTAATCAATTTGGCCCGCTTCGATCAACTGACACAGCTACCGAATAGAAATATGTATTGGGAGTTTTTATCCAAAGCCATTGCCAGTGCCAAACGTGAAAAACAACAAATCGCCATTCTTTTTATTGATTTAGACAACTTCAAACAGATTAACGACAGCCTGGGACATGATGCGGGTGATGAATTATTAATTTTAGTCGCCAGACACTTAAAATCCTGCATCCGTGAAGGTGACATTGTAGCAAGAGTGGGGGGTGATGAGTTTGCGATCTTATTACTGAATCCCAGAGATATTCAGGTTGCCGCCACCATTGCCACTAAAATATTAGCCCAGTTATACGAACCTATACATGTCTTTTCCAATGATGTTTTAGCTCGAGCCAGCATAGGTATTGCGGTATATCCAGAAAATGGACTGTCAGGCACCCATCTCACCAAAGCTGCCGATACAGCTATGTATCATGCTAAAAGCTGTGGTAGAAACACCTATAAATACTTCAGCCGTGAAATGCATGAACGTATTCAAGATGATATGAAAATCACTCAGGAGCTACATAAATCCATTCATAAAAATCAGCTTTCGGTTAATTACCAACCCAAAATTGAGATACAAAATCAGCATATTGTTGGCTTCGAAGCCTTAATTCGCTGGTTACATCCGACCATGGGGCAAATAAGCCCAGAGAGGTTTATTCCTGTAGCAGAAAGCTCTGGTTTAATAAAAGATATCGGCGACTGGGTCTTACTGCAATCGCTGGAGCAGGCCAAGCAATGGAATGATTGTTTAAATGAAAACAATAAAATCACGATGTCAGTTAATGTTTCTGCGATTCAATTTCAGCAACATCATTTTGCCCGACATATCATCGAACTGACCCATAAAAGTGGCTTAGATAAATCGTTATTAGAATTGGAAATTACCGAATCCACACTGATGAAGAATCCAGAAGAAACCATTCAACAATTGCATATTCTTCGTGATTCAGGCATTAAAATATCTATGGATGATTTTGGCACCGGTTATTCATCGTTATCACAATTAAAAGAATTACCCATCGATGTATTAAAAATCGATAAATCATTTATTGATGAAATTGATCAAAGTAAATCGGGTAATGCGATTGTTAGCTCCATCATAGATCTTGCTCATAGCCTGGACATCACGGTTGTTGCAGAAGGAGTAGAACACGAAAATCAGCTGGATTTTTTACAACAAAAGCACTGTGATATTGTGCAAGGTTATTATTTTTCTAAACCGCTGAATAAAGAAAACTCCACCTCCTTTTTACTCCAATAGCTCTACCTCTAAGCCTCTATTAAGCAACATTGAAAAGCCTATATTATTCTCAGGGATCAACCACTAAATACTGCTTTAATGTATGAATTAACTCTGCACATTGCTCATAATCATATTGATCCAAGCTTATTACCAACTGCTGACGCAGCTGTTCACCCTCCCCTTGCAACGTGGAATCAGAAAGTATCATCAATACATCATCAGGAATAATACTGCCTGCAATCATATCTTTCTCAATTTGGTTTAATACATGTAATAAAGCAGGTATATCGCATGCATCCTGATCAGCTTCTTCTTTTGGTTTATCCAACCACAAAATCACCGCATGTATCGATGTTAACGTTTGATCAAAACAATGCTCTAAGTCAGTCATATCCTTGGCATCGGGGTGTATTTCACCGCCTGCCAGCGTTTCTAATGTCGCAACTTTATCCATCAAATCGTTAGCGCCAAGGGTACCCGATGTGCCCTTAACCTTATGGCATAATTCCGCTAATAATAGATAGTTTTTATCGGCAATATAAGCATCAATTTCTTGATAAGCGTCTTTATAATCCTGTATAAACAAATGGCATAATTTTAAATACAGCGCTTTATTATTTCTTACCCGCTTCAAACCCTGCTCCAATTCCAAACCCGGTGTTGCCAATTCCACCGGCTCATCAGATAATGTGGCCACCTCCGAAAGCAGAGGGCTATGATTAACAGGAATAAAACGCGCTAACATTTCATATAAAATGTCCACATCAATAGGTTTGGAGACATGCTCGTTCATTCCGGCGTTTGAGCTTTTCTCTCTATCCTCGGCCATGGCATGCGCCGTCATCGCAATAACCGGTAAATTTTTCCATCTATCCTGTTTACGAATCTCTTTGATGGCCGTATAACCATCCATCACCGGCATTTGAATATCCATCAAGATCAAATCAAATGAAGATTTTTCTAAGCATGCCAGACACTCTTCACCGTTATTGGCAATGGTGATGACAATGCCCGATTCATGCAAAATTTCTTCTGCCACCTGCTGATTAAATACATTATCTTCAACCAATAAAATCCGACGCCCACTCAATGAGCCATCCTGCCACCAATCCTGCTTCATCGCCTGCTTATCTATATTGGATTTATTCGCAGGATAAAAATCATTTAACGAGTTCAAAAAATCAGACGGGCTTACGGGTTTGCTAATAAACTTATCAATGCCCTGCGCCGCAGCTTCTGCCCTAACCCCTGGGTTATCAAATGCGGAGGTCATCATCAACACAGGTTTATTGCTTACCTCAGGTAATAATTGAATTTCCCGGGCCGTTTCAATGCCATTTAAACCCGGCATTTTCCAATCCAGGATGATTAAATCAAAAACACACTCGCTGTCTTGCAATAACGCTAACGCATCTTCTCCTGAATTACATAAGGTCACACAGATATCATAGGCCTGTAATAACTTATCCATGACCAGTCTTGCCGCAGCATTATCATCCACAACCAGGGCAGTTTTTATCGCTATATATTTTCTATCATCAGGGCGATCTTGCTTACAAGATGCAAAATTGGCGGTAAAACTAAAACACGAACCTAGCCCCTCCTCAGAGCTTATACGTATCTCCCCGCCCATCAATTCAACCAAACGTTTTGAAATCGTTAATCCCAAACCTGTTCCACCAAAATCCCTAGTAATCGATGTATCGGCCTGAGAAAAAGAGTCAAACAACGTGTCAATTTTATCTTCAGCAATACCGATACCAGTATCCTCTACCGAGAACTTAAAAATATTTTCACTGACCCGACTATTAATTAATTCAACTCTCAGCAAAACATGGCCAGAGCGCGTAAATTTCACGGCATTGGTGCATAGATTAATCAGCACTTGCTGTAAACGCAGCGCATCACCAATCAGCAAGTTAGGCAAAGAGGGTGGCTTATCCAATAACAGCTCTAATTCATTTTCCTGCGCTTTTACCGAGATAATACTCATGACCTTGTGAATCACTTTAGACAAATCAAACTCAATACTCTCTAACTCCATTTTTCCCGATTCTATCTTCGAAAAATCCAGAATATCATTGATAATATCCAACAGGCTCTCAGAGGATATTTCTATTTTATGCATATAATCCAACTGACTTTCATTCAAATCAGATTTCAACATGCGTCTTGAAAAACCGACAATGGCATTCATCGGGGTGCGAATCTCATGGCTCATATTGGCTAAAAATTCAGTTTTATATTGGCTGGCCTGACTCAATTCCAGCGCATGTTTTTCCAATTCGTCTTGTGTATCCACTAACTCCTGGTTTTTCATTTCAATCATAAAGGTCTGGTTTTGCATCTCAACCGCCTGTTTCTCCAGGCTCTCTTTAGAGGCCTGCATACTGTCCTGATTTTCTCCCAGCTGTAAGGTCATGCGATTAAAAGCATGGGTTAAATCTGCAATTTCATCATGACCCTGGGTTTCGATCACCAAGGAATAATCCCCCTGAGAGACACGTTCGGTGGCCGACGCCAGATAACGTAAAGAATTAACAATGGTTCTTAATAAATAAAAGGCCGCAACGATGACGATACATAACGCAATAGCAGTGGCGACCATAGATTCAATAATACTGAGCTGAGCAGCTTTTTCTGCCTCGGTACTACGAATCACATTGAGGTTCTTGGCCACCTCAATAAATTGATCGATATCACTTTTTATAGCTTCTATCAGTTTTTTACCCACCTCAGTTTCAATCAAGCGTGTAACATCATGCATGGTCGCCACATCAATGGTTAATTGTCTGCGCATCGCTATCTCAGGCTCTGCCGTTTGGCTACGCCACAGTTCCGATTTAAGCCTGACCTGTTCAATATTGCCTATCACATCTTCAATATCGTAACTTGAATTAATCATGTTATGCAGCGCATCAAAGTGTTTTACAAGTTTATTTTTAGCCCTATGAAAGGGTTGTAAAAGATGCTCTTTACCACCGATCAAATAGGCCCTTTGTGCCGCGTGCATTTCCACAATCGATTTTGAAATACTCATAACTATCCACTGAGCTTGCTGATTTTTAGCCTTTATAAATAGCTGCTGCAGTGCAGACTGTTCATAATTCACCGCAGATAACATCTGTTTATCCTGGCTTTGTAATAAACGTTGCGTGATTTCTGAAAAATCCAGCTCTGCACTATTAACCCGGCGACGTAACTCTATTTGGGCATTCACCTCTGAAATTTCCCACTGAGAAAATTCAGACTTAAGTTTATTTAATTGCGCCAACGTGGAAGTTTTAACGAAACTTTGGCGCGTTAGGTTTTCCAGCTCAGCTAAGCTGCGCCTAAGTCCTTTATTGCCATTAACATACAGTTCCAAAAAGGATTCATCACCGGTGATAATAAAACCTCTTTGACTGGTTTCCTGATCAACCAGGTATTTGCCTATATGCAAAACTAGGTTAATACCCGTGGTGTTTCCTGCATCTTCAAAATCAACACTTAGTCTATCCAGAAGCCCCCGTATCTCACCCAGAACAACTTTTCCCTTACCCTGCTTTACAACATTCTGAATTTCTGACAAGGCCGATGAACGCGTCACCTGCAACTGGGTTCTGGCCTTAAAAGCAGGCAATACTTTTCCCCTATACCACTGATTAAGCAAAGAACGCAGCCGGTTTATCGCTGACTGACTCGTTGTAATCAAGGTTTTATCATGCTGTGTGTGAATAAAAACACTTAACTTCAAAATAAGTGCTTCCACATGGTCATACTCCTCAAAGAAACTGGCCTGATGAGTTTCTGAACCTGAAAACATCATCTCTAAAAAGCTGGCCTGTAAAGATTTTAAACCGCCATCTAACGCCGATAGAATCAGCAAGCCCTCAGTGTTTTCCAGGCTAATCAGGTTTTTCTGAATACCGGCCAGTAGATCCTGGTTATTTTTTAATTCATCACCCTGTTGATTAGTCGCTAAAATACTCTGTAAAAACTCCATATCGGAAAGACCCGATGTATTAATTTTTCGGCGAGTTTCAATTTCAACTAGGGCCGCCTTTTTCTGCCATTCAAACATCAAGCCTTCTAATTTTTCAATTTTGTTATAAACCCCCTTTTCATCAATATTATGACTATTGATTTGTTTAAGCTGGGTTAGGTCACGTTTAAAATTTTTCTTACCCGTGTTATACGGAGCTAGAAAACTTTTTTCGCCGGTAATCACAGTTCCATGTAAAGCATTCTCTTGCTCAAGCAAAGATTTCTCTATCGATACAATTAATATTTGTGCGTTCACATGTTCAGATTTTGTGTAGATCAGACTTAACTTTTGCAGTTTTTTTCTAATTTCATCTAATAGTTTTTCTTCACCCGATTCAAAGCTTGCGGAACTATCAAGCCTTTTACTGTCTGCAGCCATCTTTGG
>JABSRQ010000448.1 GCA_013215055.1 Pseudomonadales bacterium | reverse complement strand
CACCACCGGCTTTTTCTATCTCGCGGGCGACTAATTGGCCCATATCTTTAAGGTGGACATGGCCTGGTACAAATTGCGTAAAAGAATTGGCAATAGCTATAATAGGCTTGCTGAAATCGTCATCTTTCATGCCCGTGGCGCGCCAGAGAGCTCTTGCCCCAGCCATGTTGCGTCCTCCAGTGGAGGTTTTAGATCGGTATACCGGCATGTCAGTTTCCTTTAAGCATTATTATAAAGTGGGCAATTATAGCAGACTATACTGATCGTGATATTCGAAAAAACAGGTTTGTGTATCCCAGAAAAGTGCACATCAAGTTATGTGCGTGTGGATCTAGCTAAAAAGGTTTTAAGGCTTCATACTCAGTTCGGATCATTTATACTGTCACCGCATAAAAATGTATAAATCTGGATTTGTGGTCGATAGTAAAATGCTGTAAAAGATTATTTTATAAGGATTATAAGTCTGTCTTAATATAGTATGAGGATCTGCTATAATTTCATTGATTGCATTTTTGATAACAGATACAATTTTTGAGCTAACCATTTAGTTATTGTCAAGTGTCGTATGGATTTCCCAAGTTGGAATGCTCAACGTTGGATGATCATCTGTTATAGTTGCCGGCGATGGTGGTTTTGATAGTAGCTAGAAATTGGTTCATTCGAACTATAAAACCCAAAAGTTGCAGTTTATAGAGCCATACTGAGTTATTGTATGGGAAATAAATTACAGTTTTTTTAGTCACAGGAGTATTGAGATGAAGCTATTGGTCGTAGAAGACGACGCAGATTTACGTCGTCAACTGGTCAGTGGACTTGAATCAAGAGGTTATACCATCGAGGAAACAGGCGATGGTCGCGAAGCGCTGTATATGGGATGTGAATTTAATTATGATCTGACTATAGTTGATTTAGGTTTGCCTTCCCTCTCAGGTGTTGATTTGATCAAACAATGGCGTGCCGCAGAGCGTAATTTTCCCGTCTTGATTTTAACTGCTAGGGGTGAATGGCAAGATAAGGTGGAAGGATTAGAAGCTGGGGCCGATGATTTCTTAGTGAAACCTTTTCATATCGAAGAGCTAGTGGCGCGCTTGAATGCTCTGCTGCGCAGAGCGGCAGGTCATGCTAAGCCGGTTTTAGAGTTCGGTAGCCTTAGTTTAGATACTGTTGGTAGGGTGGTTGCTTTTGAAGGGCGTCCGATCAATTTAACCAGCTACGAGTACCGCACTTTAGAATATTTGATGATGCATGCTGGCAAAACTGTGTCAAAAGCAGAGCTGACCGAACATCTATATCACCAGGATTTTGATCGCGATAGTAACGTTTTAGAAGTGTTTATTCGCCGACTGCGGCAAAAGCTTGACCCAGATCAAACTATGTCGCCTATCACCACAGTGCGTGGCTTGGGTTATCGCTTTGACTTGGTTCGTACCTCTGAATGAGAAAATGGCTAGAAAGAAAGTACAAATCGATTAAAGTTCGGATTCTATTTTCTTTCTGGTTAATTTTGTTGGTAGTGTTTACTGGGATCGGGTGGTTTTTGGATGGTTGGCTGATCCAAAGTAAAACTCAACATGTAAACCAGCATTTCTATACGCAAAGTAATGTTTTTCGCAGTTGTCTCAACAGTCCATACGGCACAGACACGGAAAAACTTTCCGGTTGTAGTCATTATTTAAAGCAGATTACCGATAAGAGTAATCTATATGTTTTTGATGCTAACTATTCTCTTCTCTGGCAGTTACGCCAATACTTAAGCACCGTTGATTATACTAAACAACGGCTGTTAATGTTGAGTGAAAAAAAACAAACTGATCAAAAAATCATCCGCATTGAGGACAGTTTTGTGACGATGGTCGCACTCAAAGACCGAAAAGTGTTGGTGCTAAGCATCTCGCTGCATGATTTCGACGCCCAAGTTGCAGTGGGTCGACGTAATTTAATACTGGCTT
>JABSRQ010000447.1 GCA_013215055.1 Pseudomonadales bacterium | reverse complement strand
ACGCGTTTTAACACGCTTCATTGCATCGGCTAATGGTGGCATCAGTGCAAAAGCTATTGTGGCACAAGCTGTTGAAAATGCAGAAGATCCACGCGTCATTGTATTAGAAAAATATACCCCGTGGAAAAGAACGGTTCACGCCTTATCAGATGCGGCTTTATATGTGATCTACCCATCAGACTCCGGCCAATGGAGAATTCAAACAGTCCCTGTTGAACTAGGCTCATTTGAAGACAGAAAGTCGCTGCCTAAACCATGGGCGGGTTTATCCGATAAAGCGCTGCAAGAAGTGACAGATATTGATGATGCCATGTTTTGCCATAATGGTTTATTTATTGCAGGTGCAGAATCATTTGAAAGCGCTATGAAAATGGCTTCCATCGCACTTCTAGAAGACTAGATAGTCCAAGGGTTCGGGGCCGAGCTGTCCCCGATACACCCTGGCACTTTGATGAGCCGTCAAAAAGACCAGAGTGTCATATAAATTACTCAAAGAGTAACAACCCTTAACTAAAGCATCAGTAGCCGATCAAGTGCTAATTATTTTATAAATACTGGAAAGCGGTCGTTCAGAAGAGGTTTTTTTACAGCCTCAACGCCTTTGCCACAGGCTGACGCTGCGAAGCAGTGGCAGTCAAACCACGAAGTGGCGATTGTGCGCAAACTTGTTATGTGTTGAAAGCAATATACTGTAAAGATTAATGATAGCGCGTCTGCCTGTAACTGAAATATATAGTGCTCCTATTTATTTATAAGCGATACTTCATCGTCAACAATAAATGTCATTAGATCCTGGCCAATTACGAGCGGTCCAGTATATATTTTATGAGTTCTTTCCTTTAGCCTTGCTGGCGAAACACCCAGCAGAATAAGGTGGTTGAATACTGCCATTTTTGGTTTTACATCGTTGAAAATCAATGCTGCATCCTCTGGCGAGGTGTGTCCTGTTAGTACGCTCTGAAACAAAGCTGAACTCTTTAGCAGTTTTTCATCAACCGCCATTACTTCGTGAATGATAATGTCGGTGCCTTTTGCTTTATTTGCTAGGTTCTTTGACATACGGGTATCCCCAGAAATAACGACAGAGCGACCGGCATAGTCCACCCGATAAGCGAACGATCTTCCTTCTCCATGTTCAACATCAATTGCTGACACCTTAACGCCACCTCGGTTAAATATTACGCCTTCTTGTTTCACCTCAGTCGCATCGAAAGTAGCGCCTTTAGGATAAAAATTCACCCCCTTTTCAGCATACTCTAATGTACGAATATTAATGTTTGGTTTGTATGCGGTTTGAATGCCTGAAGTGACATCATTAATACCAGTCGGACCATAGATTTCTAGTGGTTTATTTCTGAATGTTGGTGCGATATAACTTACAGACCAAAGGTCGGAGAGTCCATTGATATGGTCTGAGTGTAGATGTGTAAGAAATACAGTAATGTCAGACAGCGGGGTTTTATTCTGTTCGAGTCGAATTATCGCGCCTCTGCCAACATCGAAAAGCAGTTTTTCTTTTCCAGCCTCTACAAGTGTGGATGCGCCGAAGCGTGTTGGACTAGTGCTAGGTCCGCCTGAGCCAAGGATAGTGACACGAATTGACTCAGCGTATACATTTGCGGATAACAGCACCATAAAGACGGTATAAATTGTAATGAAGAATTTCATTACACTTCTCTCCTTAAATAGTAAGCCATCCAGCTTAACCAAGGATAGCAATATGAATATTATTCAAACACATAATAGCTGATTCAGCGACACCCTGTCGTATATACACTGTGTTGCAAAGATTTTTAGTTTTAAAATTTAATCACTGTAAAAATACTTTAAAAACATAAGCTTAGAAATGGAAAACTTCTTACGCGGAAAAGAGACAGCGACAGCGACAGCGACAGCGACAGCGACAGCGACAGCGACAGCGACAGCGACAGCGACAGCGACAGCGACAGCGACAG
>JABSRQ010000446.1 GCA_013215055.1 Pseudomonadales bacterium | reverse complement strand
GTTTGCATAAAAAACCGCCTTTATGCGCCATTCGATGAATCCAGTAGTGGCCCAACTCATTCAATAACACAATGACGGGTAATGTTAGCCAGATAGAGACCTGCTTAAACATATACACAGACTGCGGAAACAGTTTAGCCTCTAGCGCAACCAAGGCACTGATGGTCAAGCCCGTGAACAAGAAATGCATCAAGATGCCACCACACATCATGCTGATATCACGCCAGGTTTCAGCCTTGTTTCTCAAGCGGCCAAAGACTGCCTCAGTGATAAAAAATGATAGAAATAACAACACCGAAAACTTACCTATAAAGGCCTTGGGGTCTGCTTGTGCCAATAACAACATTTGATCCAACATAATACTTCTCCACTTATTATGATTTTAGAAGCGTGTTTCAAGGCCAACCGCGTAGGATGAAGAATAGGCTTGCGTGGTGTCATATTGGGAGTAATCGTCACCCTCCAGATCATCATGCCCCTGGCCAAATGATGCCGAGGCAAAAATGCTGGTCTCACCAATAAAGGTATACTTGGCGCCAAAGACGATATTCCACTTATTTTCATTGGTTTGTGCCGATTGATGAATGCCATCAGGCTTCACCACAGACAAGTTCTGATTCATATTGCGATAGTTAAGCCCGCTATACACATTAAGATCATCATTCATAAATTTTCTGCCGACAATAACAGAACCGTTGCCGGTATAGTTTTCACCTGTTGCCTGATACATGGCTTTTTTATAGGGCATATTGGGATATTTAAGATCGTTGGATTGAGAATCCACCTGCGTATCACTGATCAAAACATTGGCATCGGCCGACAAAAACCAGTCTGTAGAAAACGCGGTTGAATAGGTGAAACCAAAGCCGTGGTTATCCGATTGCGATTCAGAATACCCGGCACCTTCCAAGAATGAGGCTGGTACATTCCCGGTATCCTGATGGCCGTATAAATTGCTGTCTACATAGGTATCACTTGAACCATACAGGGCGTACAGCGTGAGGTTTGGCAGAATATCCACACCAAACTTAATGGTTCGTGAATCGGTATTATTCATGATGTTCTTTTTCTTATACGAGTAACTATCGCCAAAATTGGGTTTGAATGGGTCAGCAACCTGTACCGTTGATGTTCCCACCCCCGTCATTGCCGTGGTGGTTTTGGCACCAATAATGGCGATGGAGAATGGCGATTTAGCCTTTTTACCATTTATGGCTGAATACAACTTATAAGCCTTTTGCTTGGGAAGAAAATCCGTCCATTCCTCCTCAATCCTGCCTGCGGCGACCATACGGTTAAACCCTGCGTCTATCCTCTGCTCAACCGTCAGCTCTTTTTTCCCCGCCATCTCTAGACAATCATCTTCTTGTTGACATTGATCGCCAGCCATCGCCTGACTTACAAAGGTGCTCATTAATAGCATTGCGCCCATAGTCGTTTTCATTGCTTACTGCCTCATCTATTCAAAGTTTTATTTTTATCGTAAAACTTAGTCACACAAACTTAATAAAAGTTTCACACTTTTTAAACTTTGTGTAACTTTCAATAGATGGCATTATTAATACCTATATGGATTTTTCAGGCAGTTAACTTTTAAAGGTGACAGGGAGTTTGATACGAAACCGCGCTGCATAATCCATGCCCAGCCCGAGAAATAACGGACCACTATGTAATCTTCATCAGCAGTGAAATGAATGAGATAGCCGATGACCGCAAGTTATGGGCTCATCAAGCCAGCTCGGTAACCGATGAAATGAAAGCCAGCAGCTCACTGATCACTGATCACGGCACAACAGCTTACTATGGCGCAGGCTGATGGCGTAGCAACGCTAGAGCTGGAAAACAGCTACATAGGCCTGACAGATATTCTCGATGCGGAGAGTGCAGCAGATGCCAACACACTGGAAATACAAGAAGCCAGTCTGCGCCTGAGGAGTAACAGCACAGTCGTAGTAAAAATCGATGG
>JABSRQ010000445.1 GCA_013215055.1 Pseudomonadales bacterium | reverse complement strand
TTACTTCTTTGTCTGCATCTTCGGCCTTAGCTTTGGTTAGCAATATGTTTTGCGCGACCTCGGTTAAAGAAGTGTGTATTTTGCTAATTGCTGTGGCCATTTGCTCTGTATTCAGGCTTTGATCTTGTGATCTAACAGTGGAGCGTTGTGAAGACTCCAATAGTAATGAGGTAGTATCAGAGATACTCGTGGATGATGTGTTAACTTTTGATAAGGCATTGCCCAGTGACTCGGTAAACTTATTCACACTGCGGGAGATTTGACCCGCTTCGTGTTGGCCCTCTTCTCTTAACCTGTGGGTTAGATCCCCCTCCGCCAAAATGGCCGATGAATTCACTATCGCCATTAATCTATGGCTGATCCTCTTCTTGTAGATGATGGATAAGAAAATAACCAAAATAATTGACGAAATAATGATAATGCCAACCACTTCCCAGCCCAGTGTTGCACTGGCAGCTAATTGACTATCAATATTAATTTTTACTTCTAGCACGCCCCGGACATCACCCAAGCGCCAATCATCTTTAGGAGTATCTGCGCGGGAATTGTGACAATCAACACAACCTTGGGCCACTAATTTATCGGCGACAGCAATGCGAACATAAGTACCTTTAGAGGTTTCTTCCACTTGGGTGAATGGTTTCTCGGGATCAATGTTTAATTGTTTCCATGCCCGTTGTTGAAAGTCGTCTAAACGTCTGGATGCACGATTGGGAAATGGGAAGGCACTATAGAGATCAAGGTTAATATTCCCGCTGGAAAGTAATTCACTCATGTCGTAGATCATGGTTGCCGGTAGCGGAACAGCGTTTTCAACGCCTTTATGCACAATAGAGGGTTTCATGCCAGCCAGTAGGGCTTTTTTGATCACGTGTTTACTGTAATAACCACGTAACTGGGTAAATTGATTAACGATATTGACACCAGTTTTAATCGCTTCTTGTTCGGTATTTCGATTCATTAAAGTAGGGACAAGAAAGTGCATAGCAACACTTAAAAGTATCAAAAAACCAATCAATGGGATAATTAAACGCCAGAAAAAGCTAGCCATATAGTCATTACCCATATTAATTTACTCCGATAGAATCCATCGATTTAAAGGAGAAAATATTACGGTATAACTCGCAGCGAGACCATAGGAGTAGTTCGTATATCTATTCGCTTACCATTCAAGACACACGACAGGCCCCTTAATCACTAGGTTATAGCTATAAATCGGCCATTCTCACTACCAATCGACGCTATGGCAGACAAAAGATTAAGCATTCCAGAAACTCAGCTACCCAGCCACAAATCCCCTTGTATTGCCACCGCAGCGATTGACTAAATTGATAAGTGGAGCGACAGGCTGACTTTATGGCAGCACAAGCAACAGTTCGAGGCAATAAATTTTAGCCTACAGATCTTACCCATGATGTAATGCAAAATAGTGAATAACAATTACTAGAAAAGATAGGAAAGAAAAGATAGGACAGTCATAGATTAATTTAATATGAACGTGATGAGTGTAGACTGTATATCACGAAATATTTATTTAATTCAGAGTTTACTCTGAGCAGGAGGAGCTATGACTCGTGCCCGTTCGCAGCAAATCTGCTGTCAAGACACCCCTTATTACCACTGTATCTCTAGAGTGGTTAGAAAAGCCTTCCTCTGCGGCTTTGATAAAACGACTCAACAAGACTTTGAACATCGTCGTCAATGGATGCTAGATAGGCTTGCTGAAATAGAAGCAGTTTTTTGCATCGATGTTTGTTCCTATGCAATTATGTCTAATCACTATCACCTTGTTTTATATATAAATAAAGCGAAAGTAGACTCGCTAACCAATTTAGAAGTGATAGAGCGTTGGCGGAAGATCTATACAGGCCCTGATATTATTCAGCGGTTCATCGCTGGTGAAAAGCTCTCAAAAGAACATCATCAGTTAATAACTGAGATAGTGGCAAAGTGGCGGGATCGTTTAGAGGATATCAGCTGGTTTATGCGC